>NZ_JBITBX010000003.1:501833-656949 GCF_044452725.1 Actinoplanes sp. NPDC051859 | reverse complement strand
CCCTACGACCCCGCCAAACACGGCGGAGCCTCGCGGTTCACCACCTCCCCGCCGCTCGCTCAAGCGGCGTGAGGTTGACACAGGGGGTGTCATGCGGTCACCTCCTCGGTGAGCGACGAATCGGCAGCGGCCGCGGGCTTGTCGGTGAGGGCCAGGAAGACCTCGTCCAGGCTGGGCTGGCCGAGGGAGAAGTCGTCGACCACGATGCCGGCACCGGCCAGCGCGGCGAGCGCCTTGGACGCCAGCTCGGCGGCGCCGTTTTCCGTGCCGCCCGCGCCCGCGCGGGCCGTGAGGGCGACCGGATCGGCTTCAGCCTGCACGGTGGTGCCCAGCACTCCGGCCAGCAGCCGCTCGGCCTCCGGGCGCTGGGCAGCGTCGCGCAGCCGCACGTGCACGGTCCCCTCGCCGATCGACGCCTTGAGCGAGCCGGGCGTACCCTCCGCGATCACTTTCCCGTGGTCGATCACGGCGATCCGTCCCGCGAGCCGGTCGGCCTCGTCCAGGTACTGGGTGGTGAGCAGGACTGTCGTGCCGTTCGCCACCACCACCCGGATGATGTCCCACACCTGATTGCGGCTGCGGGGGTCGAGGCCGGTGGTCGGCTCGTCCAGGAACAGCAGGTCGGGGGTGTTGAGAATGCTGGCGGCGATGTCGATGCGCCGGCGCATGCCGCCGGAATACTTCTTCACCTGGCGGTCAGCCGCCTCGGTGAGCCCGAACGCCTCGAGCAGCTGGGCGGCACGAGCGCGGGCGGCCGGCTTGGCGTGGCCCAGTAGGCGGGCGAGCAGCACGAGGTTCTCGGTGCCGGTGAGGTCCTCGTCGACCGACGCATACTGTCCGGTGAGGCTGACCCGGCTGCGAACGGCGTCGGCTTCCCGGACCACGTCATGCCCGAAGATGCGGGCCTGGCCGCCGTCGGGGCGCAGCAGGGTGGCCAGCATGCGCACCACCGTCGTCTTGCCTGCGCCGTTGGGGCCGAGCAGGCCATACACCGTGCCTTGCGGGACGGTCAGGTCGACGCCGTCCACAGCTCGGTTGTCTCCGAAGACCTTCACGAGACCGGTGGTCTCGATGGCCGGTGCGTTCATCTCTTCTCGGGTCCCTTCGCAGGCATGGGGGCATCCTGCCGCGGGGGTGTGACATTTTTGGCGAGGCGGCCCGGACTGTCAGGTTCTTGCCAGCCTTGCGGTGGGCGGCCGGCGCGCAGAGCCGAGTTGACCAGCGCAACCCCGGCCGCGGCAAGGTCACGAACGAGCGACCGGCTGGTGGGACCCGGGACACACCGTCCCCGGCCCCGACGTTCCGGCGCACTAGGCTGGGACGTCTGTGAACTGGGCTTCGGCGTGGCGGCCCGGGCGATCGATCCCTGACACGAAACGGAAAGTGATGATCGACCAAGCCAAGGTGCGAGTTCTGCTGCTCGAGAGCATTCACCCGGACGCCGTGTCCCGGCTCGAGACGGAGGGCTTCCAGGTCGAGTCCCTGCGCAACGCCCTCGACGAGACCGAGCTGCTCGAGCGCATTCCGGGCGTGCATCTCCTGGGCATCCGCTCGAAAACGCAGGTCAGCGCCAAAGTGCTGGACGCTGCGGACAGTCTGGTCGCCATCGGCGCGTTCTGCATCGGCACCGATCAGATCGAGCTCAGCGCCGCCTCCCGGGCCGGCATTGCCGTCTTCAACGCGCCGTTCTCCAACACCCGGTCGGTGGTCGAGCTGGCGCTGGCCGAGATCATCGCGATCACCCGGCGGCTCACCGAGAAGAACGAGCTCATGCACGCCGGCGTCTGGGACAAGGCCGCCAACGGCAGCCACGAGGTCCGCGGCCGCCGGCTCGGCATCGTCGGGTACGGCAACATCGGCACCCAGCTCTCCGTGCTCGCGGAGAACCTCGGCATGCACGTGTCCTTCTTCGACACTGCCGACAAGCTCGCGCTCGGCAACGCCCAGCGGTGCAGCTCCCTCGACGAGTTGCTCGCCACCACGGACGTGGTCACACTGCACGTCGACGGCCGGCCGGGCAACGCCGGGTTCTTCGGTGCGGAGCAGTTCGCCCGGATGCGGCCGGGGGCGATCTTCCTCAATCTCTCCCGCGGCATCGTGGTCGACCACCTGGCCCTGCGGGACGCCCTGGTCAACGGCCACCTGTCCGGCGCCGCGGTGGACGTGTTCCCGACGGAGCCGAAGGGCCGCGGCGACGAGTTCGTTTCCGAGCTGCGCGGCCTGCCGAACGTCATCCTGACCCCGCACATCGGGGGGTCCACCGAGGAGGCTCAGGCCGACATCGGCGACTTCGTGGCGAACAAACTCGCGCACTTCGTGCGTGAGGGCAACACCACGCTGAGCGTCAACCTGCCCAGCGTCGCTCTGCCGGCGCAGCCGGAGATGAGCCGCACCGTGCACGTGCACGTCAACATGCCCGGCGTCCTGGCCCAGGTCAACAGCATCCTTGCCGAGCACCAGGTCAACGTCGAAGGTCAACTGCTCAGCACCCGCGGCGAGTACGGCTACCTGATCACCGACATCAGCGGCGAGTACAGCGCCGACGTGCTCGACAAGCTGCGCGGCATGAGCCAGACGGTCCGGCTCAGGGTGCTGTCGTGAGCGACCTCGAGGACATTCTGCGCGGGGTCGTCGGTGACCGGCACGTGCTGGTCGACGGCGACCTGAAAGCCCAGTACGAGACCGACTGGACCCGCCGTTTCACCGGCCAGGCCCGGTGCGTGGTGCGGCCCGCCAACACCGCCGAGGTCGCCGCGGTGGTGCGCGCCTGCGCGGATGCGGGCGTGGCTCTCACGGTGCAGGGCGGCAACACCGGCCTGGTGGGTGGGGGCGTCCCGGCCGGCGGCGAGGTGCTGCTCAGTCTCGGCCGCCTGACCTCGCTCGACGAGGTGGACGTGCTCGAAGCACAGGTGACCGTGGGCGCGGGCGTCACGCTGGAACGTCTCCAGCAGCACGCCCGGCCGCATGGCCTCGACGTGGGTGTGGACCTCGCGGCGCGCTCGGCCGCCACGATCGGCGGCCTGGTCGCGACCAACGCGGGCGGCATCCGGGTGGTCCGCTACGGCAGCATGCGCGAGCAGGTGACGGGCATCGAGGCCGTCCTCGCGGACGGCAGCGTGGTGAGCCGGCTGGTCGGCCTCGCCAAAGACAACACGGGGTACGACCTCGCGCAGCTGCTCGCCGGCAGCGAGGGCACCCTGGCGATCGTGACGAAGGTCCGGTTGCGCCTTGTCCCGCTGCTACCCGCTCGCGCCGTCGCGCTGGTCGCGGTCGACGGCGTGCCGGGCGCGCTCGACGTGCTCGCCGCGGCGCGGGCCGGGCTTCCGGCGCTGGCAGCGGCCGAGCTGTTCCTCGCCGAGGGCCTCGAATTGGTACGCACGCACGGCAACCTCGCTGCCCCGTTCACCGAGCCGCACCCGGCGTACGTGGTGCTGGAGTGTGCGGCGCGGACGGATCCCACGGACGATCTGCTCGAGGTGCTGGGCGAGTGCGAGTCCGTGCGGGACGCGACGGTGGCTTCCGACGTGACCGGTGTGGCGAAGCTCTGGGCGTACCGGGAAACGCACACGGAGGCGATCAGCGCCGCCGGCGTACCCGTGAAGCTGGATGTTTCCGTGCCGCTGCGCGAACTAGCCGGGCTGGTCGCCGACCTGCCCGGCGCGGTTGCGGGAGCCGCGCCCGCCGCCCGACCGATCATCTTCGGGCATCTCGGCGAGGGCAACCTGCACGTCAACGTGCTCGGCGCGGGCGATCAGGCCGAGGACGTCACCGACGCGGTGCTGCGGCTCGTCGCCTCGCGCCGGGGCAGCATCAGCTCCGAGCACGGGGTCGGCCGGGCGAAGGCCCGCTGGCTGCCGCTGTCCCGATCGGAGTCGGAGGTGGCAGCGATGCGCCGGATCAAGGCCGCGCTTGATCCGGCCGGGCTGCTGAACCCCGGAGTGCTGCTCAGCGAATAACGCGGATCCGGGTGGCCCTACGGGGCGGAGTTGATCGACAAGAGGGTCACCCGGGAGGCTGCCTCGACGTCGTAGCGGTTACCGCGCGACCAGTCTTTCGGCGTGAGCGTGGAGCCGGGGGGCACGTCGCGTAGCGTCTTGGCGCCGGCGGAGACCGTGCCCACGCCGCCCTTCACCTGCACGCGGACCGGGTTTCCGGCCGGCGCGGACATGGCTAGCTCGTCCACCTCGCCCGCGAACTTCACCGGCACGGTGCCGGTCGCCGCAGGCAGTTGGATCTCCGCCCGCCGCGCGCCGCCCGCGACGTCGATGCCCGCGATCCGGCCGCCGGTCAGGTCGACATTCTGCTCGTCGACAACATCAGCGAAACGCAGCGTCCACGTCACCTTCGCGGAGAGCACGATTTCCACGGCCCGCGCGCCGCCGTCGCTGTCCGGTTCGAGCGCCAACCGTACGGTGTCCCGCTCGACCGCTGCCCGGGGCAACACGCCGGAGTCGTCCGCGGTGGTCATCCGGTACAGGTTGTCGCCCAGGTCCTCGCTGCGCACCGTGACCCGGGTCGCCGCGCTGGTCAGCTCGAACGTCGCCTGGGTCCGACCTTCGGTGAGCGCGCTGACCGTACGCGGCGAGTTCTTGCCGACGACGCCCAGCTCGAGCACGGAGGTGGTGTCCTTGCCGCCGTCGGCGAAGTAGGTGACGCCGGCGACAGTGCCGCCGACCAGCACTGCAGCGGTGAGCGCCGTACCGGCGATCATGACGGCTCGGCTGCGGCGCGGCGGTCCACCCGGGCCCGTGATCGTCGTTGTCGCCCCGGTCGGGTGCTTGAGGGCGCGGTGCGGCCGGATCTCGCGGCCGGGGCCGTCGATGAGATCACCGATGTGCTGATCCAGGTCCGGTGCGGACGGTCCAGTGTGCGGGTTCCGGGACCGATCGAGCACCGATGCGGCCGAGACCGATCGCGCCGGCTGTGCGGCATCGAACCATTCACCGGTGCCGGAAGTCACCGTGGGCGACAAGTCAGACAATCGCTGATATGCCTGGGCAGAGACCGGCGTATCCATCGGAATCGGCCCACCCAGCGACCCGCCCTGCGCAGCCTCGAACGGCGTTGCGCCGTGTGACCTCGCCACGGAAGAGCCTTGCGACCCGAATGCGGAAGAGCTATGCGAGCCCGGCACGGAAGAGCTATGCGAGCCCGGCACGGAAGAGCTATGCGAGCCCGGCACGGAAGAGCTATGCGAGCCCGGCACGGAAGAGCTTTGCAAGCCCGGCACGGAAGAGCTTTGCGAGCCCGGCACGGAAGCCGAGTCGGCCTTCGGACGTGCGAGGTGAGCTGTGGAAGACAACGGCGCCGCATCGTCGGCGACAGGCGCGGGGGTCGTGCGGCCACGCGGCGCGACCGGACCATCGTTGTCCTGGTCGCCGTCGCGCCAATGGCCGCTGATCGGACCCGCGGTGACGCCGAATGTCGCCCGGCCACCGGTGGCGGGCGGCGCGGGCCCGAACTTCGGCGCAGGCTGGTGCTCCCGCCTGCCCCGCTCCCCGCCGTCTCCCGGCTGGTGTCCGCTCGCAGGCAACGGCTGGTAACCGCCCGACTGCGGGCCGGCAGAAGGTCCGACCTGCGGCTCGATGGGCCGGCCAGGCTGCGGGTCGTTCAGCCACGGGCCAGCGGACCCACCCGGCCAAGCGCCAGCGGGACCGTCCGGCCACGGATCCTCAGCAGGCCCCGGATAGGAGGCGGGTGCCGAGTAGGAGGCAGACCCCGGAGAGGAGGCAGACCCCGGAGAGGAGGCAGACCCCGGAGAGGAGGCAGGCGCCGGGTAGGTGGCTGCCGGCGATCCGAACGAGCCGCCTTGAGCAGGTCCGAACGAGCCGCCTTGAGCAGATCCGAACGAGCCGCCTTGAGCAGATCCGAACGAGCCGCCTTGAGCAGGTCCGAACGAGCCGCCTTGAGCAGGTCCGAACGAGCCGCCTTGAGCAGGCACGACAGGGTGACCACCACCCGGCGCGGGAGCGGACGGGCGACCGCCCCCCGTGGGTGCGGCGAAAGCATTCCAGCTTCCGGTGTCGGTCATGCTGTCCTCCCACTGATCGCGGAGCGCGCCATCCGCGGCCGGTCGCCGGTGGGCCGGGTCGACTCCGGAACGCTGGTTCAGCGCCCTTCTGTCCCGATTAGCCCAGTCAGCTCCCGAGTTGGCGGGCAGACTCCCCAGCGTTCGGGACACATCGGACGCATCGCCCAGCACACGTTCCACGCGAAGCCCTCCCACCCGCGGCGCCCTACCCGATTCAAGGGCGCTCCGCGGAGAGGTACGGATTCCAAGGCGGCGCGGATGAGTGAGAGAGTGAACTACTCTGCGTGATGCCCATCGGGGCGCAGCAATCCGCGCCGGGTGGCTACCGCGACCGCCTCCAGCTGGCTGTGGGCGCCGAGCTTGCCCAGCACCGCTTTCACATAGCCACGGCACGTGTGCACGCTGATGCCGAGCCGCCGAGCGATAGCCCGCGGGTCGAGGCCGGAGCCCATCAGCACCAGCACCTCATGCTCACGCGCAGTGAGCCCACCGGCGCGCGGACCCACCACCGGGGCGGTGCTGCGCAGCAGTCGGGCAAGAATGTCGGTCGATACGGTCATCCCGCCGCCGTGCGCGGTGCGAATCGCGTTCATCACATCGCCGAGCGGACCGTTCTTCGACAGGAAGCCGGACGCTCCGGCCGCGGTCGCGCGTCCGACCAGAGCGGATTCGTTGTTGGCCGTGAGGATCACGAAACGCGTGTCCGGCAAGCGATGCCGCAACAACTCCGCGATGGCGATCCCATCCGCGTCCGGAAGGTCCGGATCCAGCAGCACCACGTGCGGACGCAGCTCCTGGACCATGCGGATCGCCTGTTCGCCTGTCCGCGCATGACCCACGTAACGCAGCTCCGGCTGCCCGGCCAGCGCTACACCGAGCAGCTCGGCGAACGTCTGATGCCCGTCCACCACGAGCACCGTGATCGCCTCGCTCACCATTCACGCCTCCTGATCCGTCAGCGCTGGAAGTCTATGTGCCGGTGTCTCGTAGCCAAGGCGTACCAACAGTCTGACAGCACATCCGAGCCAAGCCGACCGCGGTGACCGGCCGCCGGGCGGATGAGGCCGAGCGGTCGGGCGAAACTCGTATCTTCGGCGGAACCCACCCCTCGCTTTCGGGGTGCTCTCCACCGCGGCGGTGGCTTGTCGCACGACCGTCCCCCGGCCAGGGTGTTATCTCATGTACGAGATCCAGCTCTTCGGTCGCCTAGAGGTCCGCACGCGGGGTGTGCGTCTCTCCGGCGACGACCTCGGCGGCGCCGAGCCCCAGCAGATTCTGGCACTTCTCGCGCTGCACGGCGCGCTGCGCAAGGACGAGCTGGTGGAGCTGTTGTGGAATGGCCGCCCGCCGGCCGCGCATGAGGACACGATGGAGGGTCATCTGTCGCTGCTACGCCAGCGGCTGGATCCGGACGCCGCCGCCCACGACTCGATCATCACGACGGCCGGTGGCGGCTACGCATTGGTGGCCGAGCAAGTACGCGTTGATGTCGCCCGCTTCGAGGAACTGGTTGCCGCCGCGTCCGGCCGGTCGTCGCGCCGTGCGCTGCGCCCGCTGACCGCGGCCGCGCATGTGGCCGCCCGTCCGCTCCTGGAGGACGTCGAGCAGCCGGGCTGGGCCGCCGACGCCCGCGAGCGTTACCGCGTACGGGTTATGTCCGCTCTCCTGGAAGCGGCCGGCCACGCGGCCGCGATCGGCGATGCCCAGACAGCGCACTCTCTGGCGGCACAGGCGCTCGGCCTCGACCCCGCGTCGGAGCAGGCCCAAGCGATCATGGACAAGGCCGCGGCGAGTCTGGCGCCCGCTGAGCCTGGTGAGACACGCCACGGTCACGCCCTGATCCCACGCTAAACCCCCACAAATCACCAACCGTTATCCACAGTACGGGGAAAAGCACCCGCCCCCTGTCGCTCCGGACCCGAGAATTCCGGGGTGCATACGCAGCTTTTACCCGTACCCATGGCTCCGGAGATCTCTCTGCACCTCGCCGGCGGCGGCTTATTCGACGCGGCCGGCGGCGAATTCTCCAGCGATGCCCCGCCGCCGTTCTGGGCCTTCGTGTGGGCCGGCGGCCAGGCCCTCACCCGCTACGTCCTGGACCACCCGGAGCTCGTCGCGGGCAAGCGGGTCCTGGACGTTGCCACCGGCTCAGGCGTCGCGGCGATCGCGGCAGCCCGGGCCGGCGCCGCGAGCGTCGAAGCCCTTGATCTCGATCCCGCGGCGGCCGAGGCGGCCCAGCGCAACGCCGAGGCCAACGGGGTGACCGTCCGAGCCCGCGCGGCGGACGTCTCCGAGGCCGGTCCGACAGACGTCGTGCTGGCCGGAGACGTCTTCTACACCCGCACGGTCGCCGACCGGATGACCGCCGCCCTGCGCAAGTCCGCGGCAGCGGGTGCGTTGATCCTGGTTGGGGACCCCGGAAGGGGGTACTTCCCCGGACGGCTCTTCGTCCCTCGGGCGGAGTACACGGTGCCGGTGCCGGCGGCGCTGGAGGAAACAGAATCGCTGGTCACAGCGGTATGGGAGATGCGGAACACAATACCTGCATCAGCCAACAAGTTGTAGGCTGCACACATCTTGGCGGGGAGGTGTGAATGGCGGAGGCAGACGGCGACGACGCCACCGGACGGCTGGCCGACGAACTTCAGCGGTTCTTCCGTCTCGGGGCACGCGCCAAGAGCATGCTCAACACCGGAGACCTCGGCGCCGAGTTCTCGGCCCTCATGCTGCTGTTCCCGCTGAACCACCTGGGTCCCCTGCGGGTCACCGACCTCGCCGAGGTCAAAGGCGCCGACACCTCCACGATCAGCCGGCAGGCAGCGCAGCTGGTCAAGGCCGGCCTCGCCCGACGGGAGGCCGACCCCGCCGACGGACGCGCGTCGCGGCTGGCCGTCACCGACTCCGGTCGATCGGCCTGCACGCGCCTGCACAAGGCGCGGCACGCCCTGCTCAGCGAGACGTTGAGCGATTGGCCGCCCGAGCGCGTCCGCGCGTTCGCCGGCCTCTTCGAAGAATTCAACAGCTCCGTCGAGGCGCACTTGCGCACCGACCCAGCCGGATCAGCACGGGAGAGCACGTGACCAAATCCAGCACCACCGCTGCGGCGGCGGCCGGGTCAGGCGCGAAAGGCGCCGAGCCCACCGGGGAATTCACCCATCGCCAGATCCTCACGGTGCTGGCCGGCCTGATGATGGGCATGTTCCTCGCGGCTCTCGACCAGACCATCATGGCGACCGCCACCCGGACGATCGCCGACGACCTCAACGGGTTCAACCTGCAAGCCTGGGCAACCACGGCGTTCCTCATCACCTCGACGATCTCCACGCCGCTCTACGGCAAGCTTTCCGACATCTACGGGCGTCGACCGTTCTTCCTGTTCGCCATCGGCATCTTCATCGTCGGCTCGATCCTGTGCGGCCTCTCCCAGAGCATGTACGAGCTGGCTGCCTTCCGCGCCATCCAGGGCATCGGCGCCGGCGGCCTCATGTCGCTGGCCCTGGCGATCATCGGTGACATCGTGCCGCCCCGCGAGCGCGCCAAGTACCAAGGCTTCTTCCTCGCGGTCTTCGGCACCGCCAGTGTCATCGGCCCGATCCTCGGCGGCTTCTTCGCCGGAGCCGACGAGATCCTCTGGATCGACGGCTGGCGCTGGGTCTTCTACCTCAACGTCCCGATCGGCATCGCGGCCATGGTCGTGGTCGCCCGAGTGCTGCACCTGCCCCACCACCGCACCGACCACCGCATCGACTGGCCGGGCGCTCTCGCCCTCATCGTCGGTCTTGTGCCGCTGCTGACCGTCGCCGAACAGGGCCGGGACTGGGGCTGGGACTCGCGCCGCGCTATCGCCTGCTACGTGATCGGCGGCGTGGGCATCGTGGCCTTCGTGCTGGCTGAGCGGGCGTACAAGGACGAGGCATTGCTGCCGCTGCGGCTGTTCCGCAACCGCACGGTCGCGGTGGGCTCGATCTCCAGCACGATCCTGGGCATGGCGATGTTCGGCGGGCTCATGACCGTGCCGCTCTACCTGCAGATCGTCAAGGGCAGTTCACCCACGGTCGCCGGCCTGCAGATGATCCCGTTCGTGGTCGGCATCATGGCCGGCTCGATCGCCTCGGGCCAGCTCATCGCCCGCACCGGCCGTTACCGCATCTTCCCGATCATCGGCAGCATCCTGATGGCTACGGCGCTGGGCTTGTTCGCCACGATCGGCGCGGACACGGCTCTCTGGAAAGTCATGCTGATCATGGTTGTGATGGGTCTCGGCCTGGGCGGCAACATGCAGCCGATGATCACCGCGGTGCAGAATGCGGTGTCACCGCGGGAGATCGGCGTGGCGACCAGTTCGGTGACGTTCTTCCGCTCCATGGGCGGCACGCTCGGCACCGCCGTGTTCCTCTCGGTGCTGTTCAACGTGCTGCCCTCGAAGATCCGCGATGCCTACCTGGACGTGGGCATCCAGGCTCCGGCCGCAGCCGGCGGCGGCGATCTGAGCGACACGTCGTTCATCAGCAAGCTCCCGGCCGCTCTTGCCCATCCGTTCAAGGTCGGCTTCGCTGACGGCATCCAGGTCGTCTACCTGCTGGCCCTGGCGGTCATGCTGGTCGGCCTCGTCATCGTCTTCTTCCTGCCCGAGATTCCGTTGTCCCAGCGCTCGGCCCAACAACAGCGAGCGGACGACGCCGCAGCCTCGGCAGCCGCGCACTGACACCGAGAAGGTGCACGAGCGTCGGGTGCGCGCTCGTGCACCTTCTCCATGTCCGGTTCGGCGGTAGCGTAACGGGCATGGCTGTCGTAAAGATCAACGCGATCGAAGTGCCCGAGGGCGCCGGACCCGAACTCGAGAAGCGCTTCGCCGCTCGGCAGGGCGCCGTGGAAAACGCCCCCGGCTTCCTGTCCTTCGACCTGCTCCGCCCGGTTGCCGGCGAGACGCGCTATTTCGTCGTCACCCGCTGGTCCTCCGAAGAGGACTTCCAGGCCTGGTCGGCAGGCAGTGGCCGGGCAGCGCACGCCGGCGAGCGCAGCCGCCCCGTTGCCACCGGCGCAAGCTTGCTGGAATTCGAGGTCGTGCAGAGCGTCACCAAGTAGCGGCGATCACTCACCACCAGTTGTGGGGATCCACGCAGCGGTTCGGTCGGGCGCACGCACCACGGCCGGACCGCTGCGGTGCCCCTCCGGCGGAAAGAATCAGGGGCAGGCCTCAGGCGTTGCGCGCAGCTGCGGCGATGAGACGTTCGGCGACTTCCTCGCGGGGCAGGCCGAGTCGCTGCGACGTGTCGCGGAGGACGTCGTACGCCTCGCGGACGCCGCAGCCACGCTGGGCGATGATGACGCCGGCAGCGCGGTCGACGGCAGCGGCAGCGCACTGGCCCGCGCGGCGGTGAACCTCAGCAAGTAACAGCTCAGCCTGGCCGACCACGGCCATAGCGGTGAGGAGCGCCTCGGGCTCGATGCCGCGTCGGCCGGCGAACAGCGTCACCGCTCCCACTGCCGAACGGCGCAGGTCGAGCGGGATCGCCGCGACGGCGCCGACGCCCTCTTGGCGTGCACAGCGGGCCAGGTCAGGCCAGCGCTCATCGGCGGGCAGGTCAGGGATGGTGACAACCGTGCGGGTCCGGGCCGCCGCCAACCCGGGGCCGTCGCCGGTGGCGTGTTGCAGGTCGTCGAGAGCCTGCGCCCGCGGACCGGAGGCGGCCAGGGTCGGCGGGCCACCCTCGCCGATCAGCGCCACTGAGCAGCGCAGTGTTCCTGGCACTGCCCCTGCGGTGAAGGTTGCCAGGCGATTGAGTGCCTGCGGCACGTCGTCGGCACTGAGCATCAGCGCAGAGAGCTCCTGCAGCAGGCCGGCCACCTCGACGGAATGGGGCGCCGGACGACTGTCGCTGACCCGTACCGAGCGGCCACCTTCGACGCGGTCCCGCGTGGCACGGATGCGCTCGGATCTCCCGGGCACCGGGCGGACAGGTTGGCGCGCGTTAGGGCCGCTGCGACGGCCGCCGCGGCGCTTACGGCGACGCTGGCCCGCCGTACGGCTTCGGGGGTCGTCCGTTGCGGCCTGCGGGCCCTCAGCCCGACCTACGCCGGCGTTGGTTGCCATACCCTCTCCTAGCCCACCATGTGGCGCGCGATTCACGGTCGGGCCGCCTTGCGGGGCACGGTTGTCGGACGGTCCGTTTCTAGGCGCACGGCTCGCGGCGGAACCACCCGGCGCCGGACAAGCGGCAGAGTCGGCTGGGGTGGTCAGCGAGCCAGCCGCAGCGCTGTCGCGGGACTGCTCCCGAGTGCCGAGCGCGCCTTGATCGGGCGAAGTGGCGGCGGTCGCCGGCATGGTGCGGCGCGACGCCGAACGCCGCTCGGTGCTCCGTTCCGGGGCAGACATTTGCCCGATATTGCCATGCGAGTCCGGAAACACGAAAGTGGTGTCCACTAACGGGTGCCGTCCACGGGCGTAACCGTCTGCGCCGATGCGCGGTGTTCTAAGAATGTGCCCGGCGGGGCCGCCAGCGTGTCTTCACGCTCGTCCGAGTCGGCCAGGATCGCCTCCGCCTGGGCCCGCGGGTCGGCGCTGCCTGCGGCGCGTTCCTCTGGCAGCAGGTCAGCGGCGCGCCGTTGCACCCGATCGTCAGTCATGCTTCGAGCGGTACCCGAGAATTGCGGCCGCAAAAACGATGCGGGTAAGGAATCCCGGACGGCGGATGCCGAAATCCGACACCAAACGCGAACGGCGCCCACGCGGGACGCCGCCACATATTCCGGCTGGCAGATAGAAAAAGCCGCCCCCGGCACGGGGCCGAGGGCGGCGGAAGAAGGATGCCGGTGTGCAGGTCGCCTCGCGGCGGAAGGCTCAACGCGGCTCCAGCCGAACGGTATTCCGCGAAGGCTAAGGGTGAGGCCCGGGGACACTGGGCACACCGGCATCTGGTCCTAACCTTCGACCGGCCGCGGCGATTCCTGAAGGCTATGTGACCTGGACCACAGTGAAAGCGGCTGGGTCAGGCGTCGCCGGCAGCTTCCTTGGCGGCCGAGTAAGCCATTTGCAGAAAATCTGAAGCAGCCGTCGCGGTGAACACCGTGGCAGCGAGCCGGGTGAGCTTCGGGGCGAAGACCAGACCGCTGGTCAGGCCGGTAGCGATCCAGACGGCCAGGCAGAACGGACAACTGACCAACTCGCCCAGCGAGTGCCGGATGCTGCTGCCCTGGTCGCGTACCTCCTCGTTGACCTCGCCGCTGCCGCCTGGTTCGGCGTACCGCGTGAAGGGCGCGCGCAGCGGGCTGGTGATCGAGTCCTTGGCGATCAGGCGGCTCAGCTTGTGCGTGGCGATCGAGATCAACACGATGTCGGCGACCGCCGGCCGCTCCGGCACCGGGCGGCCGGTGACCTTCGCCGCGACGCCGAGAGTGCCCGCCAGGATGCCGAATGCGCCCATCATCGCCGCATATCCATCCAGCGGGCGGTGCTCGTGGGGGGCGTACTGCCGACGCAGGTTGTCGAGCCGGGCGCGCACCGAGGAGGTCATCCGGTTCCTCTCAGAAGTCCTGGGTCAGCCGGTGCGGATCGACCTCGCGGCCTGGATGCCGGGCCAGATACTCGGTCTCCAGCTCCGCCGTACGGCGTAAGTGGTTGGCAAGTGCGGCCTCGGGACCGTGTCGCAGGGTCGCTAGCCGGGTGCGGTGCAGACTGCCGAGCTCGCGGATCAGGTCGTCGTCGGCGAGCCCTGCCGGGTCGATGCCCTGCTCGGTGCCGACGCGGTCGCCGACCTCGGAGTCACTCATGATCTCTCCCTCTCTCGGTGCTTGCAGGGTTGCCCGTGCGCCTGATCGCCAAACCCGGCGGTAGCACCTTCAGGGCCCGACGAAACCTGCCGGTACCCTCGACGCATGAGAGCGCTGTGGACCCCGGCGTGGATTGCGCGCCACGTGGTCGCGCTCGTGCTCATCGTCGGTTTCCTGGGCCTGGGCTGGTGGCAGTTCACCCGGGCCAGCGGGGGGAACAAGCTCAGCTGGGGTTACACCTTTGAGTGGCCGCTTTTCGCGTTATTCGTCGGCTTTTTATGGTTCCGCGAAGTGCAGCAGGAATTGAAGACCCGAAACCCCGCTTCTTCGCGTACGGAAGAAGAAAGCGCGACTCCCGACCCGGCCGCACCAGTGACGGTGCGTCGTCCGGTGCGCGCCGTGAGCAGGCAAGCTGTTGCCGCTGCCGACCCCGAGCTCGAGGCCTACAACGACTATCTCGCCTGGCTCGGCGCCCACCCCGGGGCCCGGCCGAGCGACTACCCCGGACCCAAGAGCGGCATCAAGTAAGAAGGACGTGGATCGTGCAGGGAGCCCTCACCCGCTACCGGATCATCGCCTGGATCGTCGGCGTGGTCCTCGTCGTGCTCATGTTGGTGGCCATGCCGATGAAATACATCGGCCACGACGGGAGCCTGGTAGCCGCGGTCAGCCCGGTCCACGGCTTTCTCTACATGCTCTACCTGGTTGCCACGTTCGATCTGAGCCGGCGGGTGGGCTGGGCGCCCAAGCGGATGCTGCTCGTGATGCTCGCCGGCACCATCCCCGTGTTTTCCTTCTGGGCCGAGCACATTGTCACCCGCAGGTGGGTTGCGCCGGCGGTCGCCGCCGAGCCTGTGTTGGCGGAGAAATAGCGAAAGTAACGCTGCGAATCGGCGGGATAGCGTTCAGTTATTCGGAACATTCCGAAATTCGTGATGATTGGCGCAGGTCACTCCCCCGCCTCTTGTGTTAATCCGGATCGCCGATAAGTTGATGCGGTTGGTCCGGTCCGCAGCCACAAACCCGCCCGTGGCGCCGGCCATCGCCGCCGAGTCCTCGACGGTGGAAGCGATGTTCCCGATCCCCCCGGAACCCTCGCGACCGCCACGAAGAACCGGGGAACCACCGAGAACCTGGGGTGAATCCGCGTTCGCGCGGTAGGGCCTTCTTCCCGCCCGAATCCGTCAGCTAACCCGGTAGGCGGCACAGCGGAAGAAAGGCCACGTTCCGTTGCCACACGCCCGCACGAGGCTTCGCGCTCTGGTGGTCGCCGCCCTGGCGATCGCGGTCACCAGCACCGTCGCCCCGGCCCCCGCGCACGCGGCGCCCTCCAAGAACGAACTCACCAAGAAGATCGAAAAGGCGTCCCACCAGCTCGAGGACGTTGTCGAGTCGTACAACAAGATGCGGATCAGCCTGAAGAAGACGAAGGCCGAGGAAGTGAAGCTCGCCGCGTCACTCAAGCCCGCGAAGGAAGCCCTGCAGGTCGCCGGTACGCAGATGTCGGCAATCGCCGCGTCGGCGTACAAGACCGGCAAGATGGGCACCATGAACGTCATGCTCGAGGGCGGCGATGCCCTGATGGATCGCATGTCCATTCTCGAGCAGTTGTCCCGCAGCCGGCAGCGCGACATCAGCAACTACACGGCTACGACGCAGACCTTCAGCGATCGTCAGGCCGCGCTGAAGACGACGCAGGACAAGCAAGCGGCGGAAATCAAAGAGCTCGCCGCGCGCAAGAAGAAGATCGAAGGCGATCTCGACAAGCTGTACGAGATGCGCACCGCGGCCTACGGCACTGCCACGAACGCCGGCTCGGCGTACACGGGCAAGGTGCCGTCGGTCTCCGGTAAGGCGGGCGTGGCGGTGAGCTTCGCCTTCGCCCAGATCGGCAAGCCGTACGTGTTCGGCGCCGGCGGTCCCGGCTCGTACGACTGCTCGGGCCTAACCTCGGCAGCCTGGGGTGCGGCCGGCAGGGGGATGTCGCACAACGCCGCCGCGCAGTTCAGCGAGACCAGCCGAGTCAGCAGAGCCCAGCTCCAGCCGGGCGACCTGGTGTTCTACCGCGGTCTCGCGCACGTCGGCATCTATGTCGGCGGCAACCAGATCATCCACGCCTCGGTGCCCGGCGAGCCGGTCAGCAAGGTGTCGATCGACATCATGCCGCCGTACGGCTTCGGACGACCCTGATTCATCGGGCGTCATCTTTCACCGGCGTCAACGCGAAGGCCGGCGTTCCCTTCGGGGAGTGCCGGCCTTCCGCGTGTGGCGGCGAGGAAGGTCGGCGGAGTGCCGGCCTTCGCGTATGGCGGCGAGGAAGGTCGGCGGAGTGCCGGCCTTTCGCATGACAAGAGTGGGGGCAGGCGTCGGTTGACGTCACAACGCGGAAGGCCGGCGCCCCCTGCGGGGCACCGGCCTTCGACGTTCGCGCTTGCGATGCTTACGCGGCCTGGAGGCCCTCGGCGCGGGCCAGCTCGCGGAGGCGACCCAGCGCCTGAATCTCGAGCTGGCGGATGCGCTCCCGGGACAGCGAGAAGCGCGAGGCCACCTCGGTCAGCGAGTGCTCCCGGCCGTCCTCGAGGCCGTAGCGGGCCCGCATGATGCCGGCCGACCGGTCATCGAGGTGGTTGAGCAGTCCCTCGATGCGCTGCCGCTCGAGGGCGGTCAGCACGATCTCCTCCGGCGACGGGGCGTCGCTGTCGGCGACCAGGTCGCCGAGGTTGGTGTCACCGTCGTCACCGACCGGGGTGTCCAGGGATACGGTGTCCTGGGCCCAGCGGGTGAGCTCGGTCACGCGTTCCACCGTCACGCCCAGGGCGGCAGCGACCTGCGCCGGCTCCGGGTCGGCGCCGAGCTCGCGAACGAGCTGGCGGGTGACGTTGCGCATCCGGTTGACGTCTTCGACGAGGTGCACGGGCAGGCGCACGGTGCGCTCCTGCTGCGCGATCGCCCGGCTGATGGCCTGACGGATCCACCACGTCGCGTACGTCGAGAACTTGTAGCCGCGCTCGTAGTCGAACTTCTCCACGGCGCGGACCAGGCCGGTGTTGCCCTCCTGGATGAGGTCGAGCATCGGCATGCCCGAGCGCACGTACCGGCGTGCGATCGAGACGACCAGGCGCAGGTTGGCCCGGATGAACAGGTCCTTGGCCCGGCTGCCTTCGGCGACGAGTCGTTCCAGTTCTTCCCGGCTTACGCCGCGACGGACTTCACCGCTCTCGAGCAGGTGCTCGGCATAGAGGCCGGCCTCGATTGCCTTGGAGAGGTCGACCTCCCTGGCGGCGTCCAGAAGCGGCGTCCGGGAGATCTCGTGCAGGTAGACGCCGACGAGGTCGCGCTCCTCGGCGACTTCGTCCGTCCGCATCACGGTGTTCTTCTCCACGTTGCCCACGGTCCCCTCATTGCCTTCACTAACCCTGTTACGGGCAATTCCTGCGTCCATCGGCCCTCCCCGTAACGTCCGCAGTTCGTGCATTGCGGTACTGGCACCTCACACAACAAGTGGCGCCCTGTACTGATTCCGGCTGGTGAGTCGAAAGTGACACGAATGCCTGAGCGCCAGCTGAGAGCCGGTTGGACACTTACTGAAGAGGGCTCTCTCGGAAGGCATTCGGAGCCGAGTGCGGCGTCGGATGTGTCCGTCGACCCATCCGCTTCGCCCCAAACATGACACCATCAGCCCCTCGTCCGGCACAGCGACCGCCGTCACGGATTGCCTTGCGACGGTCGTCACTACCCAGTACGGCCCGGTAGCCGGATGGGTTCACGTCCAGCATCGACAGGTTGCCGCCCAGACTTGATGCAAACGCCACGGCGAAGATTCCCGGGCCGCTGGGACCCGGGAGCCTCTGCCACCATGCGGCACATCGCGCCGCAGATCACTAGCCCATCCGGGTGACCCTCGCATGGGCGACCATCGCTTCCTTCCGTCGTTTCCGCTGCCCCGACCAACCACACAGTTAGTGACGGAGAACACAGCCGGAAGTGGCTCAGAAAACCTCGGCCAGCTGGAGCGTGAGTGCCGTCGCCGCGGCCGCCAGGGTTGCCACGGCGACCAGCGCAGCTCGGGCGTGCACGAGCGCGAGGCGCGGAGTCGGCGCGAACCGCCGGGCGGGGGCCAACGCACTCAGGTGGGCCAGCATCGATGCCTGCACCTGCTCGGGTGAGCCATTGGCATCGATCACGACGAAATCGGCATGCTCCGGCAATGCCCGGTAGGCCGCAGCAGCCGCCCGGAGATATGACATTTCCTCGTGGTCATAGCCTCGGCGTTCGATCCGGTCATACGCCACCGCCGGGTCGACGGCCAAGAGAAATGTCACCTCCGGCCGGGGAAAAACGCGATAGGCGAGGCGGGCGCGACGCTCGGCGCGATTCAGGCGCTCCGGCCGGGGGGTCTTGGCATGGGCGCGGATGCTCGCGTACTGGCAGACGGCGTACCGGTCCATGACGGCGATTTCGCCGGTCAGGCGGCGGCGCAGCAGAGTGCGCAAGATCGCCAACCAGCGTAGGACCGATTCCACGAACAGCATGGCCTTGCGACCGAGCAGGTGCTCGCCGTCACGCCGGCCCAGGACGGCGGCCAGTCGACCGAACCAGCGACGGCCGCCGGCGTTGCGGCGGTAGCTCGCCGGGAGGCCCTGAGCGGCCAACGCGGTCGCCAGCAGGTGTGCCTGGGTGGTCTTTCCGGACCCGTCAATGCCGACTAGGGCGATGGTCCGGGGTCGATGGGCGGACGCGGATGTCATGACCGACTGCACCGCAGCGCAGCAAGGGCCAGAAGGGCATGACCGGAGAAACAGTCAGTCACGAGGGCTGGGCCGGGGACCATACCCACCGAGGGTAGCCGGCAATGTCACGCACCGTTCCTCGGCGAGGGCCCGCTCCGGGCGTACAAAATAGGGCTAAGCAGTGGAATTTGCCGTTTGGGCAGGGTGCGCCTCGCGTTACAAGGGTGGCCGTGCGGGGTAGTCGGTCCGTCGGGAAACGGACATCGGACGACACAGGGAGGCGCCATGCCGTATCGGGTGGACGAGGGCCTGGTCACCACGCTCAAGCGGGTGGCCTCCGTGCTGAAGCAGGCCGAGATCCCGTTCGCCCTCGGTGGCAGCTTCGCCGTGTACGCCCACGGTGGGCACTCCAGCGACCACGACGTCGACTTCCTCATCCGCGAACCGGACAAGGAACGGGCACTCGCCGAGCTGTCCGCGGTGGGCTTCGAGGTGGAGCAGCCGCCCGAGGACTGGCTGGTCAAGGTCTACGACGAGGGGCGGATGGTGGACCTGATCTACCGCCCGGTCGAGACGCCGGTGACCGACGCCACCCTGCGCGACACGGTGATGCGCCCGGTCGAGGCGATCAACATGCCCGTGCTGTCGGCGACCCAGCTGATGATGCACAAACTGCTCAGCTACACCCAGCACTACTGCGACTTCGCTACCGGCCTGCCCGTGGCCCGCTCTTTGCGCGAACAGATCGACTGGGACCGGGTGCGCGCGGAGACCGCGAAATCGCCGTATGCGGAGGCGTTCCTGACGCTGCTGGACCGCCTCGAGGTGGTACCGGAGCCGAGAAGTGCACAGCTCACCGTGGGGGGATGAGATGACAACACACATCGACGAATACCTGGAGGCGGAGATCCAGCGCCTCCTGACCGAGACCGGCGAAGTTGCCGAGCAGGGCATCACCCTGCACCGGCGGGAGCATCTGCTCGTCCTTGGCGGCGAGGTCGAAAGCACCCAGCGCCGTGACGAGATCTGCCGCCAGATCACCACCCGGTTCCCGGACGTGGAGATCGCCTGCGACATCGGCATCGTGCGCGCCGCGGCGCCCAGCGAGGTGGAGGAGATTTCATGATCCGGATCGCCGCAGTGGGCGACGTCCACGTGGACAAGGACGTGGTCGGGCGTTACCGGCCCGCCCTGGAACAACTGCCGGACGTCGCCGACGCACTGCTGATCGCCGGGGACCTCACCCGGCACGGCACGGTCGACGAGGCAAAGTGCATGGCGACCGAGTTCGGCAACCTGGCCGTGCCGGTCGTGGTCGTGCTCGGCAACCACGACCACCAGAGCGACCAGGAGGCCGAGCTCAGCCAGGTGCTCACCGACGCCGGGATCATCGTCCTCGAGGGTGACAGCACGGTGCTGGAGATCAACGGTCACCGGCTCGGCGTCGCCGGCGCGAAGGGCTTCGGTGGCGGGTTCGCCGGGGCGTGCGCCAGCTCGTTCGGCGAGCGCGAGATGAAGGCTTTCGTGGGCACCACCGAGGCCGTCGCCGAAAAGCTGGGAGCTGCCCTGCGCAGCACCGAGTGCGACGCACTGGTGGCGCTCACGCACTACGCCCCAGTGCCGGAGACATTGGTCGGCGAGCCGTTGGAGATCTACCCGTTCCTGGGGTCGTACCTGCTGGGACAGGCCATCGACTCGGCGCCGACCGCGCTGGCCCTGCACGGGCACGCGCACCACGGCTCGGAGCGAGGCCGTACGCCCGGCGGCGTCCCGGTCCGCAACGTCGCCCACGCCGTGATCAAGCAGGCCTACAACGTCTACCAGCTGCTGTCGGACAACGTAGACGCCGAGCTGGTGTCCGCCTGATCCCGATTCATCCACCAAGGCCGCTGCCCTCCGGGGTGGCGGCCTTGCTCGTGTGTGGACAGGTTTTCGATTCTGACCACTCGGGTATCAGCTGACCATGGAACTTTTGCTCTGGATTCTCGCAGTCGTACTCGTGGTCGCCGGCGTTCTCGCGCTCTTCCGGCGGCAGCTCCTCTGGGGCATCGTCCTCATTGTCGTCGGCCTGCTCGTCGGCCCCGGCGGCGTGAGCATCTTCAGCAGTTAATCCCCCACATCCCACCGGCAGACTCCCCGCACCGGGGCTGCCGTGTGGTTGTCTCTCGCAGGCAGCCACACGGTGGCCCCGGTTCACTATGTAGTGACCCGCACACGAAGTGCGATGTCGTAGATCGGACTCATGGCTCAATCTCTGCGAATCGATCCCCCCGATCCTCGCGAGGTGTCCGGCTGTGGCCGACGTCCATCACTTCACCTACGGTGCGTTCAACCCGATCGCCGCTTTCCTCGTGGCGATGCTGGGTTCCTTTCTGGGCCTGCTGTCCACCGGCCGGGCCCGGTCGGCGCGGACCCGCGGCCGGCGCACCCGATGGCTGATCATCGCCGCGTTCTCGATCGGCGGCGCCGCCATCTGGCTCATGCACTTCACCGCGATGCTGGGCTTCGACGTCCCGCAGAGCCCGGTCCGGTACAGCCCCGTGCTCACCATGGCCAGCCTGGGGCTGGCCGTCCTCGCGGTCGGCTTCGGCCTGATGGTGGTCGGGCACGGCCGGCGCAGCCTGCCGCGGGTCGTCGCGGCCGGGGTGCTCACCGGCGCCGGCGTGCTGGCGATGCACTACACCGGCATGGCCGGCCTGCACGTCACCGGCACCATCCACTATCGCCTGCCGATGGTCATCGCCTCGGCCATCATCGCCGTTGTCGCTGCCACCACCGCGCTGTGGTTCACCGTCTCGGTCAAGGGATGGGCGCCGATGCTGGGCGCCGCCGGCATCATGGCCGTCGCGGTGTGCGGCATGCACTACACCGGCATGGCCGCCATGGGCGTGGAGCTCAGCGACGCCCCGGTGACCCAGGCGACCGGCATCCGGCCGCTGCTCATGATCGTGCCCATCACGCTGGTCAGCGCGGCCACCATCCTCGGCGTCGCCCTCAGCGCCCTGCAAGCCATGACCGAGGAAGAGTTCACCGACGGCGCCGGCATCCCCAAGCGCGGCGTACACGCCGAAAGCCACGCTCACTCGTGGTCGCTCAAGCAGGCGTCGCTGTCGGCCATGCGGCGTACGCCCGGCAGCCGTCCGTCGCCGCGGCCCGTACCGCCGCGCCCGGCGGTCGCCGAGGAGCCGCTGGCCGAAGTTCCCTCCTGACACCGGCCCACGGGGCGCCGCAGTCCGGTATACCTGTTCGGATGGCGCAAGAGATGTTGCTCTCGATGCCGTTGCACGCGATCACCGAGATCTACGGCGAGGCGGGCCTGCGGGACCGGTTCCGCCTCGAGATCGCCGCGCTGCCCGATGACGACCGTGGTCAACTCGAGGACGCGCTCGAGCTGGCCTCCCGGCTGCACGCCGAGGACCGACGGGTCCGTGAGCCGTACCTGAACCATCTGCTGCGGGTCGCGATCCGGATCCTGCGCTACTACGGGATCCGGGACGTGGATGTGCTGACCGCGGCCCTGCTGCACGACGCTGTCGAGGATCATCCCGCCGAACTGGCCGGGCTGTCCGCCGACCTGAGTTACAAGGAACTGACCGAGGCCGCGCTGGCCGAGCTGGGCCAGCGCTACAGCCCGCGGGTGGCCCAGTTGGTCGGCTCGGTGACCAATCCGGAGTTCGACCCGGGCCGGGACCGCCACGAGCAGTACCGCTCACACGTGGTGGCCAGCCTCGAACACGACCCGTGGGCGCGGGTCATCAAGGTCAGCGACTTCACCGACAACGGGGTGGGGGTCGTGCACACCACGTACGACAAGGCGCGCAGCTCGGCAACGAAGTACCGCCCGCTGGTGCCGAAGCTGCGGGAGCTGGTCGCACGCGCGGACACGCCGCTGTCGCCGGCCGCCAAGGACCACATCCTGGACCAGCTCGACCTCGCCGAGGAACGTTTCGCCGCCATCCTGGACGGATAGCCTGAAGGGCATGCCATCCCCCACTGACTGGTGGCGCGACGCCGTCATCTACCAGATCTATCCGCGCTCCTTCGCCGACGGCGACGGCGACGGCATGGGTGACCTGCCCGGCATCACTGCACGGCTGAGCGACCTGCGCGCCCTCGGGGTGGACGCGGTGTGGCTGTCACCGTTCTATCCGTCGCCGCAGCACGACGCCGGTTACGACGTCGCCGACTACCGCTCGGTCGACCCACGCTTCGGTGACCTCGCCGACGCCGACAAGCTGATCGCGGAAGCCCGGTCGCAGGGCCTGCGCGTCCTCGTCGACCTCGTGCCCAACCACACTTCCTTCGAGCACGAGTGGTTTCGGGCCGCGCTGGCCGCCGCGCCCGGCAGCCCCGAGCGTGAGCGCTACCTCTTCCGCGACGGGCGCGGGCCGAACGGCAGCGAACCGCCGAACGGTTGGCAGAGCGTCTTCGGCGGACCGGCCTGGGAACGCGTGCCCGACGGTCAGTGGTACCTGCACCTGTTCGACGTGTCCCAGCCTGATCTCAACTGGGGTAATGCCGCCGTCCGGGCCGAATTCGAGGCGATCCTGCGGTTCTGGCTGGACCGGGGCGTCGACGGTTTCCGGGTCGACGTCGCCCACGGCCTGATCAAAGACGCCGAGCTCGCCGACTACGAGTACGCCGACCAGCTCATCCTCGGCGGCCTGGCCCCGCCGGGAGCCCCGCCGCCGCCGATGTGGGATCAGGACGGGGTGCACGAGATCTACCGGCAGTGGCGTGCGGTGCTGGACGCGTACGAAGGGGATCGGATCCTCGTCGCGGAGGCCTGGGTGCAGCCGGCGGAACGACTCGCGCACTACGTCCGGCCGGACGAAATGCATCAGGCGTTCAACTTCGAGTATCTCGACACCCCGTGGGCGGCCGACCCGCTGCGCCGGGTGATCGACAAGACGATGGCGGCCAACCTGGCCGTCGGCGCACCGACCACCTGGGTGCTGTCCAACCACGATGTCGTCCGGCACGCGACCCGCTTAGGCTTCGAAGTCGGACAGCCCCGCCCGCATGGCATCGGGGCGGACGACCCGCAGCCGGACGCGCCGCTGGGGCTGCGCCGGGCGCGGGCAGCCTCGCTGCAGATGCTCGCGCTACCCGGGTCGGCGTACCTGTATCAGGGCGAGGAGCTGGGGCTGCCGGAGCACACGGCTATCCCGGATGAACTCCGACAGGATCCGGCGTGGGAACGGTCCGGGCACACCGAACGGGGGCGGGACGGCTGCCGGGTGCCGATCCCGTGGGAGGCCGACGCCCCCTCGTACGGCTTCGGCCCCGCCGACGCGAGCTGGCTCCCGCAACCCGTCTCCTGGGCCGAGTACGCCCTGGACCGGCAGCGCGACGTGGCCGGCTCGACGTACGAGCTTTACCGTTCGGCGTTGCGGCTGCGCGCCGAGCATGCGCTGGGCACGGGGACGCTGAGCTGGCTGGACACGCCCGCCGACGTCTGCGCGTTCCGCAACGGCGAGCTGATCGTCCTGACCAACTTCGGTGCCGCACCGGCCGAGCTGCCGCTGGGTGCCCGGGTGCTGCTCACCAGCGAGCCGCTGACCGGCGACGGCCGGGTGCCGCAGGACGTCACGGTCTGGGCGCAGGGCTGACCGGGGTGTTCTCGACCGCCAGCTCGTGATCGGCGTAGGTGGCCAGGGCCGCATGGGTCTCCGCCATGTCCCCGGCCACCGTCCGGCTCGCCAGCCAATACATGATCCCGGTCGGGATGAAGAAGAACTGGAACGCGGCCAGGCCCACCGCGTAGTTCAGCGGCGGCGGGAAGGCCCCGGACAGGCCGCGGAAGGCGACCCCGACCAGCGCGTTGCCGCCAGCCCGGCCCACGCCGTTGCACAGGTTGCCCAGGCTGTAGACGGTGCCGCGGTGCTCGGGCGGGTTCACGTCGGCGATCAGCGCAAACCAGTTGGGCGAATTCGCCGAGGTCAGGGCCAGGGCGAAGACCGCTGTCGCGAGGCTGAGGCCCACTGACGGCTCGGTGACGACCCCGGTCAGGATGGCCCGGATCACCGCGCCGGTGCTGCCGCCGTCCGGCACGGAAATCGTGAACGGCACGAAATACAACACCACATAGAAGGGTACGGCGGCCAGCACGCCCACCGCGGCCACGAGCGCCCGGCCCCGCGGCGTACGACGCTGGAGCCGATCCCCCACCAGGCCGCCGATGATCGATAGGGCGCCGCCGAGCTGGAAGAGGCTGGCGAAGACGCTGCCCACCACGATCGCTGTGGCGGTGGAATAGCCCTGGTCCTCGGCGCGCGCCCGGAACAGCACCGGCAGCCACACCAGCGAGCCGAACGCGATCTGCGCCGACAACCCCTGCAAGATCAACCAGATGTTGGTGCGCCGCGCCAGAATCCGGGGCAGGTGGTCGTGGTGGATCCGCTCGTCGTAGTCGACGCCGCGTAGCTCAGGCTGACTGTCACCCCGCGGCACGTTGTAGGTGAACAGGTAGAGCAGCCCCGCCACCACACCCGCAACCGCGACCACGAGGAACGGCCGCCGCCACTCCTGCGCGCCGAGCAGGCCGCCGACCATCGTCCCGGCGAGCGTGCCGACGCCCTGCGCAAGCCCCCAGAAGCTCATCACCAGGCCCCGGCGGCGCGGCGAGATCAGGTCGCTGACCACGGAGAAACTGACGCTCGCGACAGCACCCAGGCCGATCGCCGCCAGCACCTGCGACAGCAGGAACGAGACATAGCCGCCGGCCAGACCGGACCAGGCCGTGCCAGCCACCCAGATCGCGGTGCCGATGACGAGGACCGGCTTGCGGTCGGTGCGGTCGCCGGCGTACGCCCAGCCGACCGCCGCGACCGCGCTGATCAGGAACATCACCGTGGTAGCCAGCGCGATGTGGCCCTCGCCGACGCCGAAGTCCGTGCCGATGCTGCCGTACAGCGGCGGCACCAGGCCGATGGCAACGTTGTCCAGGGAGGCGAGCACGACGAAGACCACCACGCTGTACGCGCGGTGCGCCGATCCGCCCTTGGTCACGGCAGAAGGTTAGCGGGCGGTCCGGTCGACGACCCTGTCGCGGGCCGCGGCGTACTGCTCGCGGATCACGGGGGCGTTGCTGTCCTCGTATACCTCGGGTGGGTCGGCCGACCACGCGGGCGGCGTCGCGCCACCCGCTATGACCCAGGCGGCCTGGCGGGCAGCACCATCGGCCACATACTCGCCGGGCGGGGGGACCAGCACCGGCATCCCGAACAGTGCGGGCGCGATCCGGCGGACGGCCTCGCTGCGTGCTCCCCCACCGACGAGCACCACCCGGCGGGCCGCGGCGCCGTGCGCCACCAGGGCGTCCAGCCCGTCAGCGAGCGCGCACAGCATGCCCTCGACGGCAGCGCGTGCCAGGTGCGCGGGGTCCGACGTGCGCAGCGTGAGACCGTGGATCGCCCCGGTGGCATCGGGTCGGTCCGGGGTGCGTTCCCCCTCCAGGTAGGGCACCAGCACCAGCCCGTCCGCCCCCGCCGGAGCGGTCAGCGCGAGGCGGGACAGCTCCGGGTGGTCAACGCCGAGCAGCCGAGCAGCCGCGTCCAACACCCGGGCCGCGTTCAGCGTCACCACGATCGGCAGAAACCGCCCGGTGGTGTCCGCGAACCCGGCCACCGTCCCGCTCGGGTCCTCCGGCGCCACATCCGACGAGACGAAGACCGTGCCCGAGGTGCCGATGGAGATGACGACATCCCCCGGCAACGCGCCGGTGCCGAGCGCCGCGGCCGCGTTGTCACCGGCGCCCGGCCCCAGCGGAGCACCGGAGGGCAGCCGTCCCGCCACCCCGGTGGGACCGAGCACCTCGGGCGTACGGATGCGCCGGCCGAAGCCGAGCTCCAACAGGTCGGGGCGATAGTTGCCGGTGACGGCAGACCAGTAGAGGGTGCCGCTGGCGTCACTTCGGTCGGTGCACAGCGTGTCCAGGCTCTGCGCACCGGACAACTTCCAGGTCAGCCAGTCATGCGGCAGGCAGACCGCGGCAACCCGCTGGGCGTGCCGGGGCTCGTGCCGGGCCAACCAGCGCAGCTTGGTGAGCGTGAAGCTGGCGACCGGGACAACGCCCACCGCATCGACCCAGGCGCGCCGGCCAGCCGCGCCGCCGCCCAGGTCCTCGATCAGCTCGGCGGCGGCCGCGGCGCTGCGAGTGTCGTTCCACAGCAGGGCCGGCCGGACGACCCTGCCACGCTCGTCCAACACCACCATGCCGTGCTGCTGCCCGGCCACCGAGGCCGCAGACACGTCGTCGAGGCCACCCGCGTCCGCGATGGCCCGGCGCAGGGCGGCCCACCAGGCGTCGGGATGCACCTCGGTGCCCTCGGGGTGGCTCGCCCGGCCCTGCCGAACCAGCTCGCCGGTCTCCGCGTCCCGGATGACCACCTTGCACGACTGGGTGGAGCTGTCGATCCCGGCTACGAGGGTCACGGCGGCCCTCACGCCTGCATGACGTGGTCGATGGCGAGCTGGTGCAGCCGGACGAAGCCGTACCCGCGCCGCCCGGCCGCATCGGCGTCGAACTCCTCGAAGGCCGTCCGGTCGGCCAGCAGGTCCCCGTAGGTCTCCCCCGGCCCGAGGGTGGGAGTGGCAAGGTCGAGCACTCCGGACTCGGCCAGCGCCTCCTGCACCGCCGGGTCCGCCCGGAAGGCCCGTGCGCGTTCCTTGAGCAACAGGTACATCCGCATGTTCGCCTCGGCCGAAGCCCAGACCCCGATGCTGTCCTCGGTGCGCGACGGCTTGTAATCGAAGTGCCGCGGCCCGTCATAGCGCGGGCCACCGCCCGGCGCGCCGTGCTCCAACAGGTCCACCAGCGCAAACGCATTGAGCAGGTCGCCGTGCCCGAACACGAGATCCTGGTCGAACTTGGGGCCGTGCTGGCCGTTGAGGTCGATATGGAACAGCTTGCCGTGCCACAGCGCCTGGGCGATGCCGTGCGCGAAGTTCAGGTTCGACATCTGCTCGTGGCCGACCTCAGGATTGATGCCGAACAACTCCGGCCGCGCCAACTCCTGCACGAAAGCGAGCGCGTGCCCCGCCGTGGGCAGCAGGATGTCGCCGCGTGGCTCGTTCGGTTTGGGCTCGATCGCGAACCGCAGGCCGTAGCCCTGATCCTCGGAATACTGCGCCAGCAGGTTCAGCGCCTCGCGGTAGCGGTCCAGCGCCGCGTGGACGTCTTTCGCGGCGTCGTACTCGGCGCCCTCCCGACCGCCCCACAGCACCAAGGTCCGCGCACCCAGCTCGGCCGCAAGATCCATGTTGCGCAGGACCTTACGCAACGCGAACCGACGGACGCCCCGATCATTGCTGGTGAACCCGCCGTCCTTGAACGCCGGATGGGTGAAGAGGTTGGTGGTCACCATCGGCACCACCATGCCGGTCTCGTCGAGCGCCTTGCGGAAACCCGCGATGATCCCGTCGCGCGTCGGCGCGCCGGACCCGAACGGCACCAGGTCGTCGTCATGGAAAGTTATTCCGTACGCCCCCAGCTCAGCGAGCTTGTGCACCGCCTCCACCGGGTCGAGCGGCTCCCGGGTAGCGTCGCCGAACGGGTCGCGGGCCGGCCAACCGACGGTCCACAGGCCGAAGGAGAACTTGTCATCGGGAGTGGGCTGGAGCGGCACGGCAACCTCCACGGGAACGAAGCCTGTGAATCTCTCCCCGAAGTATCCCGGTCATTGCACGGAGTGGCGACTCACGCCGTCCGGATGCGCGAACCCACCTCGGCACTCGCGGCGGCAGCGCTGAATTCCGTCAGGCCGCGAATCAGAGCCGCACGGCTCGACGGGCTCATCCGGTCCAGCACCTCACCGAGAATCTCGCGCCGAGTCCGGCGCAGATCGTCGAGCAACTGCCGCGACGAAGGTGTCAGATAGAGCGCAATCTCCCGGCGGTCAACCTGCCCCGGCACCCGCTCGACCATGCCGGAAGCCACGAGGCGATCACACAGCCGACTCGCCGACGACAGAATCATGTTGAGCTCGCCGGCCAGCCCGCGCAGATTCACGCCCTCCTGCCGCTCCACCACCAGCAGGGCGTTGAGCTGAGGCCAGGACAGCCGCGGAGTGGCCCGCTCCCGAGCCGCATCCCAGGCGGCCAGCAAAGCAGGCGCGGCGTCGTCGACAGCCGCGGCGTGGAGTGGCCCATCCGGCCCATGGTGTTCGCCCATGGTGCAGCAGAGACTACCCGTACGATGCACCTTTCGAGGGGGTGAAAGCGTGTCTGAGCGGCTGAATGCCGTACGACGCGCACTGGCGGACGCGCCCGCCGACCGGGTCGTGGAGTGTCTAGCCGAGGCCGTAGCCAAAGAGTACGGCGATGGCGACCTCGAACTGCTGCTCGTCGACTACCGACTGGCGGCTCTGCTGCCCCTGTTCGGCGGCCCGCCGGTCACGCGTCCGGGCGACCCGGCCTGGCGGTGTTACGACCACCAGGCCGAGGTCACGGCTGGCCGGACCGGCTATCTGCCGGTGACCGCCCGGGGCGAGCGGATGGGCGTGCTGCGGCTCTCGCCCCTGCCCTCGGCCGAGCTGGAGCGGGCCGAGCTCGCCGAGATCGCGACCTTGCTGGGCCACGAGCTGCAGGCTGCCGGCGCGGGCACCGACCGGTACACGGTGGCTGCCCGAACCCGTCGGCTGACCCTGGCCGCGGAGATGCAGTGGGAGCTCCTGCCCGGGCGGTCCCGGGTGGGACCGGAGTTCAGCCTGTCCGGCCAGCTCGAACCGGCGTACGCGGTCCGCGGCGACGGCTTCGACTGGGCCGAGCATGACGGCCGCCTCTTCATCACCGTGCTGAACGGCATGGGCGAAGGCGTCGGCGCCGCCTTGCTGACCTCGCTGGCCATCAACGCGCTGCGCAACGCCCGGCGCGCCGGGCTCGCGCTCGCCGATCAGGCCGCCCTCGCCGACCAGGCGATCTTCGCCCAGCACCGCGGCGAGGCACACGTGGAGGCGATGCTGCTCGAGCTGGACCTCACCACCGGTGAGCTGACCACGGTCGACAGCGGCTCGCCTCGGATGATGGTGCTGCGTGTGGGCGAGGTCCTGGAGCAGCCGCTGGACGCACAGTTCCCGCTCGGCATGTTCGAGTCTTCGGACTACGAGCAGCGCACCCGGCGACTGACTGCCGGCGACCGCCTGTTGATCGTCAGCGACGGGGTCGCCGAGGCCGGCGGCGAGGCCGGACGATATGGCGACGCGGCGCTGCACCGCTTTGTGCGGCGGACCGGAGCACTTGCCCCGCTGCAGGCGGTGCGGTCGTTGCTAGGCGACCTGCGGGCCTTCGTCAGCAGCGACCTTGAGGACGATGCGGTCGCCGTCTGCCTGGACTGGACCGGTCCCGGACACTGAAGGACCGCCCCATCCCGGATCGGGTGAGGCGGTCCTTCCGCAGTCAGCTCAGCTTCGCCGTCGTCAGGGCTCAGCGGGCTCCGGAGCGCGAGGAGATCGCTTCGAGGAAGATCTCGGAGATCTTGGCCGGGTCCGGGGCGATGAAGACGCCGCCGGCGCTGGTGGCCGCCGTGATGGCCTGAAGCTCGTCAGCGTCAACGCCCGTGCCGATGCCGATGATCACCATGCGCACCGGCCGCTTGGGGTCGGCCAGCTTCTTGAGCTCGGCGATCAGCGTGTCTCGCGAGATGCCATCCGCGTTCTCGTTCTTGCCGTCGGTGAACAGCAGCACCGAGTTGACCCGGCCGGCCACCCACGTGTCTTGCACCGACTTGTACGCGGCCAGCGCCGTGTCGTAGAGGCCGGTGTTGCCGCCTTCCTTCGGCACGACCTGGTTGATCGACTCCTGGAGCCGGCTCCGTCCCGAGGTCAGCGGCGTGATCGGCACGATCTCCTTGTACGGCTTGTCGCCGTCCATCTGGGTGGAGAACACCCAGGTGCCGACCGCCCACTTGTCGTCGAAGAGGGTGAGGCCTTGCACGGCCGCGGCCCGCATCAGCGTGGCACGGTCGACGTTGTTCGCGGAGGGGACCTTGGTCTTCATGGAACCCGACACGTCGAAGACGGCGAGCACCCGGCCGGGCAGCGTGATGGCCGCCCAGCTGCCCAACACTCGGTTGATCGAGGCAGCGTCGAGACCGGCCGCGGCGGTGCCCTCGGTGCCACTGGACGGTGCCGCGGAGCCGCCGGTGGGCGGCGTGGCGCCGAGCGGTGCAGCGAAGTCGGCGCCCACGGTGCCGTCCGCCGACCGGAGGCCTACCTTGGCTAGTTCGTTCTTGAAGCTGGGCTGCTCCAGCGCCTGGCGCAGGCCAGTAGCGGCACCGGCCTTGGTGAGGTCGACCTCGGGCATCACCAGGAACGGGTAGTCCAGCGCCGGCGGCTTCGGGTCAAGGTAGAGCGCGGCCAGCGGCATCTCCGGCTTGTTCGCGTTGTACGCGATGACGTCCTCTTCGGAAAGCGGCGCCGCGCTGAGGCTGCCGGCCAGGTCAGCCGGGTTGCTCGAGGCGGGGAACTTCTGCAGCAGGTCCTCGCGCAGCGATGAGCTTCCGGCGGCCAGCGCTCGGAGCACCCCGACCTGCTGGGCCTTGGCTTCCGCGCCGGTGCCGGCGGCCTGGCCGAGGGCGAGCAGACCGGCCAGCCCGGCCGCGTCGCGAGTGGGGTCGACGATCCCGGTCCGCAGCGAGGTCCCGGTGGTGATCTTCTTGGACAGGTCGCTCCAGCCGAGCTGGCGGTCTGGCCAGCCGACTTCCTTCGCAGCCGCCTCTGGCATGGCGACGACCACGGGACTGCTGGCGACCGACTTGCCGTCGGTCGGCTGGAAGCCGGAGGCCTCCGAGCGCAGGCGCATCAGCCAGGTGGAGGAGTCGGCGATCCAGACGTCCGGCACCGTGCCGGACTTACCGGCCGCGCCGAGGCCGGTCAGCGTGACGCCGTGTTTGGCCGCGATCGTCGAGGCCATTGTCGGAGAGCTGACGCCCGTGACCGTTACGGCAACGCAGGTGCCGTTGACGGCGCCTCCGTCGGCGGTCCACTGCTGCGCGGCTCGTTCCACGGCGGGGGTGAGCTCGGTCGCGGCGGCGACATTGAGCTTGACCTCGCCGGAACAATCCTTGTCGGTGAGGCTTCGATAGCCCAGCCACGTTCCGGCGAGCACCACGACGATCGCCATCGCGGAAGCGACGACGCCGGCTCCTCTGAGCGTGAAATTTCTGCGATGGCGGCCTGACACGCGCTCCATACTGCGCATCTGCCGAGCCGAATGCCATATACGTTCGGACGAAACTTACTCGGATTGGAAATTCCGCATACTCAATTAACTGAGCGTGATGTTGTCGTACCCGTGTGTGGCTACACCCCCGCCAGCCTTGCCGTTTATCCGCCGAAGATCACGACACTCCGGCAGTGTCCGGCACCGGCCGGCAAATCCTTTACGCCGCAGCGGTGGGCGTCCAGCGCAACAGGCAAGTCGGACTACCGCTGGAAACCGGTTCGCCGTGCGCCTCAGGAATGCCGGAGTCGGGATCGACTCGAAACATTGTTACCGAATGTGAACGTTCATTTGCTACGTACAGGTGATCGGCCATGAGCGCCAGATGTCGGGGCCACGCACCATCCGTCGACACCTCAGCCACAAGCGTGCCGCCGTGCGGTTCCCAGGCGAAGACCGACACGGTGTCGGGTCCTCGGTTAGCGATGTACACGAACCGGCCATCGCGCCCCGCGACCAAGTCCGAAGGCTGATTCTTCGCCGCACCGCTCGTCGGGTGGCCCCCGTGCCGCTCCCAGGCGCCACTGCCCCCCGGCCGAAACCAGCTCACATCCCCAGCCAACTCACCAACCAGCAGCAGCGCACCGTCGCGCATCCGCAGCAGATGCCGCGGACCGGTACCGGACACCGCCCGCAGCGCCGGACCCACCAGCGACAACCGGCCCGAGATCGCATCCAGCCGGGTGTGCCACACGGTATCCGAACCAAGATCACACACCAGGACATCCGCGCCGAACGGATCGGGCGCCACCATGTGTGCATGCGGACCGTCCTGACGGTCCGGCACCGGGCCCTTGCCGTCGAGATTCAGCAGGTCGGATCGCTCACCCGGCACTCCGTCCGCAGCCAGCGGATGGACCGCCACGTCCCCGCTGGCGTAGTTCGCGACCAGGAGGTGCCGCGCATCGCCCGACACAGCCAGGTGGCACGGAGCCGAGCCGCCGGTGGACTGCACCGCCAGCGGAGTCAACGATCCGTCGGCCGCGACCGCGAAGGCGCTGACCGTGCCTGCGTCCAGCTCGTTGGCCGCGTACAACACCGGCAACGTCGGATGGCGCGCCAAGAACGACGGCGACGGCGTACGGGCAGCAACCCCCAGCCGGGCCAGCGAGCCGGTCCGCCCGTCCCGCCGCAGCAGCACGATCCCTTCGCCCGCGCCGCCGCTCTCACCGGTGTAACAACCAAGGAACACGAATTCGCCGTTCGCACCCATACCCCGATCCCACCACACAAAAGCGACGGGCGCGCGGACCGCGGCCCACACACGCGACCGCCGCCACATAGGGCGGCGAATCGTCAGCGCGGGGCTAACGCGACCCGGCGGAGGCAAGCTGGCGGCGGGCGACGTACTCCACCAGCTCGATGAGGACGTTTCGGGCGGCGAGCGGCTCGCGGGCGTCGAACTCCACCACCGGGACGTCCGCGTCGAGGTCGAGGGCGCGCGCCACCGCGTCCGTGCCGAACCGTCGCTCGTCGAAGCAGTTCACCGCCACCACGAACGGTGTGCCACGCTGCTCGAAATAGTCGATCGACGGGAAGCAGTCCGCCAGCCGGCGCGTGTCGGCCAACACCACCGCACCCAGGGCGCCCTGGGAGAGCTCGTCCCAGAGAAACCAGAAGCGGTCCTGTCCCGGGGTGCCGAACAGATAGAGCTGCAGGTCATCGGTGATGGTGATGCGGCCGAAGTCCATCGTCACCGTGGTGGTCCGCTTGCCTTCCACGCCGGAGGTGTCGTCGGCACCGTCAGCGCCGGTGAGCACTTCCTCGGTCTGCAACGGCCGGATTTCGCTCACCGAGCCGACCATGGTGGTCTTGCCCGCACCGAAGCCGCCGGCGATGAGGATCTTGAGCGCGACCGGAATACGCGAACGCGCGCCGGCCGGGTCAGAGCGCACGGAGTCCATTGACAACCGCCTTGAGTACGTCGACGTCATGCGGCTGGGAGGCCGCGGGAGGCTCGTAGAGCGAGATGAGTCCGGCTGAGCGTAGATCACCCAGCAGCACCCGGACGACTCCGATCGAGAGGTCCAGTTTGGAGGCTAGTTCCACGACGGACGTGGGCTCCCACGCCGCGCCGACGAGGGCGAGATGCTCTGGCGGCAGCCCGGGGGCCGGGGCAGTGCCAGCAACGGTGGCGACCACGAAGGCGACCAGGTCAAACTCGTCGCCGGCGGGTGCCACCCGGCCCTGGGTCATCGCGTACGGCCGGACGACCGGTCCCGCGTCGGAATCCAGCCAGTCGTGATCAGCGGGCATCGGATCTGGGGAACCGCTCCGGTGCGTCCATCGTCTGCCCGACCCGGGTGACCAGCATCGCCATCTCGTACGCGATGAGCCCGAGATCCGCCTCACTGTCCGCCACGACGGCGAGGCAGGCACCCTGGCCGGCCGCGGTGACGAAGAGGAAGGCGTCTTCCATCTCGACCACGGTCTGGCGTACGGGCCCGGCGGCGAAATGCCGGCTCGCGCCCTTGGCGAGGCTCTGGAACCCGGCAGCCATCGCCGACAGGTGCTCGGCATCCTCCCGGGTCATGCCGGCCGATGCGCCGAGCAGGAGCCCGTCGGCGGAGAGCACCACCGCCTGCCGCGCCGACGGCACCCGCTCGACCAGTTCGTCGAGAAGCCAGGTGAGATTGGCGCTCTGGTTAGTCCTCTGTGCCACTTATGCGTCCTTATCCAGCCGGTGGTTCTGGTGTTTCCCGTCAGCAGCGCTGTCTTCGCGGTCGCCGCTGCCGTCCACATCGCCCGGCACGGCCGGGAACGTGACGGTAGCCGCCTCGGACCACGCGGGCTGCCCTGCCGTCCGCTCTTTGTCACTTGTCGAAAGATCTTGCTCACCGCTTGCGTCGGCGCCCTCACTTGCCGCTGATTCCGAGGTGTCGTGGAGCAGTGCTGCCGCTTCCTGACGACCCCGCTTCGTGCCGCGTTGGAGGGCACTCATCAGGCTCCGCACTTCTTCCGGCGACCGCACGGTGGTGGGCTCCGCCCGCTCGGCCGCCGGCTCTCGGAGCTGGGGAACCAGGTTCGCCTGCCGCACCCGGCGCGGCAACCCCTCTTCCACAGTGGGTGCAGGCGCCCCGGTGTCAGGCAGCGCAGACGTCGGCAGCACGGGCGCCGGCATCCCCTCCTCCGACGGCATACGCGCAGGCGGCACGGGCTCGAGCGGAATATCCGCGGGCGGCACAACCTCGGGCAGCACCGATGCGGGCGGTACAGCGTCAGGCGGCACCGATGCGGGCGGCACAACCTCGGGCGGCACCGATGTGGGCGCCACCGTGTCAGGCGGCATCGGTGTGGACTGCCCGTGTACGGGGGGGATGGGCGCAGGGGGGATCGGGTCGGAAGGTGCCCGCTGGGCGGGGATGCGGAAGGGCGGCGGGGACAGTGCCGCAGGGGACGTCTGGTTGGGCGGCAGGTGGGCGGGCGGTTCGACGGGCCCGTGTGGTCGGCGTCGTGGGCCGGTACGGCGACGCCGAACCAGGCCGTCCGGGGTCAGCCCGGATATCGCGGCGCTGGGAGCGGGGCCGGTCTTCTCCGGTGTTGGCCTCTCCACCACCGGTTGTGCGACCGGATTGCCGTGCATGGGCGGCGCCCAGGCCTCGTCCGCGATCACCGCTTCCGGAGCAACGTGGTCGGCGGTGAAGTGCTCCGCAGTCGGTTGATCCGCCGCACGTCTGCCGGCGAAGCTCTGCCCGGCAATCGCCTGGTCAGCGACGGCCGGCCCAGCACCGGCGTGTTCCGTGGAGCCGTACCCGGCAATGTCGTGGCCGAGGGCAGCCTGCGCGGCGATGCCGTTCCCTGCCTTCGGGCCGGCGGGGAGCGCGGCGAGACCGGGCTGGGAGCCAGGGGCTAGGGCCGGCAGAGAGCCGGGCGTCGGGGCGGGCAGGGCGAGGGAACCGGGTGGAACGGTGGTGACCAGGTCGTCGGGGATGAGGACGATCGCGGTCACGCCGCCGTAGGAGCTGGGGCGGAGCGAGACGCGCAGGCCTTGGCGGGCGGCGAGCTGGGCTACCACGAAGAGGCCGAGTCTTGCGCTGTTGGCCGGGTCGAACTCCGGGGGTTCGACCAGCTTGCGGTTGGCCTCGGCGATCGCTTCGGCGGACATGCCCAGGCCACGATCCTCGATCTCCACGGCATAGCCATTGGGCAGGGCTTGGCCGACTACCTCCACCTGAGTCTGCGGCGGCGAGAAAGCAGCGGCATTCTCGAGCAGCTCGGCCAGCAGGTGGATGACGTCGCCAACGGCGCGGCCGAGCACCGCCGACGGGGCGATGGCGACGATGTGGACCCGCTTGTAGTCCTCGACCTCGCTGATCGCGCCGCGGACCACGTCGATCATCGGGACGGGGTTGCGCCAGCCGCGGCCCGGGGCGGCGCCGGCCAGGATCACCAGGTCTTCGGCATGGCGGCGCATGCGGGTCGCGAGATGGTCCACGCGGTACAGGTCTTCGAGCTCGTCGGGGCCGGTTTCGCGCCGTTCCATCTTGTCGAGGAGCGCCAGCTGGCGGTGCAGCAGCGTCTGACTGCGCCGGGCGATGTTGAGGAAGACCTCGTTGATGCCGCGCCGGACGTTGGCCTCCTCGATCGCCGACTGCACCGCCGTACGCTGCACCTCGTTGAAGGCGCGTGCCACCTCGCCGATCTCGTCCCGGCCGTACTCCAAGGGTGGTGTTTCCTGCTCGACGTCGACGGCCTCGCCGCGTTGCAGGCGCTTGACCACTGCGGGCAGTCGATCCTCCGCCACCTGGAGGGCTTCGCGGCGCAGTCGGACCAGGCGGCCCACGATCGAGCGGCCGACCCGCAGCGAGACGAGGACAGTGGCGATGACGGCCACCAGGCCGAGGACTCCGGCGAGACCCAGCCGCAGCAGAATGCCGGTGGCGACCGGCCGGACGTCTTCGGCGAGCGAGTCGGTCGCGTTGATTTCGAAGGCGCGTAGCTGCTGTGCGGTGGAGTCGAAGGCGGGCTGCCACGTGTCGGACCCGACCGGCGACGGCGCGTCGGCCCGGCTCGTGGACATGAGCTGGTCTTGCAGCTCCTGCAGCCGGTTGAAGGCGGCGCCCCGACTGAGCCGCTGCCAGGCGACGCGGTCGCGTTCGGGCAGGTCGGTGATGCCCTGTGCGAAGAGGAACCGGGAGGTGCCGATCGCCTGCACGAGCTCGGCGCGGCTCTGCTCGGTGAACTTCCCGGCCGCGTGCGCCCCGGTGAGCAAGGAATCGATGCGGCTGAGGTGTTCCTGGCCGCGGCCGACGGTCGTCAGGGCGCGAATCTCCCGGTCGACGCGCTCATCGTTGAAGGAGGCGGTAGCGGCGAACATCTGGAAGCCGCTGTCCACGATGCTGTTGTAGAGGTTCTGCGCACCCACCACGTCGACCTCGCGGCGGTCAATGTAGTCGCGAGCTGTGGTCAGCCCGTCCAGATCGGTGTACACCTGCTGGATGCGGGATTCCAACGTGGCACTGGCTGCCCGGCGGGCCTCGGCGCTGCCGGCCTTTCGCCGGAACTCGTCCGCGGCGCGGTCGGTGGCGGCCCGCTGCGCGTCCAGGGGGCCTGGCGACGCCTTCGGGTCGGCAAGGAACTGGACGGAGATCTTGCGTTCCCGCTGGACCTCCCCCATCAGGACTTCGCCGGGGTTGCCCACTGTGTCGAGCAACGTGCGCGCCGACAGCAGGGACAGTGCGGGGCCGGCGGTGATCGCCGTGGCGAAGACCCACAACGCCAGCAGTGCCACGAGTGGCACCGCGACCATCGCGACGATCTTCACGCGGATCGACCAACTGCGGGTTCTCATCAGACTCCTGTACGTCCTCGAGCGCCGCCCAGCCGGATCACCGCTTGAGGAGTCAATGACCATCGATGAGCTGCGCGCCTCCGGCAGAATACGGAATGGCGTCGCACCGAGCCAGTTCACCTGTGGATAAGTCCGGGGGTTTTCAGGTCGCTGGGCCCGAACCGGATTGACGACCCCCGCGGGGTGGGAATACCAGGCGCGGAAGAAGGAGGAGGCCGATGTCCCCCACACTCGTGATCATTCTCATCGTCCTGGCCCTGCTGGTCGCCGCCGCCGTCGTCTACAGCGTCCGCGCCGGACGTCGCAAGAACCTACAGAACACCTTCGGACCCGAGTACGACCGAGTGGTCGCCGATGCCGACAGCCGCGCTGCCGGCGAACGCGAGCTCGAGGAGCGCCGCAGGCGGCACGCCCAGCTCGAACTCATCCCGCTGTCCGCAGAGAACAAAGCCCGGTACTCCGTCGCCTGGGAAGAGGTGCAGATCCAGTTCGTGGACGCGCCTGAGCACGCCGTCGCCACCGCCGACGAGCTGGTGACCCGGCTGATCGCCGAGCGCGGCTACCCCACCGGCGAGTACGACGAGCAGTTGGCGACGCTGTCGGTCGACCACGCCCGGACGCTGGAGCACTACCGCGACGCCCACGCCATCAGCGAACGCAGCAAGAACAGCGAAGCTGACACTGAGGACCTGCGTCAGGCGCTGGTCCACTACCGCGCGCTCTTCGCCGATCTGCTCGGCGAGAACCCCGTCCGTACGGAAGGTGCCGCCGCCCCGGCGTCCGAGCCGAAGCTGCCGTCCCAGAAGATCAATGACCACGACAGCGACGTCGCGGGCCACCGTCCCGACGCCACGAGCCGCTGAGGAGTGCGACGATGCGTTTCTTCTCCAACGACGCCCGCGAGTCCGCCGACGAGCAGGCCCACGACGACCGGCCCGAACGGGTGCAGTCGGAGCCGGTGGCGGTACCCGGCCAGCGTCCGCCCTCCCCGTGGTCCGACGCCACCGCCGACGACACCCGGGCCGGAGCCGATCCGGACCGCACCGAGCTCCACCAGCCGGGAGCCACGCCGCGCCCGTTCGGCGGATCGTCGCCGTCCGAGGCCGCCGAGGACATGGCCGGGAATGAGTCTCCTTCCAGGACCAACACCACGACTTACACGAGCCACACGTCTGCCGTGGACCGCGACGATGCAGACAAGGACATCGTGGATGTCCCGCTCGACGACCACGCGGGCACCAGCGACCGCGACATCTCCGTTACCCGGGTCGGCGCCGAGGACCGAGTCACCCGCGACCACCAGTTCGGCTCCGGTGATGACAGTGCGGACACCATCGGCCCCGCAAGCTCACACGGCCGTGCCACGCCCGGCGCGGACGAGAGCAGCTATCTCAGCGAGGAGCGAATCGATTCTGATGAGTACGCCGCGACGCCTGAGCGCGAATTGCCGGACGGGACGGCTGATCCGCGACTTGAAGAGCGCGCGCCCGAAGCGCGGGATGTGCACGGGCCGACTCCTGACGCCGAGAAGGCCTCGGAGCTGACCGCCGCGAACACAGGCGCGACGGGCGGGGGCGCCCCGGATGCGGAAGCGACGGGGACGGAGACTTTGGGCACGGACAGCGCGGGCGCACCCATCGCGGGCTCAGGCTCCGACGCAACGAGCGCCCCACAGGCGAACACCGCCGACGCAACGAGCGCCCCACAGGCGAACACCGCTGGCGCGGCAACGGCCGCCCCCTCCCCGGGAGTGGCGGCCATCGCCGCGAGGGCTGAGACGGAGCGGCCAACCGACGTGTTCTTCGCTGCGGACGAGGCGCAGGCGCTTCAGGAGCGGTGGCGGGAGGTGCAGCTTCGCTTCGTGGACAGCCCGAAGGAGGCGACCAGCGAAGCCGCCACTCTCGTCGACGAGGCCGTGGAGACGCTGACCGCGAGTCTGCGGGCCCGCAAGGAGGAGTTGGGTGGCGACAGCGACGACACCGAAGCGCTGCGGGTGCAGCTACGGGGTTACCGCGACATCCTCAACCGGATTCTTGGACTGTAGTCCCTGCTGACGTGCTCGGTCCGGGCGGTCGCCACCGTCCGGACCACCAGTTCAGCCCTGCAGGTTCGCCGGAGCGACTACCTCAGCGATCTTGTCGGTGCCAGTTCCGGAGGGCAATTCCTGCTCGGTGATCGGCGGCACTGGCGGCAGAACCGGTCCGCCGGGGTTGTCGCCGGTAGGCGGCGTGCCCGGTTCGGTGGTGGCGCCCGACGGCGGCGTGGCCGGCTCCTCGGGTTTCTCGACCGGCGGTGTCGTTGACTCGGTAGGCGGCGTGCTCTTCTCCGACGAGGCCGAGGGAGAAGGCGTCGACGGCGAGGTCTTCTCAGCAGCCGGCTTCGTCCGCGGAGTCAGCGGCTCCGGGTTCGATCGCGGTTCGCTGCGGACGACCCGGGCTTTTTCCTCCGGGGAGTCGCCGGCCCCGGAACCGCCTTCGGGTCCGGTCACGTCGTTCTGCTGCGTGATGATCGATGGCTGGCGTGGCGGTGTCACCGTTGCCTCGCCGAACTGCGCTCCCAGCCACATCGCCGGGCCGAGGCCCAGTGCAACGATGGCCCCGAAGAGCGCCATGGGTCCCCGTTCCATCACGCCACTCCCCCCTGTTCTGATGATCATCGCCGATCCGCGTGCCGCCCCACTACCCGTTTTCGCAAGCGGTAAGCAGATGTCACCGCTCACCAGTGTGCCGCCGGGGTACCAGCTTGCTCACCGCTCGGTCGGACATACGACCGTCTACGGATGAACACGCAGAGAACAGCTTTGTAGTTCACTCCCGCCGAGCACAATCTCGTGTGGCCCTCGTCTCGGTAACGATCTATCTCCGCCGACGGCACCCGCGCCGTATCGACGCCTGACAGATCAGCGCGTCCGCGCCAGGAAGGCCACTGCGTCGTCGAGCGCCGTCCAGCCGCCGGGCAGCGCATCGGAGTCCAGGGCCGTACGCACGCTCAACGTCTCGCCGTCCCGCAACCGCAGGTCCCAGCTTCGCCGTTTGACCTGGGTGGCTCCGGCCACGTCCGCGTACGCCACGAACCGGCACTGAGGCACCAGCACCGCCCGCCGCGGGTGGTCGGCAGCGGCGAATTCGGCGAGCCTGCGCTTCGCGGTGCCGTTCTGTGACCGCGGCAGTCCCGGTACGAGAAAGAGTCCGGTGTCGACCACCAGAACGTCCGTTCGTGTGCCATCGACGAGCAGATTGACGACGCCCCCGACGACTTCGGCCCGGGGGGTCGCACTGGGCTCGGCCGGGGCAGCGACGTCGATACCGAGTTCGGCGAGCCGGTCCCGGGCGGTTGCGACGGTCGGCGGGGCGATCGCCAGGGCGGTGAGCTCTCCGAGGTTGAGCGGGTGTCCGCTAGCGGTGACCAGCTCGGCGGTGCCGGTCCAGCTGTGCCGCCACCGGGCCACGCCGCTGCGCAACGCTGCGAGGGCCAGCAGGAGCGTGACCAGGTCGCCGATCCGCGCCGAGGTCTCCGCGGCGGTCATTCCGGGGAAGACCGACTCGGCGAGCGTGTGCAACCGCCCGTCGCCCGCGAGATCCAACACGTCGGCGGCGGTGCCGACCGGGCTGCCCACCGCCCGGGACAGCGTGGTCAGCGCGGCGTCGGCTTCCCGTTCCATCTCCACGATCCGAGCGGCACCGAAAAAATCGTCCCAGCCCACGGTGGTGCGCCCCTGCGGCGGGAAGGCGACGGTCTGCAACGCCTTCCCCAGGCCGGGAAGATCAGGGATGAGCTCAGGCGCGTCAGATGCCGCAGGAGCTGCGTCGGAGTCGGTCTGCGAGGGGTCTGGGGCAGCCTGCGAAAGATCGGAAGCGCCGACAGAAACCGCCGAGGAACCGGCCGGAGAGCCCGGGGCAGCCGCCATCGAGGTCGCCGAAGCGCCTGGAGACACCGCACCGGTCTCCGCCAGGGCGGCCAAACCGGAGAGAGCCGGAGCAGCAGATTCGGGGACGGCCGGAGCAGCAGATTCGGAGACGGCCGGAGCAGCAGATTCGGAGACGGCCGGAGCATCCGAGACGGATAGGGCCGGTGCAGCCGAGGCGGAGGCAGGCGGCACACTCGCCAGCGCGGCAAGCCGCACCGCACGCGCCGGGTGGGTGTCCCAGGTGGAAGGGGTCGCCGGCTCCCTGGCCCGCAGCGTCGCCACGTCCTCCGCGCGCGCCGCCAGCACCCGCAGGAACCCACCGAAGATGTCGTCCGGCACGTGCCCGGCCTGCCAACCCGGCCCGAGATACTCGGCGTGGAAGATCCGTAACACTCCGTCCAACGCCGGCAGGTCGCGCAGCACGGACGCCGCGGCGTCCGCGCCCGCGTACTCGGCCGCGATGCGGTCGGCTTGCAGCTCTTGTGCCGCGCTGAAAGGTGCGTCGATGCGCCGATAGAAGCGCGCGTACGCCCGCAGCAGAGGACCCGCTGGATTGCGCCGCGGGATGCGCGGCACCACCCGGCCGACCGCGATTCGTCCTCGGTAGGCGACGGGGGCGAGCCGCCCGAGTCGGGGTGAGTAGTGGCCGATCTCGTGCGCGACGGCAGCCTTCAGCGCCGCGATGTCCCAGGCTTGCAGCAGCGGCAGCCCTAGGTAGAGGTCTCGGCTGCCACCGGCGAGCCCGAGCAGCCGAGTGCGTTCGATGACCTTGACCGCCGCGTCTGCCACGATCATCAGCCGGTCGGGCACTCGGGTTTCGGCCACCGTGGCGGCGGCGTCGAGCAGTGCCCAGAGGGCGGGCGCATCTGACCGGCTGACGGGAATGCCGATGGGTTCGGGGCGGCGCAGGTGGAGCGCTCGCCAGGTCGCGTACGCCATGACGCCCACCGTGGCGATGCACATGGGCAGGCCGATCCGCAGCGCCGCCGCGCCGGGCAGCATCGTGAGCACCAGCATGACCGGCACGACGACGAGCGCGAGCTGCGCCGCCGCGACCACCAGGAACCCGCCCAGGCCCGCGACCGAGACCCACACCTGCTTTCGCACCCGGCAAGAGTAGGCGGTGTCCGGAGCTAGACCATTCCTAATGCCAGGGCACGTCCGCGGAGCGGTGGTAGGCAACGCCCTGAATGTCCCAGCGGGGGCCGTAGCCGGCGAGCCGGCACCGGAACGAATCCCAGTCCCGGCTCTGCCGAGGAGACCAGCCAACCTCGGCGATGGCGGGCAGCCGCGGGAAGGCCATGGTCTGGACGTCGGTCAGGCTGCGCAGGGTCTCGGACCACAGCGGCGCTTCGACGCCGAGAAGCGCGTCCTCGCCGACGCCGGGGAGTCGGTCGGCCGGATCCCACGAGTACGCCCGTTCGACGTCGACGACACCGGCCCAGTCCAACCCGAGCGGAGTCTTGGCCGTGTACTTCATATCGAGATAGGCACGGTCTGCCGGGGACATGAGCACCTTGCCCCCGTTTGCCGCGGCTCGGGCGGTGCCGGCGTCAGCGGACTCTGTGCGCCAGTACTGGGTGATGGCGCCCGGGGGCAGGTCGACCGCGGCCATCTCGTGCCAGCCGATCGGACTCTTGCCGTACTTTGCGACCAGCGGAAGAACCCGCTCGATGAAGGTCCGGTACTCGGCGGCCGAGGTGGCCTGGGCCTCGTCGCCGCCGATGTGCAGGTAGGGGCCGGGGGTCAGGGCGGCGACCTCGCGGAGCACGTCGTCGACGAAGGCGTAGGTCTCCTCCTTGTCCGCCACAAGCGAGCTGTAGCCGACCTTGGTGTCCGTGCGCGGCGCCGGGGCGACACCGTCGACGGTCAGTTCCGGATAGGCGACCTGAGCGGCGTTCACGTGCCCCGGCATGTCGATTTCGGGAACAACACTGACAAACCGGCTTTCCGCGTACGCGACGAGTTCCGCGTAGTCGGCGGCGGTGTAGAAGCCGGGGCCGGCACCGTCCACCCCGGTTCCGGGGCCGCCGCTGAGTGCGGTGAGCGCGGGCCGACTCTGGATCTCGAGGCGCCAACCCTGGTCGTCGGTGAGATGCAGGTGCAGGTGATTAATTTTGAACTGGACCAGCGTGTCGAGGTAGGACTTCACCTCGGCCACGGTGAAGAAGTGGCGGGCCACGTCCAGCATCGCGCCGCGGTAGGCGAAACGGGGCCGGTCGACGATCGTGCCGCCGGGCAGCGTCCACCGGACCGACTGCGGCGTGGTCGCGAAGATGTCGGCGGGGAGCAGTTGGCGCAGCGTCTGCACGGCGTAGAACAACCCTGCGGGCGTACCACCGGTCAGCGTCACCCCGGTGCCGGAGATCTCCAGCCGGTACTCCTCCGCGCCAAGCGACTCGTCGAGCCACAGACCGACAATTCCCGGCAGAGCGTCGGGACCGCCCGCCGGGGTCACCGGCAGGTCGAACCCCGTGGCGGGGCGCAGCAGCTCGGCCAGGTAGGTCGCGACTCGCTCCGTGCCGGGTGCTGCGCTGATCGCCGTACCCGCATCGATGGTGAAATGTGCGGCCGCGACCGGCTGCACGTTGGCCGGGGCGGGAATCACCTCGCCTAGTTCTTTGAGCACCAGCGCACCTCATCTCTTCCGGCCGAAACTCTAAACCCTCTTTCAGATTTCGGGTGGCGGCTGGGACACGTCGGACAAGGTGGGCGAAGCGGCGGGCCACATCGGTGATCAGCGCTGAACGGGCGAGCCCGTTCGGGTGACTCCCCCGTTGCCCCGACGGCGTCCGGGCCGAAGACTCGCCAGTACCCCGTGGCGGAAAGGCCGTCCCATGCAGGAGCAACCCCCGTATCTGTTCGATCCGGGTGATGAGCACTTCAGCGTCACCTCGGACCCGGACGGAGCGGTCATCGACGTCGCCATCCGCGGGACCTGGGCAGCGGCATTGCACCCCGCCGTGTCCCGGACGCTGCGGAAATGCCTCGCCGCGCACCCGGCAGGCATCGTGGTCGACCTCAGCCGCGTCGAGGACCCCGGACCGGTGGGCGCGCCCACCTGGCTCGGTGCCGTACGCGCCACCGCGGTCGCTGTGCCGGCCGCCCGCATCGCGGTCTGTCTGCCACCCGGGTCCCCACCCAGCCGCGCTGGTGACCTGCCCGTCCACCCCACGTTGGCGGCCGCCCACGCGGCGCTGACCGGCGACTGTGCACCGGGCGACATCGTCCGGCAGAGCCTCCCGCCGGCCCCGTCATCCCCCGGCGCAGCCCGCGACCTCATCGGCGCCGCCTGCCAGGACTGGAACATGTCCGCGCTGTTGCTACCGGCCCGCGCGGTCGTATCGGAATTGGTGACCAACGCGGTCGAGCACGCCGGCACCGCCATCGACGTGGCCGTCTCCCGCCGCGGCACCTCGCTGCACATCGCCGTACGCGACCGCAGCCCGGAACTCCCCCGCATCCTCGCCCTAGCCCCGGTCCAGGCCGGCCTTCCGCTCGACGAACGTGGCCGCGGCCTGCGCGTGGTGCACGCCGACTCCACCGCTTGGGGCGCCCTGCCCACCACCGGCGGCAAACTGGTCTGGGCCACCGTCCGCGACCGCGCCGGCCAGCCCCGCCGCTGGTAGCCCTCCGAAGGGCTCCCTCGGAGCTCGCCCATTGACCCGGGTCTGCAGTATGCCGTGCGTCACCACAGCTTTCGCAGCTCAGGGCACCACTGTGGACTTATCTGCGGGAAAATGTCGGAGGGTCCCGATAAGGTTTCCCTATGCGGATCGGCGCCACGGGGGCGCCGATCCGCGCCTTCCAACCCTGCCCGGTAAAGCAGCCGCGTCTGCCACACCCTGCCCTGGAGCGGCAGTTCCTCGACTCCACTATGCGGCCGGGGGTGCGGCTCCGCGGAGGAGCGTCTCGGCGGCTTCCCGGGCTCGGGCAGCCAGCTCGGGCGGAGATTCGACGATGAACTCGGCGCCCAGGACGCCGAGGACCATGACCGGCCAGCCCAGATCGTCGACGCTCATGCGCATGCGACAGCTTGGCTTCCGCCATTCGCCCGGCAGGAGCGGTTCGACGGTCGCCCAGTGGCCGACCTGCCGGCGGACGGTCTCGGCCGATGCGTTGATCAGCACCGCCACCTCGTACCGGGCCGTGGTGGACGCGAGGCGGCCCTGCAGCCAGGCGGCCGGATCGCCGCCGGGGATGTCCCGGGGGCGGAAGCGGGCGCCGGTCGGCTCCGGTGTGGCAAGGCGGTCGACGCGGAAGCTGCGCCAGTCGGCGCGGTCGAGGTCCCAGGCGATGAGGTACCAACGACGGCCGAGGGAGACGAGGCGGTGTGGCTCGACGTGGCGGTTGCTGTGGTCACCGTCGCGCCTCGAGTAGCCGAAGCGAAGTCGCTCTTCGCCGCGGCAGGCCAGGGCGATCGTGGTCAGGGTGGTCGGGTCGAGGACCGGGCCCCCGCCGGGAACTGCCGGAGTGGTGGCTGCCTGGAGAGCGTCGATGCGGCGGCGCAGGCGGGGTGGCAGCAGCTGGATGACCTTGGCGAGGGCGCGTACGGAAGTCTCCTCGAACCCCGCGACGGCGCCCGCGGCGGCCGTCCGGAGGCCGACCGCGATGGCGACCGCTTCTTCGTCGTCGAGCAGCAGCGGTGGGACCGCGGCGCCCGCCTGCAGCTGGTATCCCCCGGCGACCCCGCGGGCGGCGTCCACCGGGTAGCCGAGCTCGCGCAGCCGGTCGACGTCGCGGCGCAGCGTGCGGGGGCTGACCTCGAGGCGGTCGGCGAGTTCGGTGCCGGGCCAGTAGCGGTGGGTTTGCAACAAAGACAGGAGTCGAAGCATCCGCGCGCTCGTGTTCGCCATGACTCCAGCCTCCCCCGGTTTGCGGACAGAAGGTGACCTTAATCCTCGCCGGGCGTGCGGTGCGTCCCCGGTGAGCTTCCGCCGGATAACGTCGGTGCGGATCATCGGACGACGGGCAGGTGGGGCGACATGTTCGGCTGGCGGCGGGAGCCGTACCTGATTCCGCGGACGCTGGGGCGGATCATCGAGGGATTGAGCCGTCCGGAGCCGGCCGTGCCGCGGCAGCGGCAGCGCAACCCGGACGCCGTGGTGGACTGCGCGGTCTACCAGGGTGGGCGGCGGCGGCCGGGTGTCACCCACTATGTCGAGGCCGCTCGCATCGCGCGGCGGCACCGGGGCGCCTTCGTGTGGCTGGGGTTGCACGAGCCCAACGAGGCCACGATGGCCGCCGTCGCCGAGGTGTTCGGCCTGCACGAGCTGACCGCTGCCCAGGCCGCCGACCCGGGGCACCGGCCCGCCGCGGAGGTGATCGGGGACGTGACCCGGCTGGTGCTGCGGACCGCACGTTACGTGGAGCACGAGGAGCTGACCGAATCCTCCGAGGTGGTCGACACCGGGGACGTGACGGTGCTACTCGGGGCGGACTTCGTGATCACGGTGCGGCATGGGGCGGCGGGTGCGCTGCGCAGCGTACGGAAGGATCTCGAAGCTCGGCCGACGCTGCTGGCGGCGGGTCCGTGGGCGGTGGCCCACGCGGTGTGTGACCGGATGGTCGATCTGTATCTGGAGGTCGCCGGGCATGTGGAGCACGACCTGGAGGCGCTGGAGGCGGTGGCGTTCACCGCGGACAGATCGCCCCAGATCGGCCACATCTATCAGCTGAAGCGGGAAATGGTGGAGTTCAAGCGGGCCGTTCTGCCGCTGCAGGAGCCGTTGCACCGGCTTCTGGACCGTGGGGTGGTGCCGGAGGCGGTGTATCCGTACCTTGTGGACGTACGGGGTCACCTCGCTCGGGCCGTGGAACGGGTCGCGGGCTTCGACGACCTGCTGAACTCGATTCTGCAGGCTCGGCTGGCGCAGGTCTCCGTGGACCAGAACAATGACATGCGCAAGATCGCGTCCTGGGCCGCCATCGCCGCCGTGCAGACGGCGATCGCCGGCATCTACGGCATGAACTTTGCGCACATGCCGGGGCTGGACTGGGAGTACGGCTACCCCGCCGTCATCCTCGTGATGCTCGCCGCGTCGCTGACGCTGTACCGCAGATTCAAGAAGGTGGGCTGGTTGTGACGCTTCCGGAGCCGGACGTCCGCTGGGCCGAGCTGGGCCGGCTGGCGTGCGGGACGCTGGCGCCCCTGTTCGCCGCGATCGAGCATGTCGGCAGCACCGCCGTGCCGGGGTTGCCCGCCCGGCCAGAGATCGACCTGCTGGCCGCCGCAGCCGACCTGGACGAGATCGATGAGGCCGCGCTAGCCACGCTGGGTTACCGAAACCGACTGGAGCGCGAGCCGGACGAGTTGCGCTATCGCCGCGAGGACTACGACAGCACGGCGTACCTGCTGCACATCGTGCCCGCCTCGACCTGGGCTGACCGGCCGGAACGGCTGCTGCGGGACCTGCTGCGAGCCGACCCGGCTGCCCGGGAACGGTATGCAACTCGCAAGAAAGAGCTGATGGCCCGATTCGGCCCGGGCCAGGCTTATACGGACGGTAAGACCGTACTCATCGCAGCGTTGACCACCTCGGCCCGCGCCGGCCGGGATCTGCCCCCATCCCCGGTACGCGGCGAATAGTCCCAGGTCACAGGCGTCCCACCGCCTCGTCCGTTCGGTCCCCTCTCCACTCCGGACGGCAGCTCGCATTTGCCCCACTTCGCCGTGGTCGACGAACACGGTTAGTAACTACCGTTGCGGCTTGATCAATCAAACTGCGACTGGGGGCGGTAGCAGTGCAGAGCACGGTAACCGAGGCCGTACCGGAGAGCCTTGATCCTTCTTCCGAGGGGCCGGGCCGCAGCGGGCTCGTGACCATGCTGCGCGGGCACCTCGACCTGTTCGTGAACGCCGGGTCGTTGATGGCGACGACCGCGCTCACCTCGCTGTTCGGCTTCGCGTACTGGTGGCTTGCCGCCCGGACCGCGCCGCAGGACGCGGTGGGCCAGGCGTCCGCGGCGGTGTCCGCGATGACCCTGATCGGCACGATCGGGATGTTCGGCATGGGCACCATGCTGATCTCGGACCTGCCCGGCCTGAAAGGCCGCAAGTGGGAGCTGATCTCCACCTGCCTGCTGGTCGCCGGCAGCGCCGCGACGGTGGGCGGTCTGGTCTACGTCGCGCTCGCCCACCTGGCGCTGCCGGGCCTGCGGGACGCGCTGGGCAACACGCCCGCCACGGTGCTGCTGGTCTTCGGCATCGCGCTCAACGCGATGACGCTGGTCCTGGACGAGGCCCTGGTCGGCCTGCTGCAGGGGCCGATGCAGCTCATGCGCAATGCCTGGTTCTCGATCATCAAGCTGGTGCTGCTCGGTGCGGTCGCCCTGCTGCCGATCACCCTGACTGGCAGCGAGCTGCTGCTGACCTGGGTCGCCGGCGCGGTGCTGTCGGTCGCGATCCTGGGCCGGGCACTGCACAAGAAGGGCATGATCGATTCCGTACGCCCGCGCGCCTCGCTGCTGCGCGGCCGGGGCCGGTCGACGTTCGACCACAACCTGCTGAACCTGGCCACGTACCTGCCCCGGGCGGCGCTGCCGCTGGTCGTCACCGCCGTCCTGTCAGCCAAGGACAACGCCGCTTTCTACACCGCGTTCATGGTGCTGTCGTTCCTCGCGATGGTGCCGGGCAACGTCGCCCTGACGTTGTTCGCGGTGGCCAGCGGTGACAAGGCCGCCCTGCGCGCCAAGGTCCGGATGGGCCTGCTGATCTGCCTCGGCGGCGGCCTGCCCGTCTCCCTGGTGGTCGTGTTCGCCGCCAAGCCGATCATGTCGGTGTTCGGCGAGAGCTACGCGGAGACCGCCGGTACAGCGCTGGCGATCCTGGCGCTGACCTACGTCCCGTTCGTCTTCCACCACTTCTTCCTGGCGATCTCCCGGGTGCAGGGCACGGTCCGCGGCGCGGGCATCTTCGCCGTGTTCGCCGGGGTCGCCGAGATCGCCGCCGCCTGGTACGGCGGCACCCGCGGCAGCCTCACCGAGCTGGTCACCTGGGTGGCCGTGGTGATGGCGGTGGAGACCGTCCTGGTCGCCCCGACCGTGCTGCGCGTCGTCTTCGCCAAGGCAGTCCCCGAAGGAGAAAACATCATGTCGAGCACCACCCTGACCCTGCACGAGCGTGCCTGGCTGCCGCTGGAGTACATCCGCACGGTCGGGCCGCTGACCGGGGTGACCGCCGAGCGCCTGCGCGCCGCGCTGGTCGGCCTGCACGCCGCCGACCCGACGCACCGGGCGGTGTCCCGCCTCGACCGCAGCGGCTCCCGCTGGCTGCACATGGACGCGAGCGCCTTCGCCGCGTACGTGCAGGACGCGGTGACCGACCTCGGCGCCGGACCGGTGGACTTCGACGCGATGACCCGGGAGCTGCAGTCCGAGCAGCGCGCCCACCACCCGGTGCGGATCCTGGCCGGCGGCGGGTACGTGGCGATGAAGGTGTCGCACGCCTACGGCGACGCCGGCCCGGTGAACACCCTGCTGCGCGAGCTGATCCGCGCGGCCGGCGAGCAGCGCGCCGCGGAGATCGCGCCCTCGGTGCGCCACCGCTCGGCGCTGCCGAAGGCCTGGTGGAAGCAGTTCGGCACCAAGCCGGGTCGGTGGAAGGAAGGCCTGAGCTTCGCCAAGCCGCCGCACCCGGAGCAGAGCGCCATGCAGCCGTGGACCGCGAGCCTGACCGTCGAGACGGCCCGCTCGGCCGACGTGCTGGGCAAGATGCGGGTGTGGCGCGACGAGCACGCCCCCGGCGTCACCACCTCGGCGATCACCTTCGCGGCGTTCACCGCGGCGTTGCAGGACCTGGGCCTGAACCCGGACATGCGCGGCGGCACGTTCCTGGCGGACGCGCGGCGCTACGTCGACAAGGGCGTCAGCATCGACAGCAACTTCTGCATGGGGCCGTACCTGGCGCCGGCCAGCCTGACCGACCCGCAGGCGATCCACACGACGCTGAAGGCGGAGCTGGCGACCGGCCGGATCCTGACGATGATGCTGCTGCGCGAGGGCAAGATCCTGCTGACCGGGGCGCCGGGCATGCCGGACCCGTACCCGAGCGAGGCGCCGGCGGCCCCGCAGCCGCGGCTGACCTTCAGCAACCAGGGCCGGCACGACGTGCTGGGCGACCTGCCCTGGGCGGCCGACGCCGCCGGGCGGGTGAACCAGAGCGTGCCGACCCTGAACGGCCCCGAGGGAATCACGCTGACCACCTCGGAGATGGGCGGTGTGCTGCACCTCGAAGCCACGTTCCACGCCTCGACGTACGACCCGACCGTGGTGGCTCAGGCCCTGCGGATGGTGTGCACCGATCCGGCCGCGCTGATCATGGCCGCCCGGTAGGCAGGAAGACCTACGCGCGGCCGGCCGCCCCCGCCGGCCGCGCGTAATCCTGCGTCAGTACTGGTAGTCGTCGTCCACGAGGACCGGCAGGTACAGCTTGAAGCTCTTGACCTTGGCCTTGTCGCTCTTGCAGTTCGTGTAGATCAGGGTCGCCTCGAGCTGCCGGGTGCCGGCCTTCGTCTGGTTCGCGGTCACCTCGAACGCGGTCCGGTCCTTCTCCCACGGCTTCAGCATGTCGTCGCGGGAGAACGACGTGTACTTCATCGTCGTGCTCGGGTACTCGATGTCGACCGTGTTGTTGCCCTTGACCCACACCTGCGCGTCGCAGATCTTCGTGTCGGTCGTCCAGTGGATGTTCACCCAGGTCGGCTCGCCCGCCTCGACGGCGCTGAGCCACTTGGCCACCGGGCGCGGACCGCTGGACGCCGCGGCGGGCGCACCCGTCGCCACCGTGCCCAGGCCCGCGGCCACCGCTGCCGCCGCCACCATCGTCGCTACGCGCCGCATCTTGCTCATGCCGTTCTCCTTCTGGCTGTGCGACCGAATGAGCATCCGACCGCTTGAGCCCGACGTTAGGGCTGAAAACGGACGCACGTGACGTCTTTACAGTTTTTTGTACATAACGTGTAGCCCGACCCGGCCATGCGCGGCCGAGTCAAACGCTTCCGGCACCGTCGCCAAGACCTCGAACCCCAAAGACCTCCACAGGTGTACGGCGCCACGATTCGTCTCGACAACCGCATTGAACTGAATACCGGCGAAGCCCGCCGCCCGGGACCACTCGATGACCTCACCCGCCAGCGCCCGGCCGACGCCCCGCCCCTGAGCTGCGGGATCGACCATGAAACTGCCGGTGCCGATATGCGCACCCCGGCCCGGCCGATTCGGCCCCATCTTTGCGGAACCCCACACCACACCATCCGCCACCGCGACCACGGTGCGCCCCGGGGCGGATTCCATCCACCACCCTTTTGCCTCGTCACTCGTCAGGCCGAGCGGAAAGGCGTACGTCTCCCCCGCCTCGACAATCGCCGAGAAGAACGGGTAGATCGCCGGCCAATCCGCATCGGTCGCATCTCTGATCTCCATGGTGGCGACCCTACGACTGTTTCGGCCGTTCAAAAGACCCCGAACGCACCCACGGGCCACCATGGAGACAGCAATGTCATTCACGGAAAGGCGACGGCAATGTCGCTCAGCGCAGCGCACGCGGCGGCGTTCCGCCGGGAGGTGCCCACCGAAGGGCGCATCTGGTCGGTCCGCGACGCCGGCGGCTTCCCCGCCCCGCACGGCGCCATGCCGTTCTGGTCCAAACGCTCCCGCGCCGACCGGATCGCCGCCGGCGTCGCGGCATACCAAGGCTTCGAAGTCGTGGAGATCGACCTGGCTGACTGGCTGCACAGCTGGCTGCCCGGCCTGGACCGCGACGGCCTGCTCGTCGGAGTGAACTGGGCCGGCGCCCGAGCAACCGGCCGAGACGTCACCCCCACGACGGTCCGCGGCTGGTTCCCCGACGCGGCCTGACCCGACACCCGTAATTCATACCGAGGCCAGGTGGTATTCCGGTCCGGCCGACCCCTATGCTTGCCGCACCGCAAACAAGGGGGCACGGTGCGCAGTCTCGAGATCCTCGTCGTGGACGACGACGACGCCGACGCCTTCATGATTTCGGAAGCCCTGGAAGGCTCGGACACCCACACCACGGTCAACCGGGTCGCCGACGGCCGCGAAGCCCTCGACTACCTGCGGCGCGTCGAGCCGTACGCGGACGCCCACCGGCCCGACCTGATCCTGCTCGACCTCAACATGCCCCGCATGGACGGCCGCGAGACCCTCGCCGCCATCAAGACCGACGACCGCCTCAAAGCCATCCCGGTGGTCATCCTGACCACCTCTGGCGCCGACGGCGACATCCAGGCCAGCTACCAACACCGCGCCAACGCGTACGTGACCAAGCCGTTCGACCTCGAAGACTTCGAATCGACCGTACGCACGATCGACCGGTTCTACCGCGAGGTCGCTGTCCTCCCCCCGGCAGACTGATTACTCGGACGCCCCCCGGGGTACGTCCGGTGCCATGCCGGACACCGACACCGCGCCCGAAGACCTCGGCGCCCCGCAGTCCTTTCTCGTCCTCACCGACGGCACCCCGGCCTACGACCGCGCGGGTGACCCGGCGGGCAAGGTCGCGCACGTCCTCGCCGACGACAAGGACGAAATCTTCCAAGGCCTCGTCCTGGAGACGACAGCCGGGCACCGCTTCGCCGCAGCCGCCCAGGTCGACGGCATCTTCGAGCACGGCGTGATCGTCGCGGTGCCCGCCGCTCAGCTGCCCGAACCGAGCGAGGACGCTTCGTCGGACGACAGCTCCGTGGCCGACGGGTTGCGCCGAGCCTGGCATTGGCTCATCCAGCCCAAATAGCCTCGACCCATGCCCGCCATCCCTGATCCCGCCCAGCCGCACACCGCCCCGCAGGACACCGCCCCTACAGGCACTGCCCCGCTGGGCACCGTCCCTACGGGCACCGCACCTACAGACACCGCCCCGCAGGACACCGCTCCGCGGGGCACCGCCCCTACAGGCACTGCCCCGCCGGGCACCGCCCCTACAGGCACTGCCCCGCCGGGCACCGCCCCGCCGGGCACCGCTCCTCGCGACGCTCGTGAGGAGCTGCGCGCGGCCGAGCGGCAGCTCCAAGCCGCTCAGCTTTCCTCCGACGTAGCGGCGCTGGACCGGTTGCTCGACGACCGGCTGATCTTCACCGGGCCGGACGGCAAGACCTACCGCAAGGACGACGACCTGCGTGTCCATCGCACCGGCACCCAGGTCATCAACTCGCTGCACGAGGACGAACTGGATCTCGTCGTAGCGGGCGATACCGGGGTGACCTGGTTTCTGGGCAGCCTGAGCGGCAGCATCAACGGCGTGCCCTTCACGGCTCGGATGCGCTACACCCGCACCTGGATTCGCGACGACGAGCACGGCTGGCGAATCCTCGCCGCCCACGCAAGCGTGGTCTAGCCGGATCCCGGCTGGCCCACGCGACGGTGGTCTGACCGTTTTCGGCCGGGCGGCCCGGCCAGCGCCTACCGTCAGAGATGTGTCGCGATCAGCACTGATGTGCGCCCTGCTGGCGCTGCTGGCCGGCTGCACCTCGCCGACCGCTGCCCCGACTCCGGCGCCCTCCGCCGCCACCGGTGTGCCACCCAGTTCCCCGCCCGTGGCGGATGAGCCGCCGGGGTCGCTGGCCTGCGGAAAGATCGCCGTGGCCGTCCGGGAAGGAAACCTCATGCAGCCCGGCGTGGTCACCGGCGTCAGCGCGGCCACCACTACAGCTGACGCCCCGGTCGCGGACGCGGCCACCCGCCTGCAGCAGGCCTACGAGCTGGCCGTCAAGGCACAGGGCAGCGACGACGAACCGGACCTGATCGCCGCGGTCAGCGCCGCCGCGGCCGAACTCGTCTCCGTCTGCTCCGACTCCGGGCTGGAGATCGCCGGCTGAGTCATTGCCGGACAGCGACGTCGCGCAGATAGAGTCGCCGCGGATATGCCACGCCCGCCCGGTTCGGCACTTTGACCGTCGCCTCCACGTCCCACCAGATCTCGACCACGTCGCCGGTGCCGAAGTCGCACTCGCTGATGATCTGGCTGACGCGGACCAGGAGTGGACCCGAACCAAACTTGTAGTCCCGATCGGCCACCTGGTAGATCCTGCCGATCTCGGGCCTCACCGGCGTTCGATCACTTGCCAGCGCCGAAGCGCGTTGAGCAGGACCATCAGTGTCCGCTCGTCCAGCTCCCAGCGGGCGTCCGGCAGGTTCGGCACCTTCGCTGTGCCGACCGCCCGGTAAGCAGCTGGCGGCAGGTTGGTCCCGGCAACCCGCTGCGGCAATGCCGGACGCCCGTCAGGCATGACGTCCACCTCCGCCGAGCGCTGGCGGATGCGGTGCCGTGGTGGCGCCACATCGGGGACACCAGCGGGTTCTGATCTTGAACGACCACAACCCGGCCAGAAAGCCGATCACTAACGCAGCAACAACGGAGGCCAGCATCGTGCCACCTTTCACCAACGTCGCATGGTTGAGCTTCGATCGTGCATCATGCACGAGATCGACTCAAGTGCCAGACCGCACGTTGCCCGATCGAGCCGTAGGCCGGAGAATGACGCCATGGCGAAGCAACCCGTAACCATGCGCGGACGTCAACTCGGGCTGGAATTACGCCGTCTCCGCAACACACTTAAGTTGTCGGCGGACGAAGTGGCGACCCGTCTTGGCTGGTCGCAATCCAAGGTGACGCGAATCGAGAACGGCGTCTCGCCGGTGACCCGCCCGGATCTGCTACGCCTCCTCGACCTGTATGGGGTGACCGAGGAGGCGAGCCGCACACAGTTCACCCGGCTCGGCAGGGCGGCGCGCGAACGAGGCTGGTGGGTCGACTACCGAGACACCATTACCAACATGCTGCCGTCCTACATGGCCCTCGAAGCGGATGCAGCGGAACTGCTCCAGTGGTCATGGGCGATCGTTCCCGGACTGTTGCAGACACCGGAGTATGCGCGTGCCCTCTTCAGCTCTGATCTGGAACCACGAACCGAGGAGTCCACGGACCGTCTGGTCGAAGCGCGTGTCGCTCGCCAAGAACGGCTCCGCGACGGCGAAGTAAACCTGTGGGCCATCCTCGACGAATCCCTGCTCCATCGGGCCATCGGCGGCACGGAGGTTATGCGAGGACAACTGTCCCGATTGCTCAACTCCGGCAACCGGGTGACTCTTCAGGTGATGCGTTCGACCGTGACATGGCATCCCGGGCTCAACGGTGCCTTCACGATCATGCTCTTCCCCGAGGTCAGTCACCCACCGTTCGCGTGGAGTGAGAGCGCCGCGGGAGATATGTCCATCGAACAGGCCGCCGACGTGAAGAGGCACACCCGCACCTTCGACCACCTCCGGGCGATCGCCGAGTCGCCAGTACACTCGATGGAGTTAATCGCATCGGTGCGTGACAAGTTGTAAGCGGAGGAGGTGCTCGAGCTGGACCTTAGTGAAGCCAGGTGGCTCAAGAGCACACGCAGCTCGGGCGGTGGCTCTGGCGACTGTGTTGAGGTGGCCCGCAACCTGTCGGGCGTCGTCGCGGTCCGGGACTCGAAGAACCCGGCCGGGCCGGTGCTGGTCTTCGGCCCGAGTGAGTGGGCCGCGCTGGTCAGTGACGTCAAGGCTGGGATGCTCGACCGTTAGCTCAGGGCGCTGCCTTTGCGGTAGTCGTCCCAGCTCATGTTCCAGTCGGTCCAGCCGTTGCCGTTGTCGAGCTTGTCCTCGGTGCCGCTCACCGTGATGGGGTCGCCCATCAGGGTTTGCTCGAAGAGCCATTTGCCCATCGCCATGGAGACGTTGACGCAGCCGTGGGAGACGTTCCTGCGGCCCTGCTCGCCGTCTGACCAGGGTGCGGCGTGGATGAACTGGCCGCTCCAGGTGAGCCGCTGGGCGTAGTCGATGTTCACCCGGTAGCCCTCGCCCTCGGGGAATTCGTCCAGGGTGTCGAAGACGGTCTTGCGCTTCTTCTCGATGACCACCATCGTGCCGCTCGATGAGGGGTACTTCTTCTGGCCCAGGCTGACGGGGATGGTCTTGACCACTTCGCCGTCCTGCTTGACGGTCATCTGCTTGGTCTTGTTGTCCACGGTCATGACGAAAGACCGGCCGATTGTGACGTTGACGGTCAGGTCGGAGCGGCCGTACCAGCCGTCGTCCAGGGGCACGCCGGCGAGCGGAACCCGATAGGAGATTTCCGTGCGGGGCTCCCAGAACTCTTTGGGCCGGTAGTGCACCTCGGTGGGGCTGGTCCAGTGCCAGGTTCCCTCCTGCGCCGGGGTCGCGGTGACGGTCATCCGGCGCTCCACGTCCGCGCGGTAGTCCTCTGGGATGTCCCGGCCGAATCTGACGATCAGCGGCATGCCGACCCCGACGGTTTGGTCGTCGCCGAGGAAGCTCATCACCCGGACCTGCTTTGCCGGCTTCTTCATCACAGTGAAGGAACTGGTCGCTGTGCCGCTCTTGTCACCTGAGGCGGTGCCGGTGACCGTGACGGTGTACTTCATGCCCCAGGTCAGCGCCTGCAACGGCCGGAATACCTTGACGTCCTTGTCGATGGTGCCCTGCACGGCTTCACCGTCCGCGGCCTTGAGCTCGACGGAAGTGTTCGCCGGGTCCTCCGAGGTGTACGTGACGTCGGTGCTGGCGGCGACATCCGTAGCCTCGGCGGCAGGTGCAGTGACCGCCACGGTGCTCTTGTCGGCCTGCGGCGCCCCGGACCCGTCCCTGCCGCCCGGAGTCTTGTCGTCGCCGCTGCAACCGGCACTGACCAGCACTAACGCGACAACACAGCCGGCCAGCCACCGGCTCGTTGTGGGCCTTACACCGCCCTGCCCGCTGCCGTTGAGCTCCCCGCTCCTGCGCCCTCCGCGAAGTCTCATGATCCCCTCACCGCATCGTCGCCCCGGCGACCGTCATCGGTGATGTGTTCCCCGGGACTCCTCCCGCAATCGTGCCGCTATACCTGCACTAGGTCCACCAGCCCAGACGAATCCACCCAATTCCCGCCCGGGCGACGCCCTGCGAACCACGCCCTCCAGGACCGCTGCGGACCTCAGCCAGGCAAGGCCGCAGCGCTTGGGCCGCTGCGGACCTCAGCCAGGCAAAGCCGCGGCGCTCAGCCCAACGAGGCCGCGGACCTCAGGCGAGGCCGCGGACCCGCGGTAGGGGTGGCGTAGAGGAGGGCGCCCACCTCGGTGTCGAGCCCACCCGGGCACGACCCCGTGTTGCCCATCCCGGTAACCGGCGAGGCTGCTGGCCTCAATGCAGGCGAGCCGGACAGCCCTGCGGACCCTCCGCACGGGTCAGTCTTGGGTGGCCTGTGCCAGCTCTGTGGGGACGGGGAGGGCGCTGCCCTTGACGAACTCGGCCCAGCTCACGTCCCATGGCGTCCAGCCGTTGCCGTAGGAGAGCTTGTCCTGCGTGCCGCGGATGGTGATCGGATCGCCGATGAGCGTACGGTCGAACAGCCATTTCGCGTTTGCTTGCGAAACGTTCACGCAGCCGTGCGACACGTTGCGCCGGCCCTGGTCGCCGGCGGACCAGGGTGCCGAGTGGATGTACTGGCCGGACCAGGTCAGGCGTTGGGCGTACTCGATGTCGACCCGGTAGCCCTCGCCGGCCGGGAACTCGTCGCGGGTGTCGAAGACGGTGCTGCGTTTCTTCTCCATGACGACCATGGTGCCGCTGGAGGACGGGTACTTCTTGCGACCCAGGCTGACCGGCAGCGTTTTCACGGTCTTGCCGTCTCGCACCACCGTCATCTGCTTGGTCTTGTTGTCCACCTGCATGACCAGGCTGCGGCCGATCTCCACCGAGGCGGACCGGTCCTGGTCACCGTGCCGGCCGCCGCCGGTCGGCAGCCCGCCGACCGCGATGCGCACGGTCAGCCGGGTTCCGGGCTGCCAGAATTTCGGCGGCCGGTAGTAGGCCTGGGTGCCACTCGAGGTCCACGACCAGGCGCCGGGCTGCATCGGGGCACTCTGCACAAACATCCGCTTCTGTACGCCGGCACGATCCTTCTTCTTGATGCCCGGGTTGAACTCGACCACCACCGGCATCGCCACCCCGTACGTGTTGTCGTCGAAGAGGTACAGCCCGGTGCCGGTTTCCTGCCCGCCCGCTGCGGCCGTACGGAAGGAGGTGGTTTCGGTGCGCGACTGGCCGGCGGCGTCGATGGCGGTGACCGTGGCGACGTACCCCCGGAGGTTCTTGAGGGGTTTGTCCGGCACCCAGGCCGAACCGTCCTCGCGCAGCCTGCCCGCGACGGCCTTGCCCTGGTCGTCCTTCAGGGCGACCGTGCTGATCTTGCTGCCGGCGAGTGTGAACCCGATCTCAGTGCTGACCGGCAAGCCCTTCGTGCCGGTGGCGGGCGTCAGCCGCAGCGAGGCGTTTTCGGTGGGCGTCCCGGCCACCGGCACCGCCTTCGGCGAAACGGACGGAACGGCCGAAGCCACCCCGGAAGCCTCCGCCGCGCGACCCGCATCATCCCCACACCCGGCCAGCGCCACAGGCGCCGTGACCAGCAACGACACGACCATCAGCAGCGAGCGCCGCATCCCGACCATCCTCAGTTCCGTTCTCACGTTCTGCGGGGTCATCCTGCCCTACCGGAAGGGCTCCAGGGGGTCCCTGTGGATAAGGCTCGCCCACGACGATCTTGCGGGTGGGGCCGATTTCAGGGACGCCGCGGGCCGTGTTAATGTTTCTCCGTTGCCACCGAGCGCCGCTAGCTCAACTGGCAGAGCAGCGGACTCTTAATCCGCGGGTTGTAGGTTCAAGTCCTACGCGGCGCACAGTTAATCAAGGCTCTGATCAGGCATTTTACGCCTGACCAGAGCCTTTTTCATGTCCCTTGTGGACGATTGTGTGATCCATGTGCGCTCTAGACCTTTCGACACGCCGGGGCACGGATCGCCATTAGCCGCTAGGCAGTGTCTTCAAACGATCGATGGCCGACATGATCTGACGCGTGATCCGCCGCTACGAACTGACCGATGCCGAGTGGGACTCGCTGTCACGACACCTACCCTCGACACAGACCGGCGGTCGTCCCCGAGAGGACGACCGCCGGTTCATGAACGGCATCGTGTGGAAGATCCGCTCGGGTGCGCCATGGCGCGATGTGCCAGTCCGTTACGGCTCGTGGAAGGCGGTCTACACCCGGTTCCGCAGATGGGCGCTGGACGGCACCTTCACCCGGATGCTCGCCGGCGTCCACGCTGACGCGGACGCCACCGGAGACATCGACTGGCTGGTCAGCGTGGACTCCACCATCGTGCGGGCGCATCAGCACGCCGCAGGGGCCGCTAAAGGGGGCGACCGGAAACGGACGTATCGGATCACGCCATCGGACGATCCCGAGGCGGACTGACCACCAAGATTCACCTCGCCTGCGACGGCGCCGGACGAGCGTTAGCGTTCGTGATCACCGCAGGCAACGTCAACGACTGCACCCGCTTCACCCACGTCTTGGACGCGATCAACGTCGAACGCCGCGGCCCGGGACGGGCACGAACCCGCCCGGATCACGTCATCGCCGACAAGGGCTACAGCTCCCGCGCGATCCGCGCCGGGCTACGCCGGCGCAGACGGGAACGCCAACCGATACGCCGATGGCAACGGCAACCCGGTCGCCTACACCGACCCCACCGGCCACCTCGTCGACCTCGGCACCGGAAGCGGAAGACCCAGCTAGTTCTGCCCGGCGACAACCGGGTAAGACTCCGCCCGCCGACAACTCCTCGATACGTCTCTGCCCCGCCTCCGCCGCCACCCATCGTTCCCAAATGGGCGAGGAGGGTCGCCAAGGTCTCTCAGGTGCTCTCTCCGGCCGTGTTCGCCTGGGAAATCATCATTGAGGACGGCGACCCAGCGGGCCCCTCACAGATGTGTGCTACACCGTTCGGGCAAAGGGAACCGGGACACAAGCTCTGCCACGGCAAGAATTGGTGCAAAGCTGGCGCAAAGGAATATTGCCCGAGAGATGGCGAATCCAGTTCCGCCTTCGGGAAAAGAACTGGTGCCCTGGTCAAAAAAATCATTGGCGCGGCCAAAAGGGGTAAGGCCAGTGCAAAACCCAGGAATCCGCCCACACGTGCCAAGCCAAGTGGACCCACCGGTGTAAGGCCAGGTAGAACCACCGGCCGCGGCAACCAGCCGCCACGTGGACCAGGTCGGGGCACCGGCACGTCTTCGGGCCCGGCGGGCAAGGGCCCTGGCGGTGGTTCAGGCATCTACCGCCCCGCCCCGCCGCCACCTCCACCGGCGTGGATCCCGCCGCTCATCGTCCGCGACGCTCCCCCAGCACCGGGGACTCAAGTCAAGCCTCGCGTACCCGCCATCCGCGTCGATCGCCCGGACACGACCCACGTCGACGCCGGACCCTCGATGACAGCGGGAGCCGGCTCGACCACACACGCGGTCCCGGGCGTGCCGACGCACCTCATCCAGTTCATCCTCGACGGTGGGAGAGTGGTCTGGAACAATCCACGCCTCGTGGTTCATGCGGGAATCAACGATCCGAATCAGGCCGACTACGACCACAAGCGCCGGAGCTGCTTGAACAACGGCGCGAAGATGATCCGCTATTTCGATATGGAGGAGGATGTCGCATCTGGTGCGGAGGCTTGCTATCCCGGTGCACTCCCGGGCGGCGGCACCGATGCGACCTTCACCCCAGAGGGCTTTGAGTCAGGCAAGGGAATGGCTCGGGGTCATCTCATCGCCAAAGAGCTGGGTGGTAGCGGCTCGGATGGGCGCAACATCGTCGCGCTCTATCAGAACAAGGTAAATTCCAGTGCAATGTGGCACGGCGTGGAGAAGGTCGTGCAGGCATGGGTCGAGGAAGGGCAGGACGTCTACTATCGCGTGGTGCCGGAGTTCAAGAACAATGATCCGGGGAACAATCCTGTTCCGACGCATGTTCGAATCATCGTCGCCGCCAATCGTGGTGCTATTACGGCAAGGATTGAGAACAGAAAATGAATACAAGAACCATTCGGCGTCTTCAAAAGCTTCTCGGTTTGCAGTATGCAGCTAGCCCGATTGACTGGAGCGCCGTTGAAGAAGAACTTCAGTCGAAATTTCCCGCAAGCTATCGGGAATTGGCGGAGTCCTTTCCGCCTGGCGAGTATCAGACTTTTTTCAAGGTCCTGCACCCGACGGGTTCGAGGAAAGTTGCGGACTTTCGCGCAGAGGTCGCGGAATATGCGCAGATAGTGCGCGACTGGGCTCAGGCGCAGCCTGCGCCAATTTCTGTCTATCCAGCAGCCCGCGGTCTGGTGCCGTGGGCGACAGTTGGCTTCGACTACACCCTTTGCTGGCGGCCCGGCGAGGGTGAGCCGGACACATGGCCGACGGTTATCTGCAGTGCCGGCCGGGGTCCGTGGCCCGTCTACGAGATGACGACACAAGAATTCCTGATCGCGCTGCTGTCCGAACCGGCGACAATCAGTGAACTGAGTTACGTGACAGAGGCCGTGCAGCCACCACACTTTACGGCGTTGGATGGCGAGCGGGCGCCGATCGATACATCGTTACCTGGCTATGCCCACTGGCTCGACGGGCTACTGATGGAGGATCTCCACCAACTGGCCCGGCCTGTCGCGGAACTCAGCGGACACATCGAGGCTGCGCCGCTCGCGGACTTCGACCGCTATGCCTTCCTGGAAAAGGTCCGCCGGACACTGCCCGATGACTTCTGCAAGATTCTGGAACTCTACGGCGCTGCCCGGATCGGACCTGCCCGGGTGTCGGCGCCCGATGGAAGCGAACACGACTTCTTTGCCGAATCTACTGCCCTGGCAAAGCGGGTCAAGGCTGAACGAAAGGCTGGCAGGGGCCCACTCGGAACTGTTCATCCGGAGAGTCAGGGCCTGATCCTATGGGGCCGGCTCGACAATGGCGGCTACCTTTGCTGGGCGCAGACACCCGGCGGGCGTTCGCGGCAGTGGCCGGTGGTAGCGCTCGACGCTTCGTTGCGGCACCACGTGACTTACCCGATGTCAACCTCGCAGTTTCTCTACGAGCTTGCCATCAACCCTGACGGAGTCGAGTTGCCCTCGGCGTAAGCGGGACTGACGGGAAAGCAGGATCATGCTTTCACCGAACTGCTGAAATCGTCCGTGCCGGCACTATCCCGCTAGGTCCCGGGACGGCTCGCAGCCATCTTCGTAAATAGGCACTTCGCGGAACGCCAGAGAGATTGCGTCACCTTCATTGATACTTCTGTCCTGATTCGCGCCGCGCTTCCGAGCGACTCAGCACGGGCTCGGACCGAGATTTCGCCGGCGCGAGCCAGATCGTCACAATCCTGGGGAGGATTTCTTGATTTCGACACGGGAGACGTTGGCAGCGCTCCTTGCTGCCATATTCTCGCCACGACCGGGATCGTGGCCGGTGCCACGCTCGCCTCGGCGGATCCGGCCGACGCTTCGGCGACACGGCCTGACTATGTGCAGCCTGATGTACCTCGGGCGCTCGACATTGGCCTGCTGCCGGCAACCGGCGACAAGCGTTTCGCCAAGACCGCTAATCCGGCTCGGGACAACAGCAAGAATCGAGAACAGAAATGAATTCAGGCGACGTTCGACGCCTTCAGGCGCTTCTGGGTATGCGATACGCAGTCAGTCCGATTGATTGGGGCGATGTCGAGAACGGAGTCAGGTCGAAAATTCCTGCGAGCTTCCGAGCGTTGGTGGAGGCATTTCCGCCCGGCGAATTTCAGACTTTTCTCAAGGTCTTGCATCCCGCAGGTTCGGCGGAGGTCGCGGATTTTCGTAAAGAGCTTGCCGGATATGCGCGTATAGTGCGCGACTGGGCCGAAACGCAGCCGATGCCGGTTTCCGTTTACCCAGCGCCCGGCGGCCTGGTGCCTTGGGCGACGGTCGGCTTTGACTACACCCTTTGCTGGCGGCCCGGCGAGGGCGACCCCGACACGTGGCCGACTGTTATCTGCAGCTCGAGTCGCGACACCTGGCCCACCCATGCATTGCCGACATTGGAATTCTTGATCGCACTGCTATCCGAACCCGCAGCGATCAGTGAGCTGAGTTATGTGACACGGGCAGTACAGCCACCGCACTTCACGGCCTTGGAAGGTGAGCGTGCCCCGATCGAGACATCGGCGCCAAACTCCGCCTACTGGCTCGACGGGCTGTCTGTGGAGGTGCTCAGTCAAATGGCCCGTCCCGTCGCGGACCTTGGCGGGCGCATCGAGGTGGAGCCACTCGCTGATTTCGACCGCAAAGCCTTCATAAAGAAGGCCCAGCGGGCCTTGCCCGGAGATTTTTGCAAGATCTTGGAGCTTTATGGTGCCGTCCGGCTTGGGCCTGTTCGGATGTTGGCCCCAGACGGGAGTGCGCACGATTTCTTCGAAGAGTCTGCTGCCTTTGCCAAGACGGTGAAGGCTGAGCGAAAGGTGTGTAGGGGGCCCTCCGGCACCGTTTATCCGGAGAGTCAAGGACTAATTCTTTGGGGTCGGCTCGACGATGGTGGATACCTATGTTGGGCACAGACGCCTGACGGGGATCCATGGCATTGGCCTGTGGTGGCGCTCGATGCTTCGTTGCGATACCACCGGACCTATCCGATGTCGACGTCGCAGTTTCTCTACCAGCTCGCTGTCGACCCTGATGGATTTACATCTCCCTCGGCGTAACTGCTTTCATGAACGAATATTTCCTATCCGGTTCGTGTCGTTTTCGAGCGGCTCGGCCCGGATCGTGGTTACGGCGTGAGCCGGACCGCCATAATCCTGGGGAGGATTCTTGAGATCGACACGGGGGACGGTGACAGCGCTATTTGCTGCCACTCTCGCCGCGACCGGAGTGTTGGCCGGAGCATCGCCCGCCTTGGCTGATCCGGCCGACGCTTCGGCCAAGTGGCCTGATTACGTACAGACCGACGTGCCACGGGCACTCGACATCGGTCTGCTACCGGCAATCGGCGACAAGCGGTTCGCTAAAGCCGCCACACCTGCGCGCGACAAAGGCAAGCTCACCTATGATTATGTGGAGGGCGAATCGCCGTCCGAGGTGAAGGCGGCAGTCCGGGCTGCAGACGGCGAGATCTTGCAGACTCAGGGTAAACGCGTCCGTGCCGCGGTGCCAGGTAAGGATTTGGTCGCCCGGGTCTGCTGCACCAGTAGGTGACAGGTCAAGTCACGCGGCCTGACTGGCCGGTGGGGCCATGATGGTTTCGAACTGTACCGGGGTCAACCGGTCCAGTGATCGTTGTCGCCGGGTCGGTGGTAGGTCCGTTCGATCCAGGTCACGATCGCAATCCGGAGCTGGTTACGGGTGGTCCAGGTGCGTCGGTTCAGGACGTTGTTCTGTAGCAGGCCGAAGAACGATTCCATGGCAGCGTTGTCGCCGGCGGCGCCGACCCGGCCCATCGATCCGACCATCCGGTGCCGGTCGAGAGCCTGGACGAGTTTCCGGCTTCGAAATTGAGATCCGCGGTCGGTGTGGAGTATGCATCCGGTTAGGTCGCCTCGTCTGTCGGCCGCGTTGTTCAGCGCGGTCACGGCCAAGCGGGACTTCATCCGCGAGTCGATCGAGTAGCCGACGATCCGGTTCGACCAGACATCCTTGATCGCGCATAGGTAGAGCTTGCCTTCGCCGGTGCGGTGTTCGGTGATGTCGGCCAGCCACAGGCGGTTCGGTCGGTCGGCGGTGAAGTCTCGGCGCACCAGGTCGTCGTGCACCGGCGGACCCACCTTGCCGCCTTTGCCGCGACGTTTCTTGCCGAACACACTCCACCAGCCGTTGCCGGAGCAGATCCGCCACGCGGTCCGCTCCGCCTCCGGCTGCCCGGCGGCGCGGGCTTCATCGACCAGGAACCGGTATCCGAACTCCGGATCGTCGCGGTGGGCGTTGACCAGAGCGTGTGCCCGGTAGGCCTCAACCAGTTCAGCGGCCGTGACCGGGCGGGCCAGCCACCGGTAGTAAGGCTGACGAGCGATCTTCAACACCCGGCACGTGACCGTGACAGGTATCCCGTCGGCGGCCAGCTCGCTCACGAGCGGGTAGAGCCCTTTCCCGGCAGGTTTGCCTGCGACAAGTAGGCGGCGGCCCGGCGCAGGACCTCGTTCTCCTGCTCCAACAACTTGTTCCGACGTCGCAGTTCCCGCAACTCATCCGACTCACTACCAGTCACACCCGGCCGGGCGCCGTCGTCGGTGTCGGCCTGGCGCAGCCACTTGAACAACGTCATCGGGTGGACCCCGAAGTCCTTGGCGATCTGCTCGACCGACACACCGGGCTCACGGTCACGAGCAACCCGCACGACATCATCGCGGAACTCTTGAGGGTAGGGCTTGGGCACAGCAACATCCTCCCAGCTCGCCGTCGAGGCAAGCCATCTCAGATGTCACCTATCGGTGCAGCAGACCCAATCTGGCATTGCCATAAAGCCGCAGGTTCCGACACAGAATGGCACAGCAACGCACCGGGCGGCACAACCAGCAGCGGACTCTTAATCCGCGGGTTGTAGGTTCAAGTCCTACGCGGCGCACCAACGATCAAGGCCCCGACCAGGCGTTTCACGTCAGGACGGGGCTTTTGTCGTCCATGGTGGACGATTGCCTGATCCATGCGTGCCCTGGAGACGTTGACACCCCCGGCACACGCGGGACGTTATCGAGCCGGACCCGTTCGCCCGGCTCGCCGATCAGCGGGAGACCCGGAGCGCCCGGCTGGTCATGACCATGACCTCAGGGCCGTAGTACGTCTCGATGTGGCAGACGACCCGAACCTTGTACGTGCCGTTCTTCAGGACCACCGACCTGTCCCAAGCGGTGTAGTTGTTCGCGTACTCGCTGTACTCGGTCGGAAGCCGCTTGACGATCTTGTTTCTCCTGATGTCGACGATCCGTGCCACACATGATGCCTCGTCCCCACCGGCGCTCATGCTGGTGAAGGACGACACGTCGAGGCCGCCACTCTTGCGTCCGTAATCGCTGACGATGAACTCGGTACACCCGGTATGCATGCCGTTGTCGCTGAACGCGCAGACCTGCTGCCTGACATTCGATGCCATGGCCGGGGTGGCAACTCCGGCAGCGGCGGCGACGGTCCCGACGAAGAGACCCGCCTTGATGAGGTGCCTGTGCATTTTCCACCCTCCCTCACGGTCGGCTGCAGCCGTCATCAATCGGCACCTCACCGCGGCGCCTGAGACCTCCGCCCGGCCTCCTAAGCGAGACGTGATCACATGGCGGTCCGCGCGTCGGCGTTCGGAACAGGGAGCCGGAACGACTGCGCCCACCTGCTCACGGGAGCGGGTGGGCGCTGGGGTCGAGGCGATCCCGGCCAGGGGCGACCGGCCATCGTGGCCCGCTTGCGGCAGCCGGGTCGTGCTCTGCCGTCTTGACGATCGGCGCGGCAGGATTCAGCTGGGCCGTGGCTTGCTCGTCCGGACTGCTTCGACGAGTGCCGGGCGCAGGTAGGGAATCAGAGTGTGGACGTACGTTGCGGTGAGGTGGGAGTGATCCTGGCGTACCCGGATGCCTCCGACGACGGCGTCGCACACGTCGGGGCCGCAGATGTGGTTGTTGAGGTCGACCGAGGTGATGGTCGGGGACGTGAGTTTCTTCGCGGCCTCGACGGCCGGGTCCTCGTATTCCCATTCCGATCGCGGTGCGGAGCATGGCTCGTAGTTGTCGGGGTTGGCTTCGAGGCAGCGGATCGGGTCGGCGTTGGGGAACTTGGCGGTGTCGGATTTATCCCCGCCGGTGGCGGCCGGGGCGTCCTTGATGACCAGAGTCCGGATGCCGGCTTCGTTCAATCGGCGGTAGGCGCCAAGGTAGGCGTCGACCGTCGAGGTGGTGTTTTCCGGCTTGAACCAGCCGTTGTATTGGAACCGGTAACCGAGGTTGGAGGTGACCACCAGGGTCGGTTTCAGCTGGACGACGGTGCTGATGACCTTCTCTTCCCAGTCGGCGCAGGGGGCGAACTTGGGCATGAACGAGGTCCGGGGCCAGGACGCGAAGGGGCAGCCGGTGGCGTAGTAGGTGATGAGGTGCCAGCGTTCGGTCTCCGCGATGTTCGACAGCGCCTCGAGCCATTGCAGCGCATGGGAGTTGCCTGTCAGAACCACCTTCACCGGCGAGGACGGGTCACCGGCGTCGCACCGGGTGACCGGCCATTCGTGCTCGGTGGCGGTGCAGGCCTGACCGTGGAGTCCCGGCTTGTCTTCGGAAAGGGCGCCGACCTGCCAGGTGGAGCTGCGCGGGACGAACTCACCCGTGAGCGAACGACCACAGTTGGCGCCGGGAGCGAGGGCCGGCGCTCCGAAGCATTTGTCCGCGCCGGCGAGCTTCGCGGCGAGCTGAGCCTGGTAGGCGTCCTGGCGACGGTTTTCTACGACACTCCAGGTTCCCGCCAAGCCGAAGACGACCGCCATGCCTGCGGCGCCGAACGCATACGTCGGCACCCGACGGCGCCACCACGCGAGGGTTCGGACGGGATCTTCGATGTAGCGCTTCGTGAGGACCGCAAGTACCAGCGTACCGACGATGATTGCCAGGTCTTCCTTCCAGCCTCGGGAAGACTGCGTGGCCGCCGGCACGATGAGCAGAAGCGGCCAATGCCACAGATAGACCGAGTAGGAATGGTCGCCGAGCCACTGCAGCGCACCCACCGGATACCAGTCCAGGGAAGCGTTCGCCGCGATCACCAACAGGACGCCCGCGACGGGTACAGCTGCCCGCCAACCCGGGATCGCCGTGGTCTCGGAGAAGCGGAGCACCGCAGCGCCCATCAGTAGCCAACCGGCGTACGCGATCGGCGTCCTGGCCCGTTCACCCCACGTCGTTGCCAGCAACCGCGCGACCACCGGGTAGGCGACGGCCAGCAGTCCGCCGCTGCCCAGTTCCCAGACTCGGGTGGTGGACACGAAGTAGGCGGCGGCCGGGGTGCTGCGCGTGTAGGTGATCGACCACCACAGAGACACAGCGACCACCACGAGCAGACCCACGAAGTACAGCCAACGTCGATCGCGGAGCCGCCACCCTAGGTAGGTCAGAGCCAGCAGAAGCAGCGGCCACACCACGTAGAACTGTTCTTCCACGGCAAGCGACCAGTAGTGCTGCACCGGGGTCGCCTGGTTGTTGGCCGCGAAATAGTCGACGGAGTCGCCGGCCAGATGCCAGTTGATCCAGTAGGTGGCGGCCGACCGCACCTGCCGCGCGGTGGTCGACCACAGCGCCTCTGGGAGCCATACCCAGGCCGCCACGGTCGTCGCCGCGAGAACGGTCAACGACGCCGGCAACAACCGCCGTACCCGCCGGCCCCAGAAGTCCACCAGGTCGCGGACGTTCGTCGGGACGTGCTCCACCAGGTGTGAGGTGATGAGGAAGCCGGAGATGACGAAGAAGATGTCGACTCCGACGAAACCGCCGGCCAGCTTCCCATGCGGCCACAAATGAGCGCACACCACCACGCCGACGGCGAAGGCCCGCAAGACTTGGATATCGAGTCGGACGTCCCGGTTACGGACAGAACCAGACATCCGTTGACTCCCCTAAGTCGATGGGCGGCGGTTTGAGCCGGGCCAAGATACCTCACCAGGCGGCTTCAACATCATCCGGCGATGCCGCTGATGGCGAATAGCGCGGTGTGTCTCGGTTGACCCGGCCGGCTAGGGAGGCGCGCGTCGTGGCGACGCTCACACTGCCCGCAACACCTGCACCGCTTCGGTTTCTGCGGCGTGCACTGCTCGTAACCGGTCCGCCAGGATACCCAGATCCGGCGCCACCGGTGGCTTGCGGTCCAATTCGGACCGGTGCTGCCACAACTCGGTTGCCGCCTCGGCGCGGCCCGCTGCGCCGTCATCACCCAATGCAACACCCTCAGCTACCGCCGCGGCCAACGCACGCAAGCGGGCGTATTCCGGGACGTCGGCGGGCAGTGCGGCCTCAGCGAACGCGTGCCAGCACCGGCCGGCGGCACGGAATGCCTCCGCAGCTTGCGCCGCGCGCTCGCCGAGCAGCGGCACGGCTTCGTCGAGAAAGTCCGCGTACATGTCGCGGAGGTGTCCGCCGCTCATGCCGACCGGTTCCACCTCTTCCCACACCGTGAACAGCGCGGTGGTGAGCCCGCGACCGTCGGCGAACACGGTCGGCCAGCCTTTCGCATTGCGCCGGTCGGTGAGCATCTTCGCCCATTTCTGCCAGGCGGGCAGCGCGAACGACGTCGAGGTGCCGCCGAGGTGCTCAGCGCATTCCCGGACCCCGGCGCGGACCAGGTCGGCAAGCTGTTCCGGCGCGGTGGCGGCTTCCACAACGACGAGCTTGTTTCGGTACGAGACGACGCGCGCTCGAGCCCGGTGCAGCACGTCGGCGGCGACGGTCAGTGGCCGGGTGTTGCGGTCGTCGATGCGTACCCCTGCATCTGTCGCCGCATAGGCGACCACCGCGTGGCCGCCGTGTGCTTCCAGGTGTGCGGGCAGCTGCCAGTAGCCGACCAGGTACCAGTCCGGGACGACGATCGCTCGCTCACCAGCCGCTAGCGCGTCATGCAGCGCGGCCGCCGCGCCCTTTGCGCCCGACGTGGTGTGCACCCGGTAGCGGGCGCCGAGTCGGTCCAGGGCTTGATCGGTCCAGTCGAGGTAGTTCCACCGACGCCGGAAGCCCAGCGTCAAGTGGGTGGTGTCGTGTGCGGCGAACTCCCAGAGGATGTATCCGGCGCCGAGGCCGCCGCCGATGCCGAGGACCATGGCCTCGGACAGCTCGACGCCGTGGTCGGCGAGCACGTGTGACACTGCGGCGGTCTCGGGGTGCCGCCCGCCGCGCAGCGCCCAGCCGTTGTCGGTGTGCGGCTTTGCGGTGTCGCCGACGACGTGCCGACGCGCGGCGGCGTACCGTTCGCCGGTGCGGGCCATCCGTGCGCGGATGCGGGCCTTGAGGTGCTTCTGCTCGGTCATCGCTGTCCTGTCCGGTCACGCGCACGCCGCGACTCCCACGCGGCGGCGGTGCACATGACCGTCAGTGTGTTTCAGCGACAGACGGTTGCTCTCCCGAGGCCGGACACCCCTTTGCCTCCGCGGTGCCGGGCGGCGTGGGCGCCCGGGAGGAGGTTCGGCACGGGAGCGTGCCGAGAGCACCATACCGCAGCCGGCGGTCGTCCAGACTTGGCAGGAATTCGTGACGGCGTTCGCCCGGCTGCTTGATCCACCGGGCTGGACCGGGGAGGTAAAGCCATGACAGAACCGTTCGAGCGCTGGGAGCTGACCACCAGGATCGCCCTCGCGGACCACGGCGTCGGCTGATCGGTCGCCACGACCTGCCGTCTCGCCGGGCCGCGGACCTGGTCCGCGAGGCGCGGGCTCACCTGGATGCCGCTGGAACCACACCGGAACAGGAATTCGGTCCGGTCGCGGTGTACGCCCGCAGCCTGGCCGAGCACGAGCCGGTCCACCGTGGACCATGGTGGCGCGGCGCCCCGGCCGAGGCGCTGTACTACGTCATCGCCAGCTACCTGGCGGTGCAGGCGTACCACAGCTGGCGCACCGAAGGGCACGCCTGGGCTGCCTACCTCGTAGCCGCGCCATGGGGGCCATCTTCATCGCGAACCTGGTCCGGCTGGCTTGGCGCTCGCTGCGTGGCCGGACCCGCTCCCGTCGAGACGCGAAAGCCTAGGCGCACCTACGGGCGAGCCCCGACCTCGTTGATGATGTCCAGCAGTCGCCGAGCGCTGTTCTCCCACGTGTGCAGCTTTGCCCGCTCGAGCCCCTTGCGGCGCAACTCATCGGCCAGCGCAGGGTCACCAAGGACCTTCTCCATGTGCAGCCCGAGCGCCGCCGAGTCGTGGGCGTCGACGAGGATTCCCGCGTCACCGACCACCTCGGGAAGCGAGGAGTTGTCTGCCACGATCACCGGCGTGTTGCAGGCCATCGCCTCCAGCGGCGGCATCCCGAAGCCCTCGTACAGCGACGGGTACACAAAGAGAGCAGCACCGCTGTACAGGGCCGGGAGATCCTCGTCCGGGACATATCCGGTCGTGATGATGTCCAGGTGACGGAGGGCTTCGAGCTGGTCCTTGATCTCGCGGTCCAGCCAGCCCTTGCCGCCGGCGAGCACCATGGAGAACGAATCGCGCACCTCCGGCGGCAACTGCGCGTACGCCGCCAGGATGCTCTTGATGTTCTTACGCGGCTCCAGCGTTCCGGTGTACAGCACGTACGGCTTCGTGATGCCGTACTTCTTGCTCACCGCCTCGATCTCAGTGTCGGCCCGCGGATAGAAAAACGTGTGGTCGAGCGCGGGGCTGACGACCGAGATCCGGTCCGGGTCGGTTCCGTAGAATTCCACGATCTCTTTCTTGGAATTCTCCGAAGGCGTGACGATGTGCTGGCATTTGTCAATCGTCCGGGGCACGTACCGCGTCAGGTACTTGCGATTCCGGTCGGCTACGTGTTCGGGGTGCAGCACGAAGGAAAGGTCGTGCACCACGGCGATCGCCCGGCTGCCCAGCGGCAGCGGGAAGCGCACGAAATCGGGGAAGAAGAACAGGTCCGGTCGACTTCCCAGCATGAGATCGATGGGTGGAGCCGTCAGCTTCCGGACGATCGCGTTGAACACTTTCAGGTGCATGTACCGCATGAAGCGGTAGGCGACGCGGGGAGTTTCCGGGATCGGCCTGCGCTTCGCCCCTCGGCCGAGGAGGGCGAACGAAAAGATCGTGTACCGATGGTCCTCATCGACGCGGAAGAGGGCTTCGACCAGGTGCATGGTGTATTGCCCTACGCCCGTACGCTGCCGGAAGAGGGGCGTTCCATCGATAAAAACCCGCATAGGTGGCGCCATTGCCTGTCCTCCCTGTCGAATCAGTTGAAGTGCGACGCCTACTGCTGAGCGCTCAGGTACGCCTGATGCGTTGCTTCTGCTGTTGCCCGCCAGGAAAACATCGCCAGGCGTTCGCGCCCCTTAGCCACCAGCTCGGTCGACAGCTCCGGGCGCTCCAGCAGGTCGACAATCTTCTGCGCCAGGTCCTCGGACCGGTGCGGGTCGAAGTACAGGGCGGCGTCCCCGTACACCTCGGGCAGACACGTCGCCGTCGAGGACAGCACCGGCAATCCCTGCGCCATGGCCTCCAGGCCCTGCAGGCCGAACCCTTCGGACAACGAGGGGTAGACATACATCGAGGAGTTCCGATACAGCCAGGTCAGTTGCCCATCGGTGACGAACCCCGGCAGGATGATGCGGTCGGCGACGTGCAGCTTCTCCGCCAGCGCGAGCAGGTCGTCCTTGAACTCGTCGGCCTTGCCAGCCAGGACCACCTTCACGTCCGGCCGGGTCTGCACCACAACAGACAGTGCCTCGATCAGCACCCGGACATTCTTGTACGGGTAGTAGTTCCCCACATACAGCAGCACCGAGTCCGACTTTGCCAGCCCAGGGACGCTTTCTTCCGCAGCCTGCGTCAGGTCCGCGGAGTCGGCGGCGTTCCAGATCGCCGAGATCTTGGTGCGTTCGATGCGGAAGCGCTTGACGAGTTGTTCGCGCACATAGCCGCTGACGGTCACGATGCGCGTGGCCGTCGCCACCTGCATCAGCAAGATCAGCCGGAACGGGAAGCGCTTGAGCTTTGCGGCGAGGCGTCGACTCAGCGACCCCCGGCTGGTGTCGAAATCAAGCAGGGTCAGGTCATGGACCGTCACCACTTTGCGGCCTCGGTAACGGGCTGCCGCATTGGGTGTGACGAGGTGAACGACATCGGGAGCAAGGCCGCGAAGCACCCTCGGCAGGGTGGTTTGCTCCGCCAAGGAGTACGGCTCGATGTTGCACTCGACCCGGCGGAAGTTGCTCTGCTGCGGCTCCCACTTCGCCCAGTCTGCGCGGCGCATCAGCACGACGTAGTCGTTGGACTGGTCGATCGCCTCCAGCCCCTCGAGCAGCGCCTGGGTGTACCGGCCGATGCCGGTCCAGGACAGCATTCGCCCGTCGATCACGATCTTCATGGGGTCTTCGCACCCACCGAATCCGTCCGGAGCACCACGGTGTCTGCCAATTCTTCCGAGGATTCGGCCTGAGCCTGCCGCTCGCTCATGATCCGCGCGCCGGCGAGGAGCAGGCCGACGACCACCCAGGTGCGCAACAGCGCGAACGACTGGAAGTTGTTGGCCTCGACGGCCATGCCCACCACGGCGAACGCATAAGGACTCGCCGGGTGGTCGAGTCGAGCGCGCGCGACACCCCACATCGCGCGCAGCACCAGCCAGAGCAGCGGAAGTGCCAGGAGCACGCCGACCAGCCCCAGCTCGCTGAGGTAGGCCAGATAGTCGTTGTTCACCGGCTGCAACTTGTTCGCCTCACTGGGCGAGGCGGTTGCGCTGCCGTCATGCAGCAGAAGCCGGGTGTTGTTCGGGCCGATGCCGGTCAGTGGGTGGTCGATGAACATGCGAAGGGTGTCGGGCCAGAGTTCGTACCGAGTCTGGGCGGAGCCGTCGTTCAGGTCGATGGCATGCCCGGTGAACTTGCCGACCACATCCGGTTTCGGCGGGGGCGCCTCGGTCGGGCCGGAAGACGCGGCCGGAGCGGACGGCGAGCTGGGCGGCGGGCTCGCCGCTTCCGGCGCGCGGGCCTCCTGCACGGTGTGGGTGAGGAAGAGCATCCCGGCGACAATCACCAGCGCGAGGGCTCCGCTGCGTGCGAGGTACAGCACGGGGCGCCAGGACCGGCCGGCGATGATCAGCACGGGAAGCGTCACCAACAGACCGAGAATCGCACCGCGAGACAGCGTGAGCAGGAAGATCCCCAGTGTGGACACCAGCAGGATCTGCTCGAAGGCCGACGCTTTCCTGGTGCGCCAGTAGCGGGTCAGCAGGATGCCGAGCGGCAGGAACATCCAGTGACCCAGGTACAACGGCTCGAGCGCGAACGACTGCACTCTGGGGAACGGGAAAGCGCCCGTGGTGCTGTTGTACTGCGGCAGAAGCTGCGTCCACCGTTGGGACACACCGAAGACGTCCCCGAGGAACTGGGCGTAGCCGAACACGACCATCAGGACGAGCAACCACAGAATGATGTTCTCGAACAGCTTCAGTTCGTGTTCGCGAATGTACTGTGCCACCATCCAGCCCCGCGCGAGCGCGAAGCAGAAAACCAGCGATGACATCACTGCGACGGTGAAGTTGTATGCGGTCAAGGTTGCGATGCCCGCCGCGACACCCGGCAGGGCGAACGCCGCGAAAAGCCCAGCGTTCGGCCACGTCCCACCCCGCTTACGGAAGCGATCCCAGGCCAGGACAAATCCGCGCTGGACCAGCAGAAGGCAGGCGATCAGCTCTTGCGGCGCCAGTCCACGGGTGTCGACCAACGAGACGAAGGGAGCCTGCGACTCGAACTGCGGGACCCGGTCCCAGGACATGATCACGGCAGTCAGCACCAGACCGGCCATGAACAGAACGTTCGAGATGATCGCCGAACAGCGAAGCCCCGAGGTGGGAAACGCAGATACCAGCTCTCGCACTATCTTCACCACTGCAGTCTCAATCTTGTCATGGCTGGCAGCCTGACCGGTGCCGCGCCGAGAATCGGCTGACTACCGGACATTGCGGTCCTGGACTCGGGAGCGTCACTTCGTTGCGTGCGGCGGACAACGCCTCGAACAGGGACAGTCATTTCGCTACTGCCCCCTTACGGCGCGCATGCAGCGCCGAGCGCACCATCTCCAGGTCACGCTCGGAGAATCCACGCACGGCATACAGGACGACCAGATAGATAAGTACGTAGCCAGGGATGAGCCAGATGCTCTGGTACAGGTAGATGCCGGCCGCCATGACCGCGCTTGCAATTGCCGGACGCCACATGTCTTGCCAGAAGGGGAGCGCAATAATGTGACGATTGATCAGATAAGTGCCAATGACCACGACGATGGATTGGGTAGCGACACTGGTAACCGCCGCGCCGACCATGCCGAACATCGGGATCAGCAGGAAACTGAAGAAGATGTTGAAGAACACACTGAACAACGCGATATACGTGTAGCGCTGCGGCCGCTTACTGGCATGGAACAAATTGGCAGTGAGGTGCCCGATGAACGTAGGAATGACGGTGAAGCTCATCAGCTGCAGGACAACGACACTGCCCGGATATTCGTCGCCGTAGACCAGGTCGATGATCGGCTCGGACAACATGGACAGTCCGACCGCGAGGGGCAAACTCAGATAGAGGAAATATCTGAGCGCCGTCATGGTCAGGGTCTGCGCCGAAGCCTCGTCCGAATGCAGCCGCGCGGACGTCGCCGGCAACAGCACGCCAGCAAAGATGGCCGGCACAATCAGAAAGAGCTCGAAAATCCGGTACGCCGCCGAATACTCACCCACTACGGTGGTCGACTCGAAGAGTCCGAGAATCAGGGTGTCGACCCGATAACTGATGGCGATGAGCACCGCCAGCGACACGAAGGGCAGCGCCTGCTTCGCGAGTTGGTTGCACTGCTGCACCGACTCCGGCAGTTGGAACTGAAACAGCTTGCGCCGGCTGTTTATCGACTTCATGTACAGCGCGTTGACCACGGTCAGCGCCGACGTCATCGCGACAATGGCGACGATGCCCTTGCCCCAGACCAGCAGCAACGCCCCCGAGGCGGTGGTCAGGAAGGCGAGACCGATCCGGCCGTACGCGTCGTACTGCATGATCTCGCGTCCTCGATAGATCGAGGACATGCTCGTCGTGTACGCCGTCGAGATCAAGGTGAGCGCACTGAAGATGAACATCCAGGTGAGATCAGCCGGCATTCGGGCCACCAGCACGACCGCGATGATGACGGCGCTGGTGAGGAAACCCACCGCGACTTTAATCGTCAGCATCGCCGATCCGATGCGGTTGATCTCGTGCGGCTCGGCTGCGATCAATTTGACGCCAAGCGTACTGAAACCAAAGTCCGTCACATTGCCGGCGATGGCCAGGACGGACAGCACCAACGCCTGTTTACCGAACTCCGTGCTGCCGAGCATTCGGGCGACGAGAACGATCTGAATGAGCAACATCGCCCGCGCGAGGATTTCGGCCACGTACAACGCGGCCGCGTTCTTCAGGATTCGCTGAGCCTGGCTCATGCGATGACGCAGTGCGCAGACGTGCGGTAAAGCTCGCCGGCCGAAGCCTGGAAAAGGCGGATCCCGCCCGTGACGCCGGTCATCGAAGAACGCTTCTGCGCTGGTGTCATAGCCGCTGACCCCCCGTCTAGCCATCTATTCCTGAATATCGCGCCTACCACCGCCCGAAGGCCCGGTCATGTTACGTGAAGACCAGGTCTGTATCTACCCGGTGATCGTCAGGCCGCCTTACCGCTCAGGTAGGCGCCGAGGATTGCCGCACCAAGGTGGGCAATGAGTGATCGTGGAGATTCATGCTGTGACCAATTCGCCGGCCAACCTCGACTCAGTCGGCGCCGAGATTAGCACCGTACGTCCATGATTGTCGATGTGCGAATTTTGGGGTCTTGTTCCGGAATTTAGGAAGCAACTCGTCCACCTCGAACCGTCCGTCCGATTTACGGCATTCTGCCGGAAGCTGCTTGACCGGGGCCGGTTACCTGGGACTGAAGACGGCGAACATCCCACCTTTGCCCCGCCGCAACCGATCCCGCGAAGTTTGCCGCCGTGGACTCCACCGCAGCCGAATCGAACCCAGCCCGGTGGCCGCCATCGCATGACACCTAGAGTGACCAAGGTCACGACCTCGCACGACTCGCGGTGGTTCACCGCCCGTTGGTGCGCCGCGGCCCATCCGACCGGAAGCCTCAGATCTGCGGCGGACGCCCTACCTGCGCCTCCGCCGCGGCGCGAAGCCGGTCCAGCGTCTCGGTCATCGTGCGCCGGTTATGGGCGTCCCGGTCCTTGATGCCCAGGGCCAGGATGCCGAAAAGTTTGAGCGCCAGTCCGCGGCGGTCCACGTACGTTTCGGTCACCTCACAGCCGCCGTCCACCGCACGGAAGGCGTACGTCCAGCGGGAAACGGCGAGGAAACCGCCACCAATCACGTCGAAGCTGAACTCACGGCCCCGGTCGGCCGCCACCACGGTGCACTCGGTGCGCCAGCGCCGTCCTCGGAAAGCATTCGTGCCGGCGAACCGGGCGCCCTCGTGCGGACCGGGCGGTTCGGTAAGCCAGCGGCAGCGGGTGGTTTCCGGACTCCACTGGCCCATGCGGGTGACGTCGGCGACGAGGTCCCACACGACTTCCGGCGCGGCCCGGACGCGAGTGACAACGGTGACTGGCATGCCCGTCATCGTGCCCGACCAGATCGGCCCGGCATACCCCTACCGCCGCCCCGTATGCCGGCGCGCAGTGCTTGATGGCCTCCACCCGATCACAGCGCTGGTGCCTTGCGGTCTGTTCAGCGCAGAAACCGGATCTGCGGATAGCGGGACGACGGCCGCCCGAGCAGGCGGGTGTCGCGGCGGCGTAGGTGCAGATCGAAGAACGCACGTACGTAGTCGCGTTGCGCGTGGATTGCACGGCGCGGGTCAAGGGTGCCGATCGCCTGGGTGACCTGGTCGGGTGTCAGGCCAAGGATCGGTGCGGCCTGGGGCAAGAGTATTTCCAGGTCGGTGAAGGAGGTGTGCGTGGTGCCGAGGAGGGCGAGCTCGCGTTTCCAACCGTGCTGCCGGGCCCAGAACTGGTCCCAGCTCGGGTCACCGGGTCCCGGTCCGGGGTCACTTCCGAAGAGCAGGAAGGGCCGGCCGGTGCCTCGAGCTGCGGGCGCGGGAAAACTACCGTCCAGGTTGATGCCGGCCCGCAGGCGTGGGTCGGCGCGCATGGCCGCAGCGGCGGTGGCGCCGCCGAGGGAGTAACCGAGGATGCCGATCTGGGACAGGGAAAACGCGCCGGTCAGGGTGGCAGGGAGTCGCCGCCGTGCCGCATCGGGGTTGTGCCCGGCGTTGAGGGAAACGAGTCGATGCAGGACAAAGCGGATGTCGGCGGTGCGTACGGCGAGCGCCTCGGCAATCGTGGCGTCGTCGACGGCGGGAAGTGCGTATGTGGCAACGCCTCCGCCGGGGAATGCGACCTGGTCGGCGTCGTATGTGTGGTCCACGGCCGCGACGAGGTAGCCGTGACTAGCCAGATCCTCTACCACGATCGTGCCGAGGCTGCGGTTGCTGTGCAGGCCAGGCGAATACAGCAGGAGGGGTCGGCCGCATCGACCGCGGTCCACCGGCGCGCCCATCCGGGCATGCGTGTCCGGCAGGAGTAGCGCGCCGGCCGGAATGCCTTGTGCCTGCTCGAAATGGGGGACGGCAGCAGGTGAAAGCCAAGGCGCAACGGGGTGGCCTGGTGCGCCGCGGGCGGGATACCAGAGCTGAACCATGAGCTCACGGGGCCGGCGGTTGCCGTGCCACGGATCAGGCCGCGCGGGGTCGACGAGGTGCACCGAGACCGTACCGATGGGATGCGGCCCGGTTGGCGCGGGCAGGGTGAGGCGGGCAGCAGATGCCGGCGATTTTCGTGGTGCCCGCGAAGCCGCGGCTGAGGGCGGCCCGGCGGCGGTGATAGCGGCTGCCGCAGCGGCGCCGAACAACGAACGTCGCGTCAGATGCACCATGCGAAGAAATGTAAGGTTCGCCTTCCATCATGTCAAGGACACTTGACCATATGGAATGCCTACCTTACCTTCGAGGCATGATGAAACAGGTGCAGGAGGATCAGCTGGCGCGCTCCGCCCGCCGCGCGGTCCTCATCGACGGACTGCCCGTGGCGGTGCTCGGCTGCGTGGCATTGGCACTCGGCAGCGATCCAGACCCGAGCGCCACCCAGAAGTCCTGGTGGATTGCGGTCACCGTCGGATTCACGCTCGCCGTGGCGTGGGTGCTGGTGCGCGCGTTCCAGCGCGCCGACGAATACCTGCGGAAAATCCAACTGGAAAGCATGGCCGTCGCCTTCGCGGCCGTCCTGGTCGGACTGCAACTGGCGACCGTGCTCGACGCCGCCGGTCTGGTGCACCTCCACCAGCTCGCACAGCCGATCATCCTCGGCGGAATAGCCGTGTGGCAGGTGCTCGCCGACCTGCGCACCCGCCTGCACCGATGAAAAACCGACTCCGCGAGCTGCGGGCCGCCCGCCGATGGAGCCAGGCCGACCTCGCCGACCGGTGCCAGGTCTCCCGGCAGGCCATCAACGCCATCGAGACCGAACGGTACGACCCCAGCCTCCCCCTAGCCTTCACCCTCGCCGGCGTCTTCGGCCTGACCATCGAGGAAATCTTCACGCCCGACCCGGCGAGCGACCCCGCCTGATCCTGGCGGTCCAGGGTCATTTCGGCTGACAGGCTTTTTCGTACGGCAGGTCCGGCACGTAACGCGCCCAGTCGCCCTGAGAAGGGCCGCCACCGGTGATAGCGCAGGCACGTGCAAGCGCATGGGTCCGGAGATCGTTGAGGGGCGCCAGGTCCCACACACCCACGGACATCCCGTTGGTGCCGGTCAGCGCGACCAGACTGTTCCCGTCCGGGGAGAAGACGATCGGGGACCGTCCAGCTGCCTTACCGTCGATGCGAACCAAACGACGGGGATCGCTGCGATCCGTGAGGTCCCACAACTGGATGGCGCCGCCCGGCCCATCGCTGGCGATGGTCCGCCCATCCGGGCTGAGAGCCAACGACCACCACGAGTCGGGGTCACCGACGAACTGGGCGATCCGGCGTGGGCTGTGCCGGTCGGCGGTATCCCACACCTGCACCAGCCCGGTGTGGTCGGCGGTGACGAGGGTCCGGCCGTCGGCACTCAGCACGACGCGACCGTTGTAATCCAACACGTTGTCGAACATTGACGTCATTCGCGGCTCTGCGGGCCGGGTCAGGTCCCACAGTGCGGTCTGCGAGCCGTCGTTGATGGCGAGTGTCTGCCCGTCTGCGCTCAAGGACATCGCCTGCCCGTCGTTAAGCCACCCGCCGCGGTTGCCTCTGAATCGAGACTGCCGGCGCGGTGCCTGCCGGTCGGACGTGTCCCACAGGTCGACTATCCCCTCGCTGTCGGCAACCGCGAGCAGCCGTCCGTCGTTGCCGAACGCCACGGCTTCCATCACGGAATGGTCGTTCGACGTAGCGACGACCGTGCCCGCACCGGAGAGGTCGGCCGTATCCCACAGCCATACGCTGTCGGCCATGCCGATGGCGACAGTGCGCCCGTCAGCACTGAGCGCGACCGAGGTGAGCTCCACGTCTTCGGGCAACTCCGGACGGCCGAGCAAACGGGGACCAGCGGACGGGGACAGATCCCACACCTGCGCCTCCCCGCCATCTCCCGCCACGACGAGGATCCGCCCGCCGGCGCTGATGGCAACCTCGGCTACCGCGGAGGGGTGGTCGGCGACCCGAGCGACCTGGCGCGGGCTGGACCGGCCGGATATGTCCCACAGCTGCAGATCATCACTGCTGTCGTTCAAGGCCAGGGTCCGACCATCGGCACTGATGCCGATCGATCTGACGCGTTCGTAGTCGACCTTGAACTCGGCAAGGTGCAGCGGCTCGCTGACTTGGGTCACGTCCCACACCTGCAGGGTCTGATCCCGGAAGTTCGCGGCGAGGGTGCGCCCGTCAGCACTGAGCGCGAGCTGGTGCACCTCCGCGTTGCCATGCTGGATCTGAGCGGCCACCTGGGGGTTGCTTCGGTCTCTGAGATCCACGAGTGCGAGAAAGCTCGGCTTCTGTGCGACGGCGAGCAAGTTCCCGTCCGCGCTCAGCGAGACCCGCGCCGGCAAACCCTGGAGACTGCTCAGCTGGGCCACCGGGCTGGGGTTGCCACGGTCCGTCAGGTCCCACACCTTCGTGCCCCATTCACTGCTGGTCACCATGGTGCGCCCGTCGGCACTGAGGGCCATGTCGTAGGTGCCGAGGTCTCCGTCGGTCACTCGGGACACCAGACGGGGGCGCTCACGATCGGTCAGGTCGTACACCATGGTGGATCCGTGGAACGCGCTGGCCAGGGTGTGACCGTCGGCGCTCAGCGCGACCCTGATCCGGGTGGCTCCGAACAGCAGGTCAGCACGGTTGTCGAAAAGCTTGGACAGAAAGCGCGGATGCTGTGGGTTGCTGATGTCGAACAGCCCCACGGTGCCGTCCCCGCTGCCGGCGGCCAGCAGCGTTGCGTCGCCGGAGAGTGCCAGATCTTCAGGGTCGATGCTGCGTGCGGCGTCCTCGAAGCTTTCATCGTCGACGGGGTTCGTGATCAATCCCAGCGAGACGGGGCCACCGCTCAGGTCCCACAGCTGAACCATTCGTGTACTTCCGACGGCCAACAGGCGGCCGTCGGCACTGAAAGTGGCAACTCTCGATCGATTTTCCTCGGCGTCGCCAGGGTTGCTGGGGATGGTGTCCCGATAGCGGGTAGCAGCCAAGATGCCGACCAGGCCAGCCTCGGCCTGCGCACCCGGATAGACCTGCAGAGCAGCGAGGCTGAGCATGACCGCCGTACGCGGGTCGTTCTGCCGGGCGGCGTCCGCCTGGCCGATCAGCCGCCGACCCATGGCGATCCGCTGCTGCGCAGCGGCGGCCTGTTCCTGCTTGCGTGCCTCGGCGGCGGCCTCCTTTGCCTTGCGCTGCTCCTCGGCGGCCAGCGACCGCTGCCGCTCGGCCTCAGCCGTGGCACCATCGGCGCGGGCCTGCTGTTGATCGGCAGATTCGCGTTGCTTGCGCGCCTCGGCGGCGGCCTCTTTCGCCTTGCGCTGCTCCTCGGCGGCCAGCGAGCGCTGCCGCTCGGCCTCAGCCATCGCGCCATCGGCGCGGGCTTGTTGCTGGTCAGCGGCTTCGCGTTGCTTACGCGCCTCGGCACCGGCTTGCGTGGCCTTACGCTGCTCCCCGGCGGCCAGTGACCGTTGCCCCTCGGCGTCGGTGGCCGCCCGGTTGGCCCGGGCTTCCTGCTGGTCGGCGATCAGACGTTGCGCCCGGGTGTCGGCGGCCGCCTTTGCCGCCTCGCCCTGCCGTTTTCGGGCCTCCGCCGCAGCCTCCTGGGCACGCTGCTGTTCGGTTGCGGCAATCTGCCGTTGGCGGTGCGCTTCGGCGGCGGAAACCGACGCGGCCCCACGCTGTTGCTCCGCCAGCTGCTGCTGGCGTGCCGCCTCCGTCGCCGACGTGGCTGCCTCACGCGCGTTGCGCATCGCGAGCGAACCCGTGGCACCGGCCAGCACCAGCAGCATGCCGACCACCGTGAGCACGCCGCGCCGCATCCGGACCATCCGGCGGTGGCGTGCCACGTCCTCGCTGTCCAGATCCTCCTTGCTCATCCCGTGCATGGTGGCGGCCAGCTCGGCCACCGCGTCACGAAAACGGGTATGGCGCAGGTCCAGCTCGTTCTCTGACCGGGCCCACCGCAAGTCGAGGTGCCGCGGCTCCTCCTGAAACACACCCCGCAGCGCCGGCGGCACCGCCGTCGACCGATCCCCGTCGAAGTCGTTGCGGGCGGCATCCCACACCCATCCCCCGGACGTCACCACCGGCAGCAGCCGATCCACCGGGTTTCGCGCCAACCAGTGCTCGATCTCCTGGTTGACCCAGGGCGACTCGGCCGCCTCCGGGCACGCCATCAACACGAAGTAGCGCGACCCGTCGAGTGCTGTCCGGATCGAGGTCCACAATGCGGGGCTCACCCCGAGGCCCGTCTGGTCCCGGAAGACCTCCAGCGCCCGGCGCCGATGCCAGGGCCGTGCCAGACGCTGCAGACCGCGCTGCACGGCCGGGGCCAGCGCCCCGTCAGCGGCATGGCTGTAGGAGATGAACGCGTCGTAACTCATCGGCGAAGCCTCCCCGTCGCATGATCGCGCGCCGATTCTGCCCGACCCGAATCGCCGCGCAGCGACGAGGGTCGAAGTGTTGCCGGCAGGCATCAGCAGTTCAGGGTCGGTCGAAACGGCGGCAGTACGGGCCGATCCGGTGGGCGACTTGGTCCTTGTGGTGCCGGAGAACCGCGGAGTGTCAAGTAGAGAATGCGATCTGTGATTTCATTCCGATACCATTCCGCGCGCTTTCTGGCGGCGCTGCTCGTCGGCGTTGCCACGCCCGTTGTTGCGTTAGCCGGAGAACCAGCCCTGGCCGCCGAAGAATTCGCGGTGCACGGCGACAGCTGCCCGGACATCATGGTGGTGGCCGCCCGAGGTTCCAGCGAAGCGCCGCAAGGCACCGGCGCTGGCGGATGGCAGAGCGCCTCGTCCTATCAGGACGCCGCCACCTTCTACGGGGTGGGGCAGACCAACTTTGCGCTGTATCAAGGTCTGGTCGCGGCTAAGCCGTACCAGCGGGTGGCACTCGACTCGGTGATCTATCCGGCCGATGCCGTGCCCAGCGATCTCACCAATGACGGGCCGAAGTATCTGGCGAGCGTGACCGCTGGTGCCGCGGCCGTCGAGAAGGAGATCGCACGAGTAGAAGCAGCCTGCAATGCACGCGTGCACTACGTCTTCAGCGGTTACTCGCAGGGCGCATGGGTGCTGCACAAGGCGCTGTGGAAGCTTGCGCAGGGGAGTCCGGGCGTACTCGAAAGGGTTGCCGGGGTGACGTTTTTCGGTGACCCGGAATTCGAGCCGCAGGCGGAAATCGTGCGGGACCACAAGCTGGAGACCGCGATCTGGCAGGGCGCAGCAACCGTCATCGACCCGGCCGCGCGCTCGGTCCCCGCGATGCTGAAGCCGCGCACCGGAAGCTACTGCCTGCCCGGCGATCCGGTCTGTCAGACCTTCGGACCCGGCGGCGGCATCAACCTGTACGCGTTCGCCGCCTGCACCGCCGCCAACTGGCAGCCGGGCGCCTGCCCGCACACCAGCTATGCCAGCACCGACCAGGTGACCAAGGCCGCGGCGTTCCTCGACTCCGTCATCCCTGACGAATACACGAAGACAGTCACCACCACCGTCAGCGGCGAACAGGCCTCCTGCACCACCGGAAAGACGTGGCAGTTCTCGATCGACGGCGTGGGACCGGCGGCAGGCCGCAACGCTCCGGCCTCGATCGCGGCCCGGCGCGCGAACGGCAGCACCGCCACCGTCAAGCGGACCAGCCTCAGCGGCAGCGTCGCCGGATTCGAGACGACAAGCGCGGTGAAGTTCACCGGTGCCGCAAGAGCTGCCGTCAACCGGTCCTGGAATCCCGCGACCAGCAGGTTCGCGCTGGACAGCGGGCCGTGCGCCGCCACAAAGCTCACCTTCACCTCCGCCCTGCCCGCCGTCGCGATCGCCGGAAAGCCCATCACGCTCACCGGCAAGCTGACCGGCAAGAACGGCCGGGCGCTCGCGGGCCGCGACATCAGAGTGTGGTGGCACTCGATGCGGCGCGACGGCAAGGGCGCGGAAATGGGGCCGTACCGCACCGACTCCCGGGGCATGTTCCGGGTTGTGGTCAGCGCCGACGATCTGGGTTGGCACGACTTCACGCCGAAGCACCCCGAATCAGGTCCGACTCAGTGGGGCGACTTCGCATCGCAGGGCGCGACACGCGTCGTCTGGGTGCTGCCCGCCGCGGTGCCCGCCGGCAGCCCGTTGACCAGTAGCAACGGCACCACCTTCACGGACACCAAGCGGCGCACGACGGTGGTGGGCTCCGGGTTCAGCCCGAACTCCGAGGTCGGCATCGCCGTCTACCCCGGCCGCAAACTGCTCGCCACGGCCAAGGCCGACGAGCAGGGCATGATGTCCGCCACAGTCCGGATCCCCGCCGGGCTGCTCGGAAAGCACACGCTCATCGCGATCGGGCGCACGGTGCACGACGACCGCATCGTCGCGCACACCCTGACCCTGCCCATCACCGTACGGCGGTAGGTCTGCTGAGCCCGGCCGTCTCTTCGCCGGGCGGCCGGGCTCAGCCGACGGCGGCGAGGCCTCCGCGGGCTTCGGCGGCGTCCTCGCCCAGGTCGGCCATGGTCAAGGTACGGGCCGAAGCCGTCCGGGCGAGGTGGGCGGCGAGGCGGTGGGCGGCGGCGACCGTACGGTCGGGAAGCTGGGTGACCCGTGCCCGGATGGCCGCGCGGACCTCGTCGGGAACCTCATGGCCGCGGCGCAGCAGGTGGCGGAGCGCCAGCTCGGCAAGGTCCGGCGCCGAATAGTCCGGCAGGTCCCAGCGGTGCGGGAAGTGGGCGGCCAGGCTCGGGGCGGCGGTCAGGACCTCGTTGATGGCGGCGTGGTCGCCGGTCAGGACGATGACCAGGTCGGCGGGTGCCTCGGCGAGGGCTTCCGGGAGGCCTTCGGCGAGGTCGCCCCGGCTGTCCTCGGCGCCGTCGCAGTTCAGGATCAGCAGGCCGCCCGCAGCGTCGTGGACGGCTTGGCGGGCCAGGATGCGGCCTTGGCCGGGCCATTGCGGGCACAGCTCCTCGGTAAGACGGGCGTACGTGACGTGGCCGGTCGGGAGGACGTCGAGCTCGGCGAGCGCCTGCGCGTAGAGGTGGGCGAAGTGTCGGCGCCCGGTGCCGCGGCGGCCGGTCAGGATGGCGTTGCCGGCACGGCCGACCGGGCGCCGGGAGGACCGGGCCGCGGCGAGCTCGAGAACGGCCGTACCCATGGATTGCCGGAACTGGTCGGTGCCCACCGTGTCCGCGAGCCGGGACCACGCACGGCTTGCGGTCAGCGCCGCGGCCGGGTCGGTGGCGTTGCCCACCCCGGCCGCGGCCGGGGTGGGTAGGGCGTCGAGTTGGGCGAGCTCGCCGGACAGGTCCGCGCCGGTCAGCCGGTTGAGTTCCGTGTCGCGGGCCGGGCGGGACAGGGCGAGCCGGGAGGCCTGATTGTTCACCATCGCCTCGAACAGTTTGCGGGCGACCCGACCGTTGCCGAACGTGTCGTCCTTCGGCACCCGCTCGAAATAATGGACCAGGTTCTGCAACGCGTCGTCGGTCAGCTCGTAGTAGTGCTTGCGGCACAGGTTCGAGGTGATGGTGACCAGTTCGTCGACGCTGTAATTGGGGAACTCGATGGTGCGGGTGAACCGGGACGCCAGACCGGGGTTGGACGCCAGGAACTTCTCCATCAACCCCGAATACCCGGCGACGATCACGACCAGCTCGTCGCGGTGGTCTTCCATCATCTTCATCAGCGCGTCAACGGCTTCCTGCCCGAAGTCCGGCCCGGAGCCACCCGTCGACGCGGTCAACGTGTACGCCTCATCGATGAACAGCACGCCACCGAGAGCCTTCGTGACCAGCTCGGTCGTCTTGATCGCCGTCGAACCGATGTACTGGCCGACGAGGTCCGCGCGGGCGGCCTCGATCATGTGGCCCTTGGACAGGATGCCCAGCTCGGCGAGAACCGAGCCGTACAGGCGGGCCACCGTGGTCTTACCCGTGCCGGGTGGGCCGGCGAAGACCAGGTGTCGGCTCATCGGGGGCATCGGCAGACCCATCCGCTGCCGCCGCTGGGACATCTTGATGAGATTGACGAGGCCGGTGACTTCCTTCTTCACGCCGTTCAGACCGATGAGCGAATGCAGCTCCGCCAGGGTGCCGCTGATGTCACCGGCCGCGTCGTCGCCGTCCTGATCGTCGGGCCGCTCCACCTCCGGCAGCGCAGCGGGAACCGGAGCGGGCGCTGGGGCACTGCGCTCCGCCTGCACCACGCAGTCGGTCTGCTGCACCGCGTCGGGACTGTCCGCGTGGACGCCCTCGTCGCCGTTGTGCAGCAGCTCGCACTGGCGCAACGTGGCGTGGGCGCCGCTCTCGACGTGGACGCCGTACCCGTGGGATTCGCGGACCCGGCACTGAGTGGCAGTAAGCCTGCCCGAACCGGTCACCCGAATTCCGGCGGCAGGCGCCCCGCTGATCTCACTGTCCCGAACCACCGCGGTGGCAGAAACGAGCATGCCGCCGCCGCGCAAGGTCACGCCACTCATCGACGCGTGCGACGAGCCCGCAACCGTGACCCCCGCCTCCGCTGTCGTGTCGATCACGGCGGTGCTCACGGTCGCTTCGGCGTCACCTTCCAGCTCGAAAGCGGGCGCCGCGGCCACGGTCAACCGCAGATCCGCGATGTCCAACCGACCCGCACCCTCGGCCCGGATCCCGGAACCCGCGGGCGCGGACGCCCGCAAACCCGCAAAACCCGCCGTCGCGGTGCCGGCTACGAGGGCAATCCGCGTCGTTGTCCCGCGTACGGTCACATCCTCGAACGTGGCATGCGCGGCCCCGTCCACCCGGACCCCCAACGGAGACCCTTCCACCGTGCAGCCGAGCAGCCGCGGCGCCGCCTCGTCGGTGACGTGCACGCCGACGTGCTCGGCACCGGCGAACGTGCAACGGCTCAGCACCGGGGCGGCCTGCTCGGCGATGTGCGCCGACTGCACGGCGGCCCCCGAGAAAGAACAATCCGAAAAGGACAGTGCGCCGGTTCCGCGCAGAAACAGGTCAACGTTACGGCTGTCGCGTACGGTCGTGCGGCGCACCTCCAGAACACCACTCTGCTCGGTAGCCAGGGCCGGCTTGCCCGCGCCGACGATCTCGCAGTCCTCGACCACACAGCTGCCCTGGCCGTTGACGCAGATCGCATTCGCCGCCGGCTCGTGCACCTGGCACCGGCGCATGGTCAGCACGCCAGAGTCACCAACCAGCACCGCCGAGCCGGCAATCTCCCGGAAAGACGTGTCCTCCACACTGCTGGGCTGGGCGCCGATCACCACCACACCCGCCCCGGAGCTGCTGCCCACCTCGCAGTCCCGCATCGCCACCGAACCACTCAGCCGGGCCAACACCGTCGCCCACGAAGCGCCCGACACCCGGCAGGCGTCCAACGCCAACTGGCCGCGGTGAATGTCAATCGCGGCGAGGTCGGCGTCGGCGCTGGACAGCTCAAGGCCGCGCAGTTGCGCCCCCGGCCCACCGACAGTCAACACACTGCCGCTCTGCACGTGCACCACGGCGGAGCCCAGATCCTCTTCCGCCACGATCGTGACCCGCTTGTCGAGGACCAGACTCTCCTCGTACCGGCCGGGGCCGACCGTGATCGTGGCACCGTCAACCGCCTGGGCGAGCGCAGCCGCGATGGTGCCGTACGCACCCGGGCGGCCATGCGCCACCACCAAAACCTGCCGATTCATCTGCGCCTCCCCGCCGTCTACACCAGGCCCGGCAGTGCGCCGAAGCGCAGCGCCGCCGAAGAACCCACCCGCGCGGCCGGCGCCGTCGCAGCCCACCGCTCCGCCGACCTGCGCAGCGAAGCCGCAGCCAGCTCGTCGAGCGACGCCCGGTCGGTAGCGACCCGGCCCTCAGCATCGATCTCGTTCGAGGCCAGCTCGCGCAGCAGAATCTGCGCCCGGCCCCCGTTGCGCTCGGGCTCCACCAGCTCCAACACCTTGAAACTGGTGCCCGGCGTGAACAGCACCCGGTCCTCCGCGCGGTCCTCCCCCTCAGGTTCCAGCAGCCGGGAACGCCGGGCCGTCATCGACCACAACAGCACGTCGGCCGTACCGGTCAGGTCGGCGGACGGGCCGGTCAGCGCGCCGAGGAAACCCCACTCCGTGAGCAGTCGGCGGCGCTTCAACAGCTCCCACTGGTCCTTCGTCGGAGTCACCGCGAAAACAGTCGCCCCCCGGTGCGACGGCAGCAGGCCCAGCCCGGCCGCGACGCACCGAGCAAACGGCACATGCGGCCCCTTCGCACCCGACCGCAGCCCGTCATCGATCGCGGCGCCCTTCGCCGTCAGGTAAAGCCGAACCGCCACCGAGTCATTCACGATCTCGTCGGTCGCCCGGCCCGGGCCACCCTGCATGCCGGGATGCTGCGACAACACCCGGGCGATCGAGCTCGCGACGACGTCAAACTCCCGACTCAGGCTGCGCCGCATCCAGGCGCGCTCCTCATCGAGCGCCTTACCGGACGGCACCGCCGACGCTGAAGCGTCCGGGGTCGGCTGCAGGCGCGGTCCAGTCTTCTTGACGGCCGGAGTGGGTGCGGAGCGCGAAGCGGACTCGGTGGGCTTAGCCGGCTGGGTGGGCGCGGCGGGCTCGGTGGCTGACATCTCCTGAGGCTGCGTGGGGGCCGCGACGGAGGGGCTCTGCACCGAGGGAACCGACACGGCGGGCGGGATCGCCGGCTGCGTGGGCGGAGACGGCTGCGTGGGCGGAGACGGCGGGATGGGTGATTTGTCGGAGACGGAGGATTCGGCAGCGACCAGAGAGGACGTCGCGGGTGGGAGAGCCGACGGGGACGGCGGGGACGGTGAAAGGTAGGAAAGGGCGGAAAGCGAAGGCTCCGTGGGTGCGGTTGGTGGAGCGACGGGAGGGGGCGGCGTGGTGTTGGGAGTGGCCGGGGCTCCGTCGGCGGCGACCTCCGCGACCTCCGCGACCTCCGCGACCTCCGCGACCTCCGCGACCTCCGCGACCTCCGCGACCTCCGCGACCTCCGCGACCTCCGCGACCTCCGGAGTTTCCACCAGCGCCGTGTCGACGGCGGGGAAATGCGGCAGCACGCTGGAGGAAAGGAGCTCGGTCGGAGCGAGCTGCTCGCGATCCTCGGGCGCAGCGGGGGCAGCTGCTACCGAAACAGGGAGAGCCAAGGTCGAAAAGGTCGCTGCGGGCAGAGCTGAGGCCACCGGGGCGTCGATCGCGTTGCTGGCGACGGGGGTGGCGATCGAGGTTGCCGGGGGCGGGGTGTAGCCGAGGACGGGCATGGCGGCCGTCTGTTCCTGCAGGGTAGCCACGACGGCGGCGGGGGCGAGGTCGTCGGCGAGGGTGGAGCCGGCGGTGGTGCTGATGGGGGTGCCGTTGGCGAGCTGGGAGGCCGCGCAGAGGAGGCTGCGCTGGCGGGTGGCGGGGTCGAGGCGGGCGATGGCGTCTTCGGCGAGGTCGCGCATGCGTTGGGCGAGGTGCTCGGTGGAGTCGTCGAAGACGAAGGTGTTGCGGTCGGGGCGGGCTTTGACCGCGCGTACGGAATCGGCGGTTTTGGGTTCGGTGGCGGGTCGCATCCACAGGCCGGCCTGGATCACCTCGACGACCGCGTCGGGGGCGTACCAGTAGGTCATCGGGCCGACCGGTTCGCCGAGGACCGGTGGGGCCTGGTGGCTGAGGACCTGCGGGGTGGTGGCGGTGGACGTGGGCTTCTCGCGGGGCTCGTAGGCGAGTTCCCGTGCGAACACCTGCCAGCCCAACGTGCCCGTGGCCTCCACCGTGTACATGTCGGGGTGCTCGGGTTCGCCGACGGGTAGGCCGCCGAAGCAGACGACGCGGGAGCGCAGCGTGTCGGCGAGGGCTTGGCCGAGTGCGTCGCCCTTGGGCAGTGCGATCGGGCCGAAGTGAATGAAGCGGGCGTAGCGACGGCCGTCGTCGTCGAGTTCGCGCCAGAAGCGGGCCACGTCGTCGAGGGACAGCGGCGCCGTGCCGGGGCAGCCCAGCACGATGGACAGTGCGCGCGGCTGGCAGGGTACGGCCGCGGCGAGCCAGCGCCAGTACTGCTGGACGGTCGGGCTGTCCTCGGTGTCGTGGATCCAGACGCCGCCGGGCAGGGGTTCCGCCACGCCGACCGAGCTGGTTGGCCGGGGGGCGGTGACGGCCAGGTCCCATTCGGGTTGCGGGAACCGTTTGGCCTCCAGCGCGGGCGGTTTGCCCGGCCGGTGCCGAACCCAGCCGCCGCCGTCGGTGGCGTGCACGAACAGCGAGCCGGCGACGCCCTGCCAGAGGTGGCCGTACGGGGCGATGACCGTACGGTGCAAGCGGTCTGACAGCCATTGCCCCGCCAACGCCGCGGTTTCCTGCCGTTGCCCGCAGACGACGAGGCGGATGCCGCGGCGGCGGCGGCGCAGCTCGGCGGCGACCGATTCCCACAGGCCCATCGGGATTTCGCCCTGCAGATCGAGCAGGACGATGTCGTTCTTGGCGTCTTCCTGCACCGCGAGGGCGATGTCACGCGCCTCCGGGCTGATCCGCGAGCGGGCGCGGAGCACGACGGCGTTGCCGACCGTGTGGCGAATGATGGCGGAGTCTCCGCCGCGGCGCCGGGGCCACCGCATTCCCTCGCTCATGTCAGCCTCCATTTCCGGCCACGACGACCGCATCGCGATAAAGATCTGGTCCGCTGCCGATCGCCGTCAGCACACTTTCGGGCATGGGGAGCCGGTCCCCGCCGATGCCGAGAGCTCCGAGCGCTTCGCCCTTGGGCAGGAGATGCCGCAGGCCCGCGTCCGAGATGAGATAGGGGTCCGGGATCTGGCCCGGCTGGGCCAGCGGCACCGGGTAGGCGACCAGCGCCGACCCGGGTGGCACGCGGACCCGTGCGGTGCCGTCGGCCTTGCGCGCGGCGTGTTCCATCCCGGTGAAGACGAGGGTCGCGGCCAGGGTCTCGGGGCCGGTGGGCCGCTGACGCTGGCACAACGCCCGGCCGCGCGGGTCCTCCCAGCGGGCCGCGGCCAGATCCGGTAGCAGGTTCTGCAGCGACCGGTCGGTGGATCGGGGTGCCGCTACGACGTCGGCCGCGACGAGGTCGACAGCTGGATCGCCGCGATCGGCCTGCACGAAGGCGAACTGTGTCGCGTTGATCGGCGACAGGCCGTCCTGGCGGAGGACGAACAACTGCTCGGCGCCGCCGGCGACGGGCTGCCGGAACAGGGTGCCTACGGTACGGCGCTTCCCGGCGATCGTGGCACCGGCCTGCCCGGCACCGTCGAGCTGCGGCGCCCGCACCGGCTCGCCCTCGGGCAACAGGTTGAGCCACACCGGCGGTACGGGAACGGGCACGACGTTCGCCAGCCCCAATGCGGCGGGTGCGGCCTGGTCGGTGAGCTGGTGCCGCCGCCCGCGCCAGATCAGGTACGAAGACCCGCCGGCAGCGACCATCGCGAACCGGTCGTCGGTGAACGGGTCGGCCGGGGCGCGCGCGTCGAGGTTGATGCCGAACTTGGTGCCGGTGGCGTCCGGGCAGGTCAACCACGGACCCGAGAGCATCGCCTTTGCGTCGGGGAGGACCTGCGGCGCGCCGGGGATGCCGATCAGACCGCCGCGCGGCACGTCCTGGATCGACCGCCGGGCGGTGAGCTGAATCTTGGCGCCGGCGCCCTGGATCAGCCGGGCGGAAGCCATGTTCATCGTGGGGTGCAGCGCGCCGTCGAGGTACACGTACGCGGTGCCGCTCTCCTTCTCGACGACGATCGCGTCCTTCTGCTGCCAGGCCTTGCTGCCACCGGGCACCAGCCAGCCGTAGATGCCGAAGCCCGCCACCACCAGGATCGCGATGAGGATGCCGGCGAGCAGGCCGGTGACCGCGCGGCTGAACGGGTTCTCCACCGTGTCCGGGTCGCCGAGGACGAGGGCGTTGCTCATCCTGCCCATCAGGAACTGGTGGGCGTGGACGTGGTCGCGTTGAGTCTGCACGGCTCAGCCTGCCAAGCCGCGCGCCCACGCGTACGCATGGATCAGTTGCAGGGCCAGCGGGAGCACCGCCAGGCCGGTGGCGACGTCGAGGACTGTGGCGGTGAACTCCCAGACCGGCAGCAGCCGCCGCGGCCAGGGCCGCAGTGCGGCCATGACAAACGCTGCGACGAGCAGGGCGAGCCCGCACAGCACGACCACCAGCCAGCCGGGTGAGGCCGCGCGTGCCCACGAGGAGATGACGAGCACCAGGCCGGCCGACCCGGCGAGGGTCAGCGAGACCCGCTGCCACACACCGACGAAGACCCGTGCGCGCAGCAGCAGCGCGCCGGAGACCACCAGCACGAACACCCAGCCGGCCCAGCCGGGTTCGGTCATCGCCAGCCGGAACAGGAAGACCAGGACGAGGGCGGAGGTGACCGTAGCGACGCTGAGGTAGCGGTCCGCTTCGTCGGCACGGCGGTGCAGGTGTTGCGCCTCGTGCGGCTCGATGTCGAACTGGAGCTCTTCACCGGTCTTCGGCAGCTGCGGGCCACGCAGGTGCGCCGACCGCAGGACGATCTTCGGCGCGTACACGATGAGGCCGAAGAGTGCGCTTGCCGCGAGGCCGGCGGCACCCGGCCAGGAGAGCTCGAAGGTCCGGTGCAGCCAGCTGATCACGACGGTCTCGACGGCGAGGACCAGCAGGCCGAGCAGCACCGGGTACGGCATGGCCCGCACCCACAACCGCTGCACCACGACCAACGGAAGCGCCACGGCGATTCCGGCCACCGCCGCCAGGGCGATGCCCTGTTCCCGCAGTTGCGGCGCCCCGGAAACCCCGTCAGCCAGGGTGAGAGCGACCACGGCGGCACAGCCGTACGCGGAGGTGGCGAACACGAACGGCAGCCCCGCGTCGCCGAGCTGCCGACCGAACACGACCGCGGCCAGGGCGAAGGCCGCCGCGAAGCCGAACCCGACCCCGGCCAGTGCTCCCCCGGTGAACCCACCGACCACGACGCCGGTCAGCAGCGCGAGAGCGAGCTGTGCCAGGGCGAGGAACAGGTAACGCCGGTAGTGCGGCTGCCAACGGTCGGGACGCTGGTTGACTGTCGTGGCGATGCCGTCGGAGATGTCGTCGAAGTCGAGGTCGGGCAGCGGCTCGGCCGCCGGCCGCAGGTGGAACTCCTCGCCCTCCAGCCAGTCGAGCGATTCCGGGGTGCCGCTCGGGTCGAACGGCTTCCCGCCCAGCCGCTGCAGGACCCAGGAGCCGTCCGGCCGGTGCCCGTCGGAGGCGTTGAGCTCGACGGTGTGCCAGAGCAGGACCGGCAGCAGGGCGGCGACGGTGGTCGACGAGGGGACCACCAGGTCCACCCGCTTGTCCGGGCCATTCACCGTGATCCGGCAGAGGTCGTCACTGATCGCGGTGGTCATGACCCACCTCCATGGTCTGCGAGGGTGACAGCGCCGGTCTGCACAAGCCGGACGCTGCGGCGGGTCACGAGCTGGGCCCGGCCGGGCGGCAGCCGCCGGGGCGGCGCGTCGCCCAGGAAGCGGCCTTCGTCCTTGGGATAGGAGAAGAGCAGGCCGGGGTTGCCCAACTCCCAGATGCGGCGGATGACCGGGTCCATCATCGCCCGCATCGCGCCCGCGGTGCTGCGGGCGATGATGACGTGCAGTCCGATGTGGGCGCCCTGGGAGAGCAGCGGCAGCAGCGGCTCCAACGCCGACGACTGCCCCGGGCCGCGGGCCAGCAGTTCGTAGTCGTCGACGACGACGAACAGTTCCGGACCGGTCCACCAGTCGCGGCGGCGCAGCCGGTCGGAGCTGATGTCCGGCCCGGGCACCCGGCCCTTCAGCGACACTTGCCCCTGAGCGGCCAGTTCGTACAGGGCGTCCGAGGTGATGCCGTAGCCCGCCCGGTACGCCGGGTCGACGGCGCTGTCCAGGTCGCGGCGCGAGTCGCCGACCACGATCTTCGCCTCGTTCGGACGGTAGCGCTGGGTGACACCGTGCATGATGAGCCGGAGCAGGTTCGTCTTGCCGGTCTCGTTGTCGCCCATGACGATCAGGTGCGGGGTCGCCCGGAAGTCGTGCCACACCTCGGCGAGCCGCTGCTCGTCCCGGCCGAGGCAGACCTTGAACGGCTCGGCCGGCGGCGGCAGCTCCTCGATGGCGAGGCGGGCCGGCAGCATCCGTACGGGCGGCGCCGGGTCGCCGGGCCAGAACGTCCGAATCTCCTCGGCCAGTGACTTCGTCACCTCGCCCAGGTCGTCGGTGCTGTCGATGCCGTCGAGCCGGGGCAGGGCGGCGAGGAAGTGCAGGGCTTCGGCGGTCATGCCGCGGCCGGACTGGTTCGGCACGCCGGACGCCTTGCGGGAGCCCACCTCGGACTCCATGGCGTCGCCCAGCCGCAGCTCGAGCTTGGTGCCGAGCAGGTCCCGCAGCGACGTCCGGATCTCCGACCAACGGGTGGCGGTGATGACGAGGTGGATGCCGAAGGACAGGCCGCGCGCGGCGATCTCGGAGACCCGCGGTTCCAGGTCGGCGAAGTCCTGCTTCAGCGTGAACCAGCCGTCCACCAGCAGGAAGACGTGGCCGTGCGGGTCCTCGATCGCGCCCCGACCGCAGGCGGCGAAATAGGTGCCGATGGAGTCGATGGCGTGCTCGCTGAACATCGCCTCGCGATATTCCATGACCTGCCGCACCTCTTCGATGGTGCGAACCACCCGGTCGTGCTCCATCCGGTTGGCGATCGAGCCGACGTGCGGCAGCCCGGCCACCGACATGATGCCGCCGCCACCGAAGTCGAGACCGTAGAACTGCACCTCACGCGGTGTGTGGGTCAAAGCCAAGGAGAGCACGAGGGTACGCAGCAAAGTGGACTTGCCGCTCTGTGGCGCACCGGCGATGCCCACGTGCCCGTCCGCCCCGGCAAGGTTGACGGTCAGCAGCTCCCGGCTCTGGTCGTACGGCCGGTCGACCACGCCGACGGGCACCTTGAGCCCACCCCGCAGCCGGGGGTTCGCGACGGTGACGCCGAGCTCCGGGTCGGGCACGACGCTGGGCAGCAGGGTGTCCAGGGTCAGCGCCTCCCCCAGCGGCGGCAGCCAGACCTGGCGGGCCGGCGGGCCGGCGTCCACCAGCCGGTCGATGAGGACGTCCATCAGGTTGGGCGGGGTGGCGTCCGCGGCTTCCTCGGCCGGTTCCGCGGGCGCGGCTCCCGGCTGCTGCTCCGCCCCCCGGTCCACGTCGGTGCCGTCGACGGTTCGGGTGGTGAACGGCACGATCTCGGCCAGCGCGCGGCGCTGTTCTTCCGCGCTGCCGGCCACCGCCGGCCGGCTGTACGGGCCGGACACGTAGGCGCTCTTGAACCGCACCAGGTTCGTCATGTCGATCTTCAGGTAGCCGTTGCCCGGCTCGGACGGCAGCTCGTACGCCGCGCCGACGCCGATGACGGCCCGCGATTCCATCGACGAGAAGGTGCGCAGACCGATCCGGTAGGACAGGTGGCCCTCGACCCGGCTGATCCGGCCCTCGTCCAGGCGCTGCGAGGCGAGCAGCAGGTGCACGCCGAGGCTGCGGCCCAGCCGGCCGATCGAGACGAACAGGTCCATGAACTCGGCCTTGCTGGACAGCAGCTCGCTGAACTCGTCCACGATCACCAGCAGCACCGGGAACGGCACGAGCTGCGCGCCGGCGCCGCGGGCCTTCTCGTACTCGAACAGGGAGGCGTATCCACTGGCGCGTAGCAGTTCCTGACGGCGGTTCATCTCGCCGTTGAGCGCGTCCTGCATGCGGTCGACCAGGGGCAGCTCGTCGGCCAGGTTGGTGATGACCGCTGAGGTGTGCGGCAGCTTGTCCATGCCGAGGAAGGTCGCGCCGCCCTTGAAGTCGACCAGCACCAGGTTGAGGATCTCGGACGAGTGGGTGGCGGCGAGGGCGCAGACGAGCGTACGCAGCAACTCGCTCTTGCCCGACCCGGTGGCACCGATGATCAGGCCGTGCGGTCCCATGCCGCCCTGGGCGGACTCCTTGAGGTCCAGCTCGATGACCTCGCCGTCCTCGGTGACGCCGATCGGCACCGACATGCGGGCGCGCTGGGTTTGCCGGGGGCGCCAGAGCGCGGCGACGTCGAAGCCGCGGGCGTCGCGGATGCCGAGCAGCGTGGTCAGCTCGAAGTCCGAGGTCAGCGGCTCGTCCACCACTTCCAGGGTGCCGCTGGTCCGCTTCGGGGCGAGGATGCGGGCCAGCGCTTCCGCTTGCGCGACGGCCAGGTTGTCCCGGGTGGCGCGGCCGACCGAGTCACCGGCGGGGAATTCCACCTCGTCGTCGGAGATGGTGAGCCGCAACGTCTTGGGTCCGCCGGGGAGTTGCCCGGTGGCGTCCAGCAGGACCACGTTGCGCAGTCCGACGCCGAGCAGGCGCGAACCGTCGGGAATCTCGGCGCGATTGGCGACGATCACCACCAGCGGTTCCAATGCGGTCGGCCGGGCGCCGCGGTCGTGGTCGCCCCGGTCGGTGACCTCCGGGCCGAGCAACTCCATGAGCTCGTCGTGGTCGTCGGAGAACAACCGCACCATGCCGCAGGCGTCCTGCCGCGTCGGGTGCGCGTTGTGCGGCAGCCACTTCACCCAGTCCCATTCGTCGCGGGCCGCCCCGGCCGCGAGCACGGCGATCCGCAGCTCGTCCGGGGCGTGGAAGGTCGCCAGCTGGCCCACGACCGCGCGCAGCAGCCCCAGCGCCGGCTCCAGCGGACCCGCGAACTCCACACTGGTGAAACTGCGCAAACCCAGCGAGGTGGGTACGCCCGCGACCGACGAGAACGCCTCGGTGAACCGGCGCAGCGAGATCGAGGCGAGCGGTTCCAGGTCCTCGATCGGCTTGGTGTGCGGCGGCATGTACGCGACCGCCGCTTTCTGCCGGCCCACACCGATGCGGATCCGCCCGAAGTCGTCGTGCGCTGACCGGCGCTCCCACACCCGGTCGCCCATCGCCAGCGACCACAACCGGCCGGGGTCGGGGTTGTTCCAGGTGACCGCCGCCCGCTGTTGGTCCGCCGCCGCTCGGGCCTTCTCCCGCAGCTGGGTGATGTAGCGCAGGAAGTCGCGGCGCTCCGAGCGCATTTTGAGCTTGCGCTCGGCGGCGGTCCGACCGACCTGGACGAGTCCCATCGCCAGCATGCCGCCCGCCATGACGCCGCCCATGACGTACATGGCCGGCGAGCGGTTGAACATGCCGAACATCATCATCATGCCGCCCATGCCGAGGCTCATCGGCAGGATCATGAGGAACGACCGGAAGTCCAGCGGTGCGGGCTCCGCCATCACCGGCGGTTCCTGCATGTCGACCTGGCCCTCGGGCATCGTCGGACCTTCGGCCCGGGGCGGGCGCTTGACGGTGACCGTGCTCATGCGCGGGCCCCCCGGTGCGCCGTACGCCGGCCGGCGATCACTCGATCACCCCGGTCGTGGACGTGTTGACCACCCAGGAATTGCTCGAGCCGTGCAGCAGGTCAGCGGCCCGGCGCTCGTCCGGCTCGGCGTCCTTCTCCGCCCGTTCGCGGTCGGCACGTTCGCGTTCGGAGTCGCGACGTTTCTGCACTTCCGCCTCGGAGAGGTCGGGACCACCGCAGCTGAGCGGCGCGCCGTCGAAGCCGGGCGGACCGCCGGGCCCGAAGGCGCCGACGGCCGGAGTGTCCGGGCGGCGGGGACGCCAACGGCGCATGGCAGGCGGGTCGCCGAGCCCGTTCTCGCCGTGCTGTTCGCCGCTCATGCCACCACCTCTCGTCCGTTGCCGTCCACCGCTTGCGTCACCGTTCTCCCGCCGTACTCCAGGGCAGCGAGCCCTCGTCCCAGGCCGCGAGGTCTTCGTCGGCGTCCGAGGGCTGGACGACCGCCACGCAGTCGTCCGGCGGCATCAGGACGTCCTGGTCTTGCTCCTCCCCCGAGCTTTCGGGAGCGTCGCCGAGGACGGCTGGGGTCCCGGCATCTACGGGCGTCCACACCTCGTCCTCTGCTTCGAGCGGCGCGCCCACGCCGGACGGCATCCGCTCACGGTCGCCCCGCTTGGCCGTCCGCAGGGGCGGCACCAACAGCGGCGGCAGCACGATGACCGCGTCATCATCGTCGTCGTCCTGCGGCTCCCCCGCCTGCGCCGGCGCGGGCAGCGCCTCCTCGTCCACTGTGTCCTCTTCCCGGATGACCGGCCGAGAGGATGAGGGACCGGCAGCAGGCGGCATCGCCAGTGGCGGGAGCATCGGCGGCATCGGCGGCGATTCTGCGGCCGGGGTGCCGGCCGGCGCCTCCGGGCCGACGGACTCACTGGTTGCCGGCTGCCACGGGCCGGTGCCGGTCTCCAGCAGACTCGACGCGTCCGACCGGTCCGGTGCGGAGGTGTTCCCGCCCGCGCCCGGCGGTGCCATCGGCGGCGGCATCATCGGCATCCCGCCCCCGTGCGCCTGCGTGCCGGTGCCGAGCGCGGCCGGCTGTTCTGGCGAGGCCACCTGGGGGATGCCCGCGTCGTCCGTCCGGCCTGGTGGCATGCCTACCGGAGCGTCCGGAGAGCCGGCCACCGGCGGGCCGGCCTGCCACGGCTCGGCGCCGGCGTCCAGCAAAGCCGAGGAGTCCGACCGGTCTGGCGCCGAGTTGTTGCCGCCCGCACCGGGCGGTGCCATCGGCGGCGGCATCATCGGCATCCCACCCGGCCCGTTCGATGTCTGCCCGTCCGGCAGTCCGGAAACCAGGCTCGGTCGGTGCGGGAGCAGCGGCGACTCGGGGGTGTCCAGCTCCGTACCAGCGCCGCCCAGACCCGGCGGCGCGCCCACGGGCGCCTCCGGAACTCCGGAACCGACCGGCTTCGGCGTCCACAATTCGGAGCCGCCGTCGAGCAGCGCCGAAGAGTCCGACCGGTCCGGTGCGGAGTTGCCACTACCGCCGGTGGGCGGCGACATGGGCGGCGGCATCATCGGGCCGGCGCCGTTCTGTCCGGTGCCACCGCCGGTCGGACGTTCGCCGAGGTCCACGCCGCCCGGCAGCAGCGGCTTAGGCCGGTTGTCGCCGGTCTGCGGCGCATCCGGCAGCGAACCGTCGAGGCCACCCGGGCCGCCGATGCCGCCACCGAGTCCACCGCCCAGCCCGCCACCGAGACCACCGCCGGGGCCGGCTCCGATCGGAGCGTTCGGCACGTTCACCGAGGGCGAGCTCCCAGGAAGGTTCGGCAGGCTACCCGGGGGCCTGGTCCCGGGCGCGTTCGGGACATTGATCGGGCCCGTGCTGCCCGGCGGACGGGTGCTGCCGGTCGGCGGCAGCCCGCCCGGCCCGGTAGCGGGCGGGCGGATGCCGTTGTTGGCGCCCGGGCCGGACGGCCGGGCGGTGGGCGGCGGCGCGATGCTGACCGGGGGCGGCAGATTTGGGCCGTTGTTGCCGTTGGGACCCAGGTTGGTCCCACCAGGACCGACCGGAGGGACGTTGGTACGACCGTCCGGCCCACCGCCTCCGGGGCCGCCGGTGGGTGTTGCCGCGAGCTTGACCGGAGGCGGCAGATTCGCCGGTCCTTCCGTGCTGTTCGGGCCGCGGGCGCCGGGGCCGTCGGGACCGCCGGTCGGCGCCTTCGGCGGGGGCGCCGGGGTGACCGGCGGCGGCAGGCCGGGACCGCGATTACCATCGCCGCCGGTGTTGCCGTCGCCAGGACCGTTCGGCCGATTCCAGTTGTTGTTGTTCCCGTTCCCGCCGGGTCCGCCACCCGGGCCACCGCCGGGACCGCCACCCGGGCCCTCAGGCTTCACGGGTGGCGGCTTGTCGCCGCCACCGGGCGTCACCGGCGGCGCGGAACCCACCTCGAAGTCTTCGGCGGCCTTGGCACTCGGGACGTAGTCGTTGACGAGCAACTTGACCACCTCCCGCATGTCGTCGGCCATCTGCTTCTTGAGCTGGTCGGCGCCCTTGGCCTCGCTGATGTGCACTAGGCCGTCCGGATACTTCTTGGCGCCCAGCGCCAGCGCCCAGTTGGCGTAGTAGCCGTCGATGAAGTTGATCTGGTTCTGCGCCCACTGCAGCATGTTGCCGCTCTGGATGAGCCGATCACCCAGCGAAACCCCGGCCGAGTCGCCCCCGGCCAGGTTCTCGGCCGTGGCTTCGAGGCCGTCGCCGAACTGGGTCATCTTGGCCAGGAACATCTCGGCGGCAGGTCCCTGCCACACCCGGCCCTCGCCCGCGATGGCGGCGGCCTGGTCGCGGAAGTTGTTCGCGATGGCGGCGAGGTGCGCCTGCAGCTTGCGCAGCGTGTTGCCCGCCGTCCAGAGGGTGTCCGGGTTGACGTACGTGCTGCGCTCCGAGTCGACGAGCGTCGAGTTGCTCGCTTCCACCGCCGCCGACCCGGTGACCGCGGCCTTCAGCCAGCGCCAGTCCTTGTCGACGTAGTCGTTGATGTCGACCTTGTCCGGCGCCTTCTTGTCGGAGAAGGTGCCCTGGGAGTTGGTTCTGTCCGGCATCTAGGGCACACCTTCCTCAGCAGCGAACATGGGTACGGGGAACTACTTCGCGGCCGGCGGGTCCACCTCGCCGAAGCTCTCCCGGAACAGCCGGTTGAGCTGGTCGGACGTGAGGTCGTTCAGTTCCTCGACCGTGTCGTACTGCTTGATCACGGTGTCGACGTCGTCCTTGATGTCGGTGAAGACGTTGTCGATGCGCTTGAGCGCGCCGTAGAGCTTGGCCCGCAAGCCGCCGTCCGCGTCCATCACACCGTCGGCCGTGGCGACCGTCCCGTCGCCGTTCACGGCCGAGCTGAGGTTCCAGCCCGCGCCGAAACTGCCGGGCGTCACCAGCAGGGTGTTGATCTCCGTACGGATGGGCTTCAACAGGTCTTGGAGGGTCGTGATCCGCTCCTTGAAACCCAGCAGCGCGTGCTGGTCGGCGCTGATCGCTCGCCGCTCGACCTCTTCCTTGGGCGGAACGTCCGGCAGGCCTTCCGGCTTGTTACCGGCCTTGGGGTCGACCTTGCCGTTGCTGTAGTCCTTCTCCGGGTCGTAGGACTGGTAGCCGCTGTTGTCGCCGAGGGCCGAGCCGACCTCCTGCTCCTTCTTGGCGTACTCGTCCTTCCACGACATGTACTTGTCGCGAGCCGCTTTGGCGTCGTCAGGCCAGGTGTAGCCGGAGTTGCGCGGGTTCAGGTGCGTGTTGTTGTAGTGCTCCGCCCCGGCCAGGCCGCGCTTGTAGGCGTCGTACTCGGTCTGGGTGATGCCGCCCAGCCGCAGCGCCATCTCCGGCGTGATCTGGGACGGGTCCTTGATCGTCGTCTTGAACGACTCGTCCGCCTGGGCGTTGAAGGTCTGGTTGCTCAACGGTCACTCCTGACTGTGCGTCGACGCGGGCCGGTCGGTGTCCGACCGGCCCGCGGGCGTCGGACATCGCCGGCGGTCAGAAACCGACCTTGGTGGCCTGCCAGGTGCCGCTGCCCTTGAGCTCACCGTGCTGGATGAGGGCGTGCATCTCGTCCAGCGCGGCCCGGGCCTTCACGAGGGCCGCAGCCATCTCGCCCTGGGCGGCGCGCCACTGCGCTTCCACGACGTAGTAGGAGTCGCGGGCGTCACCCGTCCACTCCTTGAGGTGCTGGTTGGCGTACTGCATCAGCTCGTCGACGCCGTTGTCGACCTTGGTGGAGATCGCCTGGATCGACTCACTGGTGCGGCTCGCCGCCTGGAGGTCCGTCTGATACGACAATGTGCTGCCTTTCTCTTACCGCGCGAGGAGGTACGGCCGGGATGAGCGGTGCCAGCGGATCAGTCGAAGCCGGGCAGCGACTGGAGGAAGTTCGTGCCCGCCTGCACACCGCTGTCCTCGATCTGGATGTAGTCGTTGGCGTTGCCGCCCATCGAGTCGATCAGGCCGTTCAGCTGGCTCGTGATCTTGTTGAAGCTCTGCTCCCACGCGGTCATCGCGTTGCGGAACGTGTCGGCCTGGCGCCCGCGGAACACCACCAGCAGAGCGGCGACCTCGTCATCGATGTTGCGGCCGTACGCGGTGAACTCACCGTACTTGCCACCGAACAGCTCGATGGCGGCCTGCATGCCCTCGTCGGTGGTCTGGATTGTCGGTTGACCCATGGTGTTGCTCCTTCCGGGACGATGGCGAGGCAACGACGGGGTCGTATGCCTCAGCCTCGATACTCCGGGAGAATTCGATCGCGATGAACCTTAGGCGGAGGGTGATGCACCAACAACACCAGAGGAATGCCCGTTCGCCCCTGCGCCGTCCAGGCTCACTGTGACGCGGCACTCACCACCCACGGCAGCACCGCAACGGGACCTGGCGTGGCGGGATGGAAACGCCCGTACGCTGCGGCGATGTCGTCGTCGCTCCACAGCAGAGTCTCGCGCAGGAAGTCCCCGGTCAGTCGGACCGGCACCGGCCCGCCCGGGTTGAACAGCACGTCGATCGCGTCTGGCAACGCCGTGACCAGGCCCATCAAGTCGTCTTCGCGCCACCGGTCCGGTCCGGCGGCCGCCCGTTGTGCCACGCCCGTGGCAACGACGACGCACCGCACGCCGTCGGGCGCGGCCACGACGAGCGGCTGGCCGTGCTCGTCGACCGCCACCTCGAACGAAGCCTCGTGCAGCAGCGTCTGCACCTGCTCCGGCTCCGCCCGGTCTTTCGACAGCAGGCGTAATGCCGCGTCCAGCGGGTCGGCCGCGGAGCGCGCGTCCCGGGGCCGGTAGTCCGGGTTGCTGCGAAACGGCGCGACAGCACCGTCACCGCCGATCGTCCAGGCGCCCAACACCGCACCGGCCGGCGGCAACTCGCCCTCGGTGAGGGGCTGCCAATCCGGGTCGGTCAGCAGGAAGCTCCGCTCGTCGAGTCGCATGCCCGGTCCTTTCCTCACGTTCACGACGACGTATAGCCGGCACCGATGACCCGGCCCGATCGGTCGTTCAACGTCCGCGAACCCCCCGCAGCGGACGACGAACCCACCCCGCCATCGTCCGGGTACGCCGCACCGATCATGCCGCCACCCCGGCTGTGCAGCACTACCCGGTCCACCCCCTCCGCCGAGGAATCCGCATCGGCGTCGGGCAGGATCAGCCGCAGCTCCGCCTGACCACGGTGATCGCTGTCCGCGCGCGTCCGGATGGTGACGTCGACGTCCGCGCCGAGCCGATCCCGCACGGCCTGCGCCACCTGCGCCGCCCGGGTACGCCCGAGGTCCCGGCCGGCAGCTCCGGACGAGTCACCGTACGCGGAAATCTCGACCACCGGCGCCGGCAGACCCTGCCGGCGACGCCACTTGGCAACCTTGGCGACCTTGGCGGCGAACGGTCCGACGGTGCCCGGCGGCACCGCACTGGCGCCGGGGGCGAAGGTGACGGTGCTGGGCGTCCGACCACCACCGTGCCCGCCGACCACCACCGTGGTGAGGGCGTTGACGAAGTACGGCGAGTGGTGGCTGAGCGCGAAGTGGGAGTTCTCGGGCTCCGGCCCCCACAACCGGAACTGCCACATGTCGGTCTCCTGGCCGTACTCCGGGGAGACCATGAGCAGCGCCTTGCGAGCCGCGGCGGCGTTCTCGTGGAACGTGTCGTCGTCGTCCAGGTCGGACTCCAACGGCGCCAAAGCTTTGGCGAGGTCATCGGCGAACGATCTCGGCGCCGGCGGATCGTCGATCTCGCCGTCCGTGAAGTGGTGCGCCAGGTTGAGTTTCAGCGCCTCATCCGCAGCCGAGTCGGCCGAGTCGCGCCGCTCGTTCTCCAGGGTCACCTGGACTGTGCCGTCCGCACTTTCCGCGACCACGCTGGCGAAGTGGTAGCCGTACGCGCCGGGGTGCGGGACCGGCTTGCCGCTCGTGGAGTAGTCCACCTTGAACCGGGCGTTCCGGCCGACACCGTGGTCGCCGATGGACTGGGTGAGGTAGCCCTCGCCGACGTGTGCCCAGGCGTACTGGTTGACGCCGAGGTTCTGTGCGGCTTCGTTCAGGGCCGGGTTGCTGTGCACGCTGAGGCCGTACTCGCGACCTGCGCGCGGTGCTCCGGCCTGCCGGCCCTGCGGCCGGGTGTCCTGGGTCATGGCGTCCTGCGCCGATGCGGTGTCGACGTCGCCCGGGTGGCCCTCGCGGGCGGCGGTGGCTAGGTGTTCGGCGAGGTGGTGCGTGCCGGTCACCTCCATACCGTCGCGAGAGTCGATCGGCTGCACCTCCGTGGGACCCGGCTCGTCCGGCCCGCCCGGGCGCAGGACGATGTGCGACGGCTCGCCGCCCAGCACAGCCTCGGCGAAGTCGCGGCAGACGGCGGGCGGGGTGGCCCGGAAGTGCGGCTGGACCATCACCAGTTCGGGACCGTCGCCGATCCGTACGGTGTTGTCGTCGACGGTGACCAGCGTGACCTTGCTCTGCGTCTCGCGCAGGATCTCGTTGAGCCGCGCCACCTGCTCCGGCGTGGTGTAGAACTCGTTGCGCTGACCGTTCTCGGTGGCGTTCATCGCCACCGTCCGGTCGGCGGAGACGTGCAGCGGCGGGCGTTTGTCGTGCACCAGCGGCCGCTTCACCACGAACCGGGGGAAGGGCGCGTCCTCGCCGTTGTCGTGCACCACAGGATCCATCAGGCGGCGCGAGAACGGCGGGGCGTCCCCGCTGGTCAGTCGGTATTCCGTGACGACGTCGCCGGGTGGGGTGTGCTGCGGGATCTGCGACGGCGCGCCGGGTGCCGACGGCGTCGACAGAGGCTCGGCGTCCGGCAGCGGCATCTCGGTGTGCTTGCCCTTGACCCAGTCGTCGAGCTCGGCGGCCGTGAGCGGTGTGGGCGCAGACCGCTTGGGGTCGCTGAGGACGAAGGTCGGCTCGCCACCGATCCGTACCGCGCCGAGGGCCACCTTGTGCGAGATGACCGAGCCGATGATGTCCACCGGACGCGGGCCGGTGCGGTGCAGTCGACCCCAGAAGTCGCCGCCCAGCGGCGCGGTGAGCCGGTCCGCGTGCAGGCCCGCCGGGCTGGCGTCCGGGTCCACGAGTCGGTTCGCGGCCTGCTGGTACGCGTCGCCGTCCACACCCTGCATCCGCCGGCCACCCCGGTCGAGGCCGAGCGGCAGGGAAACGGCGGCGCTGGTCTCCCAATGGTCGAACACCTTCTTGCTGAGCACCGGAACCGGCAATTTCTTGCCGGGCTCGGCGCCGCCCGGCCGGGTGGCGAGCGGGATGAGGTCCACGACACCGCCGAGCTTCTGCATCGCCCGGCCCCAGTCTGCGCTGAGCTTCGCCCACGGCTCGGCCCGCCGTTCACCCGCGGTGAGCAGTGCGCGGGCCTGCCGGTCCAGGGTGCCGAAGGTGGCGCGGACGTCGGTCAGCCGGTCGGTCACGAGCTGGTCCAGGGTGCGCTTGGGGAACCGGCGGTCAAGCTGCGCCATCAGCGCCGGATCGTCCGTGCGCAGGATCCTGGCAGCGTCCTCGATCTGTTGTGCCAGATCGCGGCCCACCATGAGCTGCCCGGCGAGGGTCGGCACCGCGGACCGCACCAGCGTGTTGGTCACCGACGGGTCGCAGGTGTTGAGGAACTGCTGCACGTCGTTGCCGATCCCGCCGGCGAGCGCCGGGCCGAGGGCGGGCGACCCCAGCATGTGGGTGAACAACCCGTCGGCGAGCAGGGTCTGTCGGCCCTCGAGGGTCAGGTTCAGCGTCCAGAGCCGGGCCGTCCGCTGCGGTACGGACTCGGCCGGGTCGTACCCGGTGTCCCGTAAGGGCGACGCCGGATCGGTGAGCGGATCGGCGCCACGCTCCACTTCGTCCGCTACCGCGAGCATCACCGCGTCGAGCTGCTGCGGCGTGAAGGGGGTGATGGGCTGGTGTGCCCGTACCGGTGCCACCGCGGTGGACAGCACGCCGTCGCGGACGAAGGCCCGGACCCGCTCGGCGGCGGGGCGGGGCAGTCGGGGCAACGCCTGGTCGACGCGGGCGAGGGCGTCGCGCAGGACCGGCGACGACAGCACCTCGGCGGAGTGATCGCTGAACGTGCTGCCGGCCGGCTGACCGGCGGCGGTCCGCGCCGGGTCGACCGGACCGAACCCCCAGTCGTCCAGGGTCGCGGCCAGGTCTCCACCTGCGTCGACCGATCCGTTCGACGGCGCCGGTCGGGCGGGCATCTCGCCGTCGCCCGGCAGCACCGGAGGCCGGGCAGGAGGGGCCAGGTCGCCACGGTCCGCGGAGAGCGTGTCCTTCGCCGTACGCTCGATCAGCTCGATGTGCCGCTGCAACGCCCCCGGAGCCGACGCCTGGTCCGTGGACGCCATCACCGACGACGGCCCGTGGACGCGCGCGGACGACGGGGTCTGTTGGAAGATCCGCCGCCCGTCGACGTATTCGTCGTGCAGCCCGAGGAAGTGCCCGATCTCGTGGGCGAAGTCGAGATCCGAGCCGGACGCGGACCAGGTCGTCTGGGTCATCCGGACCTGGTCGTGCAGCGCGATGACCGCGTGCGCCTGGGCGGGGTCGTCGACGAATTCCACATTGACGTGCAGTTGGCCGCCACCGATCCGGTAGCCCTGGTTGAACACCTGGTCCACCGCGGCCCGGGCCCGGCGAGCCACGTCAGCGCGTCGCCCCTGCACGAGGTCGTCCTCGGCGCGCAGGTGCACCCGGATGGTGAAGTCGTGGATCCCGCCGGGCAGTTCCCGGTAGTCGTAGGCGATCCGCCCCTCCACCCCGCGGACCTGGGGACGCGGCACCTCCGGCGGTGTCAGACCCGCCGCCTCGTACGACTCACGGACGGGGTCGGGCACCACAGTGGTGGCCCGGCCCGCGACGACGTCGAACGCGGAGGCGTCGGCGCGGCGTGGCGTCACTGAGTCCCGCAGGGCGTCGATGCGGTCGCGCGGCACCGGCGACTCCACCCGGTGCGGCCCTCGGGCGTCGCGATCAGGGCCCGCCGGGGCGCCGTCCGGGGCCATGCGCATCGGCGAGACCGGCGACGGGGTGTAACTGACCCGGTTGAAGGCGTCGATCGTCCGGTCCAGGTAGACCGTGCGCCGGGCGTTCGGCACGGTGTGCGAGATCGTCCCGTCCGGGTCGGTCACCACGATGGAGATGCCGAGGTCGTGGGCGATGGCCTCGGTGAGGACGTCGTTGGCGGCCAGCCGCTGGGTCAGCTCCCGGCGCCGGTCCTCGGGCCGCATGGTGCCCGGGTCGGTGCCGGTGAACGGCACCCGGGGAGCCGAGATGGCGGCGTCGACGAAGTGGCCGGGCTGGTAGTTGTCATCCAGCCGCATCCGCTCCAGCCGGGCCAGCGTCGTATCGGACGGCGGCCGCTGGAGGACCCGGGTACGGATCTCGTCGGCGGTGTACCGGCTCTGGGCGGCTCCGAGCGCGGCGTACACGGACTCCGGCCGTACCGAATCCGCCGATCGGGTCGGCCACACGCCGCGCCGCAGTCCGTCTTCCCGGGCCCAGCGCAGTGTTTCGTTGGCGTTGGCGAAGTCCTGGCGGATGGTGTTGGCGGTGTTCGACAGGGCCACCTGCCGGGCGGTGTAGAGCTTCTGCGCCGGGGTGATGCCCGGCGTCAGGGTGGGCGCCAGCGTGTTGAGCGGATGGTCGCCGAGGTTGCGGCGATCGTCCGCGGTGAAGTGGGAGCCGAACTCCGGCGGCGCGGCCACCGTCCGGGCCCGGCCACCGGAGACATAAGCGGTCTCCTCGTCGTGTACGAACGGCGTGGCCAGCGGGTTCGCCGTCGAGGAGTGCGCGCGCCCGAACGGCGCCAGGTGCGCGCCGGACTTGGCCTGCTTGGCGCCGGTCGGGCCGCCCGGCGTCGGGTTGGCCGGGTCGTGGCCGAAGTACCGGTCGGCCACGTTCTGCATGGTGGTGTGCGACTGGGGCAGGGTCCGGCCGTCGCTCTTGACGAACTCGGCGGCCAGCCGGGACAGGTCGGTGGGTACGGCCCAGTCCTCGTACTCGGCGAGGAAGGCTTCCTCCCGGTCGGGGTGCCGGTTGTTCTGGGCCATGATGCCGACCGTCGCGGACTGGGGACCGTATTCCGCGGTCAGCTCGGCCGTGTAGGCGCGGCTCACGCCCTCGCCGAGCTTGCCGTACTCGGCACCGCCCTCACCGAACCGGACGCCGGCGTCGCCGAGCACGAGGACGCCGTCGACGAACAGGTTCGGCTCCGGCGCGTACGGCAGCAGCGGATGCAGCATGTCGTCCCGGGTCCGGGTAGCCATGTCGTCGCGGATCGCCCGCTCGAACGAGGTGTAGAAATCGCGGCGACCCTGGCTCGTGCCGAGGGTCTCGATCCCGCGGTTGATGCGCGCCAGCTCGTTCACCGCTGCGGTCAGGTCCCGGCGGGCGTCCTTGACGGCTTTGCTGCCTGGTGGGTGCTGCGCACTGATCTGCGCGAGGCTGGTGCGACGCTCGGTGATCTCCTGCTCGGCGCCGGGACGCTGGTTGTGCAGCCGCTGCACGGTGTCAGCGACGAGCGTGTTCCGGGCGCCGGGCCGGTATCCGCCGGTCATCATCAGCGGGCGTTTCACCAGCCGGCGAGCCGATCCGCCGCCGGACCCTTCGCTCATCGCATCGTCCGACCCGCTGTCGAGGTCGTCGTTCACCGCGTCCTGCACCGCGTCGAAAACGTGCCGACCGTCGGCGAGCGTCCGGGGTGCCGGATCGGAGTCCTGGATGGACACGTACGGGTAGCGGCCGCGGACGGCGAGCGCCTGGATCGCTTTCGTCGTCGAGCTGCTGGTGAGGACCGCGTTGCGGGCCGGACCGAACGGGAACTTCGCGGCGGTGCCGACCGCATGACCGACGATCGCCACCGGGTACGGCGAGTTCTGGACGAGCTGGGCGGCTTGCTGGACAGCGTTGTTCAGCTCGGTCCCGGCGTTGCGGGTGCGGGTGTTCACGCCGATGACGAACGCCACCCGGCTGCGGGGTCCCAGGTCGGCCGTGATCGCGTCGATGACCGCGCTGACGTTGCCGACCTCGCCGGCCGACAGGATCAGGTTCACCACGAAACCGACCGGGGCGTCCTTCGCCCGGCCGTACTCGATCAGCTGGTCTCGGATTGCGGGGTAGTTGTCGGCGTCGATGGCCGGGCTCTGCCGGGCGGTGAACCGCGTGAACTCGGCGTTCTCGTAGGTGGCGCCCGGCCGCGGCGGCGCGGGACGGATGCCGAGCGCGTCGTCGTGGTCCTCTTCGGTGGAGGCCGAGGCCGGCTCGACCGTCGCGATGATGCGCGCGATCTGCCGCTCGGACAGCCCCGGATGGTGCGCCGGGTCCGTCGTGTTCATCAGCGTTCCGGTCTCGCCGTGCTGATACAGGACGCGGGCCTGCTCGCCGGTGTCCCGGTAGGCGTCCGGCAGCCCCAGGAAGTGCCCGATCTCGTGGGCCAGGTCCAGGCCGGTGGCGCCGGTCGTCCACTGCGTCTGGGTGATCTCTTCCGGCCCGCTCGACAGGTCGATCGTCGCGTGCGCCGCGTCGGGATCGGCGGTGAACTCGACCGTGACATGGATCCGGTCGCCCGAGTTGAAGATCTGGTCAACGGCAGCGCGAACCCGCTGCTCCACGGCCGCCTGCTGCCCGCGCGCGCCGTCGTCGGCATTCAGATGCACCCGTACGGTGAAATCGTGCCGGCCGTCCGGGCGCACGTGATGGTCGTAGGCGATGAGCCCGTCGATCCGACCCACCTGCGGGCGCGGCGCGGTGGGCACGTCCTCGCGCCCGGCGTCCCGGTAGGACTGGGTGACGATCGGCGAAACCTTGTCCGGCGCGGGCAGCTCCACCGCGTCGTAGGTGGTCGCTCGGATCGTTCGGACCGGTGGCGGTGGCGGAGGTGGCGGGGTGGCCGCTTCCCGGGCCGCGGCGACCCGGTCCGGATCGGCGGTGTTGATCATCTGCTCGCCGGCGAAGGTCATCCAGTCCGGCACCGACGTCGTCAGGACCTGGGCCAGCTCGGCGGACCACTTCCAGTTGCAGTTGGCCTCGCCCAGCAGAGCCGTGGAGATCTCGCCCAGGTCCCGGTCCACGTACTGCCGGTGCAGTCCGATCCGTTCCGGCACCCGGGTGTCCCGCAACTGGTCGGCGGTGAAGATCCCGTTGTCCACCAGCCAGTCGGTGACGAACCCCCGGTCGACCTTGCGACCCGCCGCCTCCGCGGCTTGGCTGATCTCCTGCCGCCATTGCTGCTGGTTCGGCACCTCCATCAGCTGCTGGATGCCGTCGCGGACCTGGTCGTCGAGGACCACCTCGGGACCGTTCTGCTGGACGTGGGTGGAGCTCTCCCGCCACGACTCGAACGCCTGTTGCAAGGGCGTGCCGTCCAGGTCCGCCCAGGGATCAGGCTCCTCGGCCTGCAGATTCGCGCGCTGTCGATCAGCGTCCCGGCTCGACGAGATCTGATGGGTCTCGCCGGGCACCTCGCGGCCCATCAGCGTGGTGAACTGCTCCCGCACCTGAGGCGAATCGGTCTGCAGGCCGGAGTCCGCGGCGATGCTCTGCAACAGACCTCGGGCACCGTAGTAGTAGACCGCCAACGGCGTGCCCGCCCCGTACGACTCCGTGAGGAATTCCTTCAACTCCGGACTGCGCAGCAGACTCTCGGCGGAATTCTCCAGCGTGTCGATGCGGCCGCGCTGCGCGAGTTCGCGGACCGCGGGCACGGCGGCGTCGGTGACGTTGCCGACGCCGATGCGGTCCACGACGCCCTCAGCCCGCAGCCCGCGCAGGACCCGCCAGGTGCGGTGCAGGTCGTCGCGGGACACCCCGTCCACGTTGTGAATCAGCAGATCGTCGAGCTTCCCGTCGAACTTGCCGGCCACGTCCCGCAGGCGGGCATCCAGCGAATCGGCACTCTCGCCCGGCGTGATGTCGAACTTGTAGACGACTTCGTAGTCGCCGCGAGCGACACCGGGCCCCTGCCGTAGACCGTTCGCGAGCAGATCCGTCGAGCCGCCGTAGCTTTCGGCCGTGTCGAAGCGGCGATATCCGGCGTCGATCGCCGACGCCACCGCACGTGGGTCGTTGACGCCGTCGAGCCCGAAAACGGTCCATGCTTTACCTTCGCCGGCTGTCGTCGATGCCGGCGGGTCGGCGAAGTTGTCGTCGCGCGGGGGCGCGGGACGCCCCTCGACGTCCTGCTCGATCCGCCGAATCTCCGGCGGCGGCAACGCACCACGATCCGGCGACAGCGACGCCCCTGCGATCCGTTCGATATCGGCCAGGTGCCGGCGCTCGATACCGGGTGTGGACTTCGGATCCGTCGAAGCCATCAAGGACTTCGCGGTGTGCACCCGGCTCGACGACGGCTTCTCGTGGAAGATCCGCTTCCCGTCGGCGTACTCGTCGGTCAGGCCCAGGAAGTGGCCGATCTCGTGCGCGAAGTCCAGGTCGCCCGCCTCGGTCGACCACCGCATCTGTGTGGTCGGGCCGTCGGTGCTCAACTCGATGACCGCGTGCGCGTCCGCCGGGTCGGTCGTGAACTCCAGATTGACGTGCAGCTGGCCGTCGCCGTAGCGCAGGCCCTGATTGAAGACGTCGTCGACGGCGGCGCGGGCCCGCCGCTCCACGTCGGCCTTCTGCTCCGGCGACGCATCCTTGCCCGGATCGAGGAACACCTGCACGGTGAAGTCGTGCACCCCGCCGGGCAACGTGCGGTAGTCGTAGGCGATCGGACCCTCGACCGGTTTGACCGCCGGGCGCGGGGTGGTCGGCACGGGCAGGCCCATCTTTTCGTACGAAGCTCGCACGTGTTCCGGGATCGCGGTCGGCATCTGGTCCGGCTGCACATCGAACGACGACGTACCCACCCGGCGCGGCACCACGGCGTCCCGTGATTCGTCGATCCGCTCCCGCGGCACCGGATTCGGCACACGCTCCGGTGGCGGCTGAGGATCCCGCTCCATGTCAGCGACTTGACTATCGGCAGAAGGGGCGGGCCGGGCTGACCGGCTCGTGAAGAAGACGAACCCTTCGAAGCCCGCCAGGTTCGTGACGCTCCGCGGCTGCTCGGCGTCCTCATAGTCGAAGTAGTCTTCCGCCGGAACCGACTCCGTGTCCGACTCGGACTCGACTTCCGGCTCGATCTCCGACTCGGCTCCGAACAGGTCGCCGCCCAGATCGTAGGCATCGACGGGCTGCTCGCCGCTCTCCTGCGCCGCCTGCTGCTGTTGGGCCTTCTCCGCCTGCCCCTTCTTGCGGGCGGCCTCGATGACCTCCGCACGCGTCGGCGGCGCGGTCCGCTGGTTGTACGCGTGATCCTGGGCGGCGACGTAACGGATCTCCCGGACCGTGGACCAGAACTTCTGCAGGCCCTCCTGCTTGATGACCACGTTCGGGATGCCGGTGCTGTCCTTGGCGCCGCCCGCGTTGCCCTCGCTCTTCAGGTTCGGGTTGCCCATGAAGGCCGACGGCTTCGACGTCACCGGATTCGACACGTACGCGTGGTCGTGCATGTACCGGTGCATCTCGTCGGAGACCGGAATCTCCAGGATCCACTCGTACCCGTCGCCCTGGTCGATCTTGCCGCCGTTGCGGTGCTCCCGCTCGAACACGTACGGGTCGTTGACCGAAAACACCATCTCGCCGCGGGTGCCCTTGCTGGACGTGCCGTCGCTGTTGCGGAACAACACCTGGTTCACCACGTCGATGTCACCGGTGTTCGAGGCCTGCAGGAACGCGTCGAGCTCCCGCTGCTGCATCCGGCGGATCAGCACCCCGGACTTGAGCCGCCCGATGTTGCGGTGCAGCTGCTTGGCGGACTCCCGGGTGTACTGGTCAGCGTCACGCAACTCCTCCAGGCCGACCATCGGCGGCAGATGCCGAGGGTTCCGGTTCGTGCCGTCCGGCGGTGGTGGGGTCAGGTTCGGTCCGCGGTCGTACCGCCGACCCCACTCCTCCAGGGTCAGACCCTCCGACGCAGGCGACGTGTACGGCGGTCCCGCCAGCCGATCCGGCTTCGGCCGGTAGCCCAGATCCATCAACTGATCCGTCGCCGACTTCACCTCGCCGTCCGGGCCGAGCTCCACATCCCGGTCGACGGTGGGCGTCGGCGGCGTGAACTGGTTCGGCACGACAGTGATCGGATACTTGCTGTCCGCCCACTGCTGCGCCTCATCGATTCGGCGGATCAGCGCGTCCCGTACCTTCGCCCGCTCGTCCTGCGGATAGCCCGCGTCCTCGAACGCCTGCTCGATCTTCGCCGGCGTGAGGTTGAAGGCCACCGTCCGGATCGAGTCGGCAATCACCTTCTCCTGCAGCCCGTGGTACGGGTTCAGGGCCGAATCGTGCAGCTTCACCATGTCCCGGAACTCGGCCAGGCCATCGGTGCTGGGCTGGAAGAACTGCTCCCGAGTGCCGCCCTGAGCACGAACATGCAGCGCCCCACCCAGGTCCGCGCGGACCATCCGGCCGCCGACCTTCATCCAGTTGTCGGCCTTGAACATGTCCCAGTTGGCGAACACCATGTCGGCCGCCACATACCGGTGGAAGTCCGGGTGCAGCCGCAGCCCAGCAATGCCGTCCCGGTCGATCGTGCCGTGCGGGGTGAAGTCGGTGACATGGGCGGGCTTGTTGTCGATGGTCACCAGCTGGGCGTCCAACGTCGGGACACCCATCGCGGCGTACAGCTTCTGGGTCAGCACCTCGGTGCGCACCTGCAGCGGGTTACGGCCGAACTTGACCACCTTGTCCGAGCCGTCCGGCATGACGACCCGCTCCGGATGAGTCGACCCGGAGGTGAAAATCTGCACCACCTGGTACCCGCCCGGATACTCCTTCACCACCTCCCGCTCCGAGCCGTCGCTGAGCTGGACCCGCGACTTGGGCGCCGGCCGCACCCCGAGCGCGCCATCGTGATCTTCCTCAGTGGACACCGAAGCGGTCTCGACGGTCGCGATGATGCGGTCGAACTGCCGATCCGAGATCCCCGGATCCCGCGCCGGATCCGTCGTCCCCATCAGCGTGTCCACCTCGCCGGACCCGTGCAGCACCCGCGGCGTCTCCCCGGTGTCCCGCGACTCGTCCGGCAGCCCGAGATAGTGCCCGATCTCGTGCGCCAGCTCCAGACCCGTGGCCTCCGTCGACCACTGCGTCTGGGTGATGTCCACCGGTCCGCTCGACAACGAGATCGTCGTGTGCGCCGCAGTCGGATCGTCCACGAACTCCACCGTGACGGCCACCCGACCGCCATCGTGGAAAGCACGATCAACGGCCGCCCGCACCCGCTGCTCCACCGCCGGTCGCCCGGCCCGCGCCGCGTCGTCCTCCGGCGCAAGATGCACACGTACGGTGAAAGCAGGCTTCCCGTCCGCCCGCACCTGATGGTCGTACGCAATCAGCCCATCGATCCGCCCCACCTGCGGCCGCGCCTCGGTCGGCACCTCCAGCCCAGCAGCCCGGTACGACTCCGCCACCATCGACGGCACGCCCCGATCACTCCCCGGCAGCTCGACGGCGTCGTAAGTGGTCGCCCGCACCGTCTGCACCGGCGGCGGAGGTCCCTCCCTCCGCTCGCCGCTCATCTCACCTGTGTGTCCACTCTCAGCCCGATCGGTCGTCTCGGTCGTCTCGGCTTCCTGAGCCGTTACGCCTTTCTCAGCCGGCCCCGTCCCGATCGCCTCGTCCGAGTCAGTGCCGGTCGTGTCAGCGCTGGTCGTGTCAGCGCTGGTCGTGTCGCTGCTCGTCGTGTCGCTGCTCGTCGTGTCGGTCGGAGTCGATGTCGAATCGCTCGGTGCGGAATCGGTGGGGTCTGAGTCGGTGGGGCCAGCATTGGCCGCGCTGGGCTCATTCCCAGCGGTCTCCGGCCCAGCCACTCCCTCAAGGTCCGAAGGGCTCTCCACAGAGGTCGGCATCGTCGGCGGCTCGGCGGGTGGAGCCTGCTGACCGTTCTCGGCCACATTCGTGTCCCCGGCCGACTGCTGCCCGGATTCCTGGCTGCCCTGTCCGCCCTGGTTGCCTTGCTGGTTGCCTTGATTGCCTTGCTGGCCGCCCTGATTACCGGAGTTGTTCTGCTGGCCGCCCTGGTTGCCCGAGTTGCCCTGTTGGCCGCTCTGCGCAGAGTTTTGCTGACTTCCTGATGGTGTGCCTGAGCCGGACTGCTGTGTGCCCGACTGACTTCCAGACTGGCCGGCCGCCGGCGGAGCCGCTTGCGCACTCGAATCCCCGGGTAGCCCCGTCGTGGACGGGTTCCCCATGCCCGTCGAATCGTTTCCTGCCGTCCCATCCAGAACGGACGGCCCGCTCGTAGTCACACTCGAGCTGCTGGATCCCCCAGAGTCAAACCCAGGCAACCCGCCCGGCTGCGCCACCGGCGCCGGTCCACTCTGCGTTCCTGTGCCTCCGCCCCGATCCGAGCCGCCCGCATTCTCACCCGAACCACCGACGTTGTGGCCGCCAGAATTGCCACCCGTGTTCCCGCCGGGATTACCGCCAGAGTTCCCGCTCGCGTTCCCGCCAACGTTGCCCCCGGCGTTCCCACCGGAGTTTCCGCCCGTGTTCCCGCCAACGTTGCCCCCGGCGTTCCCACCGGAGTTTCCGCCAGGATTACCGCCCGCGTTCCCACCGGGGTTGCCTCCCGTATTCCCGCCGGAGTTTCCGCCCGTGTTCCCGCCGGGGTTGCCCCCCGCGTTCCCGCCAATGTTGCCCCCGGTGCTCCCGCCAGGATTATCGCCCGCGTTCCCACCAGGATCGCCGCCCGCGGTCTCGCTCGAACCGCCGCCGGTGAACGTGCCCGAGCCGCCGCCGGTCGTGCTGCTGGAGTCACCGCCTGAGGTTCCGCCCGTGCTGCCTGGGCCGCCTCCCGTGCTGCCTGGGCCGCCGCCGTTCGACGGGTGGTTCTGGAGGCCGCCGCCGAGGTGCTGGCCGGCGTCGGCGGCGAGCTGGGTGGCGGCGCCGGAGGCGAAGGCGGAGACGGCGGTTGCGCCGAGGTTGCCGAAGTTGCCGCCGAAGAGGGCCATGGCGAGTGCTTCGACGGGGAGCTCGGCGGCGGCTTCGATGGCACCCTGGCCGGTGGCCGACTTGCCGAATTTGGGGTTGATGCGGTCCGCGATGCCTTTGAGCAGTGCCGCGTTGGCACCGCCCAGCGCGCCGAAGCCCGCGCCGATGGCGAGGTCCTTGACGTCAATTTTGTGGTTGTTGCCCTCGGCGGCCTGGATGGCATATGCCGCGAGGCTCTCCAGTGTCTCGTCGAGCGCCTCCTCGGCCGCTTCTTGAACGATCTCGCCGGCCCACCGCGTGGTTGGCGACGGCTTCCACCCGCCCGGCGGTTCGTCGACGGACTTCGGGCCCGGCGCGGGCGGCCCGTCCTTCGCCTTCGGGCCGGGCGCAGGCGGGCCATCGGTCGACTTCGGGCCGGGCGCGGGCGGGCCGTCAGTCGATTTCGGACCCGGCGCGGGCGGACCGTCCTTCGGTCCTGCAGTGGGGGGACCGTCGGTTGGCTTCGGACCACCCTTGGGCAGGCCGTCGCCGGTCTTCGGGAGCGGCTTCGGCGGTCCTTCGACGTGTGGGGGCGGGGTGTCGCCTTTGCCTTTCGGCGGCGGGGGGTCGGTCTTCTTGATCGGCGGCGGCGGCCCACCATTCCCCTTGATCATTTTGGGTACGGGCGGCAGCTCGATCTTCTGGGCCGCCGACACCGCCTGCCGGAACTTGAGCCCGCGGATCAGGCCACGCACGATGGCCCCGCCAGAGGCGATGTGCAACGGCACCAGGGCCGGGAAGCCCGAGGCCAACGCCATGAAGATGTCCAGCACGGTGGTGAACATGGCGATGGTCACCGTGTACTTGGTGTGCTCGGTGTCCAGCGCGAAGTCCCGCGTACGTGAAGCCAGGTCGTTGGCCAGGAACGCCTGCTGGGGGATGCCGTCCATCAGGTTCTTGTTGGCCGCGTAGAACGCGTCGGCGGTCTGCCCGCCGACCGCCTCGTACACGTTGCCCGCGAGCCCGTCGACGCCGTAGGCGGCGTTCATGAGGTCGCGGGCGAACAGGTCCAGCTCGTCGCTGAAGGCGCGCAGCTCGGGCTCGTTGGCGGCCGGCCATTCCTCGCCGGAGCTGTAGAGGATCGCCTGATAGGCCCAGGCCCATTCGGGGTCGTCCGGGATGACCATGCTAGGCATGCGCCACTCGTTTCACGGTCGGCCGGCCAGCGCGGGCCGCGCGGGAACTACCCACGCGGGGGTGCGTCGACGACCGGCTTGACGGCGATCATCGGATGGGGCGTGACAGTGCCGTCCGGGTTGACGTACCAGGGGCCGAAGTCGTCTTCCGGGATCGACGGGTCGACGACGGCACCCGGCTGGGGGACGAAGATCGGGTTGTCCACGTCGACGAAGTACGGCTGGCCCGGCTGCGCGTCCTGCTCGGACCGCGCGATCACCGGTTCCCCGACCAGCAGCCGCTCGGCACGGGCGAAGGCCAGCGGCTGCTGTCCTTCGATCCGTTCCCCCTGCGGCAGCGTCCCGGGCTCCACGCCAAGCTTCGCTGACCGGAAGAAGGTGGGGCGTTCGCCGTCCGTCTCGTCCATGGGGGCGACAGCTCGCCAGACCCGGGGCTCCAGCACCTCGCCCTCCTCGGCGATCCTGGCGCGCACCACCTTGCTGTGGAGGACGGGAGCCTGTTCCCCGGGCAGCAACTTCCGCCCCTCGACCGCGTACGCTCGGCGGTATTCTCGCGGTCCGTCCCCGTTGCCACCGGGCCCCACCTGCGGGATCTCCTCCCCCAGCCGGTAGCCGAGCTGCACGCCCTCGTCCTCAGCGACCGCGAACGTCTCGCCGACGTCGAGCAGCCCTTCCGCGTTGTAGGTGAGCGCCTCTTCCATGCCGTCGACGCCGTCACTCAGGTATCCCATGACGTACCGGAACTGCGGGGTGAATTTCTCGCCCAGGTCGTCGCTGCCGTAAGCGCCGCCGTACGTGGTCTCCATGTCGACGATGCGCTGCCGCAGCCGCGCGAAGGTCTTTGCCGCATGGTGGTAGGGCTTGGCCTGTCCCCGAAGGTCTTCCGGGTCGACATAGAAATGCGCGGACATGAGTGCCCCTTACCGGTCGAGCTGGTCGCGGATGACTCCGGCCATGCGCGGACCGGCGGAGGGTGCGAGTGTCTCGAAGTCCACCTGGCCGGCCAGCAGCCGCCGCGCGTCGACACCCTCGGGCAGCACCGGCGACATCAGTTCCGCGGCTGCCGCGACGGCCCGGTCCCGGGCCGCGCTGATCGTCCGCATGACCAGTTCGGAAAGTTCCTTCGGTGGCAGCCGGCGATACCCGGGTCCGTCGAACGACACGTCCACGATGGCGCCGGTGTGCGTCACGGTCACCGTCACTTCCCGCCGCGGCGAGGTTGCCGTCGCTGTCAGGGACCGCAGCCGCTGATGCAGGTCGGCAAGCGTGTTCCGGCGCTGCTGGTAGTCGTCCAGCATCTGTTCGAGCTGCCGGTCGGCGTACTCGGACAATGGACTCACCTCCTGGCAGGGATCCCGCCAGTGAACCGCCGCTCACCGTACAGCTTCAAGGTCGGAGCTGCGGGAAGGGACGCTCGCACCTCGACACGTGCCCTTGTGTCCTAGCCGCGGCCCGCTCACTCGGCCGGGGGCGGGTATCCACGGGCGATCGACGGCGGCAGGTAGAGGCCCAGGTCGGCGGCGCGCATGACGTCGGCGATCTCCGGCAGCACGGCCACATTGCCGCCGTCATTGCGGCTCATGACGGGAGCTCCGTTACGCCCCCGCTTCGATCGGCTATGTGCAGAACACGACCCATGAGCCTTCCTCAGCCGGCCAACCCCACTCACTATAGATACATTTCGGTCAATGACAGCAAGGGTCTTCCCCCGTTCGGCACACTCCGCGACCTGCCCCATCCGCCCTCGACCCTCGGCCCTCGACCCTCGGCCCTCGGCGCCTCGGCCCTCGGCGCGTCGGCCTGGCGGCAGCCCCTTCGTCAGCAGCCCACGGGTGCGTGGCCCGAGCGGGCCCGCCAGCCGGCCGGCGGGTCCTCCCCGACCAGCCCGTCCACCGCTTCGCGCAGCAGGTCGGCGTGGCCGGCGTGGCGGCCGTACTCCTCGATCAGGTCACAGATCAGCCGGCGCAGGTTGGCCCGCCGGTCATCGGGTCCGGCGATGTGCACAAGCTGATCCAGCCCGCCCTCGACGAACGCCGCCGCCAGCCGCTCGCGGGAGCGCACCACTGCGCTGTCCCACAGCCCGTACAGGTGCTCAGGGGTGTCCGCAGCCGCCGACGTGAACTCCCAGTCTTCGTCGTCCGCCCAGTCCTCCCGCCGCCACGGCGCACCGGGTGCCTCGCCGTGCAGCTTGGTGGTGAAGGTGTAGTCCTCCACGAAAGCCAGGTGCTTCAGCAGCCCACCGAGCGTCAGCGTGGACGCACCCACCCGCGTACGCAGCCCGTCCGCATCGAGTCCGTCAGCCTTCCACCGAAACGTAGCCCGCAGCCGCTCCAACGCGCCGGCCAGGTGCTCGGCCTCCGTCCCGGCGATCGGCGGCTCCCACGGGAATTCAATGCTGGTCATGTCACCACCGTAGGCAGATCAGCCGGCGCCGACCGACTTGCGCCCCGATTGCTCACCGTCATCACCCGGCCGACGGAACAGCGGAGTGCCCCTGGCCCGATCGACCTACGCGCGCCGGATCCGGCTGCCTGATGAGGCAAAGCTGACCGGCGATATGGACGATTGACAGATCATCGATTAAGGTAGGTCTCACGCCGTTGCGAGTTCTTCCCCCGTGGAATTCGCAACGGCGTTCTTCGTCCCGCAGCGGCCTGCACGGCCCGCTTCGCCCCCACGCCGAGGAGGGGCGCAGCCAAGCCAGGCACCCGGGAACAGCCGGCCCTACCAGCGACCGGTCGGTTTCGGCCATTTCAGCCGGCGAAATCTCCTTGATCCGGCACAAGGGTCGGGCAAGGCTCCCGTTGCCACTGACGCCTTCGGGCCGGTGACGAGCCGATTGATCTCTCTGCTTTGATCTTGTAGTTCCGGGACAGCCGCGTTGATCTTGTAGTTCCGGGACAGCCGCCGACGCCGGGACGGCGACGGGGTACCTCGCCGTGCTCAGGCCCGGCGATGAAGGCACTGAACAATCAACGGGGAGTCGGGGAATGACGCAGCAGAGCCGCCGAGAAATGATCACGGGATCGTTGGCGGGAGCCGGCTTGACCGCCGGAGGGATGATTTTCGGTCAGCCTACCGCCGCGGTGGCCGCGACGGAGGGTCTCGTCGTCATCACGCCCAGCGGTGACGTCACCGGCGCGGCCGACCATGCCGCGATTCAGAAAGGCCTCTCCGACGTGAACCGCCAAGTGCTGATGAGCGCAGGCGAGTTCTACATCAAGCAGCCCATCGTCATGCGATCCAACCAGCGGCTGATCGGTGCCGGTGCGCAGGCCACGAAGATCACCCAGGTGGGTGCCGGCCATGGCATAGCCTCGCTGAGCGGCTTTCCGGTCAACTACGTGACCATCGCGGGTCTCAGCATCATCGGGCAGTACGACCCCGACACTCCGCCGCCGACAAACGGGGCCTCCGGCATCTACCTCGCCCCCGGGCCGGCCGAAGGTCCTTCCAACATCACCATCGAGGACTGCGTCGTCAAGAACTGGGGCGACTGCGGCGTCTACCTCATCGCCGTGATCGCCTCACGGATCACCCGGGTCCAGTCCATGAAGAACGGCGGCAACGGCTTCTACGTCACGAAGACCACGGCGGCGGGCGCCACCTCCCTCGCCTTCGAAGCTTGCTACGCGCTCGGCAACAAGAAGAACGGCTACGAGCTCGACTACGTGAGCTACTCGACCCTGAACGCGTGTGCGAGCGACGCGAAAGGCGGCAAGCGGGGCTACCTCCTGCATGGCTGCGCATCCGTGACGCTGACCAGCTGCGGTGCCGAGGAGTTCACCGAGGAGGGCTTCGCGGTGACAAACTCCAAGAGCTGCAGCCTCATGGGGGCGTACACCTTCAGAGGAGCCAGAACCGGCATCCGCATCAGCGCGTCCACCCTCAACCAGACGGTCGGCGGTGCCGTCCAGTCCGACCCCAAGAACGTGAGCGCACCCTCGCTGACGAACTTCATCGTGTCCGAGGCGGGAAGCTCGGCCGTCATCTGGGGTGTGACACACACCAGCCCCAACTCCCTCGCCGGGACGGTCGCCAACCTCGACGGATCCGCCTGAGAGGGAGTCGGCGTAACAGCAGCTGACGCGGGCCTCACCCGTCCCGGCACTCGATGCCGCACCGAGTCGGTCGCACATACGCGCCGAAAGCCTGGGCCACGCCCCGCTCGGTGGCTTCGCCCGAACTCAGAATCCCAAGTCAGAAGGCCTGACCGCTTCCGCGATCAGGCCTTCTGACTTGGACTTCCTATGGGGTGATCGACGGGACTTGAACCCGCGGCCCCCGGGACCACAACCCGGTGCTCTACCAGCTGAGCTACGACCACCATGCCTTCCGCGCCGAAGAAGGTGACCTCCTCGGCGGGCGCCGGACAAGCATAGCCGGACACCCCACGCCCGCGTCCACCGGGTTACCGCCCCGGCGCGCCGCGGGCTTCTGCGGCGGGAAGAACCCGGGAACCTACAGCTCAGCGGCGATAGCCCGGGCCTGCTCGACGTCCGGGCCCGGAAGCGGCACGAACATCGACCGCCGGTAGTACTCCAACTCACGGATGCTCTCGCGAATGTCGGCAAGAGCGCGGTGCGCGAGCCCCTTCTGCGGCTGACCGAAGTACACCCGGGGATACCAACGGCGCGCGAGCTCCTTCAGCGACGAGACGTCGATCATCCGGTAGTGCAGGAAGCTGTCCAGCTCCGGCATGTCGCGGGCAAGGAAACCCCGGTCCGTCGCGATCGAGTTCCCGCACAGGGGCGCGGTCCGCGGATTGGGCACGAACTGCTTCACGTACGCCAGGACGGCCTCTTCCGCCTCCGCCATCGTGACCGTGGAACGCCGCACTTCTTCCGTCAGGCCCGACTTGGCGTGCATGTCGCGCACGACGTCCGGCATCGCGTCCAGCGCGGCGTCATCGGCGTGGATGACGAGGTCGACGCCCTCGCCCAGAATGGTGAGATTTGGATCGGTGACGAGCGCCGCCACCTCGATCAGGGCGTCCTTGCCCAGGTCGAGGCCGGTCATCTCACAATCGATCCATACCAGAAGATCCGCCACGGGATCAGCCTACGCGCACGAACCGGTGACGTGCGGGGACGGTCGCACCTGCCCACCTGTTCGGGAACCGACACCCAGAGAAGTACGGATTCACCCTAGATTGCCGGTTTTAGCACCAGGACTACCCAGGCAGGCCGACCAAGGTCTAAACTGGGCTTAACGGACGAAGCCCCCCTTCGGTTACTCCGTTTCCCCCGGTAAAGGGCCCTCCGCGTCGGCAGCGCGGAGGGCCCTTTCGGTATACGCAAAAGCCCCCGGGCATGCACCCGGGGGCTTGCTGCTGCGCGATCAGTCCTTGCTTTGTCCGCGCCCGCGACGCGGCGGTCTGGTCAGCTTGATCGGCGGTTCCTGCTCCTCCGGATCGGGTGCCGGCAGCCCGGAAGCCGTCACGTTGCGCCGCCGCCGAGCCTTCGCTCCGCCCAGCAACTCCGCAACCTCGGCCTTGTAACCACCCAGCAGACCCCGCTTTGCGGTCCCCGCGCTGCTCGCCACCGCGTCGTCGTCCGGCGCGGCCGCCGACCGGGCGTCCTGCTTCGCTGCCGAAGCCGAACTCCGACCCGCCTTGGTCTCCGTAACGGCGGACGCTTCAGGCTGCACGGCCGCGGACTGTGCCTGCTCCGTACGTTGCCCCGCGATTCGCGCCTCGGTCTTCGCCGCCGAAACCGCACCGCCCGCAGGCCGTTCCTCGGCGCGGGTCCGCCCGAGAGCCGCCGCACCACCCGATCCGGCCGGCTGCGACAACCCCGAGCTGTCCGACTTGCCCGGAGCAGCCGCAGGCCACGTCGACGGCCGCGAAGTGGCGGCCGGCGCGGCACCCGCCGAGTCGGCCTTCCCCGAAGGAACGGGCTCCCGAGCCGGTTCAGCCGGCCGCGACGGTCCGGGAACCGCTGGCCGAGCCGGCGACGGCACAGGACTAGTCGGCACCGGAACGGCTGGCTTCGTCGGCGAAACCGGCCCCGGAGAAACCGGCCGAGCCGGCGACGGCGCCGTATCCGCCCGCCCAACCGAAGACGCGGCACTACCCTGCGATGGAGCCTCCACCCGACCAACCGGCGAAACAGCCCCCGCCCGACCACCGGGCGAAGAAGCTTGCTCCCGATCAGCCGAAGACCCGGCGTCCGCCCGACCAACAGGCGAAGCGGTGTCCACCTTGGTAACGGCGGGAGCGGCACCAGGCTTCCCTCCCGCTGAAGCAGCAGCCGGAGACGACGGGGTAAGGCCTCGGGCCGGCGCCGTGGTGTCGCCGGGAGCGGCCGGAGCGGCCGCGCCCACCCGACCCGAGTCGGCGCGGGTAAGCCCGGTAGCCGCCCATGCGTTAGCGGGCGGGCCTCCGAAGAGGGCGTTCCGCGGCGCCGTCTTGGCCGGCTGGGCCGGCTTCGGTGCGGCGCCAACCGTCGCAGCCGCTCCCTTACCGGCGACCGGCTCCGACGCAGCGGCCCCGGACGTGCCCGCTTCCTGCTGCACAGCAGATTGCATCGGCGCGACCGCCGGCCTGGCAGAGTCAGCCGTGACGGCCCGCTCGCCCGCCGCGCCCGCCGGCTTTGCGACGCCAGCCTGCGCCGCAGGTTTGACAGCCGCTGCCGCCGGCTTGGCGCCATCAGCCTGTGCACCCTGGCGAGCGACGTCACCTTGTGCAGGCGACTTCGGCACACCAGTCGGCGAGGCCGACTTAGCGACATCAGGCTGCGCACCCCGCCCAGCGACATCACCCTGCGCAGACGATTTCGGCACACTAGTCGGCGAGGCCAACTTCGCCACGTCAGTCCCAGCACTCTCGACCGCCGACTTGGCCGCATCGGCCTGCGGCACCGGCCGAGCAACGTCAGCCTGAGCTGCGGCGACTGGCTTAGAAGTCCCCACCACCGGCCCAGCTGCGGTAGACCCAGCGACCCCAATCATTGGCTTAGCGGTGGCAGCCTTGGCTGCCGACTCAGCCGCGCCAGGCCGCCCGACCTCGGTCGCGGGCTTAGCAGCGTCAATCTTGGCTACCGGCGCGGCGGCGTCAGGCCCGGTGGCCTCTACCGCCGAACCGACTGCGGCACGCCGAGTGGTTGGTGCGGCCATGGCAACCGGCTTGAGCGATGCGGCCGGCGCAGAGGAAGCAGCCGCCGCGGGCGAAGCGGCCGGCGCAGACGGAACGGCCGCCGCAGGCGAAGCAGCCGCCGCAGACGGAACAGCCGCCGCAGGCGAAGCAGCCGCCGCAGGCGAAGCAGCCGCCGCAGGCGAAGCAGCCGGCGCAGAGGGAGCCGGCGCAGGCGAAGCTGCGGGCTTCGTGGTGTCCTCGGGAACGGAGAGGCCGACCACGACGACGTCGTAGCCCTTCGGGGCAGCAGCCGGCTGCTTGGCCGCGGCAGCTGCCGAAGCGGCGGCCGCCTTTGCCGCGGCAGCGGCCTTGCGGGAAGCGTTCAGCGCCGCGGCGGCCCGGGCCTCGGTCTCGCGAGCCCGTGCGGCGGCCGTCTCGGCCACCCATGCACCGACCGCCGAAGCTTCGAAGATCGGCAGGTCGGTGGGCTGGGGCGCGCTGCGGCGCCGGGCGGCACGGTCTGTTCCGCGGCCGAGTAGCGGTTCTGGCGTGCCGGGCGCCGATGGGCCGGTGCCGGGCGACGGGGCCGGCACAACTCGGGGCGACAGGAGGTTCAAGGGCTGCCCTGGAGCAACCGCGGTAGCCGGCGCAGCAGAGCTGGCACTCGAAGCAGCAGCCGAAACGCCCGAAGCCGGAGCCGGAGCGGAATCAGGCACCGAGGCCGGAGCCGGGACTGCGGCCGGAGCCGAGGCCGGAGCCGGGACTGCGGCCGGAGCCGAGGCCGGAGCCGGGACTGCGGCCGGAGCCGAGGCCGGAGTCGGGGCCGCAGTGACGGATGCCGCGCCCGCCCCGACGGTCACCGGCACCGGTTCTTCGGCGGCGGGAGCCGGCGCCGCGGTCGGGGTGGCGGCGGGCGTCGACGGCATCGGGATGGCGGACCCGCGGCCGGACGGCTGGTTGTTGCGGGACGACGGCGGCCAGGTCAGGGATGGTGGCCGGCTGCGGGGCTGGCAGTCGGCGAGCGTACGCGGCCGGTGGGTGGCTGAGTGGCGGCCGCCGCCGACTCGGCTCAACGGCAGGGGGGCGCCGATGGCGAGCATGAGGTCGGGGACCTGGCTGGGTTCGACGACGTAGACGACCTCGCGGCGGCGGGACGGCCAGCCGAGGATGATCATGCCGATCATGACGAGGATGCTGCCGGCGGTGAGCAGGGACCAGGTGGCCTGGTTGAGCCAGCCGGGGCGGATGCCGGCGACGGATTCGAGGCGGACGCCGGGCTGCGCGGCCGAGTTCATGATGACCAGGCTGTACTGGGTGTCGCGGAGCTCGGTGGGGTTCCAGTCGAGGGAACCGGTGCCGGCGGCGATCCAGATGCGTTCGCGGCCGGGCAGTGTTTCGGGGGCGCGCGTGCCTGGGATCAGTTTGCTGGTCAGCGGGAGGGCGCCGGTGCCGAGGTCGATCTCGGAGACCGAGATGCGGGGGATGTCGGCGAGGTAGGCGTCGGCCCGCCCGCGCGGCGCGATGCCGACGAAGGCCGGGGCGCCGGATGAGTTCGCCGTGATGCGCAGGCGGGTGTCGCCGAGGCGGGCAAACGGGGCGTCCTGGCGGAGCAGGGCGTCGACGTCGTCGACCACGACGGCGTACCCGGAGGTGGCGACGCGTTGCATGGTGCCGCTGAAGGACCCTCCGGCGTCGCGGTGTTGCATGGCGGCCCAGAATGCGCCGCCTACGAGTAGTGCCGGTATGCCGACGGTCAGCAACAGCATGCCGAGGATGGTGCGGAGCAACCGCATCTCGTCTCCCCCTTCTCGGTGATACTGCGGCAGACCATACAGCCCGAAATAACACCAAAATGGATAAACGGTTACTTAGGCCACTACCGGGATCATCGGGGGCGTCGAAAGAACGCGGGGAGCGAGCAAAAAGGGCCGGCCCATAACGGGCCGGCCCCTCCTTGCTGGAGGTACGCCTACGAGACCTTTGCCTTGACCGTCAGGTTGGACTGGTCAATCTCGCTCGTGCGTACGGTGAACTTGAACGTCCACTCCCCCGCTATGGGCAACGCGATGTCGCCGATGGCGTGGAAGTCGGTGATCCGCAGCAGGGGCACCTCGATCGGCTCGATGCCCTTCTCCGGCAGGGCCGCGGTGGCCGTCCACTCCACTACCGGCAGGGGCTTGTTGTCCAGCGTGTACGCGTACAGGTGGATGGAGTTGTTGCCGACCGTGGCCGGGAAGATGTCCACCTGCAGCGACATCCTGGCGTCCGCCACCGTTTGTGTGATCGTGGTGGACGTGGCGCCGGTCTCGGCCGCCTCCGCGGTGCGCGGCGGCGGGATCTGGACGAGGGCAGCGGTGACGCCGAGGACGACAACGGTGACGGCGAGTTCGGCGAACACGATGCGGCGCAGGCGGCTCGGTCCGGTTTCGGCGCTCCGGTTGCGGACCAGTTTGCGGGAGACCGCCGCCATCGCGATCACCGTGGCGGCCAGGGCGACCTTGACCAGGATCAGTCGTCCGTAGGTCGTGTCGATCAGACCGTTGAACGACGCGACTTCGATGAGGGCCTGCACGACGCCGGCGGTGATGAGTGCGGCGACCGCGGTGGCCGCCCAGCGGGACCAGATCGGCAGGATCGCGGCGAGCTCGCTCGCGTTGGCGTGCCGCAGCAGGAAGCCGACCAGCATGACCAGCCCGCCCAGCCACACTGACATGGCGGCGAGGTGGATCGCGTCGACCACGACGGAGACGCCGGCGACCGGGGAGGCAGTCGGGTGCCCGGTCAGGGGCCAGGTTGCCAGCGCCGCGACGCCGAGGACGCCGAGCAGGGCCAGGTCGGCTTTGGACTCGCCGCCGTCGCCGCGCAGCAGGGGGCGCAGCAGGACCGCGGCCGCCACGATGACGCCGAGGCGGACCAGCATCACCGCACCGAATGTGCTGCCCAGGACATCGCGCAGGTCGCTGCCGGAGACGCCGAAAAGGCCACTTCCGGTGGTGTACGGCGCTTGCAACCACAGGCCCAGCACCGTGCTGCCGAGCACCAGGCCGATGCCGGTCCAGACCAGCCGGGCCGGGCCGACCCGGGAGAGCCGGTGCGGCCACAGCAGCGCGAGCACCAGGATCGGACCGACGAGCAGGACCAGTCCGGCGTACCCGGCGAATTTGCCGACCGGGATGAGCGCGCGCACGACCGGGTCGACGGCCTGGGCCGCGTCGCCTTCGCTCGGCGGGGTGGACTCGGCGCCGACCGAATAGGTCAGGGTGCCGGCGACCGGGTGGCTGTCGGCGGACACGACGCGGTAGCTCACCAGGTAGGTGCCGCGGCCGCCGCCTGCGCGCAGCGGAATGGTCACGGTGGTGCCGGCGACCTGCGGGTCGCCCTGGTCGGCGCGGCTGCCGTCCGGGGCGAGCACCTGGATCTTGCCGGAGATGAGCTGCACCGACTCGCTGAAGGTGAGGGTGACCCGGTTGGGCGCGTCCGGGACGATCGTGTTGGCGCCGGGATCGCTGGCGACCAGCGCGGCATGGGCGCTGGCCGGGGTGGCCGGGGCCAGGAACAGGCCCAGGAGTCCGAGCAGCAGGCCGGCCAGGGCGATCCGCGCCCGGCGTCGATCAACGGTCATGCCTGCAATGCTCCCCGATAGCTCGACGGGCCCGACCATGTGGTCGCGCGCGGATGCTCGATCATGTGTCGGACGTCGCGCCCGGATAGTTCCCGGACAGTACGACAATTTCTCACCGCGTACAGTGTGCTGCTGTGACAGCGAGCGATTCTCTGACCGCGCTCGCCCTTCAAGCGCGGTCCGGCGATGCCGGCGCGCAGTCCGCTCTCGTGCGGGCGACGCAGGCCGAGGTGTGGCGGTTCACCGCCGCGCTGGTCGACCCGGGTGCAGCCGACGATCTGACCCAGGAGACGTTCCTGCGCGCGTTCAAGGCGCTGCCCTCGTTCGAGGGGCGCTCGCACGTGCGCACCTGGCTGCTCGGCATCGCTCGCCGCACCTGCGCCGACCACCTGCGCAGCGTGATCCGGCGGCGCAAGCTCGACGCCCGGCTGGCCGCTGAGGCCTGCGCCGATCACCGTGCGGCCCCGGATCCGGCGCACCGGCTCGGCAGCGCCGACCTGCTCCGCCGGCTGGGCGAGGAGCGCCGGACGGCGTTCACCCTCACCCAGCTGCTCGGCCTGTCATATGCGGAGGCCGCCGAGGTCGAGGGCGTTCCAGTCGGCACGATCCGGTCGCGCGTCGCCCGGGCCCGTGACGAGCTGATGATCGCCGTGGCCGAGGCCCGCGCCAGCTGACGGCCCGGCACACAGCTAACCCCCAGGCGGTAAAACGGAACTTGGCGGCGCCCCGCGTCGACTAAGGGGGCGTGAGCATGGAAACGCGGATGCAGGCGGCCTGGCCGTGGATCTCGACGGCGGCCCGACTCGGCCTTGCCGCGGTCTGGCTGGTCGCCGGCGGGCTGAAAGTCGGCGACCTGGCCGCCTCCGGGCGCGCAGTCAACGCCTACCAGCTGTTCTCGTACGACGTGGCGAAGGTGATCGGCGCCGCCCAACCGTTCCTGGAGCTCGCCCTCGGGCTGCTCCTGCTGATCGGGCTGGCCGTACGCCTCAGTGCCGGTATCTCGGCCGCCCTGCTGGTGGTCTTCATCGCCGGAATCATCTCGGCGTGGACCCGCGGCTTGCAGATCGACTGTGGCTGCTTCAGCACCGGCGGGGAGCTGGGTGCGGGGATCGACCCGGCGTACGGCTGGGACATCGCCCGGGACGTCGGTTTCCTGCTGCTCGCCGGGATTCTGCTGTGGCGGCCGCGGACCCGCTATTCGATCGACGGCATCCTGATGGGGGACGCGCAGTGAGCAAGGGCAAGGACCGGGCGCAGGCGAAGCGGATCGTGCAGGAGCAGCTGGCCCGCGAGAAGCGCCGCAAGGTGACCCTCTGGACCAGCGTGGGGGTGGTTTTCGTACTGGTCATGGCGGGGTTGATCGGCTGGAGTGTGGCAGCCGGTCAGGAGCAGGACAACGCGGGCAAGCTGACCGTCCCGCCGGTGGCGGTCGACGAGGGTACGGCGTTCGCGCGGGGCAGCGGGCCGGTGGTGGTCGACATCTACGAGGACTTCATGTGCCCGATCTGCAAGGAGGTGGAGACGATGACCGGGCCTACGGTCAAACAGCTCGTCGACACACAGAAGATCACGGTGCGCTACCACCCGATCGCCATCCTGGACCGCTACTCCAGCACCCAGTATTCGACGCGGTCCGCAGGCGCGGCGGCGGCCGCCGCGCAGGGCGGCAAGTTCTTCGAGTTCCACGAGGCGTTGTTCGCCCAGCAGCCGCCGGAGAACAGCGCCGGGTTGGACGACGCGAAGCTGGTGGAGATCGGCAAGTCGGTGGGCCTGGACCAGACGTTCGCGGACGCGGTGACCGGTAAGACGTACACGGCGTGGGCGACGAAGGTCACCGACACGGCGTCGGCGCGCGGGGTCACCGGCACGCCCACGTTCTTCGTCGCGGGCAAGAAACTCGACAGCCCGACCCCGCAAGCGCTGACCGCTGCGGTCACGGCGGCGCAGGGGTGAGACGCGGCACGCTGCTGTTCACGGTCCTGGCCGGTCTGGTGCTCCTGCCAGCCGGCCCGGCCGCGGCGCACGGTGGCGACGCTCCCGACGCCACCGCCTACCGCATCGAGGTGACCGGGCTGAGCGCTCCGCAGCCCGGCCTGACCGTGCGGGTGGTGGAGGCGGGCGCGCGGCTCGAGCTCACCAACGACACTCCGGAGCCCGTCGAGGTGCTCGGCTACTCCGGCGAGCCGTACCTGGAGGTGCGGCCGGACGGGACGTACCAGAACGTCAACTCGCCCGCCACGTACCTGAACGAGACGTTGGCCGGTGACTCGCCCGTACCCTCGCATGCCTCGGCGGCCGCGGCACCGCAGTGGGAGCGGGTCTCCGGGGACCGGACCGTGCGCTGGCACGACCAGCGCACGCAGTGGCTGAGCGCGGACCTGCCGCCGCAGGCGCAGGCCGATCCGTCTCGTCCCCACGAGCTTCGCGCCTGGGTGGTGCCGCTGCGTCGGGACGTCGTCCCGTTCGAGGTGCACGGCACGCTGACCTGGGAGCCACCGCCGACGACGTGGGCCTGGTGGCTGGGTGCGGCCGGGCTCGGCGCGGCGGTGGTCGCCCTGGGCCTGCGCCGCTTCCGCTGGGTGGGAGCCGTCACCCTGATCGCCGGCACGACCACCTTCGGGTACGCCGTCACGCGCGCCGTCCTCGGACTCCCCGGCCAGGCCCCCGCCATCGGGGCCGCGGCGCTGGCGGTGGCCGCGGGAGTGCTGACGCTGCGGGGGCGTACCCCGTTCCTGGCGTTCCTGGGCGGCACCGCGCTGGTGATCTTCGGCGGCCTGGGCGATGCCGGGGTCCTCACCCAGGCGGTTGTCGACTTCCCCGGGCCGGGCTGGCTCCCCCGCGTCGCCGTGTCGATCGCGCTCGGTGCCGGCGCCGGCGCCGCGGTCGCCGCCCTGCTGCGGCTGCGATCACCCGTCGTCGCACCGATATCTTCGGGTGCATGACTGAGCGCCTTGCGCCGGGAGACCCGGCCCCCGAGTTCTCGCTGCCCACCGACGACGGCGGCACGCTGACACTGAAGGAGCTCCGCGGCCGCAAGGTCGTGCTGTACGCGTACCCGGCGGCGATGACCCCGGGCTGCACCAAGCAGGCCTGCGACTTCCGCGACAACCTGGCCTCGCTGCAGGCGGCGGGCTACGAGGTGGTCGGCATCTCACCCGACACCCCGGCCAAGCTGGCTACCTTCCGAGAACGGGACGCGATCACGTTTCCCCTGGTCAGCGACCGGGACAAGAGCGTGCTGACCGCGTACGGCGCGTTCGGCGAGAAGCAGCTGTACGGCAAGACGGTGACCGGCGTCATCCGCTCCACCTTCGTGATCGACGAGCAGGGCGCCATCGAGCGGGCCTTCTACAACGTCAAGGCAACCGGCCACGTAGCAAAGCTGCGGCGCGACCTCGGCCTCGACTGAGCGCGCGCACCGAATTCGCGAATTGCCGGCCGCGCTGCCGATAGGACCGGTGTTCCGCCCCGCCGCAGGACCCTTGACCCACGGCGGCCGTCACGCGGCCTGGATCCGCGAGGCGGCCGCCGTGCCAGGTCGGCCGTCCGCCAGAGCCCACGCCGCCGGGTCAGGCTGTGCGAGGCTGACCTGATGCGGATCGCGGCGCTGCACACGTACCCGTTGAAGGGTGGCCGCCGGCTGGACCACGACGTGGCGCTGGTGGAACCCTGGGGTCTCGCCGGGGATCGGCGGTGGATGGCGGTCGACGCGGGCGGCGTGGGGATCACCCAGCGGCAGGTGTCCGCCCTGGCCCGGGTGCGCGCGGTGCCGCGACCCGGCGGACTCGTCCTGAACGGCTTCGACGTCGCCGAACCGGTCGACGGGCCGCCCCTGGACGTCCGGGTTTTCTCCGCTCAGGATCCGGTCGCGGCCCGGCTCGCTGCGCCCGCGACGGACCTTCTCTCCGAGCTGCTGGGCCGCGAGGCTCGGCTCGCCTGGCTCGCCGACCCCACCGGGCGGCCGATCCGGCGCAACGCCGAAGCGGGCGACCGGGTCAACCTGGCGGACGGCTTCCCGCTGTCACTGTCCAACGAAGCTTCGCTCGACGCCCTCAACGGCTTCCTCGACGAGCCTGTGCCGATGACCCGGTTCCGGCCCAATCTGGTGCTCGCCGACGCCGACGCCTGGGCCGAGGACAAGTGGGTGGGCGGGCGGCTGCGAATCGGCGACCTGACCTTCCGGGTGGCCGAGCCATGCAGTCGTTGCGTCGTCGTCACCACCGATCAGGAAACGGGCGCGCGCGGGCGGGAGCCGCTGCACACGCTCGGCGCCATCCGGCGGCGGGGCGGCGGACTGCATTTCGCCGTGAGCCTCATCCCGGACCTCCGCCCAGGTGACACCGGGGTCATCCGAGCGGGGGAGGCTGTCTTAAGCGTGTCTTAGGAGAGTTGCCCCGGGCAGCGCCAGGCGCGAAGGATGCCTCAGCGTGACTGCTCACCGCCTCCTGCGTCCCCGCTGGCTCGCCACCGCCGGCGCCGTCCTCCTGGCCGGCATCCTCGGCGTCGCGATCCTGCTGCAGAACGGCGGCGGCGCGTGCGCCGCGCCGCCCACGAGCGCCAAGCAGAAGGGCAAGGCCACCTTCTACGACCTCGCGGGCACGGTCGGCAACTGCAACTTCAAGCCCCCCGCCGATGATCTGTACGTGGCACTGGGCCGCACCGAATACTCCGCGGCCCTGTCCTGCGGAAGCTACCTCGACGTGACCGGACCCAGGGGCAAGGTCCGGGTCAAGGTGTTCGACTCCTGCCCCGAGTGCACGCCCGGCTGGCTCGACCTGAGCCGCACCGCGTTCGCGAAGATCGCCGACCCGGCGCAGGGCATCGTGCCGATCACCTACCGGGCGGTGCCGGGTGCGTCGACGCCGGGGCCGCTGAGCATCACGTTCGCGGAGGGCTCGTCGCAATACTGGTGGGCGGTGCTGATCGACAACCACGCCAACCCGATCTCGTCGGTGCGGGCGAAGGGGCCGGGCACCGGCTGGCTGACCGCCGAGCGCACCGACTACAACTTCTGGCTCATCGACCGGCAGACCGGCAACGGCCCGTTCCAGGTCGAGCTGACCGACCTCTACGGCAACCGCGTGACGGCGAAGAACGTCAAACTCGACCCCGAGCAAAAGCAGGCGACTTCCGTACGCTTCGCGGGAAGCTCGATCGCCGCCCCCGCCCCGGCTCTCGCCCCCGCCAAGCCCGTGACGCCCAAGAAGGCCAAGCCGACCGCGACACCCACCGCCTCGCCGTCAACCTCGCCGCCGACCCCGCCGGCGGGCGAAGCGGCTCCGGTCGCCACCACCGAGCTGCCCGCCCCCGACGCTGACCTGGCACTGGCCGCCGCCAAGCCCTCCTGCTAGGGGTTGTCCCGCGTGGGATCCTGGTGGGCATGAACCGGGACGACCTCGTGCGCCTGCGCCAGGCCCGCGACCTGATGGATCGCGACTTCGCCGAGCCCCTGGACGTGCCCGCGCTCGCCCGGCAGGCCCTGATGTCGCCGGGGCACTTCTCCCGCAGCTTCCGGGCGGCGTTCGGCGAAACCCCGTACAGCCACCTGATGACGCGGCGGATCGAGCGAGCCAAGGCGCTACTGCGGCGCGGCGACCTCACCGTCACCGAGGTGTGCTTCGCCGTCGGCTGTACCTCGCTCGGCTCGTTCAGCTCACGGTTCACCGAACTGGTCGGCGAGACGCCCAGCGCGTACCGGGCCCGGACCCACGAGACGGGCGCCGCCATCCCAGCCTGCTACGCCAAGATGTTCACCCGACCGGTCAGGAACGGAGAAGCCCGCACGGCCCCGCCGAACGTATCGTGAGCTGCATGGACATCAAGGTTTCGCACTGCTTCATCACCGTCGACGACCACGATAAAGCGCTCGGCTTCTACCGCGACGTACTCGGTCTCGAGGTGCGCAGCGACGTCAAGTTCGAGGGCATGCGGTGGGTCACCGTGTCGCCGCCGAGCCAGCCCGATCTGGAGATCACGATCGAAACGCCGGACTCCAACCCGAGCTCCTCGGCCGACGACAAGCAGAAGCAGTCCGAGCTGCTCGCCAAGGGCCTGCTCCGCGGGCTGGTCTTCGTCACGGACGATGTGGACGCCACCTTCGAACACATCAAGAAGTCCGGCGCCGAAATGCTCCAGGAACCCACCGACCAGGCGTACGGCGTCCGCGACTGCGCCTTCCGCGACCCGGCCGGCAACATGGTCCGGTTCAATCAGCCGCGTTGAGGTCGAGCCACAGCTGAATCTCGTCCCGGTCGTCGTCCGCCGCCACGCGGAGGGCGCCCGGGACCCGGCCGGTCACGGTGTAGCCGAGCTTGGCGTAGAACGCCTCCAGTCCGTGCCCATCCCGGACGGTGACTTGCAGCCCGGCCAGCCGCATGGCCCGCGCGACCGCAGCGGCCTCGGTCATCAACGCAGCCCCGTAGCCGCGACCCTGGCTGCCAGGACGGACCATCACCCGCTTGAGCACCCGCCAGTGCGCCTTCAACGCAAACCGGTTGTCGACGAGGAACAGCACCGCCACCAACCGGCCGTCGTCCCACCCGACCAGCAGCCGATCAACACCCGCCTCAACCGCGGCGAAGGTCTCCTGCGCCATCGGCCACACATCCGCCATACTCACCGGCGCCACAAAGCCGATCGGACCGCCCGCATTGGTGACATCGGTCCACAGTCCGACGATCGCTTCCCGCAGGTCGGCAGTCAGCGGCGGATCAAGCTCGAACGACAAGCTCATGGGTGCGGAAGGCGGGACTTGAACCCGCACACCCTCACGGATACGGGCTCCTAAGGCCCGCGCGTCTGCCAATTCCGCCACTTCCGCCCGATCAGCCCCACGCGGGGTTGGTCGCTGCGAGCAGTCTAGACGCCAGTCCACGACGGCTTCGCCCGGGCATCTGTCTCTTGCAGCGCGGCAGTTGCGCAGCAAAAGTTCTAGTTGCTCGATTCTCGAATTACTGCTCGATGATCTTGCTGACCGCTTGCGCGGGGCCGGGCCCGGTACCCACAACGAGCGTGTCGGCTTACGTCCGCTGGCGTGGCATGGAGGCGACCAGCGCTAATCCGTGTGCGTTGATCTTATGCGGCGGTTGCGGTCGTCTCGACGATTTTCGGCACCAGGTTGATCAATATCGATGCCGGTCAGGCGTGCTTCGCGTTGGGTCTTTTCGACGATGGTGTGGACCAGGGGTACCACCCGTGGCTGCGCACTTTGGCGACCTTGTCTTGCAGGGTATGCAAATAGTGGTGTGGCAGCACTGCCGGCCGAGCCGGCAGGGCGGCGCCGATCGAGCCGATGAGGCCGCAATGGGCTCCGGAGACGACTGGACGGACTCTGGACTAGGCCGCGATCAGTAAAAGGGCAGGAAGGCCAACCAGCCGGCGGCGTTCTCGTTCGAGCTGATGTCGAGACCGAGGACAGTCACCGACAGGCGCGACCACACCCGTGTTTGGTGTTCCCAGTGACGCAACACCGTTGGCGATCCTGAACGCCGATTGCGGGCAAGGCCTGGGTCAGCGGCAACCAGACGGCCCAGGATCCTTTGCCCGCAGATCTGCTTGCCCGGCCGCGGCACCACCGGCGACGCGAGGATGCTCCAGCACGTGCAAGAAGCACGTTATGGCCGCCGCCTCTAAGCCCAGGACGCAAGTGAGCCGCCGAGCAGGTCGATCGCGGTGAGCGGCACCCGCATCCGTTCTTGGGCGCGGAGCACGGTGAGGTAGGTGTCCACGCTCTCGGGTGCGACGAGGCCGCGACTCAGGAGTTCCGCGAGTACCCCGACAGTGGAAGCTGCTTTGACCCTGCGGCTGCGGGCCGCATCGCGGGCACCGTGATCGTCGGAGATGAGCCGGCCCCCGCCCGCGGCTGAGAGCAGGTGGATGCTGACCGCCTCACCGAGATGATCGAGGCTGTCATCGTCGCTGCCCAGGGAAATCGACTCCTGGATCTCCACGACGGCCGCCTGACCCTCGGCGTCGGTCACCCGAAAAGGTTCTCCGAGCCAGCTTTTGGCCCAATTGCACGCCCGTCCGGCCTGTGGGTGTGGGGGCTTGCGGGTGCGCTGCCGGGTCAGTTCCAGCCGGACGGCCTCGGCCCAGCCACCACGGCCTTTATAGCGGTCGCGGAAGAGGGTGGCGACGGGAGAGCAGTACGACAGGTTGATGATCGCGCAGGTGTCGAACAGCAGCGCGTCACGGCTGGGGGTCACAGATCAGCCAGGTCGTCTCGTACCGCCGGCGGCATGATCTCCGCTTCCACTAGTTCGAGGTACAGCTCGTCCGCGTCCTGGTCGAGCAGAGAGCTAAGTACACCGAGGCCGACACGGCCGTTACGGTAGCCCTGCTGCGCGGCCGCCCAGAGCCGCGGCGGGATGCGGCGTTCCTCGGAGGGGGCGGTCCATTCCTGCGGGTTCAGGTCACCGCCGGCCCTCAGGACGCTGGTCGCGGTGCGGGCCTTCCAGACATCGCGTTCGCCGGCGCTGAGCAGGCGGACACTGCGATCGGCGAGTTGGTAGAGCAGTGCGGTGAAGCTGACGTCGAACTCATGCATCAGTTCGGTCAGCACACTTTCGTCGATCTTGCGGTCGGCGACGACGGCGCGCAGCCCTTCGGTAGGCATCAGCAGGGCCGCCGCGAAGGCGTTGGCGCGTCGTTCGGACGGAGAATTGACCGCAAACACGTCACTTTCGACGATTACCTCGCGGGGATCTTTGAGGATGTGGTGGTCGAGTTCGTGGGCTGTGGTGAATCGCTGGTGCCCTCGGGGAAACGACGAGCTCACCAAGACGACGGCGATGTCGGCGCCGTGCGCGCACAAACCGCTGACGTCCTTACCTGTCGGCCATGTCACGGTGTTCAAACCGAAGTGGCGCTCGCACAGGGCGGGCAGGTCACCGACCGGGGCGACGCCGAGTCCTAGTTCCTCCCGGACGATCTGCGCCAGCCGGATGCCTGCTTCCACGGGCGAACCGGTAGTCAGCCCCTCCTGATGGGCTCGCTCGAGTACCCGGAGTCCTGCTGCGGAGGGCTCCAGCGGACGCAAACCCGTCGCATCGGCCAGGGCGGCTTCGGTTTCGAGGACCTGCCGAACCCTGCGCCGGGCGCGCGCCGTCTCATCCGTAGCCGGGGCGGTCATAACTCGTGCCGCCAGCGCGAGCGGGCCCATCCGGTTGACGCCGAGCACTTCCGCCAGCGTCACCTCGAGCACGTCGGCGACCACGGCCAGCTCACCGATGTCGAGCTTGCGACTACCGTTCTCAATCTTGGACATTTGCGACTTCGTCAACCCGAGCGCAGCGCCCAGCTGCGAGCCGGTCATCCCTTTCGCAGCCCGCAGCTCCGCGATCCGCACGCCCACTTCCTGCGCCACCATGCCCTCACTGTGCCATCTGGTTTCCATAATGGCAACCATCGACGCGATGGAGTTTCTCTCACCTCGCAATGGCGGGCATGGACAGGGAAAACGACCTAGATACATCTGGCAATGACGTGCGCTTTCCGCCTCGATGTGGTGCCGCAGCACGCGTCGAGGGCCCACCGCCCGGCGCTCCGCTACCGCTAGAGCGACCTTCGATTTTCGCGCGCTGTAGACCTAACGAAACCGAGAACCTGAGGAGTTTCCTTTACGGAAACCTCTTGGCGATGTAGTTTCTCCCTCGACTGATCATCAGGTGGATTCCCTCTACGGAGAGGTCCCGACGTAGCGGACCCGCCGGCCGAACCCCCTCCTCGCGGCCGGAGGTGCCGCAGATCCGCGGTCGCGGGGGCGCGCCGCGTGAGCACTCTCATGAGGAGATGAGGACTCAGTGCAGAAGATCCGAGTGCGCGAGCTGGCGCTACGGCTCAGCATCGCGCACGGCACCACGGTCACCGTTTCGGAAATCGTGGCTCTAGGGGTGGCGGTGGGGCTGCCGTTGCACCCCGCGACCAGCCTGCTAAACGAGTCGCACCTGCGGCGGCTCTTCGCCGGCATCTGGGGCGATGAGCTCGAGGAGAAGATCGCACAGGTGATGACGGCCGACCTGCCACTGTCGCCGCCCCGCAACGAGATTCCCGTGCCGTCGAAACCTCAAGGCAGGTTGCTGCGCGCCCTGCCCGCCCGCCCGGTGAGCGCGTCGGCCCAGGCCGCCGCCCGGGCCGCTCGACCCGGCCCGCCGCCGATCCGGCCACTGCCAGCCATCGCGGTCCAGGCCGCCAGGGGCGGAACCGTCCGTGTCGATCAGCTCGCATCCATGACTCGGGCGATGCTGCCGAGCGAACTCGCCAGCCGCGACCGGATCAGCCGGAGCCAGGCGGAGCGCTACGCCGACATCGGTCTGCGCTGGGCCCAGGCCGGTTTCACCGACCGGTCCGCCCGCCGGTGGCGGTCTTACGGAATCAACCCCGAGGCGGCCTGCATCCTGGCGATTCGGGGCGTCGCCCCGGAGCTAATGGACCGGGAGGTGCCGTTCGAGAACGGCCCGCTCGGCGGGCAGTCCGTCCTCGCCGGCTCGTTGATCACCGATCTAGCGATCCCCGCCCAGCAGGTCTACGACCTGCTGGTGGCCGCCGGTCATCACGCCCCGGTTCAGCGCGCTGAGCTGGTTCTGCCCTCACCGTCAGCCCGGACCGCGGTGGTGAGCGCCGTGCCGCAGGTGATGTTCTCCAGCCCGGGCGCCGACCAGGTGACCGATGGCCCGCCGACTGTGTCCCGGCGCCGTAACCATGCCAAACGGCATCAGGCCCGGCATAGCACCGAGCGGCGATAGGTGCAGGGGTCTCCGGGATACTCGGCTTTCATTCTGGACGAACGTGGATGCAGGCGGTCCGGCCCGTAGCCGTCGATGATCGGCAGCGCGGCGGTCCGCCTGCACTCAGCGCGCGTCAAGATGACCCCGTTCACCGCTTCCGAGTGCAATGTGTATTCGACAGCTGCGGCGGCGGTCGCCCGTCGCTCTGATCCGCCTCTCCGATCCGGATTCGCGTGGTCCTGAAGCCCCCTGACGGCGGTGCTGTGTGAACGTCATGCCGGGCAGAAGAACGCCGGTGTCGTATCCAGCAATGCACTGCCGGCGCGCAGCCCGGGCAGCGTTCGGCGCAATGCCAGCCGCCTTCGATCACTCTCCGTGAGGTCGAACATTTAGCGTCGAAATCGAGCCATTAGATCTAACCTGCACCGCAGTCGCCGGGGCCGTCGGGGCTAGCCACTGAAAGTTTTTATGCATACGCTGCACGTGTGAATGACGGGCTGGTCGGTACGGGCGGGCGGGTGCTCGATCTCTTTCAGGGTGCCCGACTCACACCCACCCAGCGGCGAATCGCGCACAGTCTCGTGCAGCACGGGCCGTCCGCGGCGTACCTGTCCGCTGCCGAGGTCGCCGAGTTGGCCGGGGTGAGTCAGCCGTCGGTGACCCGGTTTGCGATGGCGCTGGGCTACGCCGGCTATCCCGCTCTGCGGCGCGAGTTGCGGGCGCTGGCCGAGGTGCCGACGGCCCCGCCTGAGGCCGGCGAGAACCCGATCCAGGACGCGCTGCGGGCCGAGGCTCGACGGATCGAGCGAATGGCGGACGACCTCGCCGATCGCACCGCGGTCGAGGCTGCCGCGCGGATACTGGTGGAAAGCCGGCCGCTGCCGGTGCTCGGGCTGCGGGCCGCGGCGCCGCTGGCGGGGTACTTCGGATATTTCGCGGCGAAGGTGCATCCGGACGTCCGGGTGCTGGACAACGGCGGCACGATCCTGCTGGACCGGCTCGATCAGGCGCGAACCGCCGGGGCAGGAGCGCTGCTAGCCATCGTCCTGCCGCGCTACCCGCGGGAGACGCTTGACGCGATCGGGGAGGCTAAGGAGCTGGGCCTCGCCGTGGTCGCGCTCACCGACTCGGCGGTCAGCCCGGCCGCTGAGGCCGCCGACGTGGTGCTGCCCGCACCGGTCGGCACCCAGCTGGTGTTCGACCTGCACACCGGCCCCATGGCATTGACCATGGTGCTGCTGCAAGCCATGTGCGACGCCGCGCCGGAGGAAGCGCAGCGCCGCCTGGAGGAGTTCGAGGCGACGGCCCACCGCCGCCACATCTTCGAAGCATAGGAGTCCCGGCATGCCAGAGGTACGCGCGCAGCGTGGCACGGCGTACACCGCTCAAGGATGGCCCCAGGAGGCCGCCAAGCGGATGCTGATGAACAACCTCGACCCCGACGTGGCCGAGCGCCCCGAGGACCTGGTCGTCTACGGCGGGACCGGCAAGGCCGCGCGCGACTGGCCGTCGTTCCACGCGATGGTCCGTGAGCTGGACCGGCTGGGGAACGACGAGACGCTGCTGGTGCAGTCCGGCCGCCCGGTCGGCGTGTTCCAGACCCACGAGTGGGCGCCGCGCGTGCTGATCGCCAACTCGAACCTGGTCGGCGACTGGGCCACCTGGCCGGAGTTCCGCCGCCTCGAGCAGCTCGGCCTCACCATGTACGGCCAGATGACCGCCGGCTCATGGATCTACATCGGCACGCAGGGCATTCTGCAGGGCACCTACGAGACGTTCGCCGCGGTGGCCGCCAAGAAGTTCGGTGGCGACCTGGCCGGCACGTTGACCCTGACCGGCGGCTGCGGCGGCATGGGTGGCGCGCAGCCCCTCGCGGTGACCATGAACGGCGGTGTCTGCCTGATCGTGGACATCGACGAGACTCGCCTGCGCCGCCGGGTGAAGGACCGCTACCTGGACACGGTCGCCACCGACCTGGACGACGCAGTCACGCAGGCTCTTGCCGCGAAGGCAGAGCGGCGGGCCGTGTCGATCGGTGTGGTCGGCAACGCGGCCGAGATCTTCCCGGAGCTGCTGCGCCGGGGCGTGGCGATCGACATCGTCACCGACCAGACCAGCGCGCACGACCCGCTGAGCTACATCCCGATCGGGGTCGAGCTGGCCGACGCCGCCGAGTTGGCGCGGACCAAGCCGGAGGAATTCACCGACCGGGCGCGGGTCAGCATGGCCAAGCACGTCGAGGCGATGGTCGGGTTCCAGGACGCGGGCGCTGAGGTGTTCGACTACGGCAACTCGATCCGCGGCGAGGCCCAGCTCGGCGGCTACGAGCGGGCGTTCGCGTTCCCCGGCTTCGTGCCCGCGTACATCCGGCCGCTGTTCGCCGAGGGTAAGGGACCGTTCCGGTGGGCGGCGCTGTCCGGCGACCCCAAGGACATCGCGGCCACCGACCAGGCCGTGCTGGACCTGTTCCCGGAGAACGAGCAGCTGGCCCGGTGGATCAAGATGGCCGGTGAGCGGGTCGCGTTCCAGGGGCTGCCCGCGCGGATCTGCTGGCTCGGCTACGGCGAGCGGGACAAGGCCGGCGTCAAGTTCAACGACATGGTCAAGCGCGGCGAGATCTCCGCACCGCTGGCGATCGGCCGGGACCACCTGGACGCCGGTTCGGTGGCTTCGCCCTATCGGGAGACCGAGGCCATGCGCGACGGCTCGGACGCGATCGCCGACTGGCCGCTGTTGAACGCCCTGGTCAACACGGCCAGCGGCGCGAGCTGGGTGTCCATTCACCACGGTGGCGGCGTCGGCATCGGCCGGTCGATCCACGCCGGGCAGGTCTGCGTCGCCGACGGCACCGACCTGGCCGGGCAGAAGATCGCGCGGGTGCTGACCAACGACCCCGGCATGGGCGTCATCCGGCACGTGGACGCGGGCTACGAGTCGCAGGCCGCTGCGGGCGTCCGCATTCCCATGCAGCAATTCTCCGCGGCGGAAAACCGAGACGGAAAGACAGAATGACCGCGACCTTTCCGGAACTCTGGGCGGAAATCGCGCCGGTCGGCCGCGCCGACAGCGGCGGCTATCTCCGGTACGCCCTGACGGAACCGGAACTGGCCCTCCGGGACTGGTTCCGGGCTCAGGCCGCCAGCCGGGACCTGGACGTCACCGAGGACGGCAACGGCAACCTGTTCGCCTGGTGGGGCGAGCCGTGGGGTGAGGGCACGGTGCTGACCGGGTCGCACTTCGACTCGGTGCCGCACGGCGGCGCGTACGACGGGCCGCTCGGCATTGTCAGCAGTTTCCTGGCCGTCGATCGGTTGCGGGATGCGGGCTACACGCCGGGCCGGCCGCTGGGTATCGCCGCGTTCGTGGAGGAGGAGGGCGGCCGGTTCGGGCTGCCCTGCCTCGGCTCCCGGCTGCTCACCGGCGCGGTCGACCCGGCCAAGGCGGCGGCGCTGACCGACCGGGACGGGATCAGCTTCGGCGAGGCGCTGGGTGCCACCCCGGCCGGGGCCCGGCTCGACCTGGTCGGCAAGGTGTCGGCGCTGGTGGAGCTGCACATCGAGCAGGGCCGGGCGATGACGGTGCCGGTCGGGGTGGCGAGTGCCATCTGGCCGCACGGGCGGTGGCGGTTCGACTTCACCGGCCGCGCCGACCACGCCGGGACCACGCTGATGGGCGACCGGCAGGACCCGATGCTGACCTTCGCCTACACGGTGCTGGCCGCCAACAAGGAGGCCCGGCTGTCCGGCGCGCACGCCACGATGGCCCGGGTCCTGGTCGAGCCGAACGCCACCAACGCCATCCCGGCGTTGGTCCGTGGCTGGCTCGACGCGCGTGCCGCCGAGGAGTCCACGCTGGACGGTGTGGTCGACGCGATCGTCAAGCGCGCCCGCGAGCGGGCCGGGCGCGACGGCACCGAGGTCGGCGTCACGGCCGAGTCGGTGACCGCCAACGTCGCCTTCGACACGGCTCTGGCCGAGCGGATCGCCAAGCTGCTCGGCGGGGCACCGATCCTGCCGACCGGCGCCGGGCACGACGCGGGGGTGTTCTCCGCGCACGTGCCGACCGCGATGCTGTTCGTCCGCAACCCGACCGGAGTCTCACACTCCCCCGCCGAGCACGCCTCGGACGAGGACTGCGCGGCGGGCATCGAGGCTCTGTCCACGGTGCTGGAGGCGCTCTCATGAAGTTCTTCGCCGAACTTGCCTGGATCGGCGGGAAGGTCGAGCGGGACGTCGCCGTCGAAGTGACCGACGGCCGGTTCACCGCCGTCACGCCGGGTGCCACGCCGGTCGGCACGCGCCTGCCGGGTCTCGTGCTGCCCGGGCTCGCCAATGCGCATTCGCACGCGTTCCATCGGGCGCTGCGCGGGCGTACCCATGGCGACCGGGGCAGTTTCTGGACCTGGCGCGAAAAGATGTACGAGGTGGCCGGGCGCCTGGACCCGGACAGCTACTACGCGCTGGCCCGGGCGGTCTACGGCGAGATGGCCCTGGCGGGCATCACGTGCGTCGGCGAGTTCCACTACCTGCACCACGCCCCGGACGGGAGGCCCTACGCGGAACCGAACGCGATGGGCGACGCCGTGGTCCGGGCAGCGCGGGACGCGGGCATCCGGATCACGCTGCTCGACACGCTCTACCTGACGTCCAGTGTGGACGGCAAAGCGCTCGAAGGAGTGCAGCGCCGCTTCGGCGACGGCGATCTCGACGGCTGGCTCGCCCGGACCGGCACGCTGCGCGATGGCGAAGGCGTCCGGATCGGTGCGGCTCTCCATTCCGTACGCGCGGTGCCGGTGCGCCACCTCGACGGCCTCGCCGGCCGCGCGCCGCTGCACATCCACCTCTCCGAGCAGCGCGCCGAGAACGAGCAGTGTCGGGCAGTGCACGGGTGCAGTCCCACGGAACTGCTGCACCGGCACGGGGTGCTCGGTCCGGGGACTACGGCCGTACACGCAACGCACCTGACCGACGGTGACATCAAGCTCCTCGGCGGGAGCGGCACCGGGGTGTGTCTATGTCCGACCACCGAGCGGGACCTGGCCGACGGCATCGGCCCCGGGCGGGCGTTGGCCGATGCAGGCTCGCCGCTGAGCCTGGGCAGCGACAGCCACGCGGTCATCGACGTGTTCGAGGAAGCACGCGGGATGGAGCTGGACGAACGGCTCGCGACCGAGAAGCGCGGGCACTTCGCCGCGGCTGAGCTGGTCGCGGCCGCGACCGCACACACGTCGCTCGGCTGGGACGACGCCGGACAGATCGCGGTCGGCAAGCGCGCCGACCTGGTCGCGGTCACCCTCGATTCGGTACGCACCGCAGGCGTCGACCCCGCCGGCGTGGTCTTCGCGGCCACGAACGCCGATGTCACCCATGTCGTCGCCGATGGGCGCATGATCGTGGACGGGGGCCGGCACACCGGCTTCGACGTTCCCGCCGCCCTGCGGAACGCCATCCGGGAGGCGATCGCATGAGTCTTCTGATCACCAATATCGGCGAGCTTTTCACCGGCGACGACGAGCTGGGCATCCTGCACGACGCCGCCTTCGTCGTGGCGGACGGCCGAGTCGCCTGGGTCGGTGCCGCCGGGCAGGCGCCGGCCGCCGACGAGCGACTCGACGTCGAAGACCGGGCCGTGCTGCCCGGTTTCGTCGACAGCCACGCGCACCTGGTCTTCGCAGGCGACCGCGCGGCCGAGTTCGCGGCCCGGATGAACGGCGAGCCCTACACCGGCGGCGGCATCCGCACCACAGTCGCCGCCACCCGCGCGGCCGACGACGACACGTTGCGCGCCAACGTGGCCCGGCTCGTCGGTGAGGCCCGGCGGCAGGGCACCACCACCATCGAAATCAAGAGCGGCTACGGCCTGAACGTCGCCGACGAGGCCCGGTCGCTGCGCATCGCCGCCGAGTTCACCGCCGAGACGACGTTCCTCGGCGCCCACACCGTGCCCACCGAGTACGCCGACGATCCCGGCGCCTACGTGGCCCTCGTGACCGGCGCGATGCTCGCCGAAGCGACCCCGCACGCCCGCTGGATCGACGTGTTCTGCGAGCGTGGCGCCTTCGACGGCGACGCCACCCGGGCGATCCTGCTCGCCGGCCGGGACGCCGGGCTGAAGCTGCGCGTCCACGCCAACCAGCTCACCGAAGGCCCCGGCGTGCAGCTCGCGGTGGAACTCGGTGCCGCCAGCGCCGACCACTGCACGCACCTCAGCGCTGCGGACGTGGCGGCGCTCGCGGGTTCTGAGACGGTGGCGACATTGCTGCCGGGGGCCGAGTTCTCGACGCGGTCGCCGTACCCGGACGCCCGGACGTTGCTCGACGCCGGTGCCACGGTGGCGCTGGCGACGGACTGCAACCCCGGGTCGTCGTACACATCGTCCATGCCGTTCTGTATCGCCCTTGCCGTGCGCGAAATGCGCATGACGCCCGCGGAAGCCGTCAAGGCCGCGACCGTGGGCGGCGCAGCCGCGTTGCGGCGCGACGACATCGGGGTCCTGCGCCCCGGGGCCCGCGCCGACGCGGTCGTCCTCGACGCACCCACCCACCTGCACCTGGCCTACCGGCCCGGAGTCCCACTGATCAGCCGAGTTCTGCACGACGGAGTGCCCCTATGAGTGTCATCGTCCAGCCCACCGGCATCACCCCCGCCGACGTCATCGCGGTCGCCCGACGCGACGCGAAGGTCGAGCTGTCCCCGGCCGCGGTCGAGGCCATGGAACGCAGCCGCGCCATCGTCGACGGCATCGAAGCCTCCGGCCGCCCCGTGTACGGCGTCAGCACCGGCTTCGGCGCCCTCGCCAACACGTCCATCGCCCCGGAACGCCGCGCCGAGCTGCAGCACGCGTTGATCCGCTCACACGCCGCCGGCGTCGGCGCACCGATGCCGCGCGAAGTGGTGCGCGCGATGATCCTGCTGCGGGTCCGCTCGCTGGCCCTCGGACTGTCCGGCGTCCGCCCGAAGCTGGCCCAAGGCCTCGTCGACCTGCTGAACAACGACATCACCCCGTGGGTGCCGGAACACGGCTCGCTCGGCGCCTCCGGCGACCTGGCCCCGCTCGCCCACTGCGCCCTCGTCCTGCTCGGCGAAGGCTGGGTCGTCGGCAAGGACGGTGGCCGCGTCGACGCCGCGCAGGCCCTGCACGCCGCCCACCTGGAACCGCTCGACCTGGCCGCCAAGGAAGGCCTCGCGCTGATCAACGGCACCGACGGCATGCTCGGCATGCTGCTGCTGGCGATCGACGACGCCGAGCACCTGTTCACCATGGCCGACGTGACGGCCGCGCTGGCCATCGAGGCGATGCTCGGCTCCGAGCGCCCCTTCCTGCCCGAACTGCACTCCATCCGCCCGCACCCCGGCCAGGCCGCCTCCGCCGCGAACATCCACGCCCTGCTCCAGCAGTCGGCCATCATGGACTCGCACCGCGACGACCTCGCCCACGCCGTGCAGGACGCGTACTCGATGCGCTGCGCCCCGCAGGTCGCCGGCGCCGCCCGGGACACGCTGGACTTCGTCCGTCAAACCGCCGAACGGGAACTGCGCTCAGTCGTCGACAACCCGGTCGTGCTCACCGACGGCCGCGTCGAATCCACCGGTAACTTCCACGGCGCCCCGCTCGGCTTCGCCGCCGACTACCTCGCCATCGCAGCAGCCGAAGTCGGCGCCATCGCGGAACGCCGCGTCGACCGCCTCCTCGACGTCGCCCGCTCCCGCGAACTGCCGCCCTTCCTCTCCCCCGACGCCGGCGTCAACTCCGGCCTGATGATCGCCCAGTACACGGCGGCCGGCATCGTCGCCGAGAACCGGCGGCTCGCCGCCCCCGCGTCCGTCGACTCCCTGCCCACCAGCGGCATGCAGGAAGACCACGTCTCGATGGGCTGGGCCGCCACCAAGAAGCTGCGCACCGTCCTCGACAACCTCACCAGCGTCCTCGCGGTCGAACTGATCTCCGGCGTCCGCGGCATTCAGCTCCGCGCCCCGCTCACGCCCTCACCGGCCGGTCGTGCCGCGGTCACCGCCGTGGCGGCCTTCGCGGGCGAGCCGGGACCGGACGTGTTCCTCGCCCCGGTGATGGAGAAGGCCCGCGGTGTGGTTGCGGACCGCGCCCTGCGTACGGAAATCGAAGGCGCGATCGGCACGCTGCGCTGAGCGTCCCTCGCCAGACCCTTTGCTGAGAGCCCGGACCATCGCGTCCGGGCTCTCGTCCGTCAGCCTTACCTGCCGACACCGTCCCTGCCGGTGATCCGCGCCCTGGCCCGCCGCGAACGGGCCCCCGCCACGATCGCCGCCTTCTGAACCGCACAGCCAGCTCGCCGGCGGGCACGGGGTCGCTACTATCGCGCACGGTATCGATCTTTGTCGGTGCCGCGAGGTGTGGGCGAGGCGGTGACGACGGTGGATGGGATGCGCGGCAGTGTGGGCTCGAGCCCGCTGGTCGGACGGGCCCGGGAGCTGGCGGCCCTGCGCACCGTTCTGCGCGGACGACGCGGCGGCCCGGCCGTGGTCGCGATCGCCGGCGATCCGGGCATCGGCAAGACCCGGCTGCTGACCGAGTGGCTCACCGAGGCCCGGCGCAGCGGTCAACTGGTGCTGGTCGGCCGGGCGGCAGAGTTCGAGCGTACGGTGCCGTTCGGCGTGCTCCGCAACGCCATGGAGGACCACGTGCTGGGGTCCCGCCCGGACAGCCTGGCGGCCACTGACCTGCAACTGCTGCCCAGCGCATTCCGTACGCTCGCAGCCGTCGGCGCCGCCGCAGACCCGGGTTTGCTGGCCGGTGAGCGGTACCGACTGCATCGGGCCATACGGACGCTCGTGGAACACATCGCCGAACCGGGCGGGTTGGTGCTCGCCCTCGACGACCTGCACTGGGCCGACGACAGCTCGTTGGAACTGCTCGACCACCTCCTGCGGCATCCACCGCGCGCCCCGGTGGTGCTGGCACTCGCGTACCGGCCGCGGCAGGCTTCGGCTCGGCTGCTCAATGCGCTCGCCGAGGCGACCGGGCGGGGATTGGCTACAACGATCGAGGTGGGCCCGCTGACCGCCGCCGAGGCCGGCGACCTGCTGCCTGCCCACCTGGGCCCGGCCCAGCAGGCGCAGCTGGTGCGCGCAGCCGGCGGCAATCCTTTCTACCTTGACGTGCTGGCTCGCAAAGCGACGCTCGAGACGCGCGCGCTCGGCGAGCTTCTCGAGCCGCCGGCTCCCAGCGAGTTGCTCGAGACGGCCAGCCGCGGCGGCATGCTCGAAGCGTTGGCCGGGGAGTTCGCCACGCTCGATCCGCGGGATCTGCTCGTGGTGCACGCTGCTGCGGTCGCCGGGGACGAGTGCGACCCGGGCCTGCTGGGTGCGGTAGCCGGCCTGCCCGAGTCCGAGGTGCTCGTCGCGCTGGAAGAGCTGGTCCAGCGGGACATCGTCCGGCCGGGGCAGGCGCCCGGCCGGTTCCGCTTCCGCCATCCGCTCCTGCGCAGCGCTGCCTACTCTGACGCCGGGTCGGGGTGGCGGTTCGGCGCGCACGCCCGGGCGGCGGCGACGCTGGGCGACCGCCGGGCACCCCTGGACGTACGGGCACCGCACGTCGAAGCTTCCGCGGCCACCGGCGACTTGGCCGCCGTCGACCTGTTACGTGCCGCCGCGGTGCAGGCATTGCCCGCCACCCCGGCCGCCGCTGCGCATTGGTTGGGCTCGGCGCTGCGGCTGCTGCCGGAGGAACCAGCGGTCGCCGCGGTCCGCCTGGAACTGCTTCACCTGCGGGGACGCGCGCTGGGCGTGACGGGCCGGCTGGGCGAGAGTCGGGACATTCTCGGCGAGATCGTACGCCGGTTGCCCGCCGGCACGGACGAACGCCTCTCCGCGGCCGGGTTTCTGGCCGTACTCCAGAATTTGATCGGGAATCACGCCGAAGCCCGCGCCCTGCTGGGCCAGGAATTGGCCGCCCTGCCTCGGGACCGGCCCGCCGCAGGCGCACTACGGGTCGTGCAGACCTTGACCGACGTCATGTACGGCCCGTCCGGCGCCGCCGAGGCAGGCGAGGCGATCCGCCTGTCCCGCAGCACGGGCGACCGGCCCCTGCTCGCCTTCGCCCTCAGCGTCGGCGTCGTCGCCAACCACGCCTTCGACACGACCCACCCGCACACTGCCGCCTGGCTCGATGAAGCCGTACGGTTGGTGGACGCCCTGCCGGACTCCGAACTCGCCGGCCGCCTCGACCTGATCCCGTTCCTGGCCTGGGGAGAACTGTTCCGCGAGCGTTTCACCGACGCCCGCCGGCACCTGAGCCGAGCGGTCCAGGTCGCCCGCGCCACCGGCCAAAGCCACCTGATCGGCATCCTGCAGATGCTGCGCGGCGCCGTCGCCACCACCACTGGCCGTCTGGCCGAAGCGGTGGAGTATCTGGACGATGCCATGGAGGCAGCCGTCCTCACCGGCACGATCCAGACCCAGGCAAGGGTGCTCGGCTACCGCTGCTGGGTCAGCGTCTGGCGCGGCGACCTGGCGGAGGCGATCGTCTTCGGCGAGCAGGGGGCGACATTGGCAGCGCGAGGCGAACGCCCGGACTGGCAGGCCGGGCCGTTGGAGGGCTATCTCGGCTTCGCCCGGTACGCCGCCGGAGACCCGGCGACCGCCCTGGAACTCCTTCAGCGCAGCAGCCCCGTGCCGGACCGCAAGTCCAGGTCCGACGGCGGCACGTCCCGCCCGGTCTGGCAGGCCCGCCGCTATCAATGGCTGGCCGCGGCAGCCGCCGCGACCGGCGATGTCCACGGCGCTGCCCACTGGGCCGCCGAGGCCAGCAAACTGCCGGCAGCACCCGACCTGCCCCGCCGAGTGGCTTTCATCCAGCTCGCACACGTCCACGCGACCCGCCGCACTGACCCCACCACCGCCAGCGCCCATGCCACCCACGCCGCGGCCGCCTTCCACCAGGCCGGCGACCTGATCGGCGCCGCGCAGGCGCACGTGTACGCCGCAGCGGCCCTCCGTGACCTGGGCGCCACCCGGGACAGCGAACGGCACATCGCTGGTGCCCAGCGGGGCTTCGCCGCCTGTGGTGCGACTCCGCGGTGGCTCGAGAAAGAGACCGGCATCGCCCTCTTCGCCCCAGCCTTCGAGCCTGGCGAACAGATCGGCCGCATTTCTCAAGTTCCGCAGCAAACGGTGGTCCTGCCCCTGCGACCTTCCGAACCAACACCGGCACCGGCACCGGGCCAGCCCGCCGAACCGCCATCGGCAACCGAGTCAGTGCGGGCGATCCGCGGTCAGCCGGTCCCGAACGGAGTCCTGGCGACCGAGCCCTCGCCGGATGACCGCGCCGTCATCGGAGCCCTGGCCGAATCGGTCAGTGTGACCAGGGTGGAGTCCACGCTACAGTCGGTCCCGCGCCTCACTCCGCGGGAACTCAGCGTGCTTCGCCTGCTCGCCGAATCCTTGACCGCAGCAGCCATCGCCCGACGACTCGACCTCAGCACCGGCACCGTCCACAAGCACCTCGGCCGTCTGTACCGCAAGTTCGGCACAACAGATCGGCTAGCGACCGTGCTCCGCGCCCGCGAGGCTGGCCTTCTCCCCGACACCGGCCACTAGACCCGGCTCGCGCGAACTATGCGCAGCTCCACCGCCCTGAAATCGCGCAGCCTCACCGCCCTGAAATCGCGCAGCTCCACCGCCCTGAAATCGCGCAGCCTCACCGCCCTGGAATCCGCGCGAAGCCAGCAACAAACGACCACAAGCCAGCCACGATGAAGCCGTCAACAACCTGGCGGGCTAGCGGGGCAGTTCTTTGGCGATCACCTTGGCTAGTTCGCGGAAGGCTTTGCCGCGGTGGCTGATGGCGTCCTTCTCGGCGGGGGCCAGCTCCGCGTTGGTGCGGTCTTGGCCGTCGCCGAGGAAGACGGGGTCGTAGCCGAAACCGCCAGCGCCCCGGCGGGCGCGGAGGATCTGGCCGGTCTGCTTGCCCTCGACGAGGTGTTCGCGGCCGCCAGGCAGGACCAGGGCTGCGGCGCAGACGAAGGCTCCGCCGCGGTGTTCGTCGGAGACGTCGCTGATCTGGGCCAGGACGAGGTCGAGGTTGGCCCCGTCGTTGCCGTGGCCGCCAGACCAGCGGGCGCTGAAGACACCGGGCATGCCGTTGAGGGCGTCGACGGTGAGGCCGGAGTCGTCGGCGACCGTGGGGAGGCCGGTGCGCGAGGCGCCTTCACGGGCCTTGATCAGCGCGTTTTCGCCGAAGGTGAGGCCGGTCTCCGGAACATCCGGGTAGTCGGGGAAGTCGCCGAGCCCGACCAGCTCGATGCCGCCCGCGCCGAGGGCGACGTCGAGGATGCGCTGCAGCTCGACGAGCTTCTTGGCGTTGGCGGTGGCTAGCAGGAGTCGGGCGGTCATGAGGCGAGAGCCTTCTGCTGGGCGGCGGCGAGCTCGGTGCAGCCGAGCACGCCGAGGTCGAGGAGGGCGTCGAGCTGGTCACGGCGGAACACGTTGGCCTCGCCGGTGCCCTGGACCTCGACGAAGTCGCCGTCGCCGGTACAGACCACATTCATGTCGACGTCGGCGGCGACATCTTCGGCATACATCAGGTCGAGGCGGGGTTCGCCGGCGATGATGCCGACGCTGACCGCCTGGATCGAGCGGTGCACGACCGCGGCTGGCTTGCCGGCGAGCGACTTGCGGTCGGCCAGCCAGGTGACAGCGTCGTGCAGGGCGACGTATGCGCCGGTGATGGCAGCCGTGCGGGTGCCGCCGTCTGCCTGCAGCACGTCGCAGTCGAGAACGATGGAGTTCTCGCCGAGCGCCTTGAGGTCGATGCAGGCCCGCAGGCTGCGCCCGATGAGCCGGGAGATCTCCTGCGTGCGGCCGCCGACTTTGCCCTTGACGCTTTCGCGGTCGCCGCGGGTGTTGGTGGCGCGCGGCAGCATGGCGTATTCGGCGGTGACCCAGCCGAGGCCGGAGCCTTTGCGCCAGCGCGGCACTCCTTCGGTCACGCTCGCCGTGCAGAGCACTCGGGTGTCGCCGAATTCGACGAGCACCGACCCCTCCGGGTGGATGCTCCACCGGCGGGTGAGGGTCACGGGTCGGAGTTGGTCCGGCGCTCGGCCGTCGGGGCGTGCCATGTCAAGAAGCCTAGGCGGAGCGGACCCGATCCCCGCCGCCGGGTTCCGAGCCTGTGGACGAAGGCCATGCCTGTGGATAACCGCCCATCGACGAGCCGCGTTCATGGCATAACTACGGCCATGCGAATCAACGGCCTTCGAAGACCGGCACCTCAGGCCGCAGCACCGCCCGCGAGCTCTGCCGGGCGACCATCGCGGGCTGCCACGCCGGTCGGGCGCCATGCGCCCGCAGGAAACCCTCCACCGCCTGCGGCCACCCGAACAGCTCGGCTCGGGCCCGTGCGGCCGCGCGGCGTTCGTGCTCAGGACGCTCCATCAGTTTGCGTACGCCCGCAGCAAACTCCTCCGGCGTCCCGGGCACGGCCACCCCGGCCTCCCCCACCACCTCGGGCAGGGCACTGGCGTCGTTGACCACCACCGGCGTACCGCAGGCCAGAGCCTCGAGTGCGGCCAGCCCGAACGTTTCGACCGGCCCGGGCGCGACGGCCACGTCTGCACTGGCGAGCAGCGCCGCGACGTCATCACGCTCAGTGATGTGGCCGGCGAATCGCACGGGCAGTCGTGCCGCTCGGTAGGCCAGAGCGGTGCGGCGCGAACCATCACCGGCCAGCACGAGCACGGCGGGAGCTTTGGCGGCGCGCAGTGCGGCGAGCGTGTCCACCGCCAGCTCGGGCCGCTTGTCCGCGGACAGCCTGCTGCAGTAGACCACCAGCAACTCGTCCGGCCGGGCGTATTTGTCGCGCAGCGCCGGATCGCGGCGGCTCGGGTGGAACTGGCGCAGGTTGACCCCGAGCGGAATCTCCACCAGGTTGGGCACGCCGAGGCGGCGGAACTCCGCGGCGGCGAAGGCGGTGGTGCACACGATCTGGTCGAAGGACTCCGCCGTGCGCCGGTTGAGCCGGTCGGCGAGCGCGTCGCGGTACGGCATGCCCCACACGCCCAGCAGGCCGGCCAGGCTCTCGTGGGAGACCATCATCGAGCCGACGCCGCGTTCGCGCGCCCAGTGGCCGGTCCAGCGCAGCGTGGAGCGGTCGGATACTTCGAGACGGTCGGGGGCCAGCTCGTCCAGCAGGCGGTCGAGCCGGCGCCGACTGGTCAACACCCGGTAGCCACCGGTCTTGGGCAGGTGATGGCCTGGCAACGTGATGACCCGACCCTGGGCGGTCAGTTCGTCGGAATACCTGCGCCCGGGAACGATCAGGATCGGCTCATGCCCGGCTTGCCGGTATCCCTCGCCGAGGTGCCGAAGAGCGGTCCGCAAGCCACCGGAACGAGGTGAGACGAAATTCGCAAGCCGGACAATGCGCAGCCCGCGACGACTGCCTGTACCACCGGTCATGCAGGGCACTCCAAGGTCACGATCGAATCGATGGTGCGCTCGTGCCGTCCCCTCGGCAGCTTTACAGATCGTAGCGGGCGCCAGGCCGAACCACCTCGACCGGACCCGCGTACGCCGCGCAAGCAGCCTCCACAGTAGAGGCTTCGGAGGCCCAAGCGGGAACCAGATGAGTCAGCAGCAGCCGGGCAACGTCGGCCTTGGTGGCAGCCTCGCCCGCCTCCCGACCGGTGAGGTGCAGGTCGGGCGGGTTGGCGACCCCGTCGAGGTAACTTGCCTCACACAGGAACAGGTCCGCGCCCTGAGCCAGGCGCAGCAGCGGCTCACACGGGGCGGTGTCCGAGGAATAGGCCAGAACGCGGCCGCCGTGCTCCACGCGTACGCCATAGGTTTCGATGGGGTGGTTGACCCGGTCGGCCGTGACGGTGAACGGACCGATGGGGAACGTCCCGGGCTGGAGGGCATAGAACGTGTAGACGTCGTCCACCGGCTCGTTCTCCGAGCTGTACGCGGCGGAAATGCGCTCGGCGGCACCCATCGGCGCGTAGACCGGCAGCGGCGGCAGCGGCCCACCAGGTGCGTAGCGGCGGACCACCACGTAGGTGCAGGCGTCGAGCATGTGGTCGCAATGCAGGTGCGTCAGCAGGATGGCGTCGACCGCATCGATGCTCGCGTAACGCTGGAGCGCGGACAATGAGCCCGAGCCGAAATCGATCAGCAGCCGAAAGCCGTCGGCCTCCACGAGGTAGGCAGAACAGGCCGACTCGGGGCCGGGAAAACTGCCGGCACAGCCGAGAACGGTCAGTCGCATGCAAGTCCCTCTGGTTCACGCTCGGTCGTCCGCGAATCCGCCGACCGGCCACCGGCAAAGATTGCAGACCAGTCAATCACGCTGCGCAGCCTACGCCGGGACCAGCGCGTCACGTAAACGTCTGATCGATTTGTCGCTAAATCGACAACATATGTCACACCGGCCGTGAGCTGGGTCATCTTTGCCTGCGTTACGCCTCGTGAGTCCAATCCGTTGCACATCGTGAGGGGACATCCGGGGCATTTGTGGAGGGCAAGAAGTGACGACAACTGACGTGGACCAGACCACCACACTGCCCGAAGTAGCGGCGCCGGAAGTCGTGCCTTTCGGCTGGGAACCGGTCCGCCCGTCGATCCCGCCCGCCGACGGCGAAGAGGCCGTCTTCCGCTTCCCGGCCGCCGACGATCCGGCGCCCGGCAACCGTCGACTGCTGGGGATGTCGCTCTACGCGACGCTGCTCGGACTCACCGGGGTGGGCATCGGGATCCGCGGCCTGGTCTCGCAGATCGGGGGCGGCGTGCCCGGCTGGTACTCGTGGGTGCTGGCCTTCCTCGGCATGGTCAGCGTGGCCCTGTCGGTGGGCGCATTCCTGTCCATCCACCGCCGCGTCCTGCCCTGGCTACTCCTGGCCGCCGCCGCAGTTCCCCTGATCGCGGACGTCATGCTGGCCGTCGCCTACTAACCAGCCACGCTGCAGGTCCTTGATCACAAGCGGATCGACGAGGGCGGCTCCAAGGACGAGAACCCGAAGAGCACCGCCCTCGCG
>NZ_JBITBX010000003.1:121140-501736 GCF_044452725.1 Actinoplanes sp. NPDC051859 | reverse complement strand
GCGCGAAGAGCACCGCCCTCGCGCGAAGAGCACCGCCCTCGCGCGAAGAGCACCGCCCTCGCGCGAAGAGCACCGCCCTCGCGCGAAGAGCACCGCCCTCGCGCGAAGAGCACCGGGGCGGCGGAGACGCGGCGCCCTCGCAAAGCACGCAAGCCGAACGAATCACCGCCCCCGGCAAACCACCGCCCGGGCGAACCGCCGCTCCCAACGAGCCAACGCCTGGGCGAACCGCCGCTCCCAACAGCCAACGCCCGGAAGGGGCTCAGGCCCCGAAAAGGCTCAGGCCCCGAACAGGCTCAGGCCCCGAACAGGCTCAGGCCCGGAAGGGGCTCAGGCCCCGAACAGGCTCAGGCCCCGAACAGGCTCAGGCCCGGAAGGGGCTCAGGCCCCGAACAGGCTCAGGCCCGGAAGGGGCTCAGGCTCGGAAGGGGCTCAGGCCCGGAAGGGGCTCAGGCCCAGAGCTGGCCTTCGAGTGCCTCTTCGGCATCGGACAGGGTGCCACCGTATGCGCCGGTGGAGAGGTATTTCCAGCCACCATCAGCGACCACGAAGGCGACGTCGGCCCGGCGCCCCTCCTTGACCGCCTCGTGGGCCACCGCGAGCGCCGCGTGCAGAATGGCCCCGCTGGAGAAGCCGGCGAAAATGCCCTCGACCTCGACGAGCTGCCGGGTGCGGAGGACCGCGTCTCGGGTGCCCACGGAGAAGCGGCGGTTGAGCACGGTGGCGTCGTAGAGCTCGGGGACGTAACCCTCGTCGATGTTGCGCAGGCCGTAGACGAGTTCGCCGTAGCGGGGTTCGGCCGCGACGATCTGGATGCCGTCGACCTTTTCGCGCAGGTAGCGGCCGGTGCCCATGAGTGTGCCTGTGGTGCCGAGACCCGCCACGAAGTGAGTGATCGTGGGCAGGTCGTGCAGCAGTTCCGGGCCGGTCGTCTCGTAGTGCGCGCGGGCGTTGGCGCTGTTGCCGTACTGGAAGAGCATCACCCAGTCGGGGTGCTCCGCGGCGACCTGTTTCGCGACGGCGACGGCTTGGTTGGAGCCGCCCGCGGCCGGCGAGAAGATGATCTCCGCGCCGTACATGCGGAGCAGTTGGACCCGTTCGGCGGAGACGTTTTCGGGCATGACGCAGACCAGGCGGTAGCCGCGGGTTTTGGCGACCATCGCCAGGGAGATGCCGGTGTTGCCGCTGGTGGGCTCGAGGATGGTGTCGCCGGGGCGGAGGCGGCCGGATTCCTCCGCCTCGCGCACCATGAACAGCGCCGGCCGGTCTTTGATGCTGCCGGTCGGGTTGCGGTCCTCGAGTTTCGCCCAGAGCCGCACCGGCGGCGCCCCTTCGGGCACCGTCGGTGACAGTCGGGGCAGGCCGACGAGCGGCGTGCCCCCGCAGGCGTCCAGCAGGCTCTCATAGCGAGCCATGGCGGTTAGCGCCCGAGCAGGGCGGCGGCCGCCGCGAAGCCGAGCGCGCCACCGGCCACAGCGGGCAGGATGGTAACGGAATCGCCGTCGCTGACCTCGGCGTCGAGCGCGCCGAGGAACCGGACGTCCTCGTCGTTGACGTAGATGTTGACGAACCGGTGCAGACCACCCTCAGGGGTGATGAGCCGGCCCTTGATGCCGGAGTGCTTGGCGTCCAGGTCGTCGATCAGGCGGGACAGGGTGGTCCCGGAACCCTCGACGATCTTCGAGCCGCCGGTGTAACTGCGCAGGATGGTCGGTACGCGAACTTCAATAGCCATGGCTGTGCCGCTCCTAGAAGAGAAAGACGTTCGGGGAAGGTCGGGAGTCGTCGCTCAGCGACACTCGTAGTAGACCGACGCAGGGCTCTGCCCGAACATGTACGACTGGACGGCGAGACCGTCCGCACTCTTCCTCACGCGTCCACCGTCGCATCCACGATGTTGACCTCTTCCTCGGTCACCACACCGTCCACGATACGGAACGACCGGATCTCCTCGGAATCCGTATCACGGGTCGAGACGAGGAGGTAGTGGGCATCCGGTTCACCGGCGAACGAGATGTCCGTGCGGGACGGGTAGGCCTCGGTGGCGGTGTGCGAGTGGTAGATGACGACGGGTTCCTCGTCGTTGTCATCCATCTCGCGCCACACCCGCAACTGTTCCATCGAGTCGAACTCGTAGAACGTCATCGAACGCGCCGCGTTGTCCATGGCGATGAGCCGGGTGGGGAGGTCGCGGCCGACCGGTCCGGCGACCACGCCGCAAGCCTCGTCGGGGTGGTCCCGGCGGGCGTGAGCGACGATCGCGTCGATGATCGCGCTGTCGATGGTCAGCACGCCGTTCACATTACCGCGCTCCCGCGAGTGCTGCGGGTGGCGGTGGTCACGCCTGCTCGGTCCCCGGCAGGGCGTTGAGGAGTGATTCCTGGAGGTAGCCCAGGTAGGCGTACACGGAGAGCTGAAAGACCCGGCTGGAAGCCGGATCGTGGATGACGGCCTCGTCCAGCTCGTCGCCGAGGTCGGTGTCGTTCTGGATGTCGAGCCGGGTAGCCATGGCCAGCCGGGCGTCGTTGATCGCCCGCAGCCAAGCCTCGGCTTCCTCGCCGTCCAGCCGCACCTCGCCGGGACCGTCGTCCGGCAGGGCCGCAAGGATCGCACCCGCCTGGTCGATCTTGCCGGTCTTGAGGTCGCCCTCGGTGTAGAGCCGGAATTCGGCCGAGTCGTCCGGCCGGTCGGGATAGATGTCGGGAAAGAGCCGCGTGACGACGGGGTCGGTGTGGTCGAACCCGTCCATCAGCAGGCCGACAACCTCGCCGGCCACCTTGCGCAGCACCCGCACCTCGTCGACGGCGAAGCTGGCCACGCATTGGTTGCCGTTGCGCCGGAACATCAGCCGATCACCCCGCCTAGCCCTCGCACTTGTTGCCGACCCGCAGACTCACGAGCGGTCCACCGTCGCCCACAGACCGTATCCGTGAAGCTGGGAAGCGTCCATCTCCATGCGCTCGCGCGCGCCGGTGGAGACGACGGCCTTGCCCTTGTTGTGGACGTCCATCATGAGCTCCTCGGCCTTTTCGTGGCTGTAGCCGAACAACTTCTGAAACACCCAGGTCACGTACGACATCAGATTGACCGGATCGTCCCAGACGATGGTCACCCACGGCCGGTCATCAGCCGGTACCTCCTCGATGTGCGGCGTCTCGACGGGAGCGACCTGAGGCAACGCCATGCCCCCCATCGTGCCACGCCGTCCGGGGCGAGAGTTCGGCCGGCGAAGGATGTCGCCGCCACGGAGGCAGGAAACAGCGAGGGACGGGCGAGAAAGTGCCCCGGGCCGACCCCGCCAGGCACGGCCCGGGGCACGTCATGCCGGCACCGCCGTACCGTAGACGGCGCGGGCAGCTCGGGACAGATGTCGGATTACTCACCGTTGTCCCACAGATACTTATTCGGAACGTAACCTGTGCCGTGCAGCAAATATCATGAGCCTCGATATGCTGGCCCGGTGGAGCACTGGGAATTCGTCGGCCGCGCCGGCGAGTTGGGGCGCCTCCGCACCGCCGCGACCAGCGACTCTGAGCGCGGCCTGATCCTCAGTGGCGTCGCCGGCATCGGCAAGAGCCGCCTGCTGCGCGAGGCGGTCAGCACCCTCCCGGCGGACCGCTGGGCGGTGTCGTGCGCCTCGGCCACCATCGCCAGTTCGGGTCTGCCGTTCGGCGGCCTCGCCCAGATCCTCCCGCCGGACCCGCCGGCAGGCCTCTCCCCCGCCGGATTGCTCCGCTGGGCCGCCGACGCCCTGCACGCCGCCGCCGGTGACCGACCGATCATCCTTGCGGTGGACGACGCGCACCTGCTCGATCCGCCGTCCGCGGCCCTGGTGCACCTGCTCGTGCGCGAGGGCGCGACGCTGCTCGCCAGCCTGCGGACCTCGGAGCCGGTGCCGCCACCCATCACCGCACTGTGGACCGAAGGCCTGGTCGACCACGCCGAGCTGGCCCCTCTGCACACCGACGAGTCGCAGGAGCTCCTCGCCGCGCTGACCGGCGGCCCGGTCGAGGCCGGCTCCGCGCAACGGCTCAGCCGCCTCGGCGGCGGCAACCCCCTCCTGCTGCGCGAGCTGGTCATGGCCGCGGTGCGGGGCGGCGAGTTGCTGCAGACGTACGGGTTCTGGCGCTGGACCGGCCGGCTGACCCTGGCCCCGAGCCTGTCCGAGCTGGTAGACGCCCGCGTCGGCAGCCTGACCAGCGGGGTCCGCGACGTGTTGGAGCTCGCCTCGTTCGGGGAGCCGATCGGCTTGCCGCTGCTGTTGCGGGCCGCCAAGCCGGCCGACGTGGAAGCCGCCGAGGAGCGCGGGCTGATCCGGGTGACCCGCGACGAGCGCCGCCGCGACGTGAGCCTCTCCCACCCGCTGTACGGCGAAGTAGTGCGCCGCCGCTGCCCGGTCACCCGCGCCCGCCGCCTGCTGGCCACCCTCGCTGACCTGGTGGAATCCGTTGGCGCGCGGCGCCGCGACGACCTGTTGCGAGTGGCCGTGTGGCGGCTCGACTCCGGCACCGCCCAGGACCCGACACTGCTGCTCGACGCGGCCAACCAGGCCTTCGCCCGCTTCGACATCGCCCTCGCCCGCCGCCTGGCCGCCGCCGCCCACGACGCCGCCGATCAAGCCGCGCACGAGGTCGGACATGACGCCGCCGAGCTGCTCGCGACCGCGTTGCTCTTCGCGGACGAGCCGGAAGAGGCTCTTGCCGTGCTGGACGCTTTGCCGGCAGCCAGTGCCCGGCGCGCCACCGCACGGGCGACGATCGAGTTCTTTGGGCTGGGCCGTCCCGAGGCGGTCGACCCGCTCGCCGCTGCCCGACACAGCGACCTCGCCGACCAGGCTCGGGTCCGGGCGGTCGAGGCTTTTCTCCGCTTGCAGTGCGACGATGCTGCCCGGGCCAGGGCGTTAGCGGGCGAAGTTCTCGGCAACTCGGCGGCGGGCGCGCCCGCGCGCGGTTTGGCGATGTGTGTGCTTGCCTTCCTGACCGCGCTGGGCGGTGACCCGAGTCGCGCGCGAGAGCTGCTGACGACCGCAAGCACCGAGACCGTGGACTGCCGGCGGGACATCCCGGCTCTGCAGTACGCGCTGCAAATGTGCGAGGGAACGCTGGTCAGCATCTCGATGGACCTGCCGGGAATCGACCGGATCCTCACCGCCGAGTTCGCGGCGCTGGCCCGTACCGGCGGCTTCGGTTTCGGATCGGGGTGGGTATCGCTGCTGCAGTCCCGGGGCGCGCTGCTGGCGGGGCGCACGGACGAGGCGATCCGCGCGGTGGAGCAGGCGTGTGCGGCGCTGGCGATGACCCGGGTGTACGACGGCTGCGCCCATTTCGCCCGGGCCACCATCGCGGCGCAGCGCGGCGATCTTGCCTTGGCCCAGGCGTCGCTGGAGATCGCCGATGCGGCGGTCGGACATGCCACCGGGCTCTATTACGCCTGGCATCATCAGGCCCGCGCCTGGACGAGTGCCTGCGCGGGGGACGTTGCTGGCGCCGTACGCGTGCTGCTGGCGGTTGCGTCCCGGCTGCGCGCTGCCGGCTTCCATGCGCTGGAGCTGCTGATGCTTTACGACCTGGTCCGGTTGGGGCGGGCCGAGGCGGCGGCCGAGCGGATGGCCGAGCTGGGGGCGTTCGTCGGCGGGCGGGCCGCTCCGCTGCTGGTCCGGCACGCCTGCGCGGGAGCTGATGGCGAGGCGCACGTTGCGGTGGCCCGGGAGTTCGCCGTGCGGGGCTACCTGGTGTTCGCGGCCGAGGCGGCGGCGGGTGCGGTGCAGCTCTTCCGGGCGGCCCGGGACCCGCGGGCGTTGGGCGCGAGCGCGTTGCTGGCCGACCTGCTGGCCCGGTGCGACGCCCTGCGGACGCCGGCGTTGGCGGCGATCCAGCCGACGCTGACCGTGCGGGAGCGGCAGGTGGCGGAGCTGGCCGCGGACGGGGCACGCAGCCGGGAAATCGCCGACCGGCTCTTCCTGTCGCCACGGACGGTGGAGAACCATTTACAGCGGGTCTACACCAAGCTAGGGGTCGGGGGCCGCAACGAGCTAGCCCCCGCACTGCGGCTTCTTCCCCAATAAGGTGGGGGGCGTGACTGCTGCATTCTCCCCCGCGCTGCTGACCGATCAGTACGAGCTGACCATGGTCAGCGCGGCCCTGCGCGACGGCACGGCACACCGGCGCAGTGTCTTCGAGGTGTTCGCTCGCCGGCTGCCGACCGGGCGCCGCTACGGCGTGGCCGCCGGCCAGGGCCGACTCGTCGAGCTGATCCGCGACTTCCGGTTCCGCGAGGCGGACGTGGCCTTCCTGCGGAAGGCGGGCATCGTCGACGAGACCACCGCGACCTGGCTCGCGGATTACCGATTCACCGGCGACATCGACGGGTACGCCGAAGGCGAGCTGTTCTTCCCCGGCTCCCCGATCATCACGGTGTCCGGCGGTTTCGCCGAATGCGTCGTGCTAGAAACACTGATCCTGTCGGTGCTCAACCACGACTGCGCGATCGCCTCGGCGGCGGCTCGGATGGTCACCGCCGCCCGGGGCCGTCCGATCATCGAGATGGGCTCCCGGCGTACCCATGAGGAAGCCGCAGTCGCCGCGGCCCGGGCCGCCTATCTCGCGGGTTTCGCCTCCACGTCGAACCTGGCGGCGGGTGGCCGTTACGGGATCCCCACCACGGGCACGTCCGCGCACGCGTTCACGTTGCTGCACGACGACGAGCCAGCGGCGTTCGCCTCGCAGGTGGCCGCGCTGGGCAAGGACACCACACTGCTGGTGGACACGTACGACATCGCGCAGGGCATCCGCAACGCCATCGCGGTCGCTGGCCCTGACCTGCGTGCGATCCGCATCGACTCGGGTGACCTGTCGGTGCTGGCCCAGCATTCGCGCGAGTTGCTGGACTCGTTGGGGGCCACCGAGACGAAGATCGTCGTTTCGGGGGACATGGACGAGTATGCGATCGCCACCCTCGCCGCCGAGCCGGTCGACATGTACGGCGCCGGCACCGCCGTGGTCACCGGTTCCGGAGCGCCGACCGCTGGCCTGGTCTACAAGCTGGTCGAGGTGGAGGGCCGGGCGGTGGTGAAGCGCTCGGAGAACAAGGCCACAGTCGGCGGACGCAAGACGGCGATCCGCCGCCACAAGCCCACCGGCACGGCCACCGAGGAGATCATCGTTTCCCAGGGCGTGCCCGACCACCAGCCGAACGACCGGCTGCTGCAGCGCTCGCTCGTCGTCAACGGCGAGGTGCTCGAGACCCCCACGCTGGCCGAGTCACGCGACCACCTGCGGCAGTGTCTGATCTCGATCCCGTGGGAAGGTCTCAAGCTGTCCGCCGGCGACCCGGCGGTGCCGGTCACCGTCATCACCGCCTGACCTGCGCGTTGCCTACCTGAACTGCGTTTGCCGCTGGCGCCGTCGCATCAGCGGCGTCGGCACCGTCGCACCCGAGTCGGAGGAACCATGACCCGCGCCTTGATCATCGTTGACGTCCAGAACGACTTCTGTGAGGGCGGCTCCCTGGCCGTCACCGGAGGGGCGGGCGTGGCCGCAGCCATCACCGAGGCGTTGGCCGACCCGCGGCGGGGCTGGGATCACGTGGTGGCGACGAAGGACTTCCACATCGACCCGGGACCGCACTTCAGCGCCACACCTGATTACGTGGACTCGTGGCCGGTCCACTGCGTCGCCGGCACACCCGGCTCGGACTTCCACCCGGCGCTGGTCACGGATCGGGTCGAGGCGATCTTCCACAAGGGCGCTTACGAAGCCGCGTACTCCGGCTTCGAGGGCGCCACGGAAACGGGTGACCGGCTGACCGATTGGCTGCGCGCCCGCGACGTGACCGAGGTCGAGGTGGTGGGAATCGCCACCGACCATTGCGTACGCGCGACTGCGCTGGACGCCAAGGCCGCCGGTTTCGCCACCACCGTGCTGTTGGGCCTGACCGCGGGCGTGGCGCAGGCGACAACGACCGCAGCCCTGACCCAGCTCGACGAAGCCGCCGTGGCGACAACCGGCTCCCCGGTCGTCGCCCCCGCAGCCTGAGCCCCGACCCGCCCGCTCGGCTAGCCAACCGCACCCAGCCCTAGCCCGAGCCGCGGCGCGCGGAGCGGCTCACCGGACCGGCACGGGCTCTTCCGCTGGGGCCTGAGCGTCCGCTCTCTCGCTCTCAGCGGCGGCTCCGTCGTGGGGGCGGCGGCGCAGTTCGGTGGGGAGGACCAGGATCGCCACCAGGAGGCCGACGCCGCCGACCGCGGCGAATCCCCAGGCCGGAGTCTGGGCGTCCATCACTACGCCCGCCAGTGGCGCACCCAGGGCGACGCCGACGGTCAGGGCCGAGTTGTGCCAGCCCATTGCCTCGCCCCGGGCGGCGGCGGGGGTCATCCGGCTCACAGCATCGGCCGTGGCGGTGATGGCCGGCGCGCACAGAGCACCCGCGGGCAGCAGGAGCAGGCCGAGCAACCACCAGTTTCCGCCGGCCAACCCCACCGGGATGGTGAACAGGGCCATCGGGGCGAGGAGGCGCACGGGTGAGAAGCCTTGCTTGAACGTGCCGTAGGCAAGCCCGCCCAGCAGCGAGAACGCCGCCCACATGGCGAGCACTGCACCGGTCCAATGCACCTCGTCGCCGGCCTGGAGCACGGCCACCACCGCCACGTCGGTGCCGCTGAGCACCAGGGTGACGGCGCTGGTGACGGCCAGGACGGCGATGAGGCGAGGTCGCAGCCAGGCGCTGCGGGGCACCCGTTCGCCGGCGGAGATGGGGGCCTCGTCGGTGCCCCGGATGGGCGGGTTGAGCACGAAGAGGCCGACGCCGGCGAGCAGGATGCCGACGGCGACAGCGACCATCGCCGCGCGGGCGCCTGCCGTAGTGGCGATCAGGACACCCAGGGCGGGACCGGTCATGAACGACAGCTCGGTGGTGATGGAGTCGAGCGCGAAGGCGGGCAGCCGGTGTGACTCGGGGGTCAGCGCGGCGATCGACTGGCGGGCCACTGAGAACGCCGGCAGGTTGAGGAATCCGCCGATCAGGGCCGCAACGACCAGCGCCCAGTACGGCATGGCCTGCGACGTGCACCAGAAGAGCACTTCGGCGATGGTGGTGAGCAGCAGGACGGGCCGGAGCCCTTTGCGGTCGGTCAACCGCCCCATGACCGGCGCACCGAGTGAACTGCCGATGGTGAGTGCGGCACCGGCCAGACCGGCTTGAAAGTAGCCGAGGTGCAGGTCCTGGGTGACGTGCAGGGTCAGCACGACCGCGCCGGCCGTGATGGGGATCCGAGCCAGGGTCGCCACGATCAGCAACGATGGGATGCCGCGCAGAGCCAGCGTCTCCCGGTAAGGCGTGAGTGTCATTTTCGGTCCTAACCTCCGCCCGACAGTCTCCGCCAGGGGTACGACATTCCCCACCGGTTTTGACCGAGCTCACTGCAAGACCGGGACAACAGAAAGCCCGCCCCGGTCGCTGCCGGGGCGGGCTTTTTCCGTCAGTGCGGGAGACCTACTTGCGGTCGCTCAGGTCTTCCTGGTAGGTCGCGCCGCCGTCGGATTCGCTCGTCAGCGGGCGAGCGCCGCCTTCCGGCGGGCCGGCGATGGACTGGTCACCGGCGGCGAGCTCGGGGTACTTCGCGTCGAACGCCGGGCGCTCCGAGCGGATGCGGGGCATGCGGTCGAAGTTGCGCAGCGGCGGCGGGCAGGAGGTCGCCCACTCGAGCGAGTTGCCGGCGCCCCACGGGTCGTCGACGGTCACCAGCTGGCCGACCTTGTACGACTTCCACACGTTGTAGATGAACGGCAGGGTCGAGGCGCCGAGCACGAACGCACCCACCGTGGAGATCATGTTGAGCGTGGTGAAGCCGTCCGCTTCCTGGTAGTCGGCGTAGCGGCGGGGGAAGCCCTCGGCGCCGAGCCAGTGCTGCACCAGGAAGGTGGCGTGGAAGCCGAGGAAGGTCAGCCAGAAGTGGACCTTGCCCATGCGGTCGTCGAGCATCCGGCCGAACATCTTGGGGAACCAGAAGTAGATGCCGGAGAACACCGCGAACACGATCGTGCCGAAGAGCACGTAGTGGAAGTGCGCGATGACGAAGTACGAGTCGGAGACGTGGAAGTCGATCGGCGGGGCCGCGAGGAGCACGCCGGAGAGGCCACCGAAGAGGAACGTGACCAGGAAGCCGATCGCAAAGAGCATCGGTGTCTCGAAGCTGATCTGGCCGCGCCACATGGTGCCGATCCACACGAAGAACTTCATGCCGGTCGGGACCGCGATGAGGAAGCTCAGGAAGCTGAAGAACGGCAGCAGCACCTGGCCGGTGACGAACATGTGGTGCGCCCACACGCTCATGGACAGCGCGGCGATCAGCAGGGTCGCGCCGACCAGGCCCTTGTAGCCGAACACCGGCTTGCGGCTGAACACCGGGATGACTTCGGTGATGATGCCGAAGAACGGCAGCGCGATGATGTAGACCTCGGGGTGGCCGAAGAACCAGAAGAGGTGCTGCCACAGCATGGCGCCACCGGTGTCGACGTCGAAGACGTGCGCGCCGAGCACCCGGTCGGCGGCCAGCGCGAACAGCGCGGCGGCCAGGAACGGGAAGACCATGATCACCAGGAGGCTGGTGACCAGGATGTTCCACGTCATGATCGGCATGCGGAACATCGTCATGCCCGGGGCGCGCAGCGTGATGATCGTCGTGATGATGTTGACGCCACCGAGGATGGTGCCCAGACCCGACAGCGCCAGGCCGACGACCCACATGTTGCCGCCGACGCCCGGCGAGTGCAGCGAGTTGCTCAGCGGCGTGTACGCGAACCAGCCGAAGTCGGCGGCACCACCGGGGGTGAGGAACCCGCTGATGGTGATCGTGCCGCCGAAGAGGTACAGCCAGTAGGCGAACGCGTTGAGCCGCGGGAACGACACGTCGGGCGCGCCGATCTGGATCGGCACGACGAAGTTCGCGAAGGCGAACACGATCGGCGTCGCGAAGAACAGCAGCATGATCGTGCCGTGCATCGTGAACATCTGGTTGTACTGCTCGGGCGACAGGACCTGCATGCCCGGGCGGGCCAGCTCGGTGCGCATCAGCAGCGCCATGAACCCGCCCAGGATGTAGAACACGAAGGCGGTGATCATGTACATGATCCCGATCTGCTTCGCGTCCGTGGTCCGCAGGATCCGCGCGAGGGCCGAGCCCTTGACCTGCTGCCTGACCGGCCAAGGCCTAGTCACGATCGGCTTAGGCGCAACGGTCGTCACGGAAGTCCTCCGGTGTCTCGTTTCGTCCCACTCGTACGCCTGAGATCAACGGCGTACTCCGCAGGCAGAATAGTCCCCCGCCGACCCCCGGCGGGCGCGGGGTGACCAAAGACCACCCAGGTCTCAGAATGGCTCCACGAGGGGCCGGTAGTGATCGGTGAAGATCCGCTGGCCCCGCCTGCGCAGCATAGGGTCGCGCTCGGCCGGGTCGACGTCCCGGGTCCGGTCCCGCTCGTGGGTCTGTTCGCGGACCCGGCCACAGCGGTCCCGCCTGCGCTGTTCATAGGCGTGCAGACCTGCGCGAACGTCACCGCCGGCCGCCTTGAGCACCTCGCCGAGCACGACGGCGTCCTCAAGGGCCATCGCTGCGCCCTGGGCCAGGCTCGGCGCGGTGGCATGCGCGGCGTCGCCGACCAGCAACACCGGACCCGTGGACCAGGCGTCGATCGTCACCTCGTCGGTCCGGGCAACCTGCACCTTCTCGATCGCGTCCAGAATGGCCGGGACGCAGCCGCCGAAGCTGCCGAACAGCTCGCGCAGCCGGGCGCGGGGGTCTGTGGGGTTGGGCACGTCGGGGCCGGCGGTCTCGTCGGCGTAGCAGTACAGCCGGCGGCCGCCCATCGGCATGGCGACGAACTGGGCACGGTCGCCCAGCAGTGCCGTCCAGTCGCTGAGCGAGGGGCCACCGCTGACCACGCTGCGGTAGACGATCTGACCGGTCGGGACGGCGGCGCCGCCCAGCCCGGCCTTTTCCCGGATGGTGGAGCGCCGGCCGTCCGCGCCGACGACCAGGTCGTACTCCGCGACGCTGCCGTCACCGAACTCGACCTTGGCAGCGCCGTCGATGATCGCCAGGTCACGGACGGCGGTGTCGTAGCGCACCACGCCGCCGACCCCGGTGAGCAGCACCTGTTGCAGGTCTGCCCGGGACAGGGCGCGGGACTCACCCACGCCGGCCCACAGCGCGGCGACGTCCAGCTCGAACAGCTCGCGACCGGCCGCGTCCTGGAACACCTGTCGGAAGATCAGGTCACCGAGTGGGCGCAGTGGCGCGTCGAGGCCCAGCTGGCGCAGCGCGCGCGACGCGCTACCGGGCAGATAGATGCCGGCGCCGGGGCTCATGGTCGCGGGCAGTTCTTCGACCACGTCGGGCCGGAAGCCCGCGATCCGCAGTCCCCTGGCGACGGCGAGACCGCTGATTCCAGCGCCTGCAACCAGGATGCGCAAGGTCATCGCTGCAACGCCTCCGAGGGGTGTTCGATACGCGTCGGAGCCAAGACACTACCCGGCGCCACCGAGGCTCGAAACCCGCGATCAAGGACCCGTCCGAATTGTTCAAGACGGACACTCTCCTGTGCTCGTAGCGTGTGGCGCATGACACCTACCTTCGCTGCGGTCGGCCTCGCGGTGGCCGACATGGGCAAGTCGCTCGCGTTCTATCGTCGCCTCGGTCTCGACATTCCGCCCGGCGCCGAGGACGCGCCGCACGTGGAAGCCACCCTGCCTGGTGGCGTCAAGATCCTCTGGGATACCCACGAGACGATCCGCTCCTTTGACCCGAACTTCACCCCACCCACCGGCGAGGGGCGCATCAGCTTCGCCTTCGCCTGCGCCGGACCGGCCGACGTGGACCGGGTGTACGCCGACCTGATCGAGGCGGGTCACGAGTCCCATCTGGCCCCCTGGGACGCGGTCTGGGAACAGCGTTACGCGTGCGTCCTCGACCCGGACGGCAACGGTGTCGACCTCTTCGCACCACTTAGCTCATGAGCTCGGTCAGGGTCGTCCCGGCCAGCGCCCGGACGTCTCGCGCGAGGTGGGCCTGGTCGGCGTAACCCGTCGTCACCGCCACCTCGGCGAACGGGCGGCCACGCCGGGCCAAGCCGATCGCCCGCTCCAGGCGCAGAATCCGGGCCAGCGTCTTGGGGCCGTACCCGAAAACGGGCTGGCATCGGCGATGCAGTTGTCGCTCGCTGAGGCCACACGCAGCGGCGATCGCGCTGACGGGTCGCCCCGCCCGCGCGCCCACGGTGACCGCCACCATCGTGGGATCCGGCGTTCGCCACCGGCGGCGGGCAAAGCTTTCCAGCGCGGCCAGCGGATTCTCCGCCTCGGCCAACGGGCGGACCTGGGTGGGCGCCAACACATCGGACAGCGGCACGCGGCGGTCGGTGAGCTCGTCGGCGGGGACGCCCAGCACGGCCGCTCCGGTGCCCACGGCGAACTGCAGGCCGGCATGTCGGCTGCCCGACGGCGACGTCGTGAGCTGGGCAGACGTGTCCGGACCGGCGATGAACACCGCGCCCTGCGACCAGATCACGTCCAGGCAGCCGTCCGGCAAGATCCGCTTGGCGGTGCCGCCCGGAGGGGTGACGCTGGTCCAGGCGACGACATGCGGCAGGGCCGAGGACCGTTCGGCATACATGGGTCAACCCTGGCACGAGGGTCTGACAATCAGCCGGCTCGAAATGACAGTGGTGTAAGTCCGGCGGACAATCGGGAGATGGCCGACCGACTGGACGAGTATCGGCGCAAGCGGGACGCCCGCCGCACGCCGGAACCGGTGTCCCGGCTGCGCCCGCGCCCGACCAGCCGAAACAGGTTTGTCATCCAGCAGCACCACGCCCGCAGCCTGCACTGGGATGTTCGCCTCGAACGCGACGGCGTGCTGGTGTCGTTCGCCGTGCCGCGCGGGCTGCCCCGGGATCGCGCCCGCAACCACCTCGCGAAACACACCGAGGACCACCCGCTGGAATATCTTCGCTTTCACGGTGAGATCCCGGCCGGTGAATACGGCGGCGGCCGGATGACGATCCACGACCACGGCACCTACGAGACGGACAAGTGGCGCGACGACGAGATCAGCGTCACGTTCCACGGCGACCGGACGCACGGCCGCTACGTCTTCTTCCAGACGGGTGGGCCGGATTGGCTGGTCCGCCGGATGGATCCGCCCGAGCCGGGCTGGGAAGCCATGCCCGATGCGGTCGCGCCCATGCTCGCGACCAGGGCCGCCGGCTTACCGCCGGACGACGCCGACTGGGGGTACGAGCTCAGCTGGGCCGGCCGCCGCACGATCGCCGCCGTGGCCGGCGGTCGAGTCCGCCTCACCGACGCCGAGGGCACCGACGTGACCTCGTGGTATCCGGAGATTCGGCCCCTTGGCGCGGCACTCGCGCCGCTGGAGGCTGTCCTCGACGGTGAGCTCGTCGCCTTCGACGGGACGGCGATCTCCCCGGAACGGCTGGCCCGCCGCAAGCAGCCACGGGACTCAGCTGCCGCGCGCCGGGCCGCCGAACGCACGCCGCTGCAGTTCCTGATCTACGACCTGCTGTGGCTGGAAGGACATTCCACGGTGGAACTGGTCCGCTACAGCGAGCGGCGTGAGCTGCTGGACGGGCTCAACGTGGCCGGTGACCACTGGCAGACCCCGCCGTTCTTCTCCGGCGGCGGCGAGTTCGCGACGGCTGCCGCCCAAGCCCAGGGCCTGGACGGCATCGTCGCGAAGCGTCTCGACTCGCCCTACCTACCCGGCCGCCGCAGCCGCATGTGGCTGGCGATCGGCGCGGAAGAGAAGACGGACTAGAACTTCTCGGCGCCGATCGTGGTGTCGTCGCCGTGGCCGGTGTGCACGACCGTTTCCGGGGGCAGGCTGAGCAGCCGGCTCCGGATGGACTGTTCGATCAACGGGCGGTCGCTGTAGGAGCGCCCGGTCGCGCCCGGGCCGCCCTGGAACAGGGTGTCACCGGTGAAGACGCAGCCCAGGTCCGGTGCGGACAGACAGATTGCGCCCGGGCTGTGGCCTGGTGTGTGCAGCACGGTGAGGGAGATGCCAGCCACCTGAATCTCCTGGCCGTCGCTGAGCGGTGCTGGCATCGGCAGGCCCGGGTGGGTGAGCTTCCACAGCACTTCTTCCGCCGGGTGCAGCAGCAGCGGCGCACCCGTCTCGGCGGCCAGTTCCGGAGCGACCCGGACGTGATCGTCATGCGCGTGGGTGAGGACGATCGCGACGACGTTGCGGCCGCCCACCACGCGCAGGATGTCGGGTACGGAGTGCGGCGCGTCGATGACCACGCAGCTGGTGTCGTCCCCGATCACCCACACGTTGTTGTCGACGTCGAACGTTTCGCCGTCGAGGGAGAAGGTGCCGCTGGTGACGGCGTGGTCGATGCGTACGGCCATCAGAGGATCACCACTGAGCGCAGGACGCCGCCGGCGTGCATCTTGGCGAAGGCGTCTTCGACCTGGTCGAGGTGGATTTCCTCGGTGACGAAGGCGTCGAGGTCGAGCCGGCCCTGGCGGTAGAGCTCGGTCAGCAGGGGGAAGTCGCGCGATGGCAGGCAGTCGCCGTACCAGCTGCTCTTGAGGGCGCCACCGCGGCCGAAGACGTCGAGCAGCGGCAGTTCGATCGTCATGTCGGGCGTGGGTACGCCGACCAGGACCACCGTGCCGGCCAGGTCGCGGGCGTAGAACGCCTGCTTGTACGTCTCGGGGCGGCCGACTGCCTCGACGACGACGTCGGCGCCGTGGCCGCCGGTGAGTGCGCGGACGGCTTCGACCACGTCGGCGTCCCGGGCGTTGACGGTGTGGGTGGCGCCGAAGCCCTTGGCCCATTCGAGCTTCTGGTCGTCGGTGTCGATGGCGATGATCGTGGTGGCGCCGGCGAGGGCCGCGCCGACCACCGCACCGTCGCCGACGCCGCCGCAGCCGATGACCGCCACCGAGTCGCCGCGGGTGACGCCGCCGGTGTTGATGGCCGCGCCGACGCCGGCCATGACGCCGCAGCCGAGCAGGCCGACGGCGGCGGCCCGGGCCTCCGGGTCGACCTTGGTGCACTGGCCGGCGTGCACCAGGGTCTTCTCCGCGAAGGCGCCGATGCCGAGCGCGGGTGACAGTGCGGTGCCGTCTTCCAGGGTCATTTTCTGGGTGGCGTTGTGGGTGGCGAAGCAGTACCACGGCTTGCCACGGTTGCAGGCCCGGCAGTTGCCGCAGACGGCCCGCCAGTTCAGGACGACGAAGTCACCCGGGGCGACGTCGGTGACCCCGGTGCCGACCGACTCCACGATCCCGGCGGCCTCGTGGCCGAGCAGGAACGGGAATTCGTCGTTGATGCCGCCTTCGCGGTAATGCAGGTCGGTGTGACAGACGCCGCAGGCCTGGACTTTGACGACTGCTTCGCCGGGGCCGGGGTCCGGCACGACGATGGTGGTGACCTCGACGGGTGCGCCCTTGGCCCGGGCGATGACTCCCTTGACTCGCTGACTCATGGCAACCACCTTGCCACCGGTTGTGGGCCGGGTCAGCCGGTGGGGTTGTCGAGCAGGGTTTCGCAGAGTTTGTGCAGTTGGCGCACCTGGGCTTCGGTGAGCCGGTCGAAGACGAGTTGCTGCACCGCTTCGACGTGGCCGGGCGCCGACTCGGCCACCTTCGCGAAGCCTTCGTCGGTCAGTACGGCAATTTGTACGCGGCCGTCTTCGGGGTCGCGTTCGCGACGAACCCAGCCCTGCGCCTCGAGCCGGGCCACGACGTGGGACAGGCGAGACAGCGACGCGCTGGCTTTGCGCGCCAGGCGACTCATCGGCAGGCGTCGGTCCGGCCGCTCGGACAGCGTCGCCAGCACCAGGTAGCCCATGTGGGTCAGCCCGGCCTCGCGCTGCAACTGGCCTTCCAGGGCGGCCGGCACTTTGACCAGCACTTCTACCAGAGCGCGCCAGGCCTGCTGTTGCTCGTCCGTCAACCACCGCGGCTGGTCCATGGCAGCAGGTTAGTGACCGTCCGGAACTCGGCCACCGACCGGGTCGCCGGGCTTGCCCAAAGTCTTGATCGACAACCGGGAACCGGCGGGCGTATCGTTCCGCGCGGCGCCGGCGACCGGGCGGGCTGGGGGGCCACGCCCGGCCCGGCGCCATACCCCTAGGACTGCGGGGGTTCGTCCTTGCCGGCTTCTTCGAGCTTGTCCGCTTGTTCCTTGGTCTTGTGCACCGCGCCGTCGGCGTGCTCCGGCGGGCCGTAGATGGTGTAGAGGACCATGGGGTTCGGACCCTCGTTGACGAAGTTGTGCGTGTGCCCGGCCGGCACCACGACCAGGTCTCCCTGGTTCACCTTGCGGGTCTGTCCGCTGACCCGGGCCTCGCCGGTCCCACTCACGAAGGTGAGGATCTGGTCGACCTCGTGGATCTCTTCGCCGATCTCGCCGCCGGGCGGGATCGTCATGATGACGAGCTGGGTGTGCTTGCCCGTCCAGAGCACGCGGCGGAAATCCGGGCTCTTCTCGGCAACCGTAGCGATCGTGTAGTGCTCCATGGAGGGCCGGATACCCGGATCCGGCCGTCCGCAATCGTGGTGTGCCGGGACTGTCAGAAGCGGCGTAGGCGAGGCACGGAGCCCAGCGCGGACAGCGGCTCGGGACGGCCGATCAGGTAGCCCTGCACGAAGTCGACCCCGAACTCCCGCAACATCCGCATCGTCGCCTCGTCCTGGACGAATTCGGCAACCGTGTGGATTCCGTACGCCTGGCAGACCTGCACGAGCGCGCGGACGAGCACCTGGTCCTGCGGGTTGTGCACGAGGTTGCGGACGTACTCGCCGTCGATCTTCACGAGGTCGATCGGGAAGAGGCGGAGATAGCGGAAGGAGGCGTAGCCCGAGCCGAAGTCGTCCAGCGCGAGTTGGCAGCCGAGGTCCCGGATCCGGTCGGCGAAGTGGCGAGCTTCGCTCAGGTTGCCGATCAGCGCCGTTTCGGTGATCTCGAAGGTGAGTTGTTCCGGGTTGACGCCGTACCGCTCGATCAGTGTTTCGACCTCGGTAGTCAGGCGCGGGTCGCCGACCGTACGTCCGGAGAGGTTGATTTGGAAGGCGTGGCCGGGCAGCGAGGCCGCCACTTCCATCGCCCGCTCGACCACCCAGAGATCGATGTCGTAGACGGCGTCGAGGCGTTCGGCGGTGTCGAGCACGTGGATGGGCGACTGCGGCTCGCCGTGCTCGTCCAGCACGCGCAGCAGCAGTTCGTGGCGCAGCACGAGGTTGGTCTGCAGTTCGAGGATGGGCTGCGCGAAGAGGGTGAACCGGTCGGTGCCGAGGGCGTCGGCGACCCGGTGGCGGTAGGAGCCCTGGCGGGCCTTGACCGGCACGGGGTCGGGCACCAGGGTGACCGGCCGGTCTGCCTCGCGGGCCTGCCGCCAGGCGTGTTCGGCGTCGATCAGCAGGTCGTGGCTGCCTTCGTCGGCGCCGAGCCGGAACCGGACGAGGCCGGCCCAGGCGCGGGCGTGCACCCAGGCGTCGGGGAGGACGAAGGGCTGGGTGCGCAGGGCCTCGACGAAAAGGTCGGCCTGGCGCCGGGCCAGCACCCAGGACGCGCCGGGGAGCAGGACGCCGATCTCGTTCGGCCCGACTCGACCGAGCAGGTCGTCGGTGCGGACCAGTCCTTCGAGGACCCGGGCGGCGCGGTGCAGCAGGTCGGCGTTGAGGTCGAAGCGCACGCCATCGGTCCGGTCCGGCTCGATCCGGACGATGAGCACCGCTCCCCCGCCGCTGCGCTGGGCGCGGTCGATCTCGTCGGCGAAGCGGGCTCGGGTGAGCAGACCCGTCGCGGGGTCGGGGTCGACAACGGATGCTTGGACGGTCTCTCCGCGACGAGACAGCCGGGCCACCTCGCGGCGGGCTCGTTCCCGCGCGGAGACGTCGCGCAGCGCGCCACTGATGCCGCTGACCGAGCCGTCGGGGTTCTCGACGGGTGCCAGCCGGCAGTCGACGTCGAACCAGCCACCGTCGGCGCGCATCAGACGCAGCGTGACTCGGACGGTTTCCCGGGCGGTCCAGGCTCGGGTGATCGCACCGAGCGCCTTGGCTTGGTCGTCGCAGTGCACGTGCCGGGCCAAGAGTTGGCGGCTGACCTCGTTCTCCCGGGGTGGGCGGCCGAGCAGCGCGGCGAGCCCGTCGGACCAGACGATGCGGTCACCGTCGGCGAGATAGGTGAAGGAGGCCTCATCGTCGGCGGGGCTGCGCGATTCGGGCAGGTGGGCCGGCCGCGGGGCGGCGTTGGGGCTGAGCCGGGGACGGCGGGAGAGCCGGTCGCGCAGGGCGCGCGGACGCGGAAAGTGCTCGTCGGGTGCCGTCATGCGCCGCCGCCACCTCCTCGCTCAGGACACCGTTACCCCTGCCTATTACGACGGGTCACCGCTCGTTGTAACAGGGGACGGCGACGTCAATGTTTATGCAGCCCACTTAACAAAACAATGAACAGGCATTCTTCCTCCGATCAGTGGAGTGAATCCGACCGTTCGGTGGAGTTGATCGGGTCGGCCCGTTCGGCCGAGATTCCATGACGGACAGTTACAACCTGTGCCCGCCGGGGAACCATGTGCGACACCTACCCGATGACCACGATCGACATACACGGATCGCATTTACGGCAATGCTCGCCGTAACGAGATCGCGAGCCGGTAGATATGGTGGCCCTTCGGACACGTGAGCGAGGACGACGACGCATGGGCATCATTCGGGACATGCAGCGGGCGCACGCGACGCAGGCGCACGCCGAGCTTCGGGCGAGCACAGCCGCTGCCCAGCAACGCCAACTGATCCGACGCAACGCCGACCTGGCGATCGTCGCGGCACAGCAGGCCGCCGCCGACGTCGAACGGCAGCGCGAGCACCGGCGGCTCTACGCCGAGGCGCGTACGGCCGACGCCGCCTCCGCGAACGCCGACCTGCGGGCGCGCCTGGTCGACCTGGACGCGCTGCTGCTGTCCACTCTGGACGTCGACGATCACATCGACCTGGACCGGTTCAAGAAGCCGGTCGCCGCCCCGCCGTTCGACCCGGGCCGGCTGGGCCGGGCCGCACCCGAACCCTCCTGGCAGAGTTACGCCCCGCCGGCCCCGCGTGGCGTCGGCAAGATTCTCGGCGGGGACCGGATCCATCAGCAACAGCTCAACCAGGCAAAACGGGCCTTCGATGAGGCCAAGGCGCAGTGGAGCGAGAGCGAACGGCGGCGCACCCGACAACTGGCGGCCCGCCGCGAGCAGTACGAGGAAAACCGCCGCCGGTACGAGGCGAAGCTGATCGCGTACAACACGGAGGTGGACCGCTTCGCAGCGGCAGTAGCCAACGCGGAGCCGGCGTCAGTGGTGGAGTACTTCGCCATGGTGCTCGGCAACTCGGTGTACCCGGACGATTTCCCGCAGCACTTCCGCTTGGCGTACCTGCCGAAGGAGCAGCGTCTCCTGGTCGAGTACCACCTGCCGCCGGTCGAGGTCATTCCGGTCGTCAAGGAGTACCGCTACGACCGGGTTCGCGACGAGCTGATGGCGGTGCCGCGGGACGAGGGCGAGATCCGCCGCCGCTACACGGAGATCATCTCGATGGTCGCGCTGCGTACCGTGCACGAGATCATCGAGGCGGACCGGGGCGAGTTGGTCGCCGCGGTGCTGTTCAACGGGATCGTGGACACCATCGATCGGCGGACCGGCCGGTTCGTCCGACCCTGCCTGGTCTCGGTGCACACCCCGCGAGACACCTTCGCCGCGATCAAGCTGCGCCGCGTCGACCCGGTCGCCTGCCTGAAACACCTGCAGGCGGGACTGTCCGGTACGCCCGACCAGCTGGACGGTGTCCGGCCGGTGCTCGACTTCGACCGCGAGGCCGACCAGGACTTCACCGGGGAGTTCAACGTGCTCGCCGACATCGACCACCGGCCCAACCTGGCGACGATGGCGCCGGCGGAATGGGAGCAGACCCTCGCCGACCTGTTCAGCAACATGGGTCTGTCGATGGGCGCCGCCGCCGAGGGGCGCTGGCAGGCCGTCGACCCCCGGCCGGTCTTCGGTGGCCCGGTGGTGATCCACGCCGTGCGCGGCCGGATCGTCCCGGCCGGTACGGCGGTCGCCCTGGCCGCCACGGTCGCCGACTCCGGCGCCACCAAAGGCATTCTGGTGGCTACGGAAGGCTATGAACCCGAGGCGCACGAGGCGGTGGCCGGCCGCCCGCTGGAATTGCTCGACGGCCCGGCCCTGCTGAATCTGTTGGCCGAACACTCCGGGATCAAGGCCCGCATCGAGAAGGACGAAGCGGCCTAGATTCCCAGTTCCTCGATTCGCCGCCACAGCGGGCGCAGTGCCGCGTCCGGCTCGCGGGCGAAGATGCTGCCTCTGATCCGGACGAACACACAGTTGCCGACGCGTTCGAGCACCGCCTGTCGGCGCATGTCCCGCTCCCACTGCTCCGGCCCGTCGGAGCCGGCGCCGTCGCACTCGATCGCGAGGCGGCGGCCATCCGGCGCGTTGAGCACGAAGTCGATGCGGTGGTCGCCGATCCGGAACTGCGTCATCGGCTGGTGGCCGCGGGCCACCAACCGCCGCAACACCTCGCGTTCGAACTCGTTCTCGCAGGCCTGGTCGGCGCCGGACGCGGCACCGAAGGCGGCCAGGTTCTGCGCGTAGTGCAGCAGCAGGGCCCGGGCGTCGTCGGCGAGCAGGGACGACGGGCGTACGGAATGGAAGACCCACAGTTGGTCCCGGGCGCGGGACGCGGCGACGTTGATCCGGCGGTGATAGTCGCGTTTGGTGAACGCGGCCGGACGGCCGTCCGCGTCCGAGACCACCATGGACACCAGGACGACGTCACGCTCGTCGCCCTGGAAGGTGTACGCGTCGCCGACCCGCAGCCGCCGCGCCTGGATCTCGTCCTCGCCGATGCTCTCCCGCAACCGGGCCAGCAGGTAGCCGGCCTGCCCACTGCTGCTCAGCAGGCTGATCACGCCGAGCGACCTGCCTTGGTACGCCGGGTCGGCCACCAGTTCGGCGACCTTGGCGACGAGCGCCTCCGCCTCGGGCACGTTGACGTCACCGAAGTCGGGCACCGGTTGCCGTGTCCCGTCGGCCACGAACACGGCCGTGACCGGCTCCAGCGCTGGGCGGTCCGCGCGCAGCGGCTGGATCTTGCCGTCGTAGTAGTGGCGGGACGAAAACTCGATGATCTGCGGTACGCACCGGAAATGCTCGGTGAGCAGGATCCGCTCGGGTGACCGCCGCACCGCATGGTCATACAACGACGACTCGGGGTCGAAGTGTTCGGCGGACGGGACGTCTCCGAGGTGGCTGTGGATCAGTCCGGCGACCGCACCGATGAAGCCGAGCTGGGGGCCGATCTGCTGATCGTCGCCGACCACGACGGCCCGGTCGGCGAGCGACAGCACCGGCAGGGCGAACAGGTCGGCCTGCGACGCTTCGTCCACGATCACCACGTCGAAGTGGGCGCCACCCGTGAACTGCTCGATCGCCCGGTCCACCGACATGACCCAGACCGGCACGGCTTCGACCGCGGCGGCCAGGGCCCGCTGGGCGTGCGCGGCCCAGGTGGCGGCGTTGCGCCCAGTGCCCTTGCCGATCTTGCGCAGCGCGGTGGTCCAGTCCGCCAGGGCGGCGCGCCGCCGGTCGTCCAGCGCCCGGGCGACTTCCAGCCACGCCGACGCGACGACAAGGTCGCCGGTGAGCGTGCGGATCCGGTCCCGGCCCTGCTCGACACGGCGGTGCAGCACGGCGGGGTCGACGCTGCCGACCACGTCGTCGAACCAGGTCTGCGCCTGCCGCCACCGCCACGCCTGCACGCAAGCACTGCCGGACACCGCCGGCACGGTCCCCGCCTCGATCTCCGCAGCCCATTCCGGGGCGGCCACCGCCAGCCGGTCATGCAGCTCCAGGTAACGCGTCACGTGCGGTCGCAACGCCCGCAGCCGCCGTACCTCCGCGAGGTGCTCGTCCCAGCCGTCGAGGGTGGCCCAGGCCGCCGCAGCCCGCGGCCAGCGGACGAGGCCGTCCGCCACCGCCCGGTCGGCAGCGGCCAGCCGGTCCAGCGCGAAGACCACCGGGCCGTCGTCCAACAGGGCCGCGATGTCCGCCAGCCGGGCCGGATCAAGATCCAGTTCTTCCTGGGGTACGAGCACAGCAAGGCGCGCCGACACCTCGGGCCACTGCCGGGCATCCCAGCCCAGCGACTGTGCCGCCTCCGTCAGCAGGCCACCCGCCCACACCTCGGGCTCGCCCTCGCGCGCCGGGATCGCCAGGCGCGTCAGCCAGTCCGCCCAGTGCTCGCCCAGCCGCCGCTGTGCCTGGGCTCGGCGTACCCAGGCGCTGGCGAGGTCGACGTCGTCGACAGTGCGCAACGGTTCGCCGTCGACCCGGATCTCGTCGGCCAGCTTCCACAGCGACGCCTGCAGCAGCCGGCTGAGGCCCTTACCCGCGGCGAACCGCTCACGGACCTCGGCCAGCGCGGCGAGCAGGCGTTTCGGTTCGACGGCGAGTGCCGGTGGCACGGTGACCCGATGCCCGGCGAGTCGCCGCGCCAGGTCGGCCAACGAGCGCAGTAGCTCCTCGGTGGCGGTGACGTGGTCCGCCCACACCCTCGCCCAGTGCGGGTCGGCGAGCAGCCGGCCCAGCCGGTCCGTCCACGTGCCCTCGCGCCGGCGCAGCCACGCCACCGCATCGCGCAAACCGTCGAGGAGCTCGGCCAGCCCGGTCTCGGCGAGCGCCCGAACCGCAGCCACGTCGATCCCGGCCGCTGCCAGCCGGGCGACCCGGTCCGCAGCCGACGCCCGGTCCGCCCGGTGCTGCTTCGCCTCCGCCGCTGCGGGCAGTTCGGCCACTTCCGGCAGGTCCGCCAGCGCAGCAGCCCGGTCGGTGGCCGACAGGGTGGCGGCGAGTTCCAACAGCACGGCGAACTCGTCCGGGGCGAGGGGCGGCGGCGCGTACGCGTCAACGGCGTCCGGAATGCCGCCGTGCGTGGCCGCCCGCTCGCGCAACCAGACACCCACGTCAGCGGGTGCCAGCTCGGCATCCCCGATCCGGAAGGTGGCCGACTCGCTCGCCGCGATCGCCCGCAGCCCGGCCAGCGCATCCTCGAGCTCCCGTTCCGCCTCCGCCAACCGGCCGGTCAGCCGTTCCACCCGGACCGCCTCCGCGGACTTGTCCAGGGTGGCGGCCCGGTCGGACAGCTCGCGGGCGGCGATCTGCAGCTGCACCAACTGGTCGGTCGTCCGTCCGAGCACCGCCAGGCACAGTGCCCGTACGTCCGCGGGCAGCCCGTCACGCAGCACCCGCAGCGGGTCTTCCTTCTGCGCGACGACCAGGACGCGCTTGCCGTTCGCCAGCAGATGACAGATCAGGTTGCGGATAGTGTGCGTCTTGCCGGTGCCGGGTGGCCCCTGCACGGCGACACTGCGATGCCGGGCAAGCCGACGCGCGATCGACTCTTGCGCCTCGTTCGTCGGCAACGGCATGAGTAGCCGCTCCCCCACCCGCTGCCAGTCCTCCGGCCGATCTCCCGGCAGCTGCAGCCGGCTCGGCTCGTGCGCGACGATCGCGCCCAGCGCACCGATACTGGCGAAGTCACCGGCGAGCAGGCGATCACGCAGGTTTTCGAGGAAGGCGCGCAGCAGACGCTGCTTCGGCCGGGCAAACAGCACACAGGTGTCCACGATGTGCGGTCCCGCGGCGGGTTCCCCCGGCGCGACGACGGTCCGGTCGTACCCGAGCCGGCCCAGCGCCCGTTCGAACAGCTCGCGCCGCTCCAGGTCGTCCCACAGGTCAACCTCGATCGTGCCCGCCGGGCCGGCCAGCGCGACCACCTGGGCGAGATAGCGCTCGTCCAGCCCGGCGAGGGCGTCGGTCTGCAACCGGGACGGCCCCTGCGGGGAGACGGTGAGTAAAGCCTGGTCGGGGGCGTACTCGATGACGACCGGCGTCGCCACCAGCGGATACCGCACCCGTTGCCCGTCGACGACCGTGTCGAGGATGCCGTGACCCCACACCAGCTCGATCGTGGCCGCGGCCATGTCGGCCTGGTGCATGAGGTCGAAGAGCTGGCGGTGCAGCGCCCAGGCGTCTTCCGCGCGGTGGCTCAGCAGCGACCACGGCCGCCACACCTCGTCCCGCCACGCGGCGAATCCACCGTCCTGCTCCGCCCCGGCCGGGGCGCCCTCGATCCCGGCCGCTGCGCCCTCGATCCCGGCCGCTGCGCCCTCGATCCCGGCCGCTGCGCCCTCGATCCCGGCCGCTGCGCCCTCGATCCCGGCCGCTGCGCCTTCTGTCCCGGCCGCTGCGCCTTCTGTCCCGGTCGCTGCGCCGAGGGCCGGTTCGGCAACCGGGGTGATCTCGTTGAGGCGACGGCGCAGCTCGGCTGGGACCGGCGGCGGTCCGGGCAGGTCGGGCAGGCCCACTCGCAGCCAGGCCGGATCGTCCCCGGCGGGACCGCGCCCGCAGGCGGGATGCTCCGGCAGCTCGTGCAGCCACCACGCCGGGTCGGGCACCAGGCGGGCGGGACGTTCCAGGTGCGCCCGTACGCCGAGCAGATAGTCCGCGACCGAGACGGCCCGGTCCCGAATGACGGTGGGCGACTCCTGGTCGGGCATTCTTCGCAGGCTATCGGATGCCGACCCCACCGCTGTCGGGTACGCGCACGGCGTCGCCGACCAGCCGTGACCCAACCGTGTTTTTCCAGGGGTCACTCGCGTGGTGCCAGTCATCTACGCTGCGCGTCATGCATGGAAATGGCGCGATGTTCGGCCCCGGGGGGTCCGGCAACGGCGGGCCGGGATATCGCGGCTCCATCAACAACAGCCCGGCCTACGGCTCGACCGACTACCACCCCGCACCGTGGTCGGACGAGGTGACCTCCGCCGCCGCCAGCTCCCCGGGATGGCACGACTTCGGCCGGTCCCGCAAGCCGCGGGACCGCTCTCCGCACCACCACCGCCTTGCGGCGCTGTTCCTCAGCGTCGGCGCTTCTGTCCTCGGACTCGGCATTTCCGCACTGCTCGACGGCAGATCCCCGTAGCCCGGCAACACTCTGCTCGGAGTCTCGCGGTGGGAGCGGTCAGGCGGCTGACGGGCGGTCCAGGGTCTCCAGGACGTGCGCGATGTGGTGGGACGTGCTCCACGCCATCCAGCTTGCCGGGCTGCCGCCCCCACGCGCGCTGCGCGCCCGGCGGGCGATCTCCGCATCGCCCCACGAGAAGCGGGCGCCCGCGGCGGGCCAGTGCGGCGAGGAGACCAGCGTTCGGCACAGGTCAGCACAGCGGTCGTCACTGCGACCGCCGCGTCGGGCCCAGCGGTAGATCCACCAGTCACGCTCCGCTGTGTAGCGCAGCGTGGGCAGCTGGCGGTGGTTGATGCCATAGCGGCGTACGGGTGACGTCACTCCGTAGTCCGCGTAGCCGACGCCCGGCTCGCACAGGCGGGACCACATCCGGGCGTCGAGCCGGCCGACCGTGACCGGTTCGTCGGTGGGCAGGTCGTCCAGATTGGGCGGCATTGCCCCGGCCGCGACGGTAACCGACCGCCACGGGGTAGCCCGCGCCCAGCGCAGCACGTGGCGCGCCCGCTCCTCGAACTCATCGGCGTGCGCGGCGCAGGCCGTCTCGGCGAGGTCGATCAACAGGTCGACGTGTTCCGCTTCCAGCCCCGCCCCGGCCAGCAGCCGGCCGGTGGTCGCGGTCGCGTCGGCCGCGGTACGCACGTCGACGTGCGGCTGCAACCGCAGCACCGCCCGCATCAGGTGCATGCGCGCGGCCAGCCCGTTCTCCACCAGTCGACGCCGGCTGTCGTACGCCCGCAGCACCGGCAACATCGCCACCCCCAGCGCCGCCAGATCCTCGGCGAGATCGAGCGGCGGCGACCGCAGCGGGTCCGTCGGGTCGGGCACGGCGCCGAGGTCCACCGCGATCGCGCCGGTCCGCGGCGGGAGTTGGCGCACGAGGGGCAGCAGCCGTTCCGTGGGTGCGGCCTCCACGAGCGGAGTGACCCGGCGGGCGGCGGCCGCGTCGAGGTGGTGCAGGGCGGCGAGCTCGCCCCGGCGAGGGCGCAGGATCGGGCGGTACACACCGTCCTCCGCGACCTCGGCCCCCGTGAATACGGTCATTCACTCAAAGTAGCTGGATCTCTGCGACATGTGCCGATGCAGGAGGCAATCCCTACTTCAGGTGAAGTTTGCGCCTGGCGGATTGTGTCGGACGCCAGCGATACGGTGGTCGCCGTGACCGTCTCACCACCACTGCACAGCCCCGCCTCCGCGGCGACGCGAGTCGTCGATCCACCGCTGCACAGCCCCGCCGTTGCGGCGGCCAGCGTTGTCGATGCCGTGCTGCACGATCTCGCGACCTCACCGCACCGGGGCATCGTGGTCGACTCGCCGCCGGGGGCGGGCAAGAGCACCTTGGTGGTCAAAGCCGCCGGGGTCCTTGCCGCGCAGGGCGAGCCGTTGATGATCGTGGCGCAGACCAACGAGCAGGTGGACGATCTCATCGCCCGGCTCGGCAAGGCCTCCCCCGAGGTAAGCGTGGGGCGGCTGTCCGCGGTCGACTACGCGGCCACTGAGCGGGTCCGGTCGCATCCAGCCTGCCGGGTCGCGCCGAAAGTCGCCGACCTGGGTGGTTCCCGGGTCGTCATCGGCACGGCGGCGAAGTGGGCGACTGTCACCGACGGCACCTGGCCGTGGGCCATCGTGGACGAGGCCTACCAGATGCGCTCGGATGCGCTGTTGCGCGTGGCGCCGCGCTTCGAGCGGGCGCTGTTCGTCGGTGACCCCGGGCAGCTCGACCCGTTCTCCACGGTCGAGGTGGACCGGTGGACCGGCCTGTCCTGGGATCCGATGCGGAGCGCCGTGGCGGTCTTGCTGCGACACAACCCCGACCTGCCGGTGCACCGCCTGCCGGTTTCGTGGCGACTGCCGGCGTCCGCGGCGCCCGTGGTCGCGCAGGCGTTCTATCCGTTCACCGGTTTCCGGGCCGGCACCGAGCCGGGCGATCGCACGCTGGCCTTCGGCGCACCCGCGGCGGGAGAGCTTGATGCGGTCCTCGACATGGCGGCGACGACCGGGTGGGGGCTGCACGAGTTGCCCGCACGGTTCACCGTGCGTACGGACGCGGAGGCTGCTGCGGCCTGCGCAGATCTCGCGGTGCGGGCGTTGGCCCGGGACGGGGTCACCGGCTCGGAGTCGGGCACGCACCCGCTGACCGCCGAGCGGATCGCCATCGGCGCGGCGCACCGCGATCAGGTGGCCGCCATCCGCTCGTTCCTGCCGCCGGATGCCACGGACATCACGGTCGACACGGCCAACCGTTTGCAGGGCCGTGAGTACGACCTGACCGTGGTGCTGCACCCGCTCTCCGGCCGGCAGGACGCCACTGCTTTCCATCTGGAGTCCGGCCGGCTGTGCGTGTTGACGTCTCGGCACCGGCACGCGTGTGTGGTGGTGGCACGGGCCGGAATCGCCGAGTTGCTGGACGCGCACCCGTCGACCGAGCCGGTGCATCTGGGCGTGCCGGTGAAATTCCCGGACGGCTGGGAGGCGAATCAGTCGGTGCTGGCGCACCTGGCCGGGCTGGGTCAGAAATGATCACCGTCCGCTGATGTTCGCATCCGCGCAATGCGCACGAAATACGGGCCGGGTTCACTGTCAAATAGCGGACTGATCCGCGAGCTGACCTGCAACTTGCACGAGCGGTTCGCCGTGCGAGTTGCAGGTTCGCGGGTCGCGGACCTGCTGCTCCGGCGCCGCGGCGGCAGATTACCGATTTCCGACGAGTTTCATTCACGGACGTTTTTGAGATGTCGGCGGAAGACCCTTCCTGTCGATCTCCGGAGGTGGAACTCTTCTAGCCAGACGTAGCGCCAGCGACACGGACGGTGGTGGTAGCGAATGCGTCCAGACGTTCTTGTCGGTCCTAGCGAGTGGGTCGTCGAGCAGTTCGGTGACAAAGTCGCCGCCGAGCTCTGGACCCGGGTGCCCGAGGCCTTCAGCACGGCCATCGACCGGGAAGTCAATGCGCACCCCGCGACGACACAGACGACAGAACGAGTTCTCGCCAACCCGCGTTGGCCCCTGCCGTACGAAGAGCTCGTCCTCTTCCTCGGCACCCTGCCCGGCGCTGAGATCATCAGCGTCCCCAAGTCGGTGTATCAACTCGTGGTCATCAACGGGCACGTGGTCGTTCCCTGGTGCTACGGGCAGACCGCACGGGACTCCATGCGCGACGCCACGGTCGGCCGCTCCTTCGGCCGGCTGGCTCGCGAACTCCTCCGCCGATTCGGCCCGCCGTGGCGCCGTTCCCAGGCCGAGGCCCCCCTTCCGCTCGACGCCGTCGACGAGCGCGAGGTAGCCAAGATCTGCGCCGCGATCGCCCGGATCACCCCCACCCCGGAGGTGGTGATCGCCGGCTTCGCCGGCGCACCGCACCTGGGCCTGCTCCGCGCCTGCCTCGGCGAGCTCCAGTCCACCGACAACGGCGCCTTGCGCTGGAGCCACCTCGACGACCTGCCGCTGCCGCCGCCGGTCATCCCGCGGCCCCGTCGCATGCAGTTCCCCTAGGGCACGTCTGGTGCCCGCCGGTCCTCCCGGCGGGCACCGTCCCGGCCCGATCTCAGCCGGCCATGACGTCAGCGACGACGCAGGCAATGTTGTCCAGTTCTCCTTGGTCATACAGCCGAGCTTCCCGGCATCGACCTGATGCCTGGACCCAGGCATGGTCCTGCGTCAACGAAAGGAGCTCGCCGCCGCGCAGCAGATACGCCCGGGTGTCGCCAATGTGCGCCAGGGCCAGGCCGCCAGGGCCAGGCCGCCAGGGCCAGGCCGCCAGGGCCAGGCCGCCAGGGGCCACCCTGGGGCTTTCCCCAGGGTCAAGGTCAACACCGGCTGCGCGCAAGGCGGTCGGTGCCGGGTCGTTGATCGGGTCAGACTGGTGCATGCGAACGTGGCGCGGCCCGACAGGTCGCAACCTAGTACATTTGTGCTAATGATGGTCGACGCCGCGCTCGCGTACGCCCGGCACGGGATTCCCGTCCTGCCGGTGCATTCGCCAGCGCCCGGCGGCTCGTGCTCGTGCGGCCGGGCGCGGTGTGATCGGCCCGGGAAGCATCCACGGTTGCGGCACGGCCTGACCGAGGCCAGCGTGGATCCCGAGCGGATCGAGCGGTGGTGGGGGCGCTGGCCGGAGGCGAACATCGGGCTGCACACCGGCGTCACCATGGACGTGGCCGACGTCGACTCGCTGCAGGGGCGGCACGCGCTTCGGCACCTGCTGGGTGGCGAGCTGCCGGCCGGCCCGCAGGTCCGCAGCGGTGGCGGCGGCTGGCATTTCTGGTTCCGCCCGGCCGGCTTCGGCAACCGGGTCCACCTGTTGCCCGGCGTCGATTGGCGCGGCCAGGGCGGCTATGTGATCGCACCGCCGTCTCGGCACGCCAGCGGCGCCCGGTATCGCTGGGTGGTGCGACCGGACGTCGAGCAGCCGGCGGCTCCCGCGCCGCTGCGTGAGCTCATTGCGGGGCCGACCCCGCCCACCCAGAGCACCCTTTGCGTAGCCCATCCAGATCGGTACGCAGCAGCCGCTCTGGAGGCGGCGACGCACCGGGTCGCGTACGCCGCGGTCGGCACGCGCAACGACACCCTGAATCGGGCCGCGTTCGCACTCGGTCGTCTCGTCCGCGCCGGGTTGCTGGACGCGGCGACGGTCACCCGGGAGCTTCGCGCCGCGGGCGCGTGGGCGGGGTTGGGTCGGGCGGAGACGACTCGCACGATCCGCTCCGGGCTCGACGCGGGATGGCGGGCAGGCCATCGACCTGGGTCGCTTGGCGTGATCGCGGGACTACCGCAAGATAGTCAGTGTGACCGATGAAACAACACTTAAGCCGTACAGTGTGGAGATATCCGTCAAAGTAGGCCGGGACCGGGTCTGGGAGGCCGTCACCCAACCGAGCGTGCTGCGCCGCTGGTTCGGCTGGGACTACGACGGGTTGGACGCCGAGATCAAGCACATCTTCGTAGACGAGGCGGCCTTCCGAGCGCCGGAGCGAATGGGCTGGGCCGACGGGTCCTATCTGGAGGTCACCGGCGACGATGACAATGCCGCGATCCGCGCAGTCCGGGAAGGAAAACCCGCCGCCGCCTCCGACCGGTATTGCGCGATCGAGGAGGGCTGGCGGTCCTTCCTGATCCAGCTGCGCTACCTGCTCGAAGAGCAGCCGCAGGGCGCGCGCCGCACGATCTACCTGACCGGTACGGCCACCGGCCGGCAGACGTTGAAGATGGCCGGCGGCACCCCCACCCGGGTCGGGCGCCGGGTGGCCTGGCTGGTGGATTCCGACGGCCACCTCGTCGTCGTCGCCGGGCGGCAGGAGCTGGACTGCGCAGCAACCGGCTACCAGGAGGTCGTGATTTCCACGTACGGCCTGGACGACTCGGCGTTCGAAGTGGTCCGTAAGCGCTGGACCGAACGGTGGAAGCCCCTCGCGGGCGAGGCCCGGGTCACGACCGCCACCGACCCCGCTCCGTAAGGTCTCACGGTTCGTCGGCGGGCTCCCGGGGCACCGGCGGCCCGCCGTGCGTCCACGGTGTCTGGTCCGGCTCCGGAAACGCGCCACCCGGCCGGTAGGCCTCGCTGAGCGTGGTGAGCAGCAGCCGCTCCCCCACCTCCGGCACACTGCCCGGCTCGGCGACCAGCTTTCGGCCCATCCCCCCGGACAGTTCCAGCAGCACCTCCGTGCGATCCGCGGTGCTGGTCACCGAAATGACCGTCGCTTTCTGGGCCGGCCGGGCCGGGCTGGTGAGTGCGGTGCCCGGCGCCACCCGGACCGGTTCCATGGTGGCGACCATGATGCGCGGGCGCAGCACCGGCCGCTTGCCGCTGTCGTCGATCCGGTCAGCCTTCGCCAGGGTGACGTCGGCGGCGAAGGCGGCGCCGGTCAGCCGGTGCTCGGCCATCACCAACGGATCGTCGAAGGCCCGCTGGACCGCGTACCGGGTGGCGGCGTTCTCCAGCCGGGCGAGTCGGGCGGCAGCTGCCACGGCACCGTCCCGGCGGGGCTGCGGTGGGCCGCCCTCGGCGAGGTGCTGCGCGAATGCCGAGAATGCGTCGCGGTCGCTGTCCCAGCGCGCCCCGACCCGCGAGCCCGGCGGCAACGCCCGGAGCAGGTCGAACGCCCGCCACATCAGCGCCCACGTGGGCATCAGCTGCGCCCGTAACACGCCGGACAGCTCTGCGACGTCCGGCTGCGCCGACGACAGCAGCGGCGCCAGCACATGATTGTCGAAGGCCGGATCGGTCGCCGGGCCGGGCGGCGGGGTCAACGCCGGATCCTCGGCCGTTGCCGCGGCTTCGAAGACGGTCCGGCCCGCCGGCGGATCCAGCCAGGCCATCAGGGCGGCCAGGTGCGCGTCCTCGGCACTGCTCTGCCCGGTCACCCAATGCGACGCCAGCGACTGTACGGCGTTCAGCAGCAGCGCAGACCCCGCCACCTCGGCAGTCCCGGCGAAGAACGTCAGCCAGCGACCGAGCAACGGCACCGAGGCGGGCACCGCGTACTCGCCGTCGACGCTGCGGAACCGGGTGGACCGGCCGAACAGCCGTAGAAAGTCGACGCCGCCGGGATTGGGCACCCACACCTGCGGCGCGTCGGTGTAGCGGTAGCGCACGTCCCGACCGCGGTCGATCGCCACCGCCTCGGTGGTCACCGTGAACGAGTCCACGTACGGCACGAGGATGTCCGCGAGGCGAGCCGCGAAGGCGAACCGGTCGTCGCGGTTGCGGGGCTGCGCCACCACCAGCAGTTCCGGCTCGTTCTCGGCGGTGCCGACCAGCGCGGCGAGGGGCGCGTTGGCCTCACCCGCCATCGCGTACGGAATCAGCACCAGCGGCCGGTCATGCAGGTGCAGGTGCCGCACGGTCGCCACCGGCTGCGCCCGCCCCGCAGCGAACGCCTGCGCCCGAGCCAGCGCGGTCAGCGTGCTCAAGACAGCGCCTCGGCTCGGCGTCGATCGTCCGACTCGGCACCGGGACGGCGAGCGGCCAGCGCCTCGGACCGGAGTCGGTCGGCCGCTTGCAGCAGCGCCGCTGCTTCGCTCTGGTTCTCGGTGGGTTGGCGGGTGCCCGCGGCCAGGGCCAGTGCCTCGGCGACCGTGTCGATGCCGCCGAGCGCGTCGCGAACCGGTCGGCCCAGGGCGGTGGTGCTGCCCGCGGCCTCGTGCCGGCAATAGACGGCGAGTTCGCACGCCGACAGACACTCGGGCGCATAGCGGGCCTCGACCCGGCCGAGGGCGGCGATCAGCTGCTCCGGCGGCAGGGTCGTATCGAAGGACAGGTCGGCGGGCAGCGCGGAGGCTAAGTCGGCGGCCGAGGCGAGTCGGGTGAGTTGGCGGGTCAAAGTGGAAAGCTGCTTACGGACGTCGACCAGCGCCGCGGCGGGTGACAACGAGAAGTCGCGCGGGCACACCAGCACCGCGTTGTGGCTGACCAGGGTGGGGTCATGTCCAAGCTCGGCGAGCAGGCGGCGCAGGGCCAGCACGTACACGGCGGCCTGCACGGCAGCGGCCGACACCTTGGCGCTGTCCGCCTGGCCGTCCACGATCGCGAAGGATTTGATCTCCACGACGTGCAGCCGACCACCGGCCTGGAAGGCGATCAGGTCTGGCTCGAGGAATACCTGCCGTCCCGCCACCTCGAGCGTGAGCAACGGGTGGTCGATCAGGGCTGCGCCGGCAGCGGCCGCGAGCAGTTCCCGGGTACGCCCGTGGCGCGCGCCCAATGTCGCGTCGTCATCCGCGCCGAGATCGGTGTAAGCGGCGTCCGGCAGGGTCTCCTGGTCGAGCGCGTCGCGCAGCACTGACATCAGCAGTGCGCAGTCGTCCGCCTTGAGCATGGCCTCGAAGCCGTTGCCGCGGGCCAGCGCGAACCGGGACTGCCCGAAGTTGCCCGGGTGGCCGATCCTTTCCGCCAGCCGAGGCTTGTCCACCCCGGCGGCGTCGAGCACGGCCCGCCGAGTGCAGCCCGGGTTGGCGGTGAGCGCGGCGATGGTCCGGGCATTGTGCCGTTTGGCGGGCAGCCCGCCGCGCAACCTGTCGAGCGCCGTCACCCGCGGCCCCGCTGGTGCGGCAGGCTCATGACCCCGAACAGCCGCTGCCGCTCGTCCAGCCGCTCCCACCGACGCATCACCGCCTCAGCAACCACACCAACCGTCCTCGACCCCACCGCACCACCGGCGCCGTCGTCGGTCACCGCACCGGCCACAGCGCTGACGGAGCTGGTGGCGAGGTCCGCGAGTGCCGATCGGGCCGCGTCTGCGAGGGCTCGCGGGTCGTGGATCAGGAAGGCCTCCGGGCCACCGGGCACGGTGTCGGCCAGCCGGCGCAGCAGATCCACGGCAGCCGGGCCGGCCTGCGCGCGGATGGCTACGAATTCGGCGACACGCACGACCGCGGCCAGCGCGTGCGCCCGACTCGCGGCCGGAGACACCAGCCGCCGTTCCAGCGGCCACCCGGCCAGCGTGATCAGCCCGCGGGCCGCCGTCAGGTCGTGGTGCAGGGCGGGGCAGATCCGGTACGCCGTCAACGCGTGCGGGTCGTAGCGCCGTTCCTCTTCGCGCAGCACGGCGGCGAGGCCGGGCATGGACAGGTCACCGTCGAACAGTGCGGTGTGCACGTCCACGATGAGCCGGGCCGGTGCGGGCGCGCCGAGGAGCAGTAGCGCGTGTCGGGCCTGTTCACGGACGCCCGGGAGGGTCATTGAACCGATCATGGCGGCGCTTCCGAGAGGTGGGGGTCAGCGGGCGGATCGACCTTAGATCCTCGTACGGTGCGCGGGCAATGTCCGGTTGTCCGACGGCGTTTCACCCCCGGGAGGCGAATAAAGCCTGCGTATCGCCACGGCTCGCGGTCGGCGCGCTACGTTCGGAGTATGCCGAAGGCCATCTGGAACGACGAGATCATCGCCGAGAGCGACGACACCGTGGTAGTCGAGGGCAACACCTATTTCCCGCGGGCTTCCGTGCGCGAGGACGTGTTGCGCCCCTCCGACACGCACACCGTCTGCCCGTGGAAGGGCAAGGCCTCCTATTACACGCTCGAGTCCGGCGAGCACACCACCGCGGACGCCGTGTGGTTCTACCCCGACCCCAAGCCGGACGCGAAGGCGGTTCGGGACCGCGTCGCGTTCTGGAAGGACGTCAAGGTCGAAGCCTGAGTTCCGCCCGCCGGCGCGAGCCACGCTCGCGCCGGCACCGATCAGCAAGAAGCCCCGGCTCAGCCCGCCCGAGCAAGAAGCCCCGGCTCAGCCCGCCCGAGCAAGAAGCCCCGGCTCGGCCCGCCCGAGCAAGAAGCGCAGGCCAAGCAGCAAGCAGCCCGTGGTTCAGCCGATGCGCGGGTGGGCGTCCTCGATCGCGGTCACTTCGAGGTAGTCGAGCATGTCCCGCTGTTCGGCGGGTTCCAGCGCGGCGAACGCTTCATAGGCCGACGCCCGGGCGTGCGGCGTCTCCGCTGCCAGCAGCGCGATGATCGCCGACCAGGCCAGCGAGACCCGGTCGAAGAGCCGCGCCTGCCGCAGCGACGTCAACCGACTCAGCATCGCGATCTTGGTCGCCGCGTCGTCGTCGTGCGCAACCCGGTCCGAGAGCTCGAAGAGCGCCTTCCCCCGGTACGGGTGTTCCGCCTCGATCATCCGCGCCAGCTCAGCGTTGTCCATCTGATCGACGGCGGGCGCGGGACCACGCCGCGGGAGTTGCGGCCGGGAGTCCTCAGCGGGCACGGCTGTCCCGTCCGCTCTCGAAACCCACGCCGGGCACCTGGTGCGGCAGGGTGGGTCGGCTCTGGAAGGTGGGGAACGGCGGGGCCGGCATCACCGGTGACTCGGGCGCGTCCTCGGCGGCACCCTCCTCGACCACTTCGTCCTCGGCGGGCTCCAGCACCCGCTTCCCCGTCTCTCCGGTGTCCTGCCCCAGCACTGTTTGTCCTCCGTTGCCGACTTTCGCGGTGTTGGCGTTCTATGAGAACACGCCACCGTATCGGGGGCGACCCCGCCCGCGGACACGCCCGGACATCACCCGACCCGGCGACCGCCGTAATGTGACGGCAATACCGATCGTGGCAGGAATACCTCGAACGAAGGCGGGCGATCGTGGACGGGCGCACGGGTGGCACGGGTGCGGTGACGCAGTGGCGATCGGCGATGCTCGACGTCTCCAGCCTGTCGCTGACCGATCTCGCGGCGGGCGTCGGCGCGGATCTTCCCCAGGAGAGTCCGCTCGCCTACTGTCTCCGCCGGCTCGCCGATGACCTTGCCCGGCCGGGCGAGCCCATCGCCGGCTTCAACTCGGCCCTGTAGCGGCACCACATGGCTGAGCCACGATCCGCATGACCACGCCGCAGACCATGATCACGCCGCGATGACCGGATCCACCGCGCTGCCGGCCCCCCGCCGGCACCAGCTCAGCGATGCCGCCTTGACCGCTCTCGGCGCCGGACGACCGGACCGGGCCGCCCTCGACGAGCTGCGCCGCGCCCGGCTGAGCCGGCATCTCCTCCTGCTGCGGGAGATCGCCGCGGCCGCGCGTACGGACGACTTCGCTGTTCTTGCCGCCGCCGAGCGCACAGCCGGGCAGCGGGTCCGCGACCTGCTGGCCCGGCCGCTGTTCGGGGTGTGGGCGGTCGGCTGCTTGACGGCTTTGCGGGCTGGCAAGGCACCGGATCGGGCCGGCGTCAGCCACTTGCGGGAGCTGGCAGCACTCGCGTTGACGCCGCACCCGCGCCGGGATCCGGGCCGGGTTTTGCGCGCCGAGCATGACGGGCTGCGCATTTCGGTGCGGCTGGAGGACACCGATCCGCTGCGCCAGGGCCTCGGCCTGCAGCCGGCGGACCCGCTCACCCCGGCCGAGCTCGCCCGCTGGCAGAAGTCGTTCGCGGCGGCGTGGCGGCTGCTGGTCGAGCGGGTACGCCCCGACGCCGAGGTCCTCACCGGGGTGCTGGACAGCATCGTCCCGGTCCGGGCAGACCCTGCGGCCCGGGGCATCAGCGCCACGTCAGCCGATGCCTTCGGGGCGGTCGCCATCTCGGAGCCCGCCGACCCGGCCGCTTTCGCCGTGGGGCTGCTGCACGAAACGCAGCACAGCATCCTCAACGGCGTGTTGTATCTGTTCGACCTGCTCGCCGCCCCGGGCACCCTCGGCTATTCGCCGTGGCGCGACGACCCGCGACCGGCGTCCGGCGTCCTACACGGCGGGTACGCGTACCTGACGGTGACCCGGTTCTGGCGCACCCAGCCGGATGATCCGCTGGCCTGCTTCGAGTTTGCCCGGTGGCGGTCTGCCGTGGCCGCCGCGGCGGACGAGCTGGGTGACCTGACCCCGGCGGGCGCTCGGTTCATCGGGGCGTTGCGTGCCGAGGTGCGGCCCTGGTTGGACGAGCCGGTTCCGGCGCGGATTCGTCGGCTCGCCGAGGGCGCCAACACCGATCATCACCTGCGCTGGCGGCTGCGGAACCTGCACGTGGACCCGGCGGACGCTGCGGCTCTGGCCCGGGCGTGGCGGCGCGGCGAACGCCCCCCGGCGGTCACGGCGGAACTGCGCCGGGCACCGAAACGGGCGCTGGAAGCCAGTGCCCGGCTGGATCTGTCGCACCGGCTGCTGCGCGGGCTGCCGTTGGCGGGTTCTGCGGGCGATCTCGCGTACGTGCGGGGGGATGCGGCGGCGGCGCTGAGCGCGTACCGGAGAAATCCGGGTGACCGGACCGCCTGGGCCGGGATGCTGCTGACCAGCGGCCTGCGGGCCGCGCCGGAGCTGGCCGTGGCGACCTGGGACGCGGTGCGCGCGGAAAATCCCGACCCGCTGGCGATCCTGCGCTGGCTTTCCTAAAGTCGCCGAGCCCAGGGCCGATCAAGCTGCCCGTGGGAGGTGAATCATGGATCGGACCGGCATGACCATGGATCGCGTGCGTCGCGGCGTGGACGACGCCATGATCGTCGCAGCGCTCTCGCTGCTCGCCTGGCCGCCGTTCTTCGAGGACGCCGGCACGGCCGGCCGGCTCGCCGGCGGGGCCGCGGTGATCGCGGCGAGCGCCGGCGTGATCAGGCTGACCCGGCGCTGGCCGCTGGTGCGCTACGCCCCCGTCGCTGTCGCCGTCCTGATGGCCGGCCTCTGGCACGGGCAGGGTGCGGTGAGCCACGCACTGACCTGGCTCACCGTCGCCGTCGCCGCGATCATGCTGGGCCGCCAGTTCCTCGGCGCCCGCTCCACCGAAGACCTGGTCCGCGACCTGACCCGGCAGCGTGCCGTCCTGGCCCGCCAGGCCAACAGCGACCCGCTGACCGAGCTCGGCAACCGCAAGCTCTTCCTGGACCACGCCACCGACGCGCTGGCCGACGCCGACGACACGATGACCGCCGTGATCCTGTTCGACCTGGACGGGTTCAAGGAGATCAACGACAACTACGGCCACGCCACCGGCGACGAGCTGCTGCGGACCGCCGCGTCCCGGCTGCTCGCCAACGTCCGGACCAACGACACGGTGTCCCGCCTCGGCGGCGACGAGTTCGTGGTGCTGCTGCCCCGCCTGACCGACGACCAGATCGCCGACACGGTCGCCAACCGCATCCTGCAGGACCTGGCCCAGCCGCTGCTCATCGGCGACTTCGTCCTCACCATCCCGGCCAGCGCCGGCATCGCCATCACCCGCGGCAGCGGCCGCGCCCTGGACGAGGTCATGCGGGAAGCCGACCTCGCCCTCTACCAGGCCAAGGAAGACGGTAAGAACGTCGCCCGCCGCTTCGACCCGGCGCAGTTCGCCGCCGCCGAAGCCCGCCGCCGGGAAGAGGCCGACCTGCGCCGCGCCCTGGACGCCGGCGAGTTCGAGGTGCACTACCAGCCCATCGTGGACCTGGAAGGCGAGCGTACGGTCGGCGTCGAGGCGCTGATCCGCTGGAACCACCCCGAGCGCGGCATGATCCCGCCGATCGCGTTCCTGGACATCGCCGAGTCCCTCGGCTTGCTGCCCCGCCTGGGTGGCTGGGTCCTGGAGGAGGCCTGCCGGCAGGCGGCCGTCTGGCAGCGCGACAACCCCGGCTTCGAGCTCAACGTGAACCTGTCGGCCAGCCAGCTCGGCAACCCGAACCTGGTCGAGGAGGTCCGCAGCGTCCTCGCAAGCACCGGCCTGAAGCCGGAGCTGCTCGTGCTGGAACTGACCGAGTCGGTCGCCCTGGTGGACCTGGTCGAATCGGCCCGGGTGCTGGGGGCGCTGAAGACTCTCGGCGTCCGGATCGCGCTGGACGACTTCGGCACCGGCTTCTCGTCGCTGAGCCACCTGGGCACCCTGCCGGTCGACGTCGTCAAGATCGACAAGTCGTTCGTGCAGGCGATGGAGGGCAACAACGGCGCTTCGGTGGCCGAGGCCGTCCTGCAGATCGCCCGGACGTTCAAGCTGTCGCCGGTCGCCGAGGGCGTCGAGGACGCCACCCAGGCTTCCCGGCTCCGCGAGCTGGAATGCGCCCAGGCGCAGGGCTACCACTTCGCCCGGCCGATGCCGGCCGGTGACCTCACCGACCTGCTGGCCCGGCAGTCCGCGGTCGCCAACTGAGCTGTCACAGCGGCGGAGGTTCGATCTCCGTTTCGAGCCGGGCGCCTGCCAGCGCCCGGCTCAGCAGTGGGTGGCCCTCGCCGTAGACCTTCTGCAACTCCTCGACCGCCGCGTGCGCCGACTCGTCGTCACGGCCGTCCAACGCCACATTGAAGGCGCAGGCCAGGGTGTCCGGGTGGTCAGCGCCGCGCACCGCGCGGGACCGGGTCAGCGTGTCCAGGGCGATCTCCCGGCCCCGCTGCGCCGCGCCGGTGGCGAACAGGTCGGCCGCGAGCCCGTTGGCGCAGCTCAGCGTGAACGGATGGTCGGCGCCGACGCTGCGGCGCAAGCCCGCCAGCGCTTCCTCACCGATCGTGCGGGCATCGGCATGCCGCCCGTCAGCCCGCACCACGCCGGCCAGGTCAGCGCCGGCGGCCAGGGTGAACGGATGTTCATCGCCCAGCACGGCGTGGTAACGGATGACGACCCGCTCCAGCAGCCGATGCGCCTCGTCCAGGTCGCCCGCGTCGCGGGCACAGTTCGCCAGCGACACCATCGCACCCAGGGTTTCCACGTTCAGGTCGCCGAACTTCTGCCGGTAACGCTCCACGTTGGCGGCGGCCAAGGCCGATGCTTCCGTACGCCCGGAGCGCCGCGCCGCCATCGCCGCGAACCGCCCCGCCCACAGTGCCATCGGATGGTCCGGGCCCAGCGTGTCGAAGTGGCCGGCGGCAGCCAGCAGCTCCGCCGCGCCCGCATAGTCGCCCAGGCCGAACAGGTCGAAGGACAACCCCGCGCGCGACGACAGCGTCTCCGGATGGCCGTCCACGAAAATCAGCTGTCGGTGCCGCAACACCTGCTCGTCCAACGCCCGCGCGCCCCGAAAATCGCCGAGCAGTCGCAGGTCCACGGCGAGGTTGTTGGCGCAGCGCAGCGCGGTCGGGAAACTCTCGCCGAACAACCGCCGATAGCGCACCAGGTTGTCGGCGTCGAGCTGCCGGGCCTGACCGAAGTGGCCCTGCATGCGCAGGTCGGCGCCGACACTGTTGGCCGTCGCCAGCGTGGACTCGTCGTCCTCGCCCAACGCGTCCCGCTGCTGGCGCAAGGTCTGCGCGTTCAACGTCCGGGCGTCGGCCGTACGCCCGACCGCGCGCAGAGCGTTGGCTAGGTGGAAGCAGGCGAGCAGAGTCTGTTCGTCAGTCTCGCCGAGGCTGTCCCGCCAGCGGGTCACCGCCTGGTGGGCGAGGTCCCGGCTGGAGTCGTAGTCGCCGCGGGCGTACAGGAATCGGACGCAGTTGACGACGAGTTGGCGGATCTCCTCGGACTCGCCGCCGAGCACGTCGGAGTGGACCAGGTGCGGCACCAGGGCGGCGTACCGCGGCCAGTGCGCCGGGTTGTCCGGGTCGCCCGGGTCGGCGGCGGCGAGCATCGCGCGGGTCGTCCGCAGCAGTGCGGCGTGCCGCTCCGAGCTGAGCTGCTGGCCCAGCATGCCGCGAATCATCGGATGCACGATCAGACTCGCGCCGGGCGGGTCCAGGTCGGCCAGGCCGTAGCGGCCGATCAACCGGATCGCGGCCTTGAGCCGTCGTTCGATGCGCACCGTACGGGCCAGCTCCGGAGTCACCAGCCCGCGCGCCGCCCACAGCAGCTCCCACGAGACCGGCGCGGTGGCAAGGAAAGCGCTGAGTTCCAGCAGCTCGTATGCGGCCGGCGCGGCTGCGGCCAGCCCGTCGGCGGCGAGCCCCCACGCGACCCGGATCGGGGTGGGAAACGCCAGCTCCGCGGCGCGCGCGTCGTAGCGGCGCAGATAGTCGTCGACGGTCCAGCCGGTGGCGATGTGCACCGCGGCGGCCTGGTCGAGGGCCATCGGCACGTCACCGAGTCGATCGGCGAGCCGGTGGGCGTCGACCACTGACAGCTCGGGGTTGCGCCGGCGCAGGAAGTCGACGCTGTCCGTACGGTCGAACACCGGGACCGGCACGGCCTGCGCCACCTCGGTGGTCCATCGAGGATTGCGCGAGGTGACGAGCACGTGTCCGGCACCGCTGGGCAGGTAGGGCTTGATGTCCTCGGGCCGGTTCGCGTTCTCGAAGACGACCAGCCAGTTCCGGTATGGCTCCCCCCGGCTCAGGGCGTCGCGGACGGCCCCCAGCGTGCGGTTGATGTCGCGGGCCTCGGGCAGCTTCAGTTCGTGGGCCAGCCCGACCAGCGCGGCCCGCATCCCGGCGGTCTGTTCGGCGGGGATCCACCAGACGAGATCGTAGGTATCCGCGTAGCGGTAGGCGTATTCCACGGCCAACTGGGTACGTCCTGTGCCACCGAGTTGGTGATCGGCGGACGGCAGAAGCACGACCGGTCCGTTACCGAGCAGTCCGCGCGTGTCGGCGAGCAACGTTTCCCGGCCGACGAAGCGCGGGTTACGCGGCGGCAGACCGCCCCGGATCGGCACGCCGCCCCTCCCCACTGGTGACTTCGCACTCTACTGTCATGCTGCTGCCGATTACCGTACGTGGAATCATCGCCACAGCGGTAGCAAGCCTCGACCGGAAGGCCCCCGTGATCGACAAACCCGTGACCAGCCTCGATCGCGACGCCGGCGTGGCGACCGTCGCGCTCAGGGGCGAGGTGGACGTGCTCAACGTGGACCAGGTCCGGGTGGCGCTCGTGGAGGCGCTCGAGACCCGGCCGAGCGCTCTCGTCGTGGACCTGTCTGAGCTGTCGTTCATCGACTCCACCGGCCTGGGCGCGATCATCTTCGGCTTCCAGCGGGCCCGGGACGAGGGCATCGGTTTTCAGCTGTCTCGCCCGACCCGCGGCGTGCACCAGATCCTGGTGCTGAGCGGTGTCCTCGAGGTCGTCGAGCTCACGCCGTAGCAGGGCCGCCCGGTGTCCCGGACGGCCCTGCACAGTTCAGCCTTCCGTGGGTCACCCCACCCAGACGTACTCCCGGGCGGGGATCGTCACCGAGCGCCGGAAGTTGCGGTCGACCGTGGCGCTTTCGGTCGCGTTCGGGTTGGGGTTCGTGCAGGAGATCGGCGCGCTGCTGCCTGACATCAGGTCGGTGCAGAGCCCGGTCCGTCGGTCCGGCAGGCCCAGCAGGTGGCCGAACTCGTGCGCGGCGATCCGTGGCGGGTAGTAACCGTCGTTCACGGCTTCCCGGCCCATGACCCACCGACCGTTACCGAGCGAGGCGGGGTAGGCCCGCGGCCAGCCGTTGTCGGCAGACACCCGGATGTTGGGGGTACGGCCCGCGGGGACGGGTTCGAGCCGGACGTTCGCCACCTTGCTGTTCCAGATCTGGGCGCCCTGGTGCACGACGGCGACGAATTCCTGTGCCTGGCTCGCGTCGTAGTAGAGGATGCGCGGCGCGGCGGCGGCGGCCGGCTCGGCGTGGGCGACGACGTTCGCGCCGGCCATGGCGAACACCGCGAGCAACGAGACGGCCAGTCTCTTGACCAGCATCGGTGACCTCCCGGGGGACGGGGACGGGACTGTCCACACCGTATCGATTGATCGATGCTTGCCGATGCTGGGCGGCCATACCGATTGCCGCCTCATGGTCACGTGATGTTTGCCGGCTGGGGGAATGCCAGCCCGATTCCTGGCCCTGCCGGGCCACCGTTGCGGGTCCGCTTGCCCGCCAACAACATCAGCGACAGCAGGGATGCGGCCAGCGCGAGTCCGCCGGCGCCGTACCAGGCCCAGTCGTAGTCGCCGAAGCGGTCCCGGACCAGCCCGGCCGAGGTTGCCGCGATAGCCGCACCGAACTGGTGGGAGGCGAACACCCAGCCGAACACCACCGCGCCGCTCGCACCGAAGTACTCCCGGCACAGCGCCACGGTCGGGGGCACCGTCGCCACCCAGTCCAGGCCGTAGAACAGGATGAAGACGACCATGCTCGGGTGGGCGGTCGCCGCAAACAACGAGGGCAGCACCAGCAGGGACAGGCCGCGCAAGGCGTAGTAGCCGCCGAGCAGCAAGCGGCTGTCGACCCGGTCGGTGAGCCAGCCGGAGGCGACCGTACCCACGATGTCGAAGAGGCCGACCAGCGCGAGCAGCCCCGCCGCCGTGGTCTCGGTCATGCCGTGGTCGTGGGCGGCCGGGATGAAATGGGTGCCGACCAGCCCGTTCGTGGTGGCGCCACAGATCGCGAACCCGCCGGCCAGCAGCCAGAAGGGTCGGGTCCGCGCCGCCGCGCCGAGCGACCGGAGGGCATGGCGGGCGGCACTGCCCGGCGGGACGGCGGAGGCCGTCGGGACCGCACCCGGCTCGGCACCGTACGCGTCGACGCCCAGGTCGGCCGGCCGATCGCGCAGCCACCACCAGACCAGCGGCACCACCAGCAGCGCAGCTCCGGCAACGGTGAGGGCGGCCGTCCGCCAACCCTGCGCGGCGGTGAGTTGAGCCAGCACCGGCAGGAAGATCAGCTGCCCGGTGGCGCCGCCCGCGGTCAGGACGCCAGTCACCAGGCCGCGCCGCTGGACGAACCAGCGGTTGGCGACGATCGCCACGAAGCCGAGCGCCATCGAGCCGGTGCCGAGCCCGACCAGCACACCCCAGCAGAGCACGAGCTGCCAACTGGCCTGCATGAACACGGTCAGGCCGCTGCCCGCCGAGACCAACAGCAGGGCTCCGGCGACGACCCGGCGCATGCCGAACTTCTCCATCAGCGCTGCGGCGAAGGGGGCGGTGAGGCCGTACAGCAACAGGTTGACCGAAACTGCCGCCGAGATCGTGCCGAGCGACCAGCCGAACTCCTCGTGCAGCGGGCGCAGCATGACGGACGGTGTGGCGCGGAAGCCGGCGGCGCCCAGCAGGGCGATGAAGGCGATCGCGGCGACAAGCCAGGCGGGGTGCAGGCGGCGAGTGGTCACCCGATCATTCTGCAAAGCCTGGCCGGATCGGACGAGTGGCCCGAAGGCCATCATGCGCAAGAATCGAGCCATGACGCATGCCGTGGCGATGATCGCGCTGGACGGGGTCGTCGGTTTCGACCTCGGCGTACCCCCGCAGGTCTTCGGCACCGCCCGTGACCCCCAGGGCCGCCCCTATTACTCGGTCACGACGTGCGGCATCGGTGGCCTGCCGATCCGGCCCGAGCGCGGCGGCTTCCACGTGCTGCCCGACCACGACCTCAGCCCGGTCGCGACGGCGGACACCGTCCTCGTGCCCGGCATCCATGCCGGCCCCAGCGTCGCGACCGGCACAACTGCCCCAGAGGTGGCAGCCGCCCTGCAGGCTGCCCATGCCCGCGGCGCGCGGATCATCTCCATCTGTACGGGCGCCTCGGTCCTCGCCGCCGCAGGCCTGCTCGACGGCCGCAAAGCCGCCAGCCACTGGGCCTGGGGCGACCGGCTGCGCCGGCTGTATCCGCGGGTCGAGTGGGATTTCGACGTGCTGTTCGTGGACGACGGCGACGTCCTCACCTCGGCCGGCGTGGCAGCCGGCGTCGACCTGTGCCTGCACGTGATCCGCCAGGACCACGGCAGCGCGGTCGCCAACCGGGCCGCCCGCAGCTGTGTCATGCCCGCGTGGCGCGACGGCGGCCAGGCCCAGTTCATCGAGCGCCCGATCCCCGACGCGCAGGGCAGCGGCACCGAACCCACCCGGGCCTGGGCCTTGCACCGGTTGGCGGACCCCGTGGGGCTCGAGGAGTTGGCCGGGCACGCGCGGATGAGCGTCCGTACGTTCACCCGGCGCTTCCGCGAGGAGACCGGGACCAGCCCGCGGCAGTGGTTGTTGCAGCAGCGGGTCACGCACGCGCGACTGCTGCTGGAATCGACGGATCTCAGCATGGACGTGGTCGCCCAACGCGCCGGCCTGGGCAGCGCCACCGCCCTGCGCCAGCATTTCCAGCAGTCCGTCGGCGTCGCGCCCAGCGCCTACCGGCGGACGTTCCGGCGCCCGTGAAACCTGCACTCAGGTCGCGGCGGAAGTGGCCGATGGGACTGACATAACCCCCGACGCGTGCGTTTCGTGAGGATGTCATGGACCAGACCTTCCGCCCGTTGCTCGATGCCCTCAAGCAGATGGGCATCGACGAGGACGCGGTGGATCAGGCCGCGGAAGCCGCCGAACGCGCCGGTAAGTCCGTCCGGGCCGTCCTCATCAGCGAGAAGATCGTCACCGAGGAACAACTCACCGAGGCGGCCGCGTACGCCTTCGGCCTGAACACCGTCGACCTGGTCGGCTACCCCATCGAGCCCGCCGCCCTCAAGCGCATCCCGCTGTCGGTCGTGCTCCGGCACCGGGTGCTGGGCCTCAACATCGTCGATGGCGAGCTGGTCGTCGGCGTCACCGACCCCGGCGACGTCGTCGCGCTCGACGACGTCCGGGCCGCCACCGGCATGATCGTCCGCCCGGTCGTGGTGGCCCGCAGCGAAGTCCGCCGGATCATCGAGAAGCTCCAGCGCGAGGCCAGCGACCTCGGCGACCTCGCCGATTCGGCGGAAGACGACCAGGGTGGGATGGCCGCGCAGGCCACCAGCACCGACGACGCGCCGATCGTGCGTTACGTCAACAGCCTGATCGAGCAGGCCGTCCAGAACCGCGCCTCCGACCTGCACCTCGAGCCCACCGAGGACGGGATGCGGGTGCGCTACCGGATCGACGGCGTGCTGCACGAGCTGGACAACGTGCCCCGCGGTGTCATGTCCGCGCTGACCTCGCGCCTGAAGATCATGTCGGGCGTCGACATCACCGAGAAGCGGGTGCCGCAGAACGGCCGCATCACGGTGGTGATCGGGCAGCGCAAGGTCGACCTGCGGACCGCCACTCTGCCCACGGTGTGGGGCGAGAAGATCGTCCTCCGGGTCCTCGACACCGGCGGCATCGACCTCGACATGAACAAGCTGGGCTTCACCCAGCACAACCTCAACCGCTTCGCCGAGTCGTTCAGCAAGCCGCACGGCATGGTCCTGGTCACCGGTCCGACCGGTTCCGGCAAGTCCACCACCCTGTACGCGACCCTGGGCCGGATCAGCAAGCCCGAGATCAACGTCATCACGGTCGAGGACCCGGTCGAGTTCCGCCTGCGCGGCATCAACCAGGTGCAGGTCAACGCGAAGGCGGGCCTGACCTTCGCGGCGGTGCTCCCGGCCATCCTGCGGTCCGACCCGGACGTCGTCCTCATCGGTGAGATCCGGGACGGCAACACCGCCCAGATCGCCACCGAGGCGTCGCTCACCGGTCACCTCGTGCTCTCGACCCTGCACACCAACGACGCCCCCGGCGCGGTCACCCGACTCACCGAGATGGGCATCGAGCCGTTCCTGGTGGGTTCCTCGCTGGACTGCGTGCTGGCGCAGCGGCTCGCCCGCCGGCTCTGCGACTGGTGCAAGGAGGAGTACGCGCCGACCGAGGAGGAGCTGGAGGCCGCCCGCTGGCCGGTCCAGGACCTCAAGATCCCGGAGACGTTGTGGAAACCGATCGGCTGCCGCGACTGCGCCAACACCGGTTACCGCGGCCGGCTCGCGCTGCACGAGGTCATGCCGATCTCGCCGGAAATCGAGTCGCTGACCATCCGCCGCGCCTCGTCCGGTGAGATCCACGAGGTCGCCATCGAACAGGGCATGTACGACCTGCGCTCGGACGGCCTCGCCAAGGCTGCCGGCGGTCTGACCTCGGTCCGGGAAGTCTCCCGCGTCGCGGTCTAGTCGATCTGCGGCAGGGTAGCGCACCGCGGGCAAAACGCTGCATCTCTGGCTATATACGCCCTCAAGTGGGCGGCAAAGATGCCGAATGGGGAGGGGTCAGAGGTTTCGTCGGGAGGATGTCGGTGCAGCAGACGTACACGCTTGACCAGCCGGTCCCGCAGGCCGCCGAGCCCGCCGCGGACGACCTGGCCGTCCTCGACCAGATGCTCATCGCCCTGGTCGAATCCCGCGGTTCCGACCTGCACCTGACGGTCGGCTCCCCACCGATGATCCGCGTCGACGGCGGCCTGCGCCCGCTGCCCGGGTACGGCAAGCTCAACTCGGCCGACACCGCCCTGCTCTGCCGCGCCGGCGTCTCCGCGCTGCAGTGGGAGAGCTACCAGCAGGATCACGAGCTGGACTTCGCGCACAGCATCGTCGGCGTCTCCCGCTTCCGCGGCAACCTCTACATCCAGCGCAACTCCTGCGGCGCCGTCTTCCGGGCCATCCCGCACAAGATCAAGCCACTCGACGAGCTCGGCATGCCGGACTCGGTGGCGCGGTTCGCCCACCTGCCCCGCGGCCTGGTGCTGGTGACCGGCCCGACCGGTTCCGGCAAGACGACCACCCTGGCGTCGATCCTGGACCTGGCGAACCGCAGCCGCGCGGACCACATCATCACCATCGAAGACCCGATCGAGTTCCTGCACCCGCACAAGCGCAGCGTGGTCAACCAGCGCGAAGTCGGCGCCGACACGCACACCTTCGCCCAGGCGCTCAAGCACGCCCTGCGCCAGGACCCCGACATCATCCTCGTCGGCGAGCTCCGCGACCTGGAGACCACCGCGACGGCGCTGACCGCCGCGGAGACCGGCCACCTGGTGCTGGCGACCCTGCACACGCAGAGCGCCACGCAGACCATCGACCGGGTCATCGACATCTTCCCGCCCCACCAGCAACTCCAGATCCGCGCCCAGCTCGCCGCCAGCCTCCAGGGCGTCGTCACGCAGGCGCTCGCTCCGCGCGCCGACCACAAGGGCCGGGCCGTGATCTGCGAGATCCTGACCGCCACGCCCGCCATCCGCAGCCTCATCCGCGAGGGCAAGAGCCACCAGATCCCGTCCTTCATGCAGGCCGGCGGCAACGACGGCATGCTCGCCTTCGACCAGCACCTGGCCGAACGCGTCCGGGAGGGCATCGTGTCCGTCGACGCGGCCCTCGAGATCTGCCACTCCGCGGAAGAACTCAAGCGCCTGATCGGACGGGTGTGAGATGCCAGCGACCAAAACGTTCCACTACAACAGCATCGACTCGGCCGGCCGCAAGACCAAAGGCACGGTAGAGGCGGCCAACGAGGCGGCCGCGACCCAGATGCTCAAACAGCGCGGCGAAACTCCCCTCGACTTGTCCGAGGCCGGGCAGGGCCTGCAGCGGGACATCAAGATTCCCGGCCTGGGCGGCCGCACCAAGCTCAAGGACCTAGCGGTCTTCGCGCGACAGTTCGCCACGATGACCTCGTCGGGCATGTCGCTGCTGCGCTCGCTGTCCATCCTCGAGGAACAGACCTCGGCCGCCTCGCTGAAGAAGGCGGTCAGCGAGGTCCGGGCCGACGTGTCAGGCGGCGTCTCGCTGTCGACGGCGATGGGCAAGCACGACAAGGTCTTTCCGCGCCTCATGATCGCCATGGTCCGGGCCGGCGAAGCCGGCGGTATGATCGACCAGGCGCTCGAGCAGGTGGCCGAGAGCCTGGAAAAGGACACGGCGCTCCGCGGCAAGATCAAGGCGGCGCTGACCTATCCCGCGATCGTCCTCTGCTTCACCTTCGTGATGATCGGTGCGGTCCTCAAGTTCATCGTCCCGATCTTCGAGGACATGTTCAAGAATCTCGGCGGCGAGCTGCCCGGCATCACCCAGTTCCTCGTGGACACCAGCCACAACATGCCCATCATCGCGCCGACCTTCCTGATCGTCACGATCACCGGCACTGTTCTCTACAAGCGTCAGGTCCGGGTCAGCGCGGACTTCCGGTTCCGGGTGGACACGATCAAACTCCGGCTGCCGGTCTTCGGCTCGCTCCTCGGCAAGCTGGCGATGAGCCGGTTCTCCCGCAACCTCGGCCTGCTCCTCAACGTGGGTGTTCCCGTTATGCAGGCGCTCACCGTGGTCGGTGAGACCACCGGTAACGAGGTCATCAACCGGGCCATGGCCGACGTGCAGTCAGCGGTCCGCGACGGGAACCCGATGTCCTCGGCCCTACGCCACCACAATGTCTTCCCGCAGATGGTCACGCAGATGATCGAAGTCGGCGAAGAAAGCGGTCAAATCAGTCAGATGCTCGACAAGGTTGCCGATTTCTATGACAGGGAAGTCGACAGCGCCGCCGAGTCCCTAGCCGCTTCGATCGAACCGATCATGGTTCTCCTCATGGGAGGCGTGGTCGGCGGAATGGTGATCTGTCTGTACCTACCGATGTTCACCATCTATCAGAACATCCAGGGCTGACCAGCCCTCGGAGGCAGTACCCGACCGGTCTCCGGTCGACGTCGGGCGCCCGAGCCCGGACAACCGATCCCCGCCCCACCTGACGCCATACGGAGGCAACCCCCAATGCAGGACATCATCAACCGGCTGCGCGCCAAGAAGGACGACGAGGGCTTCACCCTCATCGAGCTCCTGGTCGTGGTGGTCATCATCGGCGTACTCGTTGCCATCGCTGTCCCGGTCTACCTGAACTACCGCGAGGGCGCGGCCGACAAGTCGGCGCAGTCCGACGTGCGCGGCGCGATCAGCGCGATCGAGCAGTTCTACACCGAGAACGGCAACAAGTACCCGGCCCAGAAGAGCCAGAAGAACATCAGCGCGGCGACCGCGACGATGGACATCACTGTCACCGGCGCCACCAAGCCGGGCAAGATCACCTTGTCCGACAACACCGAGCTGAGCTTCGTCCCGCCGGCCACCGGTTCGGGTTACAAGATCTGCGCGCACAACTCGGGTGGAAGCCCCGGCGCCGACGGCTGGTACCTGTACGACAGCAGCACCGGCGGCTCGGTCAAGAAGGCCGGCAAGGAACTGACCCTGACCACCTGCGCCTGATCTCAGCTCACGCTGATTCGTTCGCCCAGCCACCGCGACACCGAGGAGGATCGACCATGCCGCAGCCCCTGCTGCTCAGCATCGTCGGCCTGCTCGGTGTCGCGGTCGGCTCGTTCCTCAACGTCGTCATCCACCGCGTTCCCCGCGGCGAATCGTTGGTCCGACCCCCCTCACGCTGTCCACACTGCGGCAACGGCGTCCGGGCGCGGCACAACGTCCCGGTCCTCGGCTGGCTGATGCTGCGCGGCCGATGCGCGGACTGCAAGGCACCGGTCAGCGTCCGTTATCCGCTCGTCGAAGCCGCCACCGGCGCGCTGTTCGTGGCGGTCACGGCGAAATTCGGCTGGTCGTGGGAGCTCCCGGCGTATCTCTACCTCGCCGCCATAGCGATCGCACTGACCGCCATCGACCTGGACGTACTGCGTCTGCCCGACGCGATCGTGCTGCCGTCCTACGCCGTTGCGCCCCTGCTGCTGGTCCCCGCAGTCGTCGCCGGTGAAAGCTGGCACACCGTCCTGCGCGGCCTGCTCGCCGCCGCGCTGCTGTACTCGTTCTATCGGGCACTCGCGCTCATCCCGCGGGGCATGGGCGGCGGTGACGTCAAGCTCGCGCCCCTCCTGGGCTTCTATCTCGGTTGGCTCGGCTGGAGCTCCGTCGCCGTGGGGGCCTTCGCCGCCTTCCTGCTCGGCGGACTCGTCGTCTCCGTGCTGATGCTGCTGCGGGTGGCCGGGCGCAAAAGCCGGATCCCCTTCGGGCCGTACATGCTCGCCGGCGCGTTCCTGGCGGTGTTCGCCGCGACGCCCATCGTCGACTGGTACACCTCCCTGTTCGTCCCCACTGTCTGATTCGCGACTCACCGTCCGACCCCGCGACCCACCAAGGAAGGAAGCGATGGCTGGCGCCACTCCCATCGGGCTCGACATCGGCTCGTCGTCCATCCGTGCCGTCGAGGTCCGCCGGTCCAAGGACGAGTTCGACCTGACCAACTTCGGCCAGGTCCCGTTGCCGCCCGGCACGATGCAAGCCGGCGTACCCGTCGAGCAGCTCGCTGTCACCTCTGCCCTCAAGCAGCTCTGGGCGGCGTGCAAATTCAGGTCCAAGCGCGTCGTTCTCGGCGTCACCAACCCGCAGCTGGTGGTGCGCGAAACGTCGGTCTCCAACCTGCCCGCCAAGGAGATGCAGCGCTCGCTGCCGTTCCAGGTCCGGGACATGCTGCCGCTCGCCGTCGAACGATCCTTGCTGGACTTCCGGCCCCTCGAGGACCCGGGTCAGGCGCCCACGGTTCGTGGCCTGCTGGTCGCCATGCCCAAGGACTCCGTGATGGACCTCATCCACGCCGTCGAACGGGCCGGACTGCACGTCGTCGATGTCGATCTTGCTTCGTTCGCACTGCTGCGCGCGGCCTCTCGGCTGGACTCCCAGGTCGAGGCGATCGTCGACATCGGTGCGGAGGTCACCAGCGTGATCGTGCACGCCGATGGTGAGCCGCTCATCGTGCGTACCGTGCCCCGCGGCGGTTCGGAGATCACCGAGAGCATCGCCACTCGACTGGGAATTCCGGCGCCCGAGGCCGAGGCCCTCAAATGCCGCTACGGGCTGCACGGGGACGAACGGCCGGATTCCGCGACTGCCGCCTCCGACGCGATCCGACCGCTGATCAGTGAGCTGCGCAGTTCCTTCACCTACCTCGCCTCGGGCGAACGGCAGAAGCAGGTCACCAGGGTCGCCCTCTGCGGCGGCAGTGCGCTGATGCCGGGCCTCGCCGAACACGTCCAGAAACAACTCGGCGTCACCGTCGTCTACTCGGACAATGCGAGCCGGCTTCGCGACACGAGGCAGGCGCGGCAGCGCGGTTTCGACAGCTTCCTGCCCGCCGCCGCCGTGTCGATCGGCCTGACCCTCGGAGGAGCTGGCTGATGGCCACCGCCTTGATGCCCGTCGACCCGGCAGTCAGTCAGCAGCGGACCAACCGGCTGCTCACCATCTCGGCCAGCTTGCTGCCCGAGGAAGTCGTCAACCACCGCCGCACCCGTCGGGTACGAGCGCTGGTGATCCTCTTCGTGATCGTCGTCGCCCTGGCCTGCGGCGCCTGGGTGGTGCACGAGAAGCGCCTGGAGCAGGAGGCGAGCGCGGAGCTCGACGCCGTCAACATCGAGGTGGTCGATCTCCAACGCGCCAAGAACAAGTACGCGAACGTGGTGAAGATCCAGAACGAAGGCGCTGAGCTCAAGCGGGAACTCGAGACCGTCATGGGCAACGACCTCAACTGGGCCGCGCTGGTACTCCTGCTGCGAACCGTCGGTCCCGAGAACCTCACCGTCGAGGGCATCTCCGGCAAGATCCCCGAGGTCAGCGGACCGGAGACATCCACGTCCGGAACGCTGCCGAGCACGAGCAAGGCCGGCGCCATCGGCACGTTGACCGTGACCGGGACCGCGAAGGACAAGAAGACCATCGCGCAGTACGTGGACAACATCGCCGAGGAGACCACCGTCGGCAACCCGTACGTCACCAGCGCCTCCGCGGGGGATGCGGATGAAGAGGGGGCCAGCGGTGACGCGGAGCCATGGGAATTCAGCATCGATGTGGAGATCACCAAGGCATCGCTGTGCGGTGAGTTCGGCAAAGCCTGCAAGAAGGTCGGGGGGAAGTAATGCGCACCGGACACGCTGACCGCCTCTGGCTGATCATCGGATTCGCCGCGGCTGCCCTGCTGGTTGTCGTCACCTATTTCGCCGTCATCAGCACCACCTCCACGACGATCCAGTCGCTCGAGGACTCGGCCCAGGACGCCCAGACCCGGACGATCACCTTGCGCCGGGAGATCAGCAAGCTCGAAGAGACCGACAAGCAGAAGAAGCAGATCACGGCGACGCGGGACGCCTACCGCAAAGCGCTTCCCGAGAACTCCGGCGTGCCCGCCTTCTTGCGGCAGCTGCAGTCGCAGGGCTTCGACGTCGACGCGAACGTCAGTGAACTGACTGTCGCCGACCCCGAAGAGGTCAAGGGGCTGCCGGGCGTCTGGGGCATCCCGATCCAGCTCGTCGCCAAGGGCAAGGTGAAGAATCTCCGCGCATTCCTCGAGAAGCTGCAAGGAAGCAGCAAGGAGCGTGCGGTGCTGATCGAGAACGCCGAAGTCGCGGTCAAGACCGACGATGGGGGCAACCAACAACTGGCGGAGGCTGAGCAGTCCGGCCGTCTCGACCTGGGCATCCAGGTGTTCGTGGCGCCGCCGGTCGGCGCGGGCGCCCCGACGGTGACGACGGACTGACCGATGGCCGAGGTCGAAGGCGCCATGCAGACGCCGGACGGCAGGTGGCTGGTGCAACTCGTCCGCGGGCGGAAGACCCGCTGGTACCGCATCGTGCACGGCGACGACGTCTTCGACCGGCTGTCCATCGCGACCGTGGAGCGCGTCCTCGACGAGGCCGGCGTGGATCGTAGCCTCCTGGCCGAAGTTCCCCGTTCGGCGCCAGAACCTGCGCCAGCCGAGTTGATCTTGCCGGAATCCTCAACCCGGGCCGCCCGCGTTCGATAGGAGCGGTGTCAGCTTTATCAGTGAGGACGACGATGCCAACAGCCGGCGAAGTCAGCGCGCCGAAGCCCGGCGACGAGGGCATGTCGCTGCTTGAGGTCATGATGGCGATCTTCGTCATCGGTACGGTGATGGCCGCGGTGTCGCCCTTCCTAATCAACTCGGTGAGCACGAGCGTGCGGCAGCGCACCGACCAGGTGTCGATCCAGGTCGCCAACGATGCCATGGAACGCGCCCGCAGCATCAACCCCACCTTCCTGTCCAAGGGACGCGGCAAGGACGCCGCCCAGGACCAGTGGGCCGATGCACCGGCCGCGGTCGAGAAACTGCTCAAGCAGATGGACATCGCCCCGGACTTGACCCTGACGGACGGCTCGCTCGGGGCCAAGGCGCCGCTGCCGACAGACCCCGTCGAGGTCGTCGTCAACGGCACGACGTACCACCAGAACTGGTACGTCGGACGCTGTTTCCAGGCCAAGGCCGCGCTGGTCACCGTCGCTCCGGGCGCGCCCAGCGCACCGGTGGAGGGCCGCTGCGACAAGGGGACGGTCGGCGTTCCGTTCACCCGCGTCGTGGTAGCCGTCGACTGGACCGGTCCCGCCTGCCCGGCAACCGGCTGCCTCTACACCTCGTCGGCACTGTTCAGCATCGACGAGGACCCCGTCTTCGACACGGTACGGCCCCCGCCCAAAGTGACCGACGAAACCAATACCCAGTACATCTATGCGGGAGTGCCGGCAGACGACAGTTTCGCGTCGCCGTACCAGGTCAAGTCGACCGGCGGCCGACTGCCGTTGACGTGGAAGGCCACCAATCTGCCCGCCGGTGTGACCATCGACCCCGACTCCGGCGTCATCAGTGGCAAGCCGACCGCGGCGGCCGTCGGCAACTACAACAACGTCGTCGTGACGGTCACCGACAAGGACGGCCGAACCGACGACGCCCTGTTCAAGTTCACGGTGGTGAACAATCTCGTCCTGAACCAGGCGGCCAACCAGTCGACTCGCAACAACACCAACGTCAGCCTTGCCCTGTCGGCGACCGGTGGCAAAACCGCGTACCAGTGGGTCGCGAACGGTCTTCCTCCCGGCCTGTCGATCAATGCGACGACCGGCGTCATCTCGGGTCGGACCACGGCGACGCCGGGGTCGCAGACGCACCAGGTCGCCGTCACGGTCACCGACTCGGGCTACCCGCGTGTCTCCAAGGAGATGACGTTCTCCTGGTATGTCGGCCTGACGATCATGTCCTTCACCCCGGCATCCACCCCGAAGGGCACCACCAACATCAACTATGACCTGGCACCGTTGGCGGGTGGCGGAGCGACGCCGTACACCTGGTCGGCGATCAACCTGCCCGACGGACTGTCGATCAACGCCGCCACCGGGCGGGTCACCGGAACGATGCAGTTCGCCACCCGGTACCTCACCACGATCATCGTCACGGACAACAACGGGACGGTGGCGAAGACCGACGTTCTCGTGGCGATCACGGCTTCGGGCAACGACATGCGGATCACGGCGCCGACCGCGACCGTCATGACGGCCACCGCCGGTCAGTCGATCACCGCGGTCACGCTCACGTCCGGCGGCTCGAATTCGCCGTCCCACACGTGGACCGCCACCGGGCTGCCGAACGGTCTGAGCATCAGCGCCGGAAAGATCGTCGGAACGCCGACGGTGCCTGGTTCGTACCGGGTCACTCTCCGGGTCACCAACGCCGCCGCGGACAGAGCGATTCTGATGTTCGACTGGAATGTGACGTGACGGCGCCGGACGACCGGGGCGCCGACGACGGCTTCACCCTCGGCGAGGTCCTCATCACCATGACCATGCTGAGCGTCGTGATGCTGATGTTCACCGGCGGCATCCTGCAGGTCTACCGCACCGTGCAGACGACGGACACGTTGACCGACGCACAGGCCCAGCTCACCGTCGCCTTCCAGCGCTTCGACCGCCACCTGCGCTACGCCAACTGGATCAGTGACCCGGTGGCGAAGAACAACGTCTGGTACGTCGAGTTCGCCGACGTGGAAGGCGACAAGTGCCGGCAACTGCGGCTGGAACTGGGGACGGCGGGCGCCAATGACCCCATGGGCGCCGGCAATCTCCAGCTCCTCGAATGGGATCCCGCCAGCCCGCCGACCGCGACCACCCGGGGCACGACCATCGCCTCCCAGATCGACACGACGGACATGACCCGTTCCCGGACCACGGCGCAGACCACGGCGCCCACGCTGCCGGAGTACTGGCCGTTCGAGCTGCAGAGAGCCGGCAGTAAGCCCTACCCCACCGCCTCGCCGGGTAGCGACTTCTCGCCGGATGCCGATCGGCTGCGTATCCATATCAAGACCAAGTTCGCCGCCGGGTCGGCGGAGATCGACGTGACGTTCACCGCGACGAACACCGACAGCGAGACACCCACCGCCAACGTGTGTAGCGCAGGGAGGCCTTGACCATGAAGATCAGGCACAGGCTCCACCGGTGGCGCCCGCGGGCCACCGCACCCCTCGGTGACCACGGATCGATGCCGATGGCGATTCTCGTCAGCCTGGTAGCGATGGGACTGACCGCGTCGATGGCGCCAGTCGTGGTCAGCACCATCACCGCCACCCGCACGGCCGACCAGCGTACGGAGTCGATCGACGCCGCCAACGCCGGCCTCGACGCCGCCATGGCCCAGCTCCGTGCCGCGTCGACCGGGTCGGGTGCGACGCTGGTGGGCAACCTGGAAACCCTGCCGCCCTGCGACATCACCGGCGCGGAGAACGCCGGTGACGAGACAGCCGACACCAACGGCAAGACGACTCCACGCCTGCGGTATCGGGTGAAGGTCGCCTACTACGGTCAGCTCGAGGACGACAACGACGACACCTCGGCGGTGCCGATCGCCTGCCCACCGACCCAGGTGCCGACCAAGGCGGTGCTGACCGTCACCGGCTCCTACTCGGCCACCGCTGTTCTGGAGCCGGGAAAGCCGGACACGAGGACCGTGGAGAGCACATACACCTTCCGCCGCAGCACCGCGAACACCGCCGGCGGGGCAATCCGGCTCGGATCCACCATTCCGATGTGCATGGACGGCGCCGACAATGCCGTCACCAAGGCGCCGACCCTGACCCTGGCCGCCTGCAAGACCGGCGGCGCCAGCGAGCAGCGGTTCGCGTACACCAAGGACCTGAACATCAAGCTGATGTATTCGGAGTCCACCGCCAGCCCCAACGGCCTGTGCCTGCAGGGCACGACGACGAACAACAACGCGGTGGTCATCTTCAAGCCCTGCCTGGGTCGCACCGCCGTTCAGCAGTGGAGTCTCGACAACAACTCGCGGCTTCGTGGCACCACGGATGGTGTCAACGTCAACGGATACTGCCTGAACGCTCAGACCAGCGGATCGCCGCGAATGATCGTCCTCGGCAGCTGCAGCACCGGCAGCGACCAGAGCGTGTGGCGTACCGACCCTGCCGCGGGTGCGGGTGGCGCATCGGCCGACACCGGCCAACTGGTCAACTTCAAGCAGTTCAGTCGATGCCTGGACGTTACCAACCACACGCCCACCTATCCGTACATGATCGTCTGGTTCTGCAAGCAGGCGCCGGACGGCAACGTCTCCTGGAACCAGCAGTGGACGATGCCACCGGTCGCCACCAGCAAGGAAACCGCGGTGTGGGGCCGCATCCGCACGGCTGGCACGAGCAATCCGGGCTACTGTCTGCGTCGCCCGGACAGCCCCGGCGGGCTGGTAACCATGGTCAGCTGCTCCGCCACCGCACCGCTGCCGGCAGCGATCCCGGACGAGCTCAAGTGGAAGATGTACGGCGAGACCAAGGACGACATCACCAGGTACACCATCGTGAGCAGCCGAGGCGAGTGCCTGACGCCGACCGACCTGACCGCGGCGAAGCCCGAAACCCATACCGACGGTACGGCCGTGGTCCGGACGACTCGCTGCACCAAGGCGGCCCTGTTGAAGTGGAACGCCCCGCCCAGCCTCCAGACCGGCAAGACGCTCTCCGGTACCACCGAAAAGTAGGTAGCCAGCCTCAATCACAGCAGTATGTGACGATAGGTAGGCTCTCCGTATGTCCTATACGGTCCCGCCGACCCGTACGGCTGCCGTGGTGCGACAGCTCCGCAACGAGATCGTGACGGGCGAGCTCCCGCCCGGCACGCTGATCAAGGACGCGGAACTGGCGGCCCGGCTCGGGGTCAGCATCACGCCGGTCCGGGAGGCGATCGCTCAGCTCTCCGTGGAGGGTCTGATCGACATCGCCCCCAACCGTACCCGTCATGTCACCAAGGTGACGCAGAAGAACGCCCTCGAGCTCATCGACGTGATGAGCGTGCTGGCCTGCGCCGGTTTCGAGTGGGGTGTGGAGAACCTGACCGCCACCCATCTCGACCTCATGCGCCAGCGGCAGAAGGAGTTCGTGGAGGGGCTGCGGTCCGGGAACGTGCTGGCGGGTGGGGCGGCCGGGGCGGATTTCAGCACGATCGTGATCCTCGCCAGCGGCAACCGCGAGCTGCAATCCATGGTGGATCTGGTGGTCGCCCGGACGCTGCGCATCCTGGCGATGGGCGCGGAAAGCAACCTCTGGCAGTCCTGGATCACCGGCCACGAGGAGATCCTGGGGCTGCTCGAACGCGGCGAGAACAACGCCGCGGTTGCCCGCTACAAGCAGATCTACGTGGAGTTCCGCAAGCAGGTCGGTCAGGAGTTGCTCGCCGAGTGACCGGTTAACCGCGGCAGGAGCGGACCGAGCAGATCAAGAGCGTTTCTGCGTACGGCGTACCGCGTGATCCCCCACCGTTCCTCGTTCCGGCGCACCGCCGCGGCGATCTCGTCCTCGGTGCCGACGAGCAGGAACGGCACCTCGCGGAGCTCGCTGACACTCATGCCCATCCGCTCGGCCTGCTCGCCGAGGACCGCGTCGACGTCGTCGGTGATCTCGACGATCTGGACCAGCGCCTCGAGCGCCGCGTCTCCACCGGCGCGGACCAGGGCGACCTGCGCGTCGATCTCGGCGAGCCGCCAGCGTGCTTCGTGCTGGTGGCCGTCGGACTTGGTGCGCCCGAATCCGGTCAGCCCCACCACGTCGGCGTGCTGACCTGCCCAGCCCAGCAGGCGTGAATTCGCCGTACCGATCAGCAGCGGGATCCGCTCCTGGACCGGCCGCGGCGCTTCCAGACGAGCGTCCAGCATCGTCAGTCCGGGCTGGGCCACGGTCACCGTCTCCCCACCCAGCAGGCGCACCGTGGCGTCGGCAACGGCGATGCAGCGCTCGACCCGGCCGCGTACCCCGGGCCGCACCCGACCGACGGCGTCCCATTCCGCCGGCGTATGTCCGGCGCCGAGCCCGAGCAGCGCCCGCCCACCGGAGACCACGTCCAGGGTGGCGACGTCCGCGGCCAGGAGCATCGGCTCCCGCACCCCGGCATTGACCACATACGACCCGAGCTTGATGGTGGACGTGACCGCGGCGGCGGCAGCCAGCGCGACAAACGGCGCCGCGCACGATCCGGGATGGTCAGCCGCGAGCAGCGTGGTGAAGCCCGCCGCCTCCGCCCGCTGCGCCGTCTCGACCCACTCCCGAGCATCGAGCGGCTGCACCTGAAGCGCGAATTCGACCATGCCGCCATTGTGTCCTGCTTCGATCAGCGGTGGTTTCCCGGGTGAGATCAGCGGTGGTCTCCCGGGTGAGATCAGCGGTGGTCTCCCGGGTGAACAACACGCCCCCGGCCCAGTGTCGTGACCAACACCACAGGGGGTATGGGAAGAAGTTGGTATTCCCGAACCCTGAGCTGCCGATAGACATCACGGCGGCACCCGGCCGTCAGACGCTGCCGCTTGCCTGGAGTTGCCCGGATGCCGTTCCGTGACCGCCTCCGGGCTGTTCGCCGCGTCGTCCCCGCCGTCCTGCTGCCGCTGCTCGCCACCCCGCTCCTGGCTGCCTGCAGCGGGCAAGAGGCTGGCCCTCCGACCGCACCCGGTCCGGCAGCCGCAGAAGGTGGCTATTCGCTGGCGGCGACAGTGAGCCCGGCCGCGCTGACACGCGAGGCGTGCACCGCCGACCCCACCTGCATCGTCGGACCAGCTCCCGCCGCCAAAAGCAAGAAGAACTACGAGCGGCTGCAGCACTCGATCGACGACGCCCGTGTCCTTACCGGCCTCGACGAAGAGGGCAAAGGCAGCTCGGCGGTCGGCGTCACCGTCTTCCTCCCGGCCGGCGAATGGCTGATCAACAAAGGCCTGCGACTGCCACCGTACGTGAGTCTGCGCGGCGCCGGCATCACCGCGACCGTCCTGCGCATGGACCCCAGCACCCCAGCCAACTGGAACTACAGCACCATCGTGCGACACAACGACGTCAACGCGCCGGGCAGCACCCAGCTCGTCTCCGACCTCACCGTGAACGGCAACTGTCGCACCGGCGCAGGCGCACCGATCCCCACCGACCTGCCCAAGCGGCCCGCGAAGGACTGCGACTTCCGCGACCTGCCCGACGCCGGCACAAACACCGGTGGCGGCATCAGCGTCGGCGACGGCTGGACTGTCCGCCAGGTCCGGGTCACCAATGTCGAATACTTCAAAATGTGGGTGCACAGCGCCAAGAACGTCCACATCGTCGACAACCGCTTCGACAACTGGGGCGGCGCCGAATCCGGCGACGAAGACAACATCGGTGGCGGCGGCCGCAACGAGAACGTCGTCATCGAACACAACCAGTTCGACGAGACGATCCGCGGCAACGGCATCGACTTCACCAACGCGATCCGGCCCACCATCCGCTACAACACGATCTACACCAACCCGACCGTCGCCGCCGCCCGCAAAATCGGCGACTACGGCACCATCTATCTGGAAGGCGTGCCCGAGGCCACCATCACCGACAACCTGCTGTACGGCGCGCACATCGTCCTGCAGTCAAACGGCAAATACGATCCGGTCGGCTCCAACAAGGACATCACCAACCCGCGTGCCGCGCTCATCGCCGGCAACCGCATCATCGACTCGTACGGCCCCGGCGTCACCATCACCTACGACGACTACTTCACCGGCGACCCGGACCATCCCCGCTGGGGCACCCTCAAGGGCTGGAAAGACATCAGCAAAGCCGGCGAGAACCACTACGTACGCCCCGGCGGCGCCAACGTGGTCCGCGACAACCTCATCGTCCGCCCCACCGAGTCCGGCATCGTCATCGCCGGCCAGCTGGACCGGGTCAAGAACGCCCCCGACACGATCACCGGCAACACGATCTCCAACGCCGGCGCCCACGGCTCCACCGCCTACAGCACCGGCGGCGGCACCTTCGACACCAGCGGCATCGCGATCGGCATCGGCTCCGGCGACACCATCTTCGGCAACACGATCACCGACACACTCGACGACCGCCACCCCCGGCACACCACCTGGTACGGCGTCCAGCTCGGTGCCCGCTCCGCAAAAAGCACGCTCAGGAACACCATCCTCACCGGCCCCACCGGCACCCCCAACACGGCCACCGGCCTCCTCGGCTACCTCACCCGCCACGGCCTGGCCGCCCCGTACGCCCCGCTCACCCCGGCCCTGAAGGACGGCACCCTCACCTGGGACGAAAGCTACGTCCAGCCCGACATCGCCATCGCCGGCTACAAGGTGTTCCGCGACGGGCAGGAAATCGCCAACCTCCCCACCGGCAGCGAAACCATCCCCGGCAACCTCGTCTCAGCGGCCGACTCCAGCCTCGAAACGGCCGACGTCTCGGCGTACACTCCGGGTGCCGGCACCACCGTCACCCACTACACGGGCGCGGGCGCGGTAGGCACCAGCTCGCTGGCCCTCACGGCCACGGCCGACGGCCCGGTCAGTGCAGCCGGCCCACCGATCCCGGTCACCGCGGGTCGGACCTACACGGCGGTCGCGTCCTACCAGGCTCTCGTGGGGCAGGGCCAACGCGCCCAAACCGGCATGGAGTTCTACGACGCGGACAACAACTGCATCGCCCGCGTCACCACCGGCAACCCCGACGCCGTCGAAACCGCCCGCAACTGGATCACCAGCACCGACTCCCACACCGCCCCACCCGGCTCCGTCCGCGCCGCCCCCTTCATCTCGGTCGACCACACCACTACCGGCGACATCCACCTCGTCGACCGCATCGGCCTGGTCGCCGGCACCACCCGCACCGAACAGTTCACCGACCCCACCGCCCCGGCCCGCGCGACGTACCACATCCTGGCCTACAGCCAAGCCGGCGAGTACGGCTCCACCGCCACCATCACGGGAGCCGGCTAGGAAGATTCCGTGGGAGTGAGGTCAGGAGCGCCCACGATTTGGCGAGCCTCCGCGATGACGTCCGCGTCGACCAGGGGCTCAGCCAGGTCCAGTGTTTCGTGACCGAATGCGCTGTGCGCCCTACGGTCAGGGCGCTCGGCTCCATGAGTCCGGTCAGCACCCGCCGGGCCAGGATCCTGACCGCTGCCTCCGCTCCCCCGCGACTCCGTGCTCATAGTGGATGACGGCGGCGAGATGATCCGGCATAAACAAGAACGCCCGGACCGTCGGTCCGGGCGTTTCGCAAGGGTGGAGCTGAGGGGACTCGAACCCCTGACCCCCACACTGCCAGTGTGGTGCGCTACCAGCTGCGCCACAGCCCCTTGCCATGCATGTCCGGTCTCCCGGGCACAGAGGGAATAGTACACACCTCCACAGCCCCGGTGCCGCAGGGGGCTCAGTTCAGCGAGACGTCCGGTGGGAAGTGCGCCACGGCCGCCAGGATGTCGCCCTGGCGGCGGAGGACCATGGCCCAGAGGTCGTCGGGGCGGTCGATGAAGGGGTCGCCGGGGAGGGCGTCGAAGACGAACCAGGAGCCGGCGGCGATCTCGTCTTCGAGCTGGCCTGCGGACCAGCCGGAGTAGCCGGCGAAGACTCGGATGCCCGCCACGCTCTCGCGCAGCCGGTCCGGGTCGGCGGAGAGGTCGACGGTGCCGAGGGCGCCGGCGACCTGGTGGAAGCCGGTGACTCGCTGTTTGACGTCGGGGCGGGTGCGGGCCAGGCAGATGGCCGACTCGGGCTGGACGGGGCCGCCTTCGAAGAGGACCGCCGGGTCGCCGGCCAGGGTGCCCCAGTCGCCGAGGACGTCGGAGACGGGGACTTCGGTCGCCCGGTTCAGCACGACGCCCAGCGCGCCGCCGCTTTCGTGGGCGACGAGCAGCACGACCGTACGGTCGAAGTTGGGGTCTTTCAGGGTGGGGGTCGCGACCAGCAGTTGCCCGGTCATCGACTCCACCGACCGACCTCCGATGCGCTGCTCTTCACTGAACACGACAGCCTCGCTCTCCCGCCATGCTTGGACATTAGCTTGCGTCTCGGGCCACCGATAAGGTCTGCGCATGAACGAGCGACACCCAGAGGCGGAGATCGGCGTCATCGGTGGATCGGGGCTGTACGCCCTCCTGACGGGCGCGACCGAGCACGACGTGTCCACGCCGTACGGTGCGCCCTCGGACCGGATCACCATCGCTGAGGTGGGAGGGCGTCGGGTGGCGTTCCTGCCGCGGCACGGGCGGGATCACCGGTTCCCGCCGCACAAGATTCCCTACCGGGCCAATCTGTGGGCGTTACGCTCTTTGGGCGTACGGCAGATCGTGGCGCCGTGCGCGGTGGGTGGCCTGCGTCCCGAGCTGGGGCCGGGCACGTTTGTCGTGCCTGATCAGCTCATCGACCGGACCAGCGGCCGCGAGCAGACCTTCTACGACAGCGGCGCGGTGCACGTGTCGTTCGCTGACCCGTACTGCCCGGATGGGCGCCGGGCGGTGTTGGCCGCCGGGGAGCGGCTCGACCCGGTGGACGGCGGCACGATGGTCGTGGTGGAGGGGCCGCGCTTCTCCACCCGGGCGGAGTCGCGGTGGTTCGCCGAGATCGGCGGCACGATCGTCAACATGACAGGTCACCCGGAAGCAGTACTCGCCCGGGAGCTAGCTGTTTGTTACACCGCCATCGCGCTGGTGACGGACCTGGACGCGGGCGTGGAGGGCGACCACGGGGTGACGATGACCGAGGTGTTCCAGGTGTTCCGGGAGAACACCGACCGGCTTCGCGAGGTCCTGCTCGATGCGGTGACCCGGCTGCCGGTGGAGCGAAAATGCGCCTGCGGCTCCACCCTCGACGGCATCGAGCTGCCGTTGACCCTCCCCTGACGGGTCAGCTCACCCTTTAGAGTTACCCTCTGCTACCCCTTCCCCCAAGTACGGTGTACGGCACGTAATCGTGGCCTGCAGAGGGAAGGTCCGTGGCCCCGCTCGAACAGATCACGCACGGTGATCATGCGCGCTGGCTCGTCGACGACGGCGGCGGCGGCGGCAAGCGCCCAGAAACGTTGGCCCAGGTGGCCCGGACCAGGCTGCCCAACCACGATCGGGTGATCTACACCGGCGACCTCTTAGCAGCGGTCGGCCGGACGTCTACGACTGGTGGGCACTGCTCCGACCTTGCCTCGGCTGCTGGAGTCTCACCGCGACCGCCCGATCACGCCTGTCTCTCAGCTCCGGGCACGACCGACCCGAGCAGCCCGGTTCCACGCACGACTTCCCTGGCCGCCTTCCCTGGCCGCCCAGACCGCGGGCAGGGCCTTCCCGACCCCGGATTCTCTGACGAGACGGATTCCGCATGAGTGACGGCATCTCCATCGCCGAGTGCACGGCGCGCGCAGAAAGACGCGCCGACCTGACCGGCTACCGGTCGGACTCCCGCTTCGACCATCCGGCTCTGCTGTACCGCGGCGAGGACGAGTACGTCGCGGGCACCACGGCTTTCGTTCGCGCGGCCCTGACCGATGGCGATCCCGTGCTGGTGGCCGTACCCGACAAAAACCTGGACCTGATCCGCGACGCCCTGACCGACGTCGCCGATGGCGTCGTCTTCACCGACATGGCAATCGCCGGCCGCAATCCGGGCCGGATCATCCCGCGGATTCTGCTCAAGTTCGCGGCCGACCACCCCGGTCGCCACATCTCCATGGTCGGCGAGCCGATGTGGCCCGACCGCACCGCCCTGGAATATCCGGCCTGCGCCACCCACGAAGCTCTGATCAACACGGCCTTCGCCCACCACGACGCGGCGATCCTCTGCCCCTATGACGCCGTACGCCTCGAACCCGAGGCCATCGAAGACGCCTGGCGCACCCATCCCACGATGCTCGACTCCGGCGTCCATCGTCCCAGCGACCGCTACACCGACCCGCTGGCCACGGCAGCCACCTTCAACCACGAATTCCCGGCCCCGCCCGAGGACGCCGAATCCTTGGCGTACGGCGAAAGCTCTTCGCTGGCCGCAGTGCGCTGCTTCGTCCGCCGGCACGCGGCTGCCTGCCTGTCGACGGACAGCACCGAAGACTTGGTCCTCGCCGCCAACGAGCTGGCCGCCAACACCATCGAACACACCGACGACCAGGGCCACATCACCATCTGGACCGAACCCGGCGTCCTCATCTGTCAGGTCCAGGACGCCGGCCACCTCACCGACCCCCTGGCCGGCCGGCGCCTACCCCGCCCCGACCGCCTCGGCGGCTACGGCCTCATCCTCGCCAACGACCTCTGCGACCTCGTCCGCATCCACACCACTCCCACATCCACCACCATCCGCCTCCACAAATACCTCTAGTTCGCGATAGTCGGCGCCGACAGTCGACCGATGCCGAGAAGCCGGTCTGGTAGCGGACGGCCGGAGAGAGCAGTGGCCTACCAGCGCGGCTGGCTGCGTTCAGCTTTAGACCAGAGGAGGGATCCGACTTCCCGGTCGCATCCGCCCGGCTGCTGGGACAAGACATCGCCGATGGCCGGGGGATGCCCGCCTAGCCAAACTCAGAAGACGCTGGCCCAGTCTCCGGCCTGACCTACTTGGCGCAACCCCCGCACCGCGGGGGCCTCCGGGGGGATCGACCCCTGAAGCTGACAGGATGTGGCCTCCTGGTCCGCGCTTTCCGCGGACAGGGCCCTGGGACTCGTGGAGGTCTTGACCGCTTACTTGAACCCGGCGAGGAGAATCGCCGAGCTCCGTGACATACTCGCCGATCTCGTGGTGCCGACTCGCTGAGCTCAGGACTGCTCGGGATCGAAAATGTCTTCGAGAATCAACCGAGCCCTTGGCGGAACCTCTTCCTCCGGGAACACTTCCGCAAGTAGCTCCAGCACCTGAGCGACCGATGCCAGTTGGAGGTGCGTCACCAACACCTTCACGTCATCGGCGTCCCTACGGCGGCCGGCCAAGACCTTCATCGCCAAGAGGTGCTCTGGTGAGGCGGCCGACACACGAAGACCGGGGTGGTCGAAGACCCTTGAGGCAGCACTGTCGCCACCGGGAGCGATGTAGACGCTGGCCTGCTCATTCAGCCACCACCGAGGCAGACCCAGTTCATCCGCCACGGCGTGCGCCTCTTCGAGTACAACACCGTGCGGCTTGAATACAGCGTCGATGTCGCGAGTGGCTCGGCGGCTGTCGTAGACCATTGACATCGCTGCACCACCGAAGATGTAGAGATCGGCCACCACGCCTCGACGGGCCAGCCGATCACCCAACCGGCGGAAAGCGTCCTCGATCGCACTTCGATCAAGCAACACACCGCCGTCGGTCATGCCACTTCCAGCTCTTGCCGCGCGACGAAGACGCCGCGGCGCCGGAATGCCGCCGGCGCGTGGACAACCGCATCGACCCTGGCGGCACGACCGTTGAACGGGAACCAGAACCGGTGCAAGGACCTGGATCCGGCCCAGGCAGGCCCGTCCCGTCCGTCGCGAGCAGCTACGTGCTCGGCTAGGGCGGCCAGAAACACGTCCCAGTGTTCGTCACCCGTTCTGGCTGGCTCGTCTTCAAGCAGCGCCGTACGCGACCTGGCTGGCTCCCAGCGATACTCCTCCAGGAACTCAGCGACCAGACGCCACCGAACCGAGTCGTCAGCGCCGGCCAGCAGCGTTCCGAGCCGCGCGACAGTCATGGGCTCGTACACGTTGCTCCGCTCTGTCACCAGGAAGACGTTAGTACACCGGACTCCGCGGCAGGTCGCCTGCCAAAGCAGTTGCCCACACAACGAAAGCGGCCTAGCGTCCTGAACTCCGTTCCAGCGGACGCAAAGCAAGTAGACTGAATCTTGAGTCTTACAATCTACTCACCAGGCACGATCCATAACGATCGTGCTGAGTTCACTTGTTCTACGCTTCAATCTCCTCTACCGTAACGACGGAGGTAAGGCATGGCAACGATTGACGTCGATGAAGCCACGAAGCAAGCGGTGTCTTTCGCGGCTCGGATGGCGAATGTAAGCGAAGGCGAAATCATCCGGCGTCTGGTGGGAGGAGCCGCTCCACCCCGAGATGGTCCTGAGCCGGCGGGTCAAGGTGTCGCGATATACGCGGACTACGAAGGTCACCGGGTTCGCGCCCAGTACTTCGAACCAGCCAGAGTCGAGATCACTGACGGCCCACTCGCGGGGAAGTCATTCAAGTCGCCAACAGGCGCCGCGCGCGCGATCGTCCGGCACTACAACCCGAGCGTCAACGATAACCGCAACGGCTGGAGCTTCTGGCAGATCGACAACGGTTCCAGCGCAAGAGTGTGGTTACAGTCCATCCGCCCGCACCACAGCGACCGGTGATGCGTCCGTGAACAACGACATCGCAGTACGGCTGCTGCTCGTCACCGTCGCAGTGCTCATTGGAGTGGTGAGCGCCGTAGTTGCGGCAGCGCTCCCCCAACCCTCCTGGGTAAGCCGCGTGAAGGCCGCAGCGACAACATTTGCGATAGCTGTACCTGCTGTTCTGGTCACCATGACGGCCGCTGGATTCCTGTGACCAAACCAAGCCATGATGCCGTCGAAGGCGCCGTCCCTTTCAGGAACGGCGCCTTCGGCGATCGTGCAGTGGAGGTGCCGGGAATCGAACCCGGGTCCTTCGTTGTTTTGTCAGGGCTTCTCCGAGCGCAGCTCACTGTGCCTCTACTCGGCCCCACCGATCACGTGAGCAAGCTTGGTGTGACGGGCCCAGTCGCTGATTAATCTCGCCGCACAATCCCCGCGACCGGAATCGTTTGGCCAACCTTCTAGCTGATGCCGGAGATCTGAGCCGAAGGTGTGCTCAGTCCGACAGACTTGCTACTTACCTCAGGCGGCAAGAGCGAAGTCAGCGCGGGTGTTATCCTTGGCGCTTATAAGTTTCCGACGACCGATTCTCGAGACGACGTCGGCTTCCTCGGCTCGCTTCCCCTGTCTCCACGTACGAAGTCGAAACCAGTCACCCCCCTTGTCGGACGACCGCTGCTGCGGTTGCCGTCCTCCAGACTAGCGTGTCGTCGCCCGGAGGTCATTCCGGTATCAGCGTGACGCGGCGGGGTGTGCCGTCCGGCATCAGTTGACGCGGCAGGGCGTGCCGTCCGGCATCAGTTGACGCGGCAGGGCGTGCCGTTGACGGCGCAGGTGACGGGGCGGACGGCGTCCCGGGTGCGCTTGGTGGCCTGGAAACCGATGAGGGTGGTCGCGCCCGGCGCGAGGGCGGGGCCGGTGAGGGTCCAGGTGTCGCCAGTGTGGCTGCTTTCCGCGTTCATCACCCCGGTGAGTTCAACCGCTGAGTCGGCGGCATAGGTGAGGGCCACCTGCCATTCGCGGGGTTCGGCGCCGGGGTTGCTGATCTGAATCCCGCCGATGAAGCTGCGACGGTTCTCGGCACCCGTGCGGTAGTCGGCCTGCAACACCACCACGGGCGGCGCAGCTGACGCTGGCGGCCGGGAGGAGGGTCGCCGCGCCGGGGTGGAAGAGGTGCTGACCGGAGCGACGGTGCGGGTGAGCTTGGCGGCGGGCGTAACCGGCTTGGCGGCGGGCGTAACCGGCTTGGCTTTCGGCGTACCCGTCGAAGGGGGTGTGGTGACCGGCAGCGCGAGCGCCGCGGGGGTGGTGGACGGCACGACCAGGATGGGCTGGTCTTGCTCTTTGTCCGGTCCGGCGGCGCGGAAAGCGACCCAGCCGACGAGCAGGACGAGCACCGCGGCGGCGGCGATGACGAACGAGTAGCGAGGCAGGCCGAACTGCCTCGCGGCGTGTTTGCCGGGCACTGGGGGTCCCTTCGCGGCTGGAGTGGGCCGCGGGCGAGGGTACCCGTCAATCCATGCCCTTGCGTCGGCGGCCCAGTGCCCGGGACATTTCCTTGTTGGCATCGCGGGTGGCGAGATCCTGGCGCTTGTCGTAGGCCTTCTTGCCCTTGGCCAGGCCGATCTCCACTTTCGCGTACCCATTGTGGAAGTAGACCTGGAGGGGGACGAGGGTGACGCCGTCGTCGCGGAGCTTGCCCATCAGCTTGTGGATCTCCTCACGGTTGAGGAGGAGCTTGCGGACGCGGCGGGGCTCGTGGTTGGTCCAGGTGCCCTGCGTGTACTCCGGGATGTGCATGCCGTGCAGGAAGATCTCGCCGTGGTTCTCGTGGCCGAAGGCGTCGACGAGCGAGGCCCGGCCGGCGCGCAGCGACTTGACCTCGGTGCCGGTCAGCACCATCCCGGCCTCGTAGGTGTCGAGAATGGCGTAGTCGTGCCGCGCCTTGCGGTTCGAGGCCACGACCTTGCGCCCCTGTTCGCGCGGCATGTTCGACTCCCGGGTGTGCAGAAAAAAGGCCCGGCCGACGGCCGGACCTTCGTATCTTAGCGCTGGGTCAGCACAGACAGCTCGGCAGATATTGCGCCGGATTCTTCGGTACGCCGCCGAAGCGCGTCTCGAAATGCAGGTGGAAGCCGGTGGAGGCGCCGGTCGTGCCGACCCGTCCGATGACTTCGCCGCGCCGGACGTATTCGCCGTACCGGACCAGGATTTTGGATTGGTGGCCGTAGCAGGTGGTGAAGCTCTGGCCTTTCTTGCGGCCGTGGTTGATGCAGGTGTAGTTGCCGTATCCGCCGGCCCAGCCGGCCTGGACGACTTTGCCGCTGGCCGCGGCGTGGATCGGGCTGCCGCCCCCGGCGGCGATGTCCATGCCCGCGTGGAGCTGCCACACGTGGTAGTAGGGGTCGTAGCGGCTGCCGAAGTCGCTGGTCTTCCAGCCGTGCACGGGCATGCGCAGTGCACCGCCCGCGTAGTTGCTGCCGCCGTTCTTGTCGTCCCAGTTGCGCAGCGCGTTCTGGATCCGTTCCTCTTCGGCGCGGGCCTGTTCGTATTTTGCGAGCACCGCGCTGCGCTGGGAGCGGGCGAGGCTCAGGGCGGACTTGCGGCTTTGCGCGAGCTTGACCATGGTGGCGCGGGCTTTCTGGGCGGCCAGCTGGGCGTCGCGCGCTGCGGTGAGTTTGTCGGTGGCTTCGCGTTCGGCGTCTTCCGCGGTGCGTTTGGCGAGCCCGGCCCGGTCTTGTTCGGTACGCGCGGCGCGCCGCGCCACCATCAGGTCCTGCACGCCGTCCTGCTGTTTGCGCATGACCTGGTCGATGAGGTCCATCCGGTCGATGGCGTCCTGGGGACCCCGCGCGCCGATGAGGACGTTGATGGCGGCGAAGTTGCCACCCATGTAGGAAGCGGCCGCGATGTCGTCGACCCGGTCGTGTGCCACGTCCACCCGGTCCTGCGCCTGGTCGAAGGCGGTGGCGGTGGCGTCGTACGCCTTCCGGGCGGTGTCGGCCTTGCTCCGCGCGGTCGCGGCTTGCACGGATGCGGCGGCGACGAGGCCGCGCGAGGTGGCGACCTTCTCCAGGGCTGCGGGCAGGGCAGCCGTCGCGATCTCCAGGCGCCGGGCGGCGTTACGGGCGGTTTCGGTGGCGTCCTCGAGGATCGCCTGGGCGCGGTCGACGGCGCGGGCGGCCTTGCGGGCGTCGTCCTTGGGGTCGGCGTGCACGGCGCCGGGTGTGGTGACGAGGAGCCCGATCGTGCAGAGTGCGCTCACGCCCAGGGTCAGTGCGGCACGGATGCGGCGATATCGGCACGTTAGGGACTTCACGATGAGTCACCGTACCCCGACTTTATGCAGTTTTCTGCGGAAACCGCACACAACGCGATCGCCGCGCTTCTCCGGTGAAAAGCGCGGCGATCGGTGTTTTTGGGCCGAGTCGGGTCGTCAGACCTTGAGGTAGAAGCGCAGGGTGATCCAGGCGGTAATGGCACTGAACCCGGCGCCCACCAGGGCCAGCAACGGCAACATCAGCCACACGTTGCCGTCGGGGATCGGCGTGAGCACGTTCATCAAGGCCTGGAGGCGCCCGTCCAGCAGCACGATCTTGGAAATCAGAATGATGCCGAAACCGAGCAACGCACCGATCAGACCGGCGACCACCGCCTCGAGCACGAACGGCGCCTGAATAAACCAGTTCGACGCGCCGACCAGCTTCATGACGGCGACCTCGCGGCGCTTGCTGTACGCGGCGACCTGGATCGTGTTGCCGACCAGCAAGAGTGCGGCCAGGGCCATGAAGATCGCCACGACGAGCGAGATCGTCTGGAACGCGTTGAAGATCTTGAAGACCTTCTCCAGCAGCTCCCGCTGGTCGACGATGTCCTGGATGCCCTGCTGACCCCGGATCTGCTCAGCGAAGGCGTCGTACTGCTCCGGGTCCTTGAGCTTCACCCGGTAGGACTCGGGCAGGCTTTCCGGGCCGACCGACTTCACGAAGTCGGGCGAGTCCCGCCAGAGCACCTGGAACTTCTGGTACGCGGCCTCGCGGCTCTCGTACTCCTTCGACTGCACCAGCGAGCTTTGCGTGATCGCCTGGTCAATGGCGCTGCGCTGAGCCTCGGTGACGTCCTCGCGCAGGAAGATCGAGACCTGGATCTCCCCGTAGTAGTAGTCCTTCATCTGGTCGACCTGCATATACATCAGCACGCTGGCGCCGAGCATGGTCAGCGACACCGACATGGTGATGATCATGGCGATGGTCATCGTGACGTTGCGCCACAGACCGACCAACACCTCGTTGAGGACGTACTTGAAACGCATTCGGGGGTTCCCTCCGGGACTCCGCGTTCGTAGATCAAGGAAAGCGTGGGGGGCCGCGGGGCCCGGGTGGGCTAGCCGTAAACGCCGCGCGCCTGGTCGCGGACGATCCGGCCGCTCTCGATCTCGATGACCCGACGGCGCATCTGGTTGACGATGTTGGAGTCGTGCGTCACCATCACGACCGTCGTGCCGGTCCGGTTGATCCGGTCCAGCAGGCGCATGATCTCGATGGACGTGTCCGGGTCGAGGTTGCCCGTGGGCTCGTCCGCCAGCAGGATCAGCGGCCGGTTGACGAACGCCCGCGCCACCGCGACACGCTGCTGCTCACCACCGGACAGCTCGTGCGGGTAGCGGTGCTCCTTGCCGCCCAGGCCGACCAGCTCCAGCACCTCGGGCACGACCCGACGGGCCACGGCCTTGGTCTTGCCGATCACCTCGAGCGCGAACGCCACGTTCTCGTACGCAGTGCGGTTGGGCAGCAGGCGGAAGTCCTGGAACACGCAGCCGATCGAGCGCCGGAAGTGCGGGATCTTCCAGGACCGCATCGTGGTGACGTCCTTGGAATTCACCACCACCTTGCCGCGCGAGGGAGCCACCTCGTGCAGCAGGAGCTTGATGATCGTCGACTTGCCGGAACCGGAGGGGCCGATGAAGAAGACGAACTCACCCTTCTCGATACCGACGCTGACATCGTCCAACGACGGCCGAGACGCCTTCGGATACGTCTTCGTCACGTTCTCGAGCTGAATCACGGGTGGAGAGTCTACGCGGTGTGACGAGTACGCCAAGCCCGCCGGTCGTCGGTTTTCGCGTCCACTCGGGCAGATCTTGGCGTCCGGGGGCGCAAGTTCCACCCTGGGTGAACGCCGCCTGACTCATCGTTCAGGCGGCGTGTCGCCAACGACTACTCGGCCTTCTGCGACTGCTTGCGCCAACGAATGCCCGCTTCGATGAACTCATCGAGCTCGCCGTCGAAGACCGACGACGGATTGCCCGTCTCCTGCTCGGTACGCAGGTCCTTCACCATCTGGTACGGGTGCAGCACATACGAGCGCATCTGGTCGCCCCACGAACCCGTGGTGTCCTGCTTGAGGCCGGCCATCTTGGCCTCCTCTTCCTGACGCTTACGCTCGAGCAGCCGCGCCTGCAGCACCCGCATGGCCGATGCCTTGTTCTGCAGCTGGGACTTTTCGTTCTGACACGTCACGACGATGCCGGTCGGAATGTGGGTCAGCCGCACCGCGGAGTCGGTGGTGTTGACGCTCTGCCCACCCGGTCCCGACGAACGGTAGACGTCGATCCGGATCTCGTTCTCCGGAATCTCGATGCTGTCGGTCTGCTCCACCACCGGCATCACCTCGACGCCGGCGAAGCTCGTCTGCCGCCGGCCCTGGTTGTCGAACGGGCTGATCCGCACCAGGCGGTGGGTGCCCGATTCCACGCTCAGCGTCCCGTACGCGTACGGCACCTTGACGGCGAAGGTGGCCGACTTGAGGCCCGCCTCTTCCGCGTAGGACGTGTCGTACACCTCAGTGGGGTAGCCGTGCCGCTCCGCCCAGCGCAGGTACATCCGGAGCAGCATCTCGGCGAAGTCGGCAGCGTCCACGCCGCCCGCGCCGGCCCGGATGGCAACGACGGCCTCCCGGGAGTCGTACTCGCCGGAGAGGAGGGTGCGGACTTCCATCTCCTCGATGGCCTTCTGCAGCTTGACCAGCTCGTCACCGACCTCGGTGACCGAGTCGTCGTCGCCTTCGGCCTCGGCCATCTCCAGCAGCAGGCCGGCGTCGTCGAGCCGGGCCCGGAGCTTCTCCATCTTCGAGATTTCGCCGGCGGCGTACGAGAGCCGGGAATTGACGTCCTGGGCCCGCGCCTGGTCGTCCCACAGATCGGGGGCGGAGGCCTGCTCCTCGAGCTCTGCACGCACCCGGCGCAGCTTGTCGAGGTCGAGCACATTCTCGATGTTGCGCAGGGTGGCGTCGAGCGCCTTGAGCTGTTCAGGAAAGTCGGCTGCACTCACGACGATTGAGAATACGCCGCCCGGCCCTTGTCGTGGCCGGGCGGCCTGTGCTGAGTGAATCGCACCGTCACTGAGCGGGCGCGGCCTTGAGCCAGGTCAGGGCAGCCTTGTGGTACGCGACCGCGAACTCCAGCGCGGCGGCGCCGTACGCGTCGCCCGCCTTCTTGGCCTCCTTGGCCTGCTCCTTAGCCATAGCCAAGGCCTCGGAGTGGTACTCGTTGGCGCCGGTGTAGAGCGTCTTGAGCTGGCCACCCGCGTGCTGCTCACCGAAGGCGACCCGCAGGGCGATCGGATTGCGGATGGCGTCGCGGCCGGGAGCTTCGGCGAGCCACTTGCTGAAGGCACGCTTACCGGACGCGGTGATGGCGTAGGGCTGACTGGACCGAGGTCCCGGCTTGCCGAGGCGGACGTAGCCCATCTCGGCGAGGACGGGGAGTTCGCGGTAGACCTGGCTCCGCGTCATCGACCAGTAGGGCCCGAGGCGACGTTCGGCAGCCGCCATGAGCTGTCCGCCGGTCATCGGCCCGTCATGCAGCAGGCCGAGCAGTGCGGCAGCCGTGGGATTGATTTGAGAGTCGGGCATGCCTTCTAAGCTGCCACTTTGTCGCTCTGGCGTCCAGGATTTCGCCCGATCCGTCCAATTTGCGTCTCCACAAGCGACTGTCCCGCACAGACAGTCCGACCACGAGGGTCGCGACCGGGCGTTTCGCCCTTGAGGACGGGTGTCGACCGGTAAAATGGAGCAGCAAAACGGTCAGACGGCGCTGCATGTCGAGAAGGCTCCCAAAGGCCGCGGATCGTCGTCGATTACTGTGCGGAAGAAAAGACGACGACCCGCGAACCGGACAATCAGCCCATGTGGGGATACTGCCACGCCGTCGGCGGCTCGAACGTCTCCTTGATCGTCCGCGGCGACACCCAGCGCAGCAGGTTCAGCATCGAGCCGGCCTTGTCGTTGGTCCCGCTGCCCCGCGCGCCACCGAACGGCTGCTGGCCGACGACCGCACCCGTCGGCTTGTCGTTGATGTAGAAGTTGCCGGCCGCGTTGCGCAGAGCACCCGCCGCCCAATCCACGACCTTCCGGTCGTCGGCGAAAATAGAGCCGGTCAGTGCATAGGGCGAAACCGACTCCGCCTGCGCCACCGCGCCCTCGAAGTTGTCGTCCTCGTAGACGTGCACCCCGAGAATCGGGCCGAAGTATTCCGTGGTGAACACCTCGTGCGCCGGATCGGTCGACTCCACCAGCGTCGGCGCCACGAACCAGCCCTCGCTGTCGTCCGCGGTGCCACCGGCCAGCACGGTGCAGGAGGCGCTGTTCTTGATCCGGTCCAGGGCCTCCGCGTGCTTGGCGAACGCCCGGCCGTCGATCACCGCGCCGCCGAAGACGGACAGATCGGTGACGTCGCCGTACTTGATGGAGGCCACTGTCGCCGCAAGCCGGTCCCGCAGGCCGCCATCCCAGATGCTCCGCGGAATGTACGCCCGGGACGCCGCCGAGCACTTCTGGCCCTGATACTCGTAAGCTCCCCGCACCAGCGCGGTGTGCAGCGCATCCGCGTCGGCACTGGCGTGCGCGAACACGAAGTCCTTGCCGCCGGTCTCGCCGACCAGCCGCGGGTACGACCGGTAGCGGTCGATGTTGCTGCCCACTTCGCGCCACAGGTGCCGGAACGTGCCGGTCGAGCCGGTGAAGTGGATGCCGGCCAGGTCCGGGTCGGCCAACACCACATCGGAGACCGCGATGCCATCGCCGGTGACCATGTTGATGACACCAGCGGGCAGGCCGGCCGCCTCGAACAGCCGCATGGTGAAGTGCGCCGAGAACTGCTGGGTCGGCGACGGCTTCCACACCACCGTGTTGCCCATCAGCGCGGGCGCCGCCGGCAGGTTGGCCGCGATCGCGGTGAAGTTGAACGGCGTGATCGCGTAGACGAAGCCCTCGAGCGGCCGGTGGTCGAAGCGGTTCCAGATGCCCGGCGCCGACTGCGGCTGCACGCTGAGGATCTGCTCACCGAAGGCCACGTTGAAGCGCAGGAAGTCGATCAGCTCACACGCGGCGTCGATCTCGGCCTGCTGCGCCGACTTCGACTGGCCGAGGATCGTGGCAGCGTTCAGCGTGTCCCGCCAGCCGCCCGCGAGCAGCTCAGCGGCGCGCAGGAACACCGCGGCCCGCTCGCTGTAAGGCAACGCGCGCCAGCCCGGAGCAGCGCGCTTGGCCGCCGCCACCGCTGCCGCGGCGTCCTCGTGGGTCGAATTGCCCGTGACACCGAGCACGTGGTGGCGGTTGTGCGGCTGCACGACGTCGATCCGGTCGCCGCCGCCCATCCGCTGCACGCCGTCGATCGTGTTGGTCAATTCCAGGCGCTCGGCCGCCAAAGCCTCGACCCGTGCTTGCAGCGAGATGCGCTCCGGGCTGCCGGGCGCATATCCGCGAACGGGCTCATTCCGCGGCACGGGCACGGAAAAGTGGGCGTCCATCACGTACTCCTCGACTTTGAGGGGGCAACTGGGGTCCATCCTCACACACCGGGGCAGCCCCCTCCGGGGCCTCGAAGCCGCCTGTGGATAACGCGTACGCTGAGGCCCATGAGTGAGGTGGACAGCGAGGTCAGGACGGGCGAAGCCGCCCAGGACGGGCCGGAACGGGCGGGTTCGTCGGGCCTCATCCTGGCGGCTGCAGCCCTGCTGTGGATGGCCGCGATGCTGCGGTCGGCGTGGGCCACCATCACCGGCCAGGACGATGTTGCGATGGAGGTCACCTCCACCGCGTACGCCATGCCCGGCGCGGTTTCCGCAAGCCTCGTCGCGGGCGCGGCCGTCGCGCTCGCCGTCCGCGCCTTCCTCACCCGCGGCGGCCGCGACCCGGGCGCCACCGTCCGGTCCATCCTCACCACCGGAGCCGGCCTCGGCATCGGCCTGCTGGGCGCCCTCCCGATCTTCATGATCAACGTTGAGGGCTGGATCTACGCCGTCGTCGCCGGCACCATCGCCGCCGCCGCGACCATCGGCGGCGCACTCGCCAGCTTCCGGCACACCCGAGTGGTCGCCGCTGCCGGCGCCGGAGCGATCGCCGCATTCCTCGTCGGCGTGCTGCTCGCCTTCGTGCAGGACGACCTCCTGCCCGCCCTCGGCGCGGGCAACACCGCGGCCTCCCAGGCCAGCGCGGCGGGCAACTTCAGCCTCGTCCAAGGCGTCCTCGGCGGCCTCGCGGCCGGCCTCGTCGCCTACCGCGTGCTGCGCCGCGCCCGCCGCCGCAGCGGCACAGAGCTGAAATGGCCGCTCTACACCCTGGCCGGCGCCGGACCGGGCCTCCTGCTGGTCATCGCAGAGATTCTGACGCGTACGGCCGGAGCCCGCGTCCTCGAACTCGCCGGCAAGGTCAGCGAGCTGGAGCTGACCGTGCAACGGATGCTCAGCGGCTCGCGGCTCAACGTCGGGCTGATCGTGCTCTTCGTCGGCGCTTTCACCGCCATGGTGGCGGTGGGGCGGTCAATGGGCACTCCGAACTCCGCCGATCCGGCCGGGGCTGCCGCGCCCGACTCGGATGCAGCTGCCGAACCGCTCGACCCCGCCTCGACGAGCCCGAAACCCGCTTCAATCGGGACGGACGCCGCCCCGGTGGGGATGGATCCCGACGAGATTGAGCGCCGGGCGCGGGCCGACTGAACGGCTGCGGGGTTAGATCAGTTCGCCGAGTTCGCTCACTGCGTACCACTCGAGTTCGTGATCCTCGGCCCCGTCCACGGTGAACTGGGCATCCGCGTCACCCGCCAGCGCCGCTTCCACCGCGTCCACGGCCGCGCCCACTACTTCGGCGGCGTCCGTGCTGTCCACGTGGACAGCGGCGACCTCTTTGAGGGAGAGGGTCTGAGGCAGTCGCACCAGGCTCGTCCCCAACTCGCCGCTCTCCCGCGCCACCCGTGCGGCCGGCACGTCGGCGGAAACCACGACGCGTCGACGTGCGGCCGCCGGGTCGTGGTGGAGCAGTTGGAGGGCGGTCTGGGCTGCGCGGGTGAAGGCGACGTATTCCAGCTCCTCTTCGTCGCCTTCGGCGTACCACTCCCGCAGCGACGGCGTCACGGCATGGGCCACCAACTCGCCGTTGCCCAGACTGCCGGAATCGCGAAGAACGGCCAGCATGGGCACGGTGGCGGGCACATAGACCCGGACCACATCGGTGATCGGCACTCTCATCCCCCTGGGCAGCTCAACCGTCCCTGTAGTACACCGCCGCGCACGCTACCGGACGGTCTCTTCCCCCGCTCATGCCGTCGGCCCACTCCACCGACATCTATCGGCTGTCGGAGGCAAACGGTGGCAAACTAAGGTTCGTTCACCCAGACCAATGACCGGAGGCGCCCATGGAGGCCAGGTTCCTGCTGCTGTCCGACGTGGCCGCCGAACTCAGCGTGTCCGACTCGCAGGTCTACCACATGGTCCGCAGCGGAGAACTCCCCGCCATCAAGATCGGCGGCCGCGGCCAATGGCGAGTGGAGCGGGCGAAACTCGAGGAATACATCGCACTGAAATACGCGGAGACGGCAGCCTGGGTCCAGGACAACCCCCTCACCGACCGCGACCCCGACTGATCCCGGTTATCCACAGGCCCTCAATCTGACATTGACGCCCCTCAACGTCCGGACCACACTGGCTATCGAAGGCAAACGGAGGCAAACGCAAGAATCGGGGTGCTCTGTGACGACAGTCGAAGTGGAAAAGCGCCGAACAGCACCGGCAGTCCGGCTGCGTCCAGCACCCCGGTGCGAGCCGCCCTTCGACGACGAACACGAGCCGGCCTCCCGGTCCAACCCGCACCAACTGGCCTTGAGCTGGACCCGTCCCCGCTCGCCCGCGACAACACCGGCCCTCTCCCCCATCACGATGCCGGCGTCAGCCTCATCCCTCACCACAGCGCCATCGGTGTCAGCCTCACCCCTCACCACAGCGCCATCGGTGTCAGCTTCGTCCCGCACAGACACGCCGCCGACATCAGGCCTGCCCACCGCCATGACGCCGGCGTCAGCGCCATCCCCGACACCGGCGTCGGCGCTCCCTCGTGTTCAGCTCACGGCGCCGACCGGGCTATCCCCCGATGCGAGGCTTGCGGTTCGCAGGTTCGTGAACTCCTGCGTCGAGGTCCTGAACGGGTATCGCCCCGCAGCCCACCTCCGCAAACTCGCCAAGCCTCGCGAAGCCGCCGCAGTCGTGGCCCAGGGCGTCGCGGCGGCCAACAAGATCACACAGGCCCGGAAGGCAGCCCACGCTCGCCGCCAGCCGCCACACCGACCGTCCCGCACCAACGCCCGGCAATATCGCCCAGCCCCCGTGGCAGTGCTCTGCTCCAGCGTCTGCGAGCCCCGACCAGGCGCAGTGGAGGCCGCCGTCGTCCTGATAGTCGGCGACCGCACCCTAGCCATGGCATTCCGCCTGGAGCTGGAGGGCGATGCCTGGCTGGCAACCGTCTTCCACTTGATCTGACCCCACGGCGAGCCCGCCCCTGGAGCAGCCACAGGCGGCGGGTCACCCTCAGCCGCCTAGCTGAGTGCTCACGTCGTGAGCGGTCCACCTTCGACGCCAGAGAACCAATGGTGGTGGGGGACCGGCACCGGCGGAAGGTCGTCACGAATCCAGCCCATCGCGTCGGCCAGGTCAGCGATCACCGCACCGTCAACGTGCTTCTCGAAACGGAGGGCGAACGGCTCGGCCCCGGCCACGTATCGGGCTTCGGCCTCCGCACGGGTCATTCGACCACGCTCGCGAAGGCGGGGCCGGCCGCGGCGATGATGTGGTGCACGAAGTCCCGCTGCGGGGCGGACCACCTGTCGTTGTCGAGCGCGAATGCCCGTTCTGATGACTGAGCCCGGCCCGAGCATCGGGCCAACCAGCACGCAACCAGGCCCGGACGGACTGCGATGACGTGCCACCGTCGGGCTGGCGCAGGCGGGCGTTGGATCGGAGGATTCGGCGCGGCTCCTGCTGGCTCCGCCCAGTGTGCAACCAAGCAAACAGCGTCCGACCCAGGTGAGTCCGGGCCGCGCTCGCGCAGCCTCGCCGCCACATAGTTCTTCAACCACGTCCTGCGGCTGTCATGGGATGCCGGAAAGTGTGTCCGCCACGGCAGCTCAGCCGACGCGGTGCAGCATCAGGGCGTCGAACGGTGCGGCGCCCGTCCGAGCGGCGGACGCTCTGAGGCCGCGAGGGCCGGCTGACGCAACACCCGCCCGTCGCGAAGCTGCTCGCGGCGGGCGGGTGTGACGTGCGGACGGGCTCAGACAGCGCCCGGGGCGCCGTGGCAGCGCTTGTATTTCTTGCCGGAGCCGCAGTAGCAGGGGGCGTTGCGGGACGGGCCATTGCTGGCCTCGGCCTGGCCGGAGTTGGCCGCGGCGCGGTGGGCGCCGGTGTGGGCCGGGCTGGCCGGGACGACCGGGGCTGCGCCGCCGCCGAGGCCGAGTGCGGGAGCCTGCGGGGCTTGCTGGATCTGCGGGGCGCCCGCGCCGGCTTCGCCGTCGATGGTGGGCGCGGTGTACTGCAGGTTCTGCGGGCGACGGTTGCCGCCGAGGCCCTTGGCGCGGACCTCCACGTGCTGGTCGGGCTCGTCGTCCTTGGGCAGCGCGCGGGCCTGGGACGGGTCGACGGTGACCGAGGGGGCCTCCTCGACCTGAACTTCCAGGTTGAAGAGGAAGCCGACCGCCTCCTCCTTGATGCCCTCCATCATCTGGTTGAACATGTCGAAGCCCTCGCGCTGGTACTCGACGACCGGGTCGCGCTGGGCGTACGCCCGCAGGCTGATGCCTTCCTGCAGGTAGTCCATCTCGTAGAGGTGCTCGCGCCACTTGCGGTCGATGACGGCGAGCAGGACCTGGCGTTCGAGCTCGCGGACCGCCTCTTCGCCCAGCTCGTCCTCGCGGGCCTGGTACGCCCGCTGGGCCTCTTCCTTGATCCGGGCGATGAGGAATTCCTGGTCGAGGCTGCTGCGCTCGCCGCCGGCTTCCTCGATGATGTCCTCGATGGTGCGGCTCAGCGGGAACAACCGCTTGAGGTTGGTCCACAGCTGCTCGAGATCCCAGTCCTCGCCGTACCCCTCGGAGGTGGCGGCCGTGACGTAGTCGGCGGCCACGTCGTCGATCATGTGCTGGGCCTGGTCGTGCATGTCCTCGCCGTCGAGCACCCGCTTGCGCTCGGCATAGATGACCTGGCGCTGCTTGTTGAGCACCTCGTCGTACTTGAGGACGTTCTTTCGGATCTCGGCGTTCTGGGCCTCGATCTGGGTTTGGGCGCTGCGGATCTGGCGGGTCACCATCTTCGACTCGATGGGGACGTCCTCCGGGATGTTGAAGCGGTCCATGACCGCCTCGACCGCGCCGGCGCGGAAACGCTTCATCAGGTCGTCCTGCAGCGACAGGTAGAACCGGGACTCGCCCGGGTCGCCCTGGCGGCCGGAGCGGCCGCGCAGCTGGTTGTCGATGCGGCGGGAGTCGTGACGCTCGGTGCCGAGCACGTAGAGGCCACCGGCGGCGATGACCTCGGCCGCTTCCTCTTCGCACGCTTCCTTGACCGACGGCATGACCTCTTCGAGGGCCTTGGCGTACTCCTCGGGGTTCTCCACCGGGTCGAGGCCGCGCTGGTGCAGCTCGGCGGCGGCCGCGAACTCGGGGTTGCCGCCGAGCAGGATGTCGGTGCCGCGGCCGGCCATGTTGGTGGCGACCGTGACGCCGCCCTTGCGGCCGGCCTGCGCGATGATCTGCGCTTCCTGGGCGTGGAACTTGGCGTTCAGCACGCTGTGCGGGATGCCGCGGCGGCGCAGGAGCTGCGAGAGGATCTCGGAATTCTCGACCGAGACGGTGCCGACCAGGACGGGCTGGCCGGTGGCGTGCCGCTCGGCGATGTCCTCGATGACCGCGTTGAACTTGGCCTTCTCGGTCTTGTAGATGACGTCCGGGTGGTCGACGCGGATCATCGGCCGGTGCGTCGGGATGCTCACGACGCCGACCTTGTAGACCTGGTTGAACTCGCCGGCCTCGGTCTGCGCGGTACCGGTCATGCCGCCGAGCTTGTTGTAGAGGCGGAAGTAGTTCTGCAGGGTGATGGTCGCCAGGGTCTGGTTCTCCTGTTTGACCTCCACCCCTTCCTTCGCCTCGATGGCCTGGTGCATGCCCTCGTTGTAGCGGCGGCCGTGCAGGATGCGGCCGGTGAACTCGTCGACGATCAGGACCTCGCCGTTGTCGTCGACGATGTAGTCCTTGTCCCGCTTGTAGAGCTCCTTGGCCTTGATGGCGTTGTTCAGGTAGCCCACGAGCGGGGTGTTCACCGACTCGTACAGGTTGTCGATGCCGAGGCGGTCCTCGACCCGGGAGACGCCGCGCTCGGTGATGGCGACCGTACGCTTGGCCTCGTCTACCTCGTAGTCGCCCTCGCCGTCCTTGCCCTTCTGCAGGCGGCCGACCAGGGCGGCGAACTCGCCGTACCAGCGGGCGGAGTGCTCGCCGGGGCCGGAGATGATCAGCGGGGTGCGGGCCTCGTCGATGAGAATCGAGTCGACCTCGTCCACGATCGCGAAGTTGTGCCCGCGCTGCACCAGCTCGCCGGCCGACCACGCCATGTTGTCGCGCAGGTAGTCGAAGCCGAACTCGTTGTTGGTGCCGTACGTGATGTCGCATTCGTACGCTGCGCGGTGCTCGGCGGCCGGCCGGTTGGGCAGGATCACGCCGACGGTGAGGCCGAGGAAGCTGTGCACCCGGCCGACCCACTCGGCGTCGCGTTGGGCGAGGTAGTCGTTCACCGTGATGATGTGCACGCCCTCGCCGCTGAGCGCGTTGAGGTACGCCGGGAAGACGCCGGTCAGGGTCTTACCCTCACCGGTCTTCATCTCGGGGATGTTGCCGAAGTGCAGCGCGGCGCCACCCATGAGCTGGACGTCGTACGCACGCTGGCCGAGCACTCGGCGCGCACCCTCGCGAGCGACCGCGAACGCCTCGACCATCAGGCTGTCGAGCGACTCGCCATCGGCGACGCGTTCCTTGAACTGGTCGGTGTGCGCCCGCAACTCGTCGTCGGTGAGGTCGGTGTACTCGTCCTCGATCGAGTTGACCGCATTGGCGATCGCCTTGAGGCGGCGCACCATGCGGCCTTCACCGGCACGAAGGACTTTTTCCAAAATCGACACGGGTCAACGCTCCCCTAGACGGTCTGCCGAACCATCGTAGGCGTCCGCCGGGCGGCGCCGTGACCCGAGCCTCCCAGTAATCTCGCGAAAGGGACGAAATAGGGCGGGGAGTTCGCTGACAGCGCATCTTTGCCGGCGCCGCAACCTGGCGGCGGCCCCGAGCGTCGGACGCGCCGGAGCACCGCGTGCACGGTAGTGACCCGCAGATGAGGCAAGGTGCGAAGCGCGGCGGGACGGTCGGGCGTGTCACCGACCCCGTGACAGGCTGCGCAGTGAGGAAAGGGCTGGTGGGATGGAGACGAACGTGCCGGTGATCCCGGGCGACGGCGTGCGGCTGCGAGGGCTGCGGCCGGAGGATCTGGACGATCTGCTGATCGCCTGCAACGAGCCGGACATGCACCGGTTCATGACGGCACTCCCGATGCCCTTCACCCGGGCCGACGCCGAGGACTTCTTCCACCTGGTCGCCCCGCGCATGTTCGCCGAGGGCGGCGGGTTCTACGCGGTCGCCGACCCGGTCACCGACCGGCTGCTCGGCGGCGCCGGCCTCGACCGGTTCCAGCCCGGCCGCGCCCAGGCCGAGATCGGCTACTGGACCGGGCCGTGGGCACGGCACCGCGGCGTCGCTACCGCGGCGGTCAGTGCGCTTTGCGCGTACGCGATGACGTCGGGAATTGCCCGCCTGGAGTTGCTCACCCACCGCGAGAACGCAGTGAGCCAGCGGGTTGCCCTCGCCGCCGGCTTCAAGCCCGAGGGGGTACGCCGGGACGCGCTGCCCGGCCACGACGGCGCCCGAGCGGACGCGCTGGCCTTCGCCCGCGTCGCCGGCGACCCGCCGGGGCCGGTCGAACGGCTCCTGCCCGACCTGCCCGGCGGCGAACTCACCGACGGCGTGGTGACCCTGCGCCCGCTGCGCGAGTCCGACCTGCCGTTCTATGCGGAACTGCACTCGCAGGAGGACGTCGTCGCGACGACCGTGCCACCGGTGCCGCCCAGCGCCGAAGAAATGCGCCGGCGCTGCGCATGGACCGCCTCGCATTGGCTCGCCGGCGACCGCGCAGACCTGGTCATCGTCGACACGGCCACGGGCACGCCCACCGGCGAGATCGGCCTCTACTACCAGGAGCCACGAACCGGCCAGGCCATGATCGGCTACAGCATGATGCCGGCCTGGCGAGGCCGCGGCTACCCCACCCGGGCAGCCCAGCTCCTATCCCTGTGGGCGTTCGCCGAAACCGGCATCGCCCGCCTCATCGCGGGCGCCCTACCGACAAACCTGGGCTCACAACGAGTCCTCGAAAAAGCCGGCTTCACCCGCGAGGCCTACCTACGCTCCCGCCTCCCCGGCGCCAACGGCCGCCGCACCGACGACGTCCAATTCGCCCTCCTAGCCGAGGACCTCCTCACCGAAGGCCCCCGCCTAGACGGCTAACGCCCAGCAACTGACGGGTATCCGAGAGCCCGCCATTTCCCCGCCCACATCCGCCATGGGTCCACGATGACCACCACGGATCCCGCCCGTCGGTGTCGAGGGCGGCGAAACGGACTAGGCGCAGCCGTGGTTCGTTTCGGTGTCCTCGACACCGACCCCCAGGGGCGGGATCCCCGCCGACCGAAGGGAGGCCATCAGCTCAGCCATCAGCTCAGCTAGCTTCGAGGCTGAGGATGCCGTAGTCGTAGCCGCGGCGTCGGTAGACGACGCTGGGCCGGCCGCTCTCCTTGTCGTGGAAGAGATAGAAGTCGTGGCCGACGAGCTCCATCTGGAAGAGAGCGTCGTCGACGGTCATCGGGTCCGCGGTGTGTTCCTTCTCGCGGACGATGCGCCACGGCTGGTTGTCGTCGTGCTCCGCCAGATCGGTCAGCACGGCGCCGTCCTCGACGGGCGGCGTGAGGCTCGGCAGGTCGGTGGGCAGGCCGGCGGTGGCGGCGGCCACGGAGACCGGTGCGTGCCGTCCGCGGTGCACCCGCCGTCGGTCGGCGGCACGGCGCAGGCGGCCGTCGAGCTTGGTGATGGCGATGTCCAGTGCGGCGTAGAAATCCTTGGCTGTGGCTTCGGCCCGGATGACGGGCCCCCGGGTCACGACCGTGATTTCGACGCGCTGGCAGTTGTCGGACTGCCGTGGGTTGCGCTCGTGGAACAACTCCACGTCGACCCGGATCAACTTCTGGTCGTAGCGCTCTACTTTTGCCAGCTTGTCGGCGACATGTTCCCGGTAGTGGTCGGGAACCTCTACGTTGCGGCCCTTGACGACAATGTCCACTCGTGACCTCCCCCAACGTTTGCACTTCGACGCGGTGGTGCGGGTTTCGGTGATGGCGGAGACCGCGGAGCGATCCCCACGTGGGTGACCGAAACGGCTTACGAGGACGGCTCCTTTCCGGTGCGGCGGGTCAGACTTGGTCGACTTCGCTCCGGTGGCGGGTAAGGCGGCGCGCTTACCCTCGTCACCATGACGCTAACCTGCTGACGCCCGCCCGTCACCCCTCGTTCGGGGAACGGATCCGGGGACTTTCGACGTGCTTACGCTCGCGGAAGCGGGCTCGCCCGGCGTCGGTCCGCGGCCGGCACGCCGCTGGGTCGCTGCCAGTACGCAAGCGCCCGCGACCTGCATGTCCGCCTCCCGGAGCCGGCTCGTCACCGCGGCCAGCGTGGCCCCTGTCGTGACGATGTCGTCGACCACTAACAGGGTGCCTCCGATCGTCGGTCGCCGCCGCGAAATACGGATCCGGGTCCTCCTGATTCGCAGGGAATTCTCAGCGGCCGTCGCCCGTTCGGCTACCGTCAGTAACGCGGAGTCAGGACGCGGCAGTGCTTGGAGCACCCGCACCGCCTCAGCCTGCCAACCGCCGGCTCGCAGCCGGCGCACGGCCTGTGCGCTCAGCCGCGCCATGTGGTCGCCGCCGCGCGCCCGGGCCGCACTCGCGGTCGACGGAACCGGCACGAGCGTCAGGGGTACGCCCCGATGTCCGCCCGCCCGCACCGCGGCCTCGACGACGGCCGACGCAAGCAAGGCCCCCAGCGGCCAGGCAAGTCGATGCCGCTGCCGCTCCTTGTATGCCAACAACGCGCCGCGTAGTGGCCCGCCGTAGCCGCCCACAGCCACACAGCGAGGCATTCCCGGCGGAGGTGGATCCGGCACTGTCGGGAACGGCCGCAAGGCTTCCAGTTCCGCCACACAGGCCTCGCAGGTGCCGTAGCGCAACTCGACCCGCTCCGCTGCGCACCCTGCGCAGGCGCTTGGCAGCACCAGGTCGGCGAGGTCGGCGCTGAGTCTGCTCGCCCACGTCATTGCGCATCCTCCCGCCCGGATGATGTCCAGGGTGTCGAGAAGACCACGCAGCCCTACCAGCCCGCAGCCCACGAATCAGCGGCTGTGGACAACCGGTAGGGCGACGGTCAGCGGAGGTAGAAGGGCGAGATGGGAGCCACTGCGGCGGGCGGGTCGGCCACCGGCGTGGCGAGGTCGGCAACGCCGATCCGCTCGGGTTCGGGCCCGATCAGGGCGTCATAGGCGGAGCCGTTCGCCATGTACTGCACGACGTCCGGGGAGGGCTTGTTGCTGGTGGGACTGACCGGATAGGCGGCGAGGTAGGTGACGGCGTCGGTGCCGATATCGGGCTGGGCCTGGCCGGAGCTGCCGTCGATCGTGGTGTCGACGATGGCGACGCGGTTCTGGCCGGTCAGCGTGCCGGCGACCAGGAGTGAGGTTTCGGTGCCCCAGTCGACCGCCGACATCGCTTGCAGGGCGGGAACCTGAACCCGGAAGTAGGCGGAGATGCGTGGCCCGTTGCCGTCCGCGGTCAGAGCCGCGAGGTAGAGACTGCCGCCGACCACCATGGCGACGCGGCGACCGTCCGGCGCGACTGCCACGGCGGAGATCCACCCCTGTGGGCCGGGCCAGGCGACCGGGCGTACGGCGGCGCCGTTCGCGGAGTAGCTGTAGAGCCGCCCGCCCACGGTGATCAGGCCGATGGCGCCGGTCTGTGCGTCGTCGGACGAGATGGCCCAGACGGGTTGACCAGGTGAGCCGCCCGGCAGGCTTACCCGGTGCAGCTTGGCTCGCTGGTCGATCGCGGCGGCGCCGACCTGCAGCACCTGCCGGTCCTTCTCGACGGTGACCAGGGCGGCGTACTGGCGGCGGAGCGGATCGTGGGCCAGGGCCGCAGCTTTGACGTTGCGGTTGGCTTCCGGCGGGATCACCGGGATCGGCTGCGGCGCGTTGGGGGACAGCGAGCGCCGATGGATCTGGCCGTTGTAGATCAGGAAGCGCTCGGGCGTGCTCGCCAGCTGCGACGACGGATTGCTGGAGAGGTAGTCGTTGCCGCCGTAATCGACCGGCTCCTGGTTGCCGATTCGCAGCTCGAGAACGTTGTCGGAAAGGTTGGCTCGCAGCGACCACATGAGTTGGCGCCGCAGCCGGTCCAGCGCATCGGGGTCGTCGGGCGGCACGACGGACTGCGGGTTGAGGTTGATCTGCAGTTTGCCGTTGCTGACGGCGGGGACGTTGCCGATCAGCTCCGTGCCTTCCGGGAGCGGCTCGACGATCTCGCTCAGCCAGCTCGGCGGGCCTTCGATGAGCCACTTGATGATCTGTTGCGGCTCCTGCTCCTTGGGCAGTTGCTTCGGCAGGTAACGGATGTCCGGCACGAGGGCGGTGTGTTCCCGGTTCCAGAAGTAGATCGTCCGGCGTTCGTAGAAATTGCCGAGCGCCTCGTCGCTGAGCAGTAGTACGGGTGGGGCTTTGGTGACGAACAGCCCGTCCTTGCCCGTGATCGTTCTGACCTCGAGCTTGTAGCGCGTGACACTCGCATCCGGCTCGGTGATCAGGCTGCCGTTGTGCATCAGCTTCCCGATTGTCCGCACCTCGAGGTCGACGTCACCGGTGGCGATCTCGACCAGGGGGGTGTCGACCAGGTGCACCACTTTGATCTCGTTGGGCGGCTTGAAGGTGGTGACCGCGGAGGGCGACAGAAACTCCTGTACCCGTTTGAACGCCTCGTTGAAATCGCCGACGGCGGCTTCGAGGTAATTCTTGACGAGGTCTCGTTGGTTGAGGCTGTCCGTGCGGGTACGCGGTGGAAGCGGCACATCGTCGTCGGAGGCGAATCCGATCGACGGTCCCGTGCCGATCTGCTTGACCTCGGTGTTGTCGGGGATGCCGCACCCGCCGGCAGCGGCCAGCACGGCGGCCAGCACGGCGGCGGTCAGGGCACCGGCGCGGCGGCGATTGGACGTGTTCAGCTTCATCGCCGCACCTCTGCAGGCTGATCGATGCTCGAACCGCCGGAGTCACCGTCGTCCGGCGTGGTCGGATCCGCGGTGCCGGAGTCGTTGTCAGGCGCCGCGGGCAACGCCACGCGGGCAGGACCGGCAGGCAGTGCGGCCAGGACGGGGATTTCCTCGTCGATGGCGCGGTCTCGAGGAATCAGCGGCAACGGGGCGGCGACGAGGCGATCGCCGGCGCGGACCGGGAGCGTCAGGCGGAACTGGGCGCCTCCGCCCGGTTCGCCCCAGGCTTCCAGCCAGCCGCCGTGCAGGCGGGCGTCCTCGACCGAGATGGACAAACCGAGTCCGGTGCCGCCGGTCTGCCGGGCGCGGGATGGGTCGGCGCGCCAGAACCGGTTGAAGACCAGGCGCTCCTCCCCCGGTTTCAGGCCGACGCCGTGGTCGCGCACGGTGACGGCTACGGCGGCCTCGTCGGTCGCCAGGGTGACCTCGACCGGCTTGCCCTCGCCGTGCTCGACAGCATTGCCCACCAGGTTGCGCAGGACGCGTTCGACCCGGCGGGGGTCGACCTCGGCGATGACCGGCGTCTCCGGCAGGCGCAGATCGATGGTGACGCCGACCCGCTCGGCCAGGCTGGCGAGCCGCTCCGCCACCCGCTCGACCACCGGCACCAGGTCGGTGTGCTCCGCATCGAGCGCGGCGAAACCCGCATCGAACCGGCTGATCTCCAGCAGGTCGGTGAGCAGGCTCTCGAACCGGTCCAGCTCGGCTTGCAGCAGCTCAGCGCTGCGCGCGACCGCCGGATCGAATTCGTCGCGCTCGGCGAAAATCAGGTCGGCGGCCATCCGTACGGTCGTGAGTGGCGTGCGCAGCTCGTGGGACACGTCGGAGGTGAACCGCCGTTGCAGCCGGGACATCTCTTCGAGGCGCACGATCTGGCGCTGGAGGTTGGCGGCCATCTGGTTGAAGGAGGCGGCGAGCAGGGCCAGATCGTCCTCGCCGGCCACCTTCATGCGTTGGTCGAGCAGCCCGGCGGAGAGCCGCTGGGCGGTGCGGGCAGCGATCCGGACCGGCGTCACCACCATGCGGGTGACCAGGCCGGCGACGGCACCGAGCAGGATGACCAGGGCGAAGCCGGTGATCAGAACGGTCGTCCGAATCTGGTCGGCGGCGCGGTCTTCGGTGGTCAACGGCACCAGGTAGTAGAGCTCGATGTGGCCGAAGCTGGTCGGCACGGGTGAGCCGTACACCAGGTATTTGGTCTGCTGGTCGCCGATGGTGGCGGTCCGGATCTGGTAAGCCACCATGCTGCGCCCGGAGACGTCCCGGACCAGCTCCGGAGTGATCAGGTCAGTGGTGTCGACCGTGGTGGAGGCGCGGGGCTTGAGCGTCGGGACGTCCGGGAAGCCGTCGGCGCGCAGCGCGACGATGGCGCCCCCGTTCTCGGCGGAGTCACCGTCCACGAGGCGGGCGACGGTGTTGCTGATGGTCGCCCGCAGCTGCGGGTCGCTCTCCTGCCGGTGCACGGTGAGCTGCCGGTACGCGTAGTCGACCTTGTTCTGCATCCGGGACTTGACCTCGTCCTCGGCGCGGTCGAGCAGAATGTTGGTGCTGCGGTCGGCGATGAACCAGCCGAAACCGCCGACCAGCGCGCTGGACGCGACGAGGGTGAGGGTGATGACCCGCAGGTGCAGGGAGCGCCGCCAGGCCCGGCGGCCGGGGGCGGAGACCCGCATCCCCCAGCGCACGGCGGCACGCCAGTACCGCCGCACCACTCTCAGGGTGCGGCGGATCGGCATCGGAAGCCAGGCGGGAGCACGCATCGGGGGCAAGGGTAGTCCCCGACGCTCAGCCGGTGCCCGCTTTGTAGCCGACGCCGCGTACGGTCAAGATGATCTCGGGCCGTTCCGGATCCGGCTCGATCTTGGCTCGCAGCCGTTGCACGTGCACGTTGACCAGCCGGGTGTCGGCGGCGTGCCGGTAGCCCCAGACCTGTTCGAGCAGGACCTCGCGGGTGAAGACCTGGCGCGGCTTGCGGGCGAGCGCGACCAGCAGGTCGAACTCCAGCGGCGTCAGCTTCACCTCCTCGCCGTCGCGGGTGACGGTGTGCGCGGGCACGTCGATGGTGATCTGGTTGCCGGGCGGGCCGATGGTCAGCAGCTCGGGGGCCGCGTCCTCGCCGCGGCGCAGGCGGGCCCGCATCCGCGCGACGAGTTCCTTGGGCTTGAACGGCTTGACCACGTAGTCGTCGGCGCCCGATTCGAGGCCGAGCACCACGTCGACGGTGTCGCTCTTGGCGGTCAGCATGACGATCGGGATACCCGACTCGGTGCGGATGGCCCGGGCGACGTCTATCCCGCTCATGCCGGGCAGCATGAGGTCGAGCAGGACGATGTCGGGCCGGTTTTCCCGGAACGCCGTGAGGGCCCGCTCACCGTCGGCCACGAAGGAAGGCAGGAAACCCTCGCTGCGCAGGACGATGCCGAGCATCTCCGCGAGGGCGGGGTCGTCGTCGACGACGAGTACGCGGGCTCTCATGCGATCCAATATTGCACTGTCCCCTTCCGGCCTGTGTGACCGGCCATAGGTGGCGCGTCAGGAGAACAGCGTCCGGCCCCAGAAGTCGCCCGTACCGGACACGCCGGGCGGGCACGCGAACAACCCGATCGACATCGGCTTGAGGTATTCGTTCATGTCGTCGTGCCGCGACATGTTGAGCTGTACGGGCACGAACTGCTTGCGTGGGTCCCGCTGGTACGCGATGAAGAACAGTCCTGCGTCGAGACGGCCGAGCCCGTCCGACCCGTCGACGTAGTTGTAGCCCCGACGCAGCAGTCGAGCCCCCGCATTGCTCTCCGGGTGCACGAGCCGTACGTGTGAGGTCTCCGGCAGCGCCGCGACCTTCGGCTCGTCGAATTCCGCCGTCATCCCGAGCGGCGCCCCGCTGCCCTTGTGCCGACCGACGATCGCCTCCTGCTCGGTCAGCGACGAGCGGTCCCAGGTCTCCACGATCATGCGGATCTTGCGGGTGACCAGGTAGGAGCCGCCGGTCATCCACTCCGGGCCGTCGCCGGCGCGCACCCAGAGGTGCTCGTCGAGCAGCTCGGGCTCCTCGAGCTTGAGGTTGGCGGTGCCGTCTTTGAAGCCGAAAAGGTTGCGCGGGGTGGCCTGGGTCCGCGATGTCGACGACGTACGCCCGAAGCCCAGTTGCGTCCACCGCACGCTGACGACGCCCATGCCGATCCGGGCCAGGTTGCGGATGGCGTGCACCGCCACCTGCGGATCGTTGGCGCACGCCTGCACGCACAGGTCGCCGCCGGAGATCCCGGCGTCGAGCATGTCGCCGGGGAAGTGGGGCAGGTCGTCGAGGGCCGGTGGGCGCTTCGCGGCGATGCCAAACCGGTCCCGGCCTTCGGCGTTGCGGAACAGCGTCGGGCCGAAGCCGATGGTCAGGGTCAGCCCGGACGGCGGCAGCCCGAGGGCTTCGCCGGTGTCGTCCGGCGGTGCCTCCGGCACGCCGTTGACCGCGCCGATCTCCCCCGCGTCCTGCCCGGCGGTCATCCGCGCGGCAGCGGCTGTCCAGTCCTTGAGCAGAGTGATGAGACGTTCGCGGTCCTTGGTGACGACGTCGAACGCGACGAAGTGCAGGCGGTCCTGGGCGGGGGTGACGATGCCGGCCTGGTGCGCGCCGGTGAAGGCGACCGCGCCTTCCGCCGGGTGTGGGGTGTCGTCGGCGGCCGCGCCGCGGACGAGGGCACCACCTACCGCGGCGGCGCCTGCTACTCCGGCTACGCCGACGCCGGCGAGCGCGATGGCTCGCCGGCGCGACACAGTGCTGTCACTCATGACTACTTCTTCGAGACGACCGCGGCGACCTTGGAGATCGGCTCGGCCAGCGCGTTGATGGCGTCCGACAGTTCTTTCAGGTCGGCCTTGCTCAGCTCGGTGTGCAGCTTCCAGCCGTCGCCGGCGCGGTGCTTGCCGAGCGCGGCGTCGACGTTGGCGAACTCGGTGTCCAGCGTCTTGACCAGGGCCGGGTCGCGCTCTTCCAGCACCGGGCGCAGCGCGGCGATGGCGGCCTTGGAGCCGTCGACGTTGGCGTTGAAGTCCCACAGGTCGGTGTGCGAGTAGCGGTCCTCCTCGCCGGTGATCTTGCCGGAGGCGACCTCGTCGAGCAGTTCCTTGGCGCCGTTGGCGAGGTTCAGCGGGGACAGCTTCTCGGCGTTGGCCTTGGCGACGATCTCCTTGACGTCAGCCAGCAGCTGGTCGGCGATCGGACCGTCCTTCGAGATGTCCGGCTTGGCGGCCCAGAGGTCCTTCTCGATCCGGTGGAAGCCGGTGAACGCCATGCCTTCCTCGACGACTTCCTCGCGGCCGTCGATCTTCGGGTCAAGGTCGCCGAAGATCTCCGCGACCGGCTCGATGCGCTCCCAGTAGGTGCGGGTGACCGGGAACAGCGCCTTGGCCTTGTCGACCTCGCCGGCCTTGACCGCGGCGACGAACTCCTCGGTCTTCGGCAGCAGCGCGGCGGTCTGGCTCTTCACATACCGCTGGTAGCTCTCGGTGGCCGCGAGCAGCTTGGCATCGGCGGTCAGCGGGGTGGCCGAGCCGGAGACGGTGAACGCGGCGCGGATGCCCTTGCCGATCATGCCGGGCTTGCAGGCCGTCTCGTACGAGCCGGCGGGCAGCTCGACGTGCAGCTCACGGGACAGGCCGGGGGCGATGTTCTCGACCTCACCCATGACCCGGTCGCCGGCCGCGTACACGTAGAACTCGGTGACCTTGTTGCCGCCGTTGGTGACCGAGAAGACGCTGGTGCCGGCCGCGGTGGTGGCGCGGGCGACCTCACAGGCCGTGTCGTTGGCCTTGACGGTGATCGGGCCGCCGGTGGCCGCCGCGGAACCGCTGTCGGCCTTGTCGGAGCTGCAAGCGACCAGGGCGCCGCCAACGAGGCAGGCCGTAGCCAGCGCGAGCAAAGGGGTGGTACGCATGGAACGGTTCTCCTACTGCTGAGGCGCGGACGCCGGGGCGGGGGTTTCAGGGGCCGGCGCCGGCGCTAAGGACTTGCGCGCGGGCCAGAGGAAGATCGCGAGCACGGGCAGCCCGTACGCGGCCCAGGCGACGGTTTCCAGCACCGACGCCGTGGGGGTGATGTTGAACATTCCGGAGAGCAGCGCGGTGTACCAGGCGCTGGGGTCGAGCACGCCGCTGATGTCGTACGCGAGGTTGTTGAGCCCCGGGAGGACGTTCGCTTCCTGGAAGTCGTGCACGCCGTACTTGAGGATGCCGGCGGCGACCAGGATGAGCAGGGCGCCGGTCCAGGTGAAGAAGAGCGTGAGGTTGATGCGCACGGCGGTCGCGTACATGAGCCAGCCGATGGCGACGGCCGAGACGATCCCGCCGATGAGCGAGATCAGCGGTCCGGAGCCGGCCGACGCGCCTTGCACGGCGGAGTAGAAGATCAGTGAGGTTTCCAGGCCCTCGCGGACGACAGCGAGGAAGGCCATCACGGCGACCGCGATCGACCCGACCTCCAGCGCCTCCTGCAGCTTGCCGCGCAGTTCGCCGGCGATGGACCGGGCGGCCCGACGCATCCAGAAGATCATCCAGGTGACGAAGCCGACGGCGAGCACCGAGGTGACGGCCTCGAAGAGCTCGCGGTGCTCGTACTTCTGCAGCAGCGTTGTGGAGGTGTAGCTGAGCAGCCAGCCGAAGAAGACGGAGAGCGCCACGGCCAGGCCTACGCCGGCCCAGACCTGGACGAGACGGTCCTTGCGGCCGGACTTCACCAGGAAGGCAACGAGGATGCTCACCACGAGTGTGGCTTCCAACCCCTCGCGCAGGCCGATGAGGTAGGTGGCGAGCATGGCACTCCGATTGCTAAGGCAGCCCTAAGTTAGGCTCGGCACACCTTAGTCACGGCGAACGCTGTCCCGTCAAGCCGCTCCCCGGTCGCCTCGATCACATCGGCAACCGGAAAGCGGCGACGCACAGTCAGCGGTCGTAGTCCCCTGCTCGGACTCCGGCGATGAACTCCGCCCACCCCCGGGTGCCGAACTCCAGCACCGGCCCGGAAACGTCCTTGGAGTCGCGGACGAAGACGGCCGGAACCGCCGGGGCGAACTCCACGCAGTGGCCCGCGGCGGCGCTGCGGCTGCTCTTGCGCCAGGTCAGGATGCGTTGCTGCATTGTCATGCCCTTTCACGGATGAACACTCATCCGTTTCAACGATGATCAAATCAGCGAAGTCCGTCGCCTGTTCGAGCGATGAGCTCCCGGGACGCCGCCACCGGCAGCGCCCGGCTCCGCAGATCGGCAAACGCATCCCGGTAGATCTGGACGTCACCATCCTTGGTGCGCAACTGGCCGCCGACCAGGTCCTCACTGTGCACGACAGGCATCCGACCATCCGCGAACTCGAAGATGAGAAACGCTTCACCCAGCGCAGCATGCGCGCCGGCGGAAAGCGGCAGCACCCGCAGCTCCACGTCGGGCCGACAACTCGCCTCGACCAGCCGCTCCAACTGCCGACGCAGCACATCACGGCCGCCCACCTCGCGGCGCAGCGCCGACTCGTCGAGAACGACACACAGCCGGGGCGGCGGCTCCCGGGTCAACACCTTCTGCCGGGCCATCCGCAGAGCGGTCCGCCGCTGCACCGTCTCGGGATCCTGCACGTCCGCGCCGACCTCGATGACCGCGTACGCGTACTCATCGGTCTGGAGGAGGCCCGGCACCACCTGGGCCTCCCACTCGCAGATCGCCGCGGCCTCGGCCTCGAAAGCGACGTATTCGTCGTAGCGCTCGGCGACCGACGACCGGTACGGCGCCCACCAGACCCGGGCACGCCCGCGACCGGCGAGGTCCCGCAACCGTGAGCGGTCCACGCCCTCCGGATCCAGCAACCGCAACAGTCGTTCCAGATCGGGGTCGCTGATCCCGGTCCGGGCGGTCTCGATCCGGCTCAATTTGGACTCTGACCAACCCAGCTCGCCGGCAACCTCGGCAGCCCGGCGCGCGCCCCGCAGTCGGCGCAGCTCGTCGCCCAGCTCCCGGCGCGCAGCCATCGATGTCGGTCTTGCCATGCGGCCCACGCTACCGGAAAAGTGCACTTGCAGATCTGGCACGACCATGTGCTAATGGGAGAAGTAGTACGACTTGCGCGTCGCCTGCGGGGGCGTAGCGCGGACAGGGAAGGCGAACCGGCGGCGGCAACCACCGGTTCGCCTTTCGTCGTATCAGGCCCTAGTAGCGGTAGTGGTCCGGCTTGTACGGTCCCCTCGACCGCCACGCCCAGATACTCGGCCTGCTGCTTGCTCAGCTCGGTGAGTTTGACTCCGAGCGCGTCCAGGTGCAGCCGGGCGACCTTCTCGTCCAGGTGTTTTGGCAGCACGTAGACGCCGACCGGGTACTCCCCCGTCCGCGTGAACAGCTCGATCTGCGCGATGGTCTGGTTGGAGAAGCTGTTGCTCATCACGAACGACGGATGCCCGGTCGCGTTTCCCAGGTTCAACAGGCGGCCCTCGGAAAGCACGATGACCGAGTGGCCGTCGGCGAACTTCCACTCGTCGACCTGCGGTTTCACGGTCACCCGCGTGACGTCCTTGCGCCTCGCCAACCCGGCCATGTCGATCTCGTTGTCGAAGTGCCCGATGTTGCCCACGATCGCCTGGTGCTTCATCCGTGCCATGTGGTCGCTGGTGATCACGTCGAAGCAGCCGGTTGCGGAAATGAAGATGTCCGCGGTCTCGACCACCTCCTCCAACGTGGTGACCTGGTAACCGTCCATCGCAGCCTGCAACGCGCAGATCGGGTCGACCTCGGTGACGATGACCCGGGCGCCCTGGCCCCGCAGCGACTCGGCGCAGCCCTTGCCGACGTCGCCGTAGCCGAACACCACCGCCACCTTGCCGCCGATCAGCACATCGGTGGCCCGGTTGATGCCGTCGATCAACGAGTGCCGACAGCCGTACTTGTTGTCGAACTTGCTCTTGGTCACCGAGTCGTTGACGTTGATCGCCGGGAACAGCAGCGTGCCGTTCTGCTGCATCTCGTAGAGCCGGTGCACGCCGGTGGTGGTCTCCTCGGTGACACCCTTGATGCCGGCCGCGACCCTGGTCCAGCGGCGGTCGTCCTCCTTCAGCGAGCGGGCCAGCACAGCGAGAATGACCGCGTACTCCTCGGAGTCACCGGCGCCCGCGGACGGCACGGCGTGCAGCTTCTCGAACTCGGCGCCCTTGTGGACGAGCAGAGTCGCGTCACCGCCGTCGTCGAGGATCATGTTCGGACCGTCGCCGTCCGGCCACAGCAGCACCTGCTCGGTGCACCACCAGTACTCCTCGAGGGTCTCGCCCTTCCAGGCGTACACGGGCACCCCGTCCGGCCGCTCCGGCGTGCCGCTCGGCCCGACGACGATCGCGGCCGCGGCATGGTCCTGCGTCGAGAAGATGTTGCACGACGCCCAGCGCACCTCGGCACCCAACGCGGTCAGCGTCTCGACGAGGACGGCGGTTTGGATGGTCATGTGCAGCGAGCCGGTGATTCGTGCACCCCGCAGCGGGCGGCTGGGGCCGTACTCCGCGCGCAGCGACATGAGGCCGGGCATCTCATGCTCGGCGAGCTCGATCTCCTTACGGCCGAACGCGGCAAGCGACAGATCAGCGACCTTGTAGTCGCCCGCAGCCACGGACAGGGGACGCGTGCTCATGCTGCTCCTCACGCTCAGGGAAGGTTCGCGGGACTGACTCTACGCGCGGCATTTGTCCGAGAGGTGGGTGGTTGCGCTATCGAAGAACCAGACATTTCAGGTACGGGCACACGACCCCCAACCGCATTTACCCCACCCCGCCCCACGGCGACCCAAACGCGCAATGCCGCCATGATCAACGACGCCTACCCGGCGCAGGCCTGACGCCGGCGCGAGCGTCAGGCCAGCGCGAGCGTCAAGCCAGCACGAGCGTCAAGCCAGCACGAGCATCAAGCCAGCACGAGCATCAAGCCAGCACGAGTGCCATGCCGGCGCGGCACCGCATCGTTCGACGCGACACCGCGCCCCTACGCAGCGCCGCACCGGCCCCACGGCTTCACCCCAGCGGACAGCGAACGGGGCGACAGGTCAAAGACCTGCCGCCCCGTTCATCCCCCCGGTTTGGTACCGCGCGCGTCGTGGGACCCCCCGATCACCAGTGACGCTGCGTGGTTATAGATTCACACTCCGCGCACGCCCTGTCAAGCAAATCCTGAAATTTCCCATTTTGTCTTTTCCGGCACTCTGCATCCCGGGTTACCTTCCCGACGAGCCTGCCCGCTCAGTGGCTGGCGCCTGCATGATCAGGTGCACCGACTGCTACCTAGCCGCGCGCAACCACCGGTGCATCTAGACCTACGGCCGATGAGCAAGGGCCACCGTGCCGGGTGCGCCTCTGCGCCTACATGTGCGACATGATCCCCAAACGCCGAGCACTGGCGCGTCCCCGTCTCTGCGTCGGCGAACAACGTCCCCCGCCTTCCTTGGCGCGCCGGCCTAAACGCTTCCTTGGCGCGCCGGCCTAAACGTCAGGGCCGCCGAGCCAAGCCAAACTGGGCCAGGCCACGCAAGGCAAGGCCACACAAGGCAAGGCCTGCTCGGGGCTTAGGGGGCGACGGCGGCGAGGAAAGCTTGGCCGACGCCGGCGATGGTTGCCGCGCCGGTTTCTGCCGGAAGGTAGGCCGCCGAGCCGGCGGTGACTTCGACCGGCGTGCCGTCCAGCGCCTCGGCGACGTACACGTCGCCCTTGGTGCCGAGAACGATCCGCGGGCCTTCCGCGGGCAGGCGCACCGGTGGCGTGGCCGGGTCGAGGTCGATGCGGTAGAGGGCGAACTCGCGGACGGGCACCTGCCAGGTCACCACGCCGGGCGTGAGCTCCGTCGCGGCCAGGATCGGCTCGTCCAGCACCTCGAAGCGCAGCACCTGCAGCAGCTCGTCGACGTCCACCCGCTTGGGCGTCAGGCCGCCGCGCAGGACGTTGTCGCTGGCCGCCATGATTTCCACGCCGCAGCCGGCAAGGTAGGCGTGCAGGTTGCCCGCTGGCATCCAGATGGCTTCGCCCGGCGCCAGGTGGACGTGGTTCAGCAACAGGGCGACCAGCACGCCCGGATCCCCTGGGTAGTGGCTCGCCAGCCCGGCCACCAGCGTCGACGTCCCCGCCGCCACGGCCTCCTCGATGAGGGCGGCGCGGTCGTCGGCGGGCCAGCTCAGCAGCGTACGGACGGCGTCGCCGAGACCGTCCACTCCCAGGCCGAGCGCGGCGACAACCGGGGCGAGCCGGGCGATCTTCAGCTTGTCGAGCGCGACAGCCGACTCGGCTGGGTCACGGAACCCGCACAATGCTTCGAACGGCGTCAGGGCGACCAGCATTTCGGGCTTGTGGTACGCGTCGACGTAGTTCTTGGGCGCCGCCGGGTTGGCCTCCTGGGCGGCGAACGCCTGGCGCGCGTATTCGGCGTCCGGATGTGCCTGGAGTGACAGCGGGGCGCCCGCGGCGAGGACCTTCATCAGGTACGGCAGGCGTACGCCGAACTCGTCGGCGATCTCGGCACCCAGTTGGCCTTTCGGGTCGTCGGCGATCAGCGTTTCCAGGCTGATCGGCCCCTCGGCCCGGGTCACTGTGGACGGGTCGCCGGGGTGGGCGCCCAGCCACAACTCGGCTTCCGGTGTGGCGCTGGGCGCCGGCCGGCCCTGGAGTTCGGCGATCAATGTGCGCGAGCCCCAGGCGTACGGCCGGATGACGCCGGCGAGGGGTAGGACAGCAGCCATGGCAAAGCCCCCGTGAATCGTTTACGCCGTCGCGGGTTCTGCGGCGGTGGCCGCCTTCCCGGGACGGAAGATGTCTGGCTCAAGATAGATCACCCGGGCGATCGGCACGGCGGCCCGGATTCGGGATTCGGCCTCATCGATGTGCGTCGCCACGTCGGCGGCCCGCTCGGCGCTCGGCACGGCGATCTTCGCCGCCACCAGGAGCTCCTCGGGGCCCAGGTAGAGCGTCTTCATGTGGATGATGCGCTCGACTCCGGCTCCGGCGAGCAGCGCCTGCTCGATGGCGCGTACGTCCTCGGGGGTGGCGCCCTCGCCGAGGAGCAGGCTCTTCGTCTCGATCGCCAGCACGATCGCGATGACCACCAGCAGCAGCCCGATCGCGACGGTGCCCGCGGCGTCCCAGCGGCCGTTGCCGGTGATCAGCGTCATGCCGACCCCGCCGAGTGCGAAGACCAGCCCGACCAGCGCGCCGAAGTCTTCCAGGAGCACGACGGGCAGCTCCGGCGCCTTGGCCCGGCGAACGAAGTTCACCCAGGACGTGTCACCGCGGGTGTGGTTGGACTCTTTGATCGCGGTGCGGAACGAGAAGCCCTCCAGCCCGATCGCGATGACCAGCACTGCGACCGGAACCCACTGCCACGCCGTGATGCCTTCCGGGTGGCTCCACTTGTGATAGCCCTCGTACAGCGCGAACAGGCCGCCGACGGTGAACAGCACGATCGAGACGATGAAGGCGTAGATGTAGCGGTCCCGCCCGTACCCGAAGGGGTGTTGGGGGGTGGCTTTGCGCTGGGCGCGCTTGCCGCCCAGCAGGAGCAGGGCCTGATTGCCGGAGTCGGCGACCGAGTGGATCGATTCGGCGAGCATCGACGACGAACTCGTCAGGAGCCACGCGACGAACTTGGTCAGCGCGATGCCCAGGTTCGCGAGGAGCGCCGCAATGATCGCCTTGGTGCCGCCTCCGGCACTCACTACAGGCCGTCCCGCGTGGGGGCGCTCAGTTCTTTCATCTCGTTGATCGCCGGCACCGCCATCGGGTCCAGGCCGTGCGCGAGCGCGAGATAGATCGAGGCGAAGTCCGGAACCGCCACCAGCGACGCGAGTCGTTCCAGCGCGGAACCGCCCTCGGCGGTCACCACGTCACAACGCACGCCGCGGCGCTCGGCGAGCACCTGGACGGCGTCGGCCCGCCGCTCCTCGACGGCCACCGGCTCGTCCGCGTCGTCCTGCGGGTTGAGCCCGCCGTCGCGCATGACCACCAGCCGCAGCCGGGTGCTCAGGTCCTCGTCGTCGCCGGGGTCGGCGAAGATGTCTCGCGACGATTCGGCCAGCCCGCCGAACGGCCCATCGAGCAGCCCGACCCGGCCCCGGCCAGCCTCGCCCAGCGCACCAGCCATCACCGGATAGCGGGCATTCGCGGCCAGGGTGTCGGCAAACCGCCGGGCGGCGACCGTCGCGAGCGGCGACGAACCCCAGACGATGGGTACGGACCCGGCGAGGTCGAGCGCCAACGATTTGGCCGGGTTCACGAACGACTCCGCGCCGGGCCGGCACCGCTCGGCGTCGGCGTCCAGCCGTGCCGCGGTCTCGGCGAGGTCGGCTTCGTTGACGTTGACCAGCCCGAGGCTGCGCGCGGCCAGCAGCACCGGCACGGCCAGGCCCCACAGGCTGGCCCGCGCGGGCGCCCGCCGCGGCACGGGAATGAAGGGTGATCGGGCCCGCTCGGCCATCGCCTGCAACTCGGAATCCGGGTTGCCGATCGCCACGAGCCGGGCACCGCGCCGCGCGGCGGCGTCGGCTGCTGCCAGCGCTTCCGGACTGCGGCCCGATGCGGACACGGCGATGACCACGTCGGCCGCACCGACCCAGCCGGGCACGCCGGCGCTGCGGTGTCCGATGACCGGCACCGGGCAACGCGGGCCGGCAACGGTCGCCAGGATGTTGCCGGTGAGACCGGCTGTGCCGATGCCGGCGACGACGACCGCGCGGGGGCGCCCCTCGTCGGCGAGCACACTCAGGTTCGCCTCAGCGGCCAGCGCCGCCGACTCGCGCACCTGGGCACCTGCGGATGCGGTGGCACGCAGCATGCCGCCCGGGTCGTTGCCGAGCATCGCCTTCTCGTCTTCGAGCAGCGACTCGTCGGCGACACGACGCCCGGTCAGCCCGGCCGTGCCGTCGTCGGGGCTTGCCATCAGGCCACCTCTCCACCGCGCTTACGGCAGCACCCGCCAGATCCGGCTGCGGACCCAGGGACCACCGAGCGGCTCCATGTACGCGGGTGTTCGCTTCGGACCCGGTGATCCTATCGCCGGCGGGGCCCTGCCACCGTGCAGGCGCTGCGGCCGGGCCGGCCGGGTCCGGGAACAGGCCGTCAGGCAGCGGTGGCGGGGCCGGTGCCGGGCCGGGCTTCGTCGAGCAGGAGCACCGGAATGTCGTCGCGCACCTCGAAAACCCGGCCGCATTCGGTGCAGGTCAGGGTCTGCGCGGCGGCGTCGTGGGTCAGCGGCGCGTGGTGCGTGTCCGGGCAGGCCAGGATGTCCAGCAGGTGCGGATCGAGGGCCACCGGACGACTCCTTGCGGGAAGCGGATTGTGCAAACGCAGGTGATCCTAGGGCATTTCTGGTAGAGCGCGACGACCACGGCAGCCGAGCCGAGGTTGCGACCTCGGCTCGGCGACTCGTCATTTTCTCCCAGCGTGTCCTAGCCGCGGACGATGGCGAGCACCTCGTCGCGCAGCGCGGCCATCCGGTCCGGCTTCGGCGCTTCGACGTTGAGGCGCAGCAACGGCTCGGTGTTGGAGGCCCGCAGGTTGAACCAGGCCCCGTCACCGAGCTGGACCGTCAGGCCGTCGAGCTCGTCGAACGTGGCATCCGAGAACGCCGCGCGCACCTCTTCGATTTTGGCAGCCGAGTCCGCGACGGTGGAGTTGATCTCACCGGAGGCCGAGTACCGCTCGTATTCGGCGGCGAACTGCGACAACGGCTGGTCCTGCCCGCCGAGCGCGGCCAGGACGTGCATGGCGGCCAGCATGCCGGTGTCGGCGAACCAGAACTCGCGGAAGTAGTAGTGCGCGGAGTGCTCGCCGCCGAAGACCGCGTCGGTGCGCGCCATCTCCGCCTTGATGAAGGAGTGGCCGACCCGGCTGCGGACCGGCTCGCCGCCGGCCTCCTTGATGATCTCGGGCACCGCCGCGGAGGTGATCAGGTTGTAGATGACGGTGGCACCGGGGAACCGCTTCAGCTCCCGGCGCGCCACCAGGCCAGTGATCGCGGACGGCGACACCGGGTCGCCGTGCTCGTCCACCACGAAGCAACGGTCGGCGTCACCGTCGAACGCCAGCCCGAGGTCGGCGCCGTGCTCCCGGACCGCGGCCTGCAGGTCGACCAGGTTGGCCGGGTCCAGCGGGTTGGCCTCGTGGTTGGGGAAGGAGCCGTCCAGCTCGAAGTACATCGGAATGATCTCCAGCGGCAGCGCCGCCAGCAGCTGGTCGCCCAGCACGGCCGGCACCGTGTGACCACCCATGCCGTTGCCCGCGTCGACGACCACCTTGAGCGGGCGGATGCTGCTCAGGTCGACCAGCGAGCGCAGGTGCTTCGCGTAGCCGTCCAGCAGGTCGGTGTGCTCGACCCGCGGCGGCATCTCGGCGACCGCGTCGAGATCGCCCAGCAGCTCCTCGGCCCGCATCCGGACGACGGCGAGCCCGCTGTCCTGCCCCACCGGCTTCGCGCCGGCCCGGCACAGCTTGATGCCGTTGTACTGGGCCGGGTTGTGGCTGGCGGTGAACATGGCACCCGGCAACCCGAGCGACCCCGACGCGTAGTACAGCTGGTCGGTGGAGGCGAGCCCGATGTGCACCACGGCGGCACCGGCGGAGTTCGCGCCCTGGGCGAACGCGGTGGCGAGGCCCGGACCGGTCTCCCGCATGTCGTGGGCGATGACGATCTTGTCGGCGTCGTCGCCGGACTCCCGCAGCATCTCCACGAAGGCGGTGCCCAGCGCCCGGGCAACGGTCTCGTTGAGCTGATCGGGCACCACGCCCCGGACGTCGTACGCCTTCACAAGCTGGGACAGGTCAGTCACCGCACACCCCTAAACCGAGTTTCGTCCCGTGGAGCGTAGCGGAGCACCGGAGGCCGTCATGACCCATTCGCCAGGCGTCACCGTCGCCGGCGCTCACCGCAACCCGTCGCGGCAGGCCCGGTCCGCGAGCCGGGTGGTCTCGGGCAACCGGAAACGGGCGGCGAGCCCCAACGTGAGCGCGCAAGCGTCCGCCAGATCCACCCGATGGCCCACGGAGACGAACACCGGTTTGACCCCGGCCCGCGTGCGGAGCACCGCACCGACCGTCTCACCGCTGTCGACCAGGTCGCTGCGTGCGCCCCGTTCCGCCCCGGGCTCCGCCCACGATCCGACCAGGGGCGTCTTGCCGACCCCGAAGGTCGGCAGCCCGGTCAATACGCCCAGATGGCAGGCCAGCCCGAACCGCCGCGGGTGCGCCAGCCCGTGCCCGTCGCAGATCAACACGTCCGGCTGCACTGTCAGCTTGCCGAGCGCCTCGATCAGTGCCGGGATCTCGCGGAAGGCGAACAGCCCCGGGACGTACGGGAAAGCAGCCCGGCCCCGGACCACAGCCGTGTCCCGCACGGTCAGATCCTCGGTGTCGAGCACGACCACCGCCGCGGCCAGCCGCTCGCCGTCCTCGTGATAGGCCACGTCCAGCCCGGCGACGGTCGCCGGACGGCCCGGCAGACCTTCGATCACCAGCTGCGACCGCAGGCCGTCCTGCACGGCGAAAGCCTCTTCTTCGGTACGCGGCCAAGCGCGCAGGATGTCAGCCAGTGAGCTCGTCACAGCTCGACTCCAGTGAGCACCATGACGCGCGGCTCCGTGTAGTCGGCCATGGCGCTCGCGACACCTTCCCGGCCGACGCCACTGCCCTTCACCCCGCCGTAGGGCATCTGATCCGCCCGGTACGACGGCACGTCTCCCACGATCACGCCACCGACCTGGAGGCGGCGGTGAGCGGCGAAGGCCGTCTGAAGACTGTGGGTGAACACGCCGGCCTGGAGCCCGTACGCGGAGTCGTTGATCGCGGTGAAGCCCGCCTCGTCGGACGCCACCTCGGAGACCACGATGACGGGTCCGAAGACTTCCTCGGCGACCACTTTGGCGTCGGCGGGCACATCGGTCAGGATCGTCGGCGCGTACGTCGTGCCGTCGCGCTTGCCGCCGGTCACCACCGTGGCACCGGCCGCTACCGCCGCATCGACCCACGATTCGACCCGCCGCGCCGCTTCCTCGCTGATCATCGGCCCCACCTCGACCGCGGGATCGGCCGGATCGCCGGTACGCAGGGATTCCACCGCGCGGACGAGCCGGGGCAGCAGGTCGAGGCCTTGGTGCACGAGGACCCGCTGGACAGCAATGCAACTCTGTCCGGCTTGGTAGGTGCCGAAGGTGGCGATCCGGGTCGCAGCCCAGTCAAGGTCTTCGTCGCTGCCGTAGTCGCCGCAGACCAGCACTGCCGCGTTGCCGCCGAGCTCCAGCGTGACGTGCTTGTCGGGAGCGGCCCGGCGGATCTGGGCGCCGACCCGCCCGGACCCGGTGAACGACACGACGGGCAGCCGCGGGTCGCCGACCAGACCCGCGGCCCGCTCATTGGGCAGCGGAAGCACGGAGAACATGCCGGCGGGCAGGTCGGTCTCGGCGAGGAGCGACCCCAACAGCAGTGCGGTCAGTGGCGTCGCCGGCGCAGGCTTGAGCACGATCGGCGCGCCCACCGCCAGCGCCGGGGCGACCTTATGGGCCACCAGGTTGAGCGGGAAGTTGAAGGGCGAGATGCCCAGCACCGGGCCGCGGGGAACCCGGGTGACCACCGCGATCCGCCCGGCCCCGCCGGGATCGGTGTCCAGCCTCTGCAGGTCCCCGGAGAACCGGCGGGCCTCCTCAGCGGCCCAGCGGAACACCGACACCGCCCGATCGACCTCGACCGACGCCCACTTGATCGGCTTGCCGTTCTCCGCGGTGATCAGCTCAGCAATCTCCTGGCGGCGCTCGGCGAGCCGGCGAGAGACGTGGTCGAGCGCTGCGGCACGCAGGTGCGCGGGCAGGGCGGCAGCTTCCTCGGCCACTTCGGCAGCCGCGGCAACGGCGGCCTCGACCTGATCCTCACGCGCCCAGGTGGTCCGGCCGACCGTGCGACCGTCCCAGGGATGGGTGACCGTCACCTCGCCGGAACCGTGCACCTCGGCGCCTGCCACATAGAAAGCTGTCGCGTCCACGGCGCAACCCTATGCCTGCTCGGGTGCTACCGACCGAGCCGCGGCGCACACGGCGGGCCGGGTAGGAGCGGTGGGGTGCGCATGGTGCGGGCGCTGTTGTCGCCAGGCGTGATCGGGGTCACGATGGTGGGGTCTGGGAGGTGCATGCATGTCCAACCCCTGGCTCGCCCTCGACCTCGGTGCCGATCCGGCGGAACGGATCAGCCAGGTCGGCCGCGCGCACGAGCGGTTCGTGACCGGGGAGCGGTCGGTGAGTCAGGTGCGTGCCGTGGTTGCCGACTCGTGGCGGCGGTCGGCGAGCGCCCGGCTCAGTCCGGACTCGACCGCCCCGATCGAGCTGGGCGAGCCGGAACTGGCGGCATACCGAGCCGCTCACCCGTTGTCGCGGGTCCTCCCGCTCTTCCGGGATCTGCTGGGTGGGCTCGCCGACGACGGCGACCATCTGATGGCGGTCTGCGACGCGCATGGCCGCTTGCTCTACGTCGAGGGCCATGCGTCGGCGCTGCGGGGTGCCGAGTCGATGAATTTCGTGCCCGGGGCGCGGTGGGACGAGGCTCATGCGGGAACGAACGCGCCGGGCACCGCGCTCGCCGTCGACCACCCGTTGCAGATCTTCGCCACCGAGCATTTCAGCCGGGGCGTGCAGCGGTGGACCTGCGCGGCGGCGCCGATCCACGACCCGAGGACCGGCGGGCTGCTCGGTGCCATCGACGTGACCGGCGGCGATCATCTAGCCAACCCGCACAGCCTGGCGCTGGTGCGCGCCACCGCCCACGCCGCCGAAGCTTTCCTCGGCACGCTGTTGCCGCGGCCCGCGTCGGATGCCGCCACGGTGTCGATGCTGGGGCGCGAAGACGCCGTGGTGGCGGTCGGTGGGCGGCAGCTGCGGCTGGGCCGTCGGCATTCGGAGCTGGTATGCCTGCTTCTGGTGCACCCGGACGGCCGTACCGGAGAGCAATTGGGTTTCGATCTTTACGGCGACGACGTCAATCCGGTGACGGTACGCGCGGAGCTCTCCCGGTTGCGCCGGATCCTGGGCCCGCAGGTGTTGGATTCGCGGCCTTACCGGTTGCGGGGCGAGATGTCGGCTGACTTCCTCGAGGTGACCCGGCTGTTGGACCGGGGCCTGGTGCGGGAGGCGGTGGCGGCCTATCCGGGACCGCTGTTGCCGTCGTCCGATGCGCCCGGTGTGGTCAAGCTGCGTCAACTGATCGATGCGCGGCTGCGCACGGCGATCCTGGCTGCGGGCGACCATCGGCTCATTCAGCTGTGGCTGGACACCGCCTGGGGCGCTGAGGACCTTCAGATGTGGGAGGTCTACGCGGCTGTGCTGCCGCCGACCTCGCCGGCCCGGCTCCTCGCTGCCCACCGAATCGCCGGACTCGCCGTGGAGTACGGCCTACCGAGCCCCGGCAACCGCGCGCTTGCAACGTCTGTGCAACGTCCGCGTCACTAGCGTGCGGCGTGTCCACCACGGATACGGAGGTCGTGCGTCATGACTGTCTATTCCCCGCCCGGTTCCGACGGCGCGATCGTCGCCTACGAGTCCCGTTACGACCACTGGATCGGTGGCGAGTACGTGCCGCCGGTCAAGGGCCGGTACTTCGCGAACCCGTCGCCGGTGACCGGCGAGACCTTCTGCGAGGTTGCCCGCGGCACTGCCGAGGACGTCGAGCGGGCGCTTGATGCGGCACACGGCGCTGCGGATGCGTGGGGCCGGACCTCGCCAGCCGAGCGGGCGAACATCCTCAACAAGATCGCCGACCGGATGGAAGCGAATCTCGAGGCGCTGGCCGTGGCTGAGAGCTGGGAGAACGGCAAGCCGGTCCGGGAGACGCTGGCCGCGGACATTCCGCTGGCGATCGACCACTTCCGCTACTTCGCCGGGGCCCTGCGGGCGCAGGAGGGCTCGCTGGGTGAGCTCGACGACGACACGGTCGCCTACCACTTCCACGAGCCGCTGGGCGTGGTCGCGCAGATCATTCCGTGGAACTTCCCGATCCTGATGGCGGTGTGGAAGCTCGCGCCGGCACTCGCGGCGGGGAACGCGGTCGTGCTCAAGCCGGCCGAGCAGACGCCGGCGTCGATCCACTTCCTGATGTCGCTGGTCGGCGACCTGTTGCCGCCGGGCGTGCTGAACATCGTCAACGGCTTCGGGGTGGAGGCGGGCAAGCCCCTCGCGTCGTCGTCGCGGGTCGCCAAGGTCGCGTTCACCGGCGAGACCACGACCGGCCGCCTGATCATGCAGTACGCCTCCGAGAACATCATCCCGGTGACCCTGGAGCTGGGTGGCAAGAGTCCGAACATCTTCTTCGACGATGTCAGCCGGGCCGACGACGACTTCCTGGACAAGGCGCTCGAGGGCTTCGCGATGTTCGCGCTCAACCAGGGCGAGGTCTGCACCTGTCCGTCCCGGGCACTGATCCAGCAGGGCCATTACGCGGACTTCCTGGCCGCCGGGGTCAAACGCGTCGAGAACCTGAAGCAGGGCAACCCGCTCGACACCGACACCCAGGTCGGCGCCCAGGCATCGAACGACCAGCTCGAAAAGATTCTGTCCTATCTGGACATCGGCCGACAGGAGGGCGCCAAGGTACTCGTCGGCGGCGGCCCGGCGGATCTCGGCGGCGCGTTGTCGGGTGGCTACTACGTGCAGCCGACGATCTTCGAGGGCGCGAACACGATGCGGATCTTCCAGGAAGAGATCTTCGGCCCGGTCGTCTCGGTGACCTCGTTCACCGACTACGCGGACGCGATCAAGACCGCGAACGACACGCTCTACGGCCTCGGCGCCGGCGTGTGGACCCGCGACATCAACCAGGCCTATCGGGCCGGGCGCGAAATCCAAGCCGGTCGAGTGTGGACGAACTGCTACCACCTGTACCCGGCGCACGCCGCGTTCGGTGGCTACAAGCAGTCCGGCATCGGACGCGAGAACCACAAGATGATGCTCGACCACTACCAGCAGACGAAGAACCTGTTGATCAGCTACTCCCCCAAGGCCATGGGCTTCTTCTGATGGGCGACCGGGTGGACGTGACTCCCGCGGCGGCCGAGCTGATCCGGTCGCTGCGGGACCGGCACGGGCCGCTGATGTTCCACCAGTCCGGCGGCTGCTGCGACGGAAGCGCCCCGATGTGCTACCCGGACGGCGAGTTCCGCACCGGCGACAGCGACATCCTGCTCGAGGAGCTGCACATCGACGGGGTGGCCGAGCCGGTGTCGTTCTGGATGAGCCGGGCCCAGTTCGACGTCTGGAAGCACACGCACCTCACCGTGGACGTCGTGCCGGGCCGCGGCAGCGGCTTCAGCCTGGAAGCACCCGACGGCGTGCGGTTCCTCATCCGCAGTCGGCTGCTCGCCGCCCCACCGCAAACCGGAAGTGATTGACGAGCCGATAACCCCCAGCACCATTTCGGTACGGCCGAGCCGCCGCGAGCACCGCGGCGGCTCGCCCGGCGTCCTCACCCAGCAGAATGCCGCGTACGAGCGTGTCGTCATCCGGCACTTCCCACGGCACCTCGGCGACAGCCTCACGGACGTCGCACAGTCCACCGTCGACCAGCAGCTCTTCCAGGCCGCCCGGAACCCGCAGGTCACCGTCCGGCCGCGGCGGACCGTCGTCCAGGGCACGCTCGACCGTGTCGAGGTCGTTGAGCGCGGCCTCCGCCCAGTTCGCCACGGCGACATAGCCGCCCGGCACGGTCACCCGGATCATCTCGGCCAGCGCGTCGTCGGTGTCCGCCGCGAACTGCAACGCGTTGAACGACGTGGCGAGATCAAACGTCGCATCGCGCCAGGGCAACTTTTCCGCGCCGCCGAGCCGTACGTCCGCGGTGCGTTGGCGGGCCAGGCTCACCATGCCGGGCGCGGGATCGATGCCGGCGGCCACCATGCCCAGGCTCGCGCAGTAGGCGAGAAACTCGCCGCTGCCGCAGCCCACGTCGAGAACAAGCCGCCCAGAGCGGTCGCTCGCGGCTCCTTCGGTGGCTTCCAGGACGGCTCGCCAGGCCGGGTCGGCGAAGGCGCCCCAGAGCTCGGACCAGCCGGCTGCCACAGCGGACCAGCGGTCCGGGTCTGCTCCGTTCACCCGTTCACGATGCCACGACCGGCACGGGCGGGTGGATTCGACTCCTCAGTGGAGCAGCGCAGCGACGGACAGTAAGCCCAGGTGGGTGGCGCCTCCCCAGAGTGTGCCAGTCACTCCCGCGTGTCTGTCCGTGGTTGCATCGCCGCACCATAGTTGCACTTCTTCGGCGAATTCCCCGCGTTCGAACGGAGTGATGGCGATGCGTATCCCCAAGATCGTGGTGCTCGGTGTGGTGCTGGCCGCGCTGGCCGGCTGCGATTCCCGCGGCCGCGACCCGGCCGGGGCCGGCGCCGCCGCAGCGACCCGAGCCGCCAGCTCCGCGCCAGCCGCCGCCGGCAGCCCTGCCGCACCGGTCTCCCCGTCCGCCGCACCGGGTCTGCCACCCACCGCGCCGGGTTCACCGTCCGCCGCCGCGGGGACGGCACCGAGTGCCCCCGGAACATTAGGGTCTCCGGCTGCACCCGGCTCCCCCGCCGCGCCGAGCAACGCCGGCAAGGGCCTGCCGGAGCTCGGCAAGGTGAAGCACGGCGGGCCGGCGAAGAGTCACATGCAGACGGGCCAGAAGGGTGTGGCGCTGACCTTCGACGACGGGCCGGACCCGGTGCAGACGCCGCGGCTGCTCGACCTGCTGAAGGAACACGACGTCAAGGCAACCTTCTGCCTGGTCGGCATGCGTGCGATCAAACACCCCGACCTGGTCCGACGCATCGCCGACGAGGGACACACCCTCTGCAACCACACGTGGCACCACGACCTGGCGCTGGGCCAGAAGAAGCCGGAGAAGATCCGCGCCGACCTGGAGAAGACCAACAACGCGATGCTCGCGGCGGTGCCCCACGCGCAGATCAGATACATGCGGGCGCCCGGCGGCAACTTCACCCGCCGATTCGTCGCGGAGGCGGAGAAGCTGGGCATGGCCTCGATCTACTGGTCCGTCGACACCCGCGACTGGGAACACCACAGTGCTTCGTCCGGCGCACACCAGGCAAAGATCATCAGCGTCGTGCAGGGCAACACCGGCAAGGGAGCGATCATCCTCGCCCACGACAACGGGCAGCCGGACACCATCGCTGCTTTCGAGTCACTGCTCCCCTGGCTGAAGGACCGCTACTCCCTTATCGCCCTTCCCTGACCCCGCGTCAGTGCGAGGGCGGGATCACCCGGAGGTGGCCCCGCCGGCCAGTCTGGTGGCCGGGCAGGTTGTCGTGTTCTTCCAGCCGAGGCGGCGGGGCGGGCCGGGCCGCCTCACGGACCGCGTCGGCCAGCGCCACGAGATCGTCTGTCGTGGGCGGCGGAGGCGCGAAGTCGCCGTCGTGGCGGACCAGTTCCCACCCACGCGGGGCAGTGAGGCTGCGGGCGTGGGGTTCGCAGAGGTCGTACGTGTGCGGTTCGGCGAACGCCGCCAGCGGGCCGACCACCGCGGTCGAGTCACCGTAGACGTAGGTCAAGGTGGCGACCGCCTGTCGGGGACAGCCGTTGCGGGAGCAGCGCCGTGGGGACCTCACGGCGGCACGTTATCGCTAAGCGCGCTCGCGCGGGGCCGATGGTGCCGCGACACGCCGACCCACGATGCATCACGATTTCGTCATGGCGCACCGACACGCCGTCCCAATGGGGCGAATTCCCGGTGACGAAACGCGGCCGGGACCGCCTGACCGCGTCCGAACGGATTCGCGGGCTAGGCTGGTCGCGTGACCACCAGTCCCGACCGCCGCCGGGCCGGACCCGAATCCGGGCGGCCCGCCCGCACCCCCGGTCCCGGCCGCCCTGCTCGCCGCGACCGGCACGGCCGCGGGTTGCGCGGACGGCTCGTCCCGGCCACCGTGCCGCTGGCCCGGACCAAGGCGGAGATCTTCGACGATCTCGTGCTCGACACGGTCGAAAGCCTGGAACGCCGGTATGCCAAAGAGCTGGCCGGCGTCGAGTTCGCGGTCGAAGACGTCCCACCGGACCTCAACGTGTACGACTCTGACGTGCTCGAGGACGGCGAGGTCCCGCTGGCCCGCCTTCTACCGGGCCGTCCGGGTCGCCAGGAACTGCCGCCGCGGATCGTGCTCTACCGGCGGCCGCTGGAGTTCCGCGCGATGGACCGCGAAGACCTCGCCGACCTCGTTCACGATGTGATCATCGAGCAGGTAGCCAACCTGCTCGGCGTTGATCCCGACGAACTCTCGTAAGGGCCGCGACCCTCGAGCTGGCGGAATCGAAGCTCCCGCTGGACGGCCCCCCGGCGTCCGGACGAGAGCGGCCGGTCACGCTACCCGGCGCTTGAGCTTGCGGCGTTCCCGTTCGGAGAGCCCGCCCCAGATTCCGAAACGTTCGTCGTGACCGAGGGCATACTCGAGGCATTCCGCCTTCACGTCGCAGCGGCCGCAGATGCGCTTGGCCTCGCGGGTCGAGCCGCCCTTCTCCGGGAAGAATGCCTCTGGATCGGTCTGCGAGCACAGCGCCCGCTCCTGCCACTCGGGCGCGTCCCCGAGCAGGTCTACTCCTTCTACCTGCGCTTCCATCGGCGTGCCTCCTTTTCCGCGCCGACAGTGACGTCAGCGCTGACCCCCCACGCACGCGGCGTGTTTCTTGTGGAAAACAGGCGGTTCGCGGCGCCCTTTTCCACAACCCCACCCGAAATTACACGCGTGTAAGACGTGCGTCGTCAAGCCGAACCTGATAAATAGGCCCGTTTCCCCGAGGCGCCGTCGCCGCCTCACGGTCCCGTTCCTGCCCTATCTCTCAGAGCGGCCAACAGGTAACGCTCAGTCGGCGCGTCGCGTCCAAATTACCCCAATTTGTAACCTTGCGACCACTCGCCTACCAGGACGGGAGTGAACCGAGCGCCACGAAAGAGGTGATCGAGACAGACGCCACACCGGCGGCGAAAAGGAGTCAGTGCCGGCCGTAGACCGTGGTGCGCTGCGCCGCAGGTCGGCCAGCCGCCGCGGCCAACTCCTTCAGCTGAGCGACCGTACGCGCGGACCCGTGCTCGGAACCCGCCATCCGCGAGATGGTCTCCTCCATCAGCGTCCCGCCCAGGTCGTTACACCCGCCGTTGAGCATCGCGATCGTGCCCTCGTCCCCGAGCTTCACCCAGGAACACTGGATGTTGCTGATCCGCCCGTGCAGCAGCACCCGCGCCATCGCGTGCACCACCCGGTTCTCCCGGCGGGTCGGGCCGGGACGAGCGATGCCGGCCAGGTAGATCGGCGCGTTGGTGTGGATGAACGGCAGCGCCACAAACTCGGTGAAGCCGCCGGTGACGTCCTGCACGCCGGCCAACACCCGGAAATGACCCAGCCACTGCCGCGGGTGATCGACGTGGCCGTACATCATCGTGGAGCTGGACCGAATGCCGAGCTGGTGGGCCGTGGTGACCACATCGACCCAGGTAGCGGCGGGCAGCTTGCCCTTGGTGAGCACCCAGCGGACATCGTCGTCGAGAATCTCGGCGGCGGTCCCGGGGATCGTGTCGAGGCCCGCCTCCCGCAGCTCGGTCAGCCAGTCCCGCACCGACACACCCGCCTTGGCGGCCGCGGTGACGATCTCCATCGGAGAAAACGCGTGGACGTGCAGGTCCGGGACGCGCTGCTTCACGGCACGGACGATTTCCGCGTACGCGGTGACCGGCATCTTGGGGTCGATGCCGCCCTGCATGCACACCTCGGTGGCACCGTCGCGCCAGGCCTCCTCAGCCCGATCGGCGACCTGCTCCACCGACAGCCGGTACGCGTCCGCATCCCGTTCCCGCTGCGCGAACGCACAGAACCGACACCCGACGTAGCAGACGTTCGAAAAGTTGATATTGCGGTTCACCACGTACGTGACATCGTCGCCGTTGACGTCCTTGCGCAGGTCGTCGGCGATCCGAGCCAGCTCGTCCAAGGCGGAACCGTCCGCATGGAACAGGGCCATGGCTTTGTCCTCGTGCTCCGGCAAAAGCAGCCGGGCGGGGTCCTCCGCAGCAAGCTTGAGCCCGGCGAGCACCTCCGAATCCGTCCGACCGGACGGGTCGGCGGTGACATGTGCGGCCACCTCGGCCCAGTCGCCGTAGACGGAATCGAAGTCGCCGCGGCGGTCACCAGTACGGCCCTCGGTGTCGATCGTCGCGAAGAGGTCGGTGCGGCCGCCCGCGTACCCGTCGTCCGGCTCCTGCCAAGGCTGACCGGCCGGCATCGCGTCCTCACGGGCAAGTCCGTCCGGGCCGGCGAGCGCCGCGACGTGGGCCGCAAGCCGCGGATCCAGCCAGCCCTCGGTGCCCCGCCGCAGATACTCCGGGTAGATCGTCAGGCGCTCCCGCAGCTCGAAGCCGGACGCCGCCGACCTGGCTCGGAGCAGCTCAATCTGCGGCCACGGGCTCTCCGGGTTGACGTGGTCGGGGGTGACGGGGGAAACGCCGCCCCAGTCGTCGATGCCGGCCCGGATCAGCAGGTCGTACTCGCCCGCGATCAGGTTGGGCGGGGCCTGGACGCGGGCGCGCGGACCCATGATGACCCGGGTCACGGCCACCGTCGCGGCAAGCTCGCGCAGCTCGGCGTCCGGCATGCCACGCATCGCCGTGTCGGGCTTGGCGCGGAAATTCTGGATGATGACTTCCTGGATGTGGCCGAACTCGCGGGCCGTGCGGCGCATGGCGAAGATCGCATCAGCCCGCTCGGCACGCGTCTCACCGATGCCGATCAGGATGCCCGTCGTGAACGGCACGCCGACCCGACCGGCGTCGTCCAGCACCCGCAGCCGCACCGCCGGCTCCTTGTCCGGCGAGCCGAAATGCGGACCGCCCGGCTCGGACCACAGCCGGGTCGCGGTCGTCTCCAGCATCATCCCCATGCTGGGCGCCACCGGCTTCAGCCGCTGCAACTCAGCCCAGCCGAGCACGCCCGGATTGAGATGCGGCAACAACCCCGTTTCCTCTAGTACGGCGATGGCGCACGACCGCACATAGTCCAGCGTCGAGTCGTAGCCGCGCTCGTCCAACCACTGCCGCGCGGCGGGCCAGCGGTCCTCGGGCCGATCCCCCAGCGTGAACAGCGCCTCCTTGCAGCCCTGCGCAGCGCCTTCCCGGGCGATAGCCAGCACCTCATCCCGCTCGAGAAACGCCGCGGGCAATCGATGTGGCACGGTCGCGAAGGTGCAGTAATGGCACCGGTCCCGGCACAGGCGGGTCAGCGGGATGAAGACCTTTTTCGAGTACGTGACGACGCCCGGCCGACCGGCTTCCCGTAAGCCCGCGTCCCGCACGCCACCCGCGATCGCCAGCAGGTCGTCAAGCAGCGCACCGTCCGCCGCAAGCAGCGCAGTCGCCTCGTCGGCGTCAATCGCCTTGCCGTCGGCGGCCCGCTTCAACGCGCGGCGGATGCTGGCTTCGGTCGGCGGAATGTCCACTGCTACCACCAGTGCAGCCTAGGCCCGATCATGTCTTGCTGTCCCTGACGCCCCAGTGGTCTGGAACACGCCCGAAGGGTGGGCATGGTTCGTGCCGGCCCTCACACGCCCCGCTGCGGGTCTTCGCCGACGACCCGGGTGGGCTCGTCGCCATCCCGCACGACCTGCGTGGGCTCACCATGCGAGCCTGTCGTCTGCTCACCATGCGGATGGCCCGGCGCCGGAACGAACGGCCCAGGTGGGGTGGCAGCCGGCGCCGGCGCAGTGCCGGACGCGGTAGTCACCGCAGGGGCGGGCGGAGGCGTGACAACCGGCGAAGTTGAAGCGGACGGCGCGGAAGCGGGCGGCGCGACCGACTCGCCCCACACCGCGGTCGGCTGGCCCCAGGCCGGTTGCGCCGGCCCCGGGTGTGGCTGGCCGGCGTAGGACGGCTGGCCCGGGTGCGGCTGCCCGCCCTGCGCCTGGCCCGGGTGCGGCTGACCGGAGACCGGCTGGCCCGGGTGCGGCTGACCTGAAACCGGCTGGCCCGGGTAAGGCTGACCTGAAACCGGCTGGCCCGGATAGGGCTGACCGGGCTGCGGCTGACCGGGCTGCGGCTGGCTGGCGAAAGGCTGGGAAGCGAAAGGCTGGCCGGGCTGGGGCTGACCCCACGGCTGCTGCGGCTGGCCGTACATTCCGGGTTGCGGGGTGGGGCGGGCGACCTGGTAGAGCGCCCGCCAGATCGAGAAGACCGCGAAGCCGGCGAGGGCGAGCACCGCGAGCCAGGCCACCCGGACCAGCAGTTCCTCGAAGGCGACCCGCGGGCTGAACCCGGCCAGCTTGACGATGGCGATCAGGAAGCCGAAGAGCACCCCGAAGAAGGCCGCGACCGCATATTCCGCGAGCGCCACGATGGTGATGAGCCGGGCGTGCCGGTGCCGGGGCTGCACCAGGGTCGCCAGGAGCACCGCGGCCAGCGGGAAGAAGACCGTCTCCACGTTGACGTAGCTGTAGAAGCTGCTCTGCGCCCGGGTGAGAAAGTCCTGGCCCACCCCGGACGGCACCAGGCGGATGACCGCCACGAAAAGCCACACGGCGGGCGCGGCGACCAGGGCGTATGCGGCGAGGTCACGCAGCGGGCGGATGACCGGCAGGACCGGGCGGTCCGGACCGGGCTGTGGCGGCGGGGTGCTGGTCACAGCGGTTCTCCTGACGCGGTCGGGCAACCGGCGAGCGGGGCAGAACCGCCGGCAGGGGCAATGGTCGGCCTAGCCTAGACCCGAAACGCAGATCACACCCGTGACCCGGGGGCCGCGAATCGGCGTGGGGTGCGCAAGGATGGCCGAATGCGGATCGTGGTCCTGACCGGAGGGATCGGCGGCGCCCGGTTCCTGGTGGGCGTACGCGCACACGCGCGGCGCATCGGTGCCGACGTCACGGCGGTGGTGAACGTCGGCGACGACGTGCGCATGCACGGCCTCCAGATTTGTCCCGACCTGGACAGCGTGATGTACACGCTGGGCGGCGCGGCGGATCCGGAGCGCGGCTGGGGCCGGGTCGGCGAGACCTGGGTGGTCAAGGAGGAGTTGACCAAATACGGCGTCGAGCCGAGCTGGTTCGGTCTCGGCGACAAGGACACCGCCACGCACTTGGTCCGGACCACAATGCTCCACGCCGGGTACCCGTTGTCGCAGGTGACAGCGGCTCTGTGTGAGCGGTGGCAGCCGGGGATGACGCTGTTGCCGGCGACCGACGACCGGTTGGAGACCCACGTGGTCGTCGACGTCGAGGGTGAGCGCAAGGCGATCCATTTCCAGGAGTGGTGGGTGCGGTATCGCGGCAAGGTGCCGACGCACCGGTTCGTGTTCGTCGGGGCGGAGGCGGCGAAGCCCGCGGCCGGGGTGGCTGAGGCGCTGTCCAGTGCGGATGTGGTGCTGGTGGCCCCGTCGAATCCGGTGGTGTCGATTGCGCCGATTCTGGCCGTACCGTCGCTGCGGGAGGCGGTGGTGAACGGCCCGGCGCCGGTCGTCGGGGTGTCGCCGATCATCGGGGGTGCGCCAGTGCGGGGCATGGCTGACCTGTGCCTGACCACGCTCGGCGTCGAGGTCAGCGCGGCCGGGGTGGGCGGCCTGTACGGCGCCCGGGCTCAGGACGGGCTGCTGGACGGGTGGCTGGTGGATACCGCGGACTCCGGCGTCGAGGTGCCCGGGGTGCGCACCCAGGCGGTGCCGCTGTGGATGACTGACGAGGATGCGACGGCCGCGATGGTCGCCGCCGCGTTGGAGCTGGCGGGGAAATAGTGGACGGGCTGGAGATTCTTCCGGTACGCGGCATCGGTGACGTGCCGGCCGGCGCCGACCTGGCCGAGCTGATCACCCGACATGCGCCCTGGCTGCGCGACGGCGACGTGCTGGTGGTGACCAGCAAGATCGTCTCCAAGGCGGAGGGCCGCCTGGTCGAGGTGCCCGCCGACGGGCCAGAACGCGACGCGGCTCGGGCTGCGGCCTTGGCAGCGGAAACCCGGCGGGTGGTGGCCCGGCGCGGGTCGACGTCGATCGTGCAGACCCATCACGGTTTCATCATGGCGGCAGCCGGGATCGACGCCTCCAACGTCGACAAGACGCACCTGGTGTTGCTGCCGAAATCCCCCGACGACTCGGCCCGGCGGCTCCGCGCCGCGCTGGCCGCCCGCGGCCTGCAGGTGGGCATCATCGTCTCGGACACGATGGGCCGGGCCTGGCGCAACGGGCTCACCGATGTGGCGTTGGGCGCGGCCGGGGTGGGACCGTTCCGGGACCACCGCGGCGAAATCGACCCGTACGGCAACGAGCTGCAGCTCACCCAGATGGCCGTCGTCGACGAGTTGGCGGCCGCCGGCGAGTTGGTGAAGGGGAAGTGCGACCAGGTGCCGGTCGCCGTGGTCCGCGGCTACCCGGGCGTGGGAGCTGCGGAAACCCCCGGGGCGGACGTCTTGCTGCGGGATTCGGCCAGCGACATGTTCTCCTTGGGTACGGCCGAAGCACACGCCGAAGGTCTGCGCACGGCTGCCACCCTGCCGCAGGCCACCGCAGAGCACCCCGCGGACGCCGACGCGGTGCACCGGGCGCTGGCGACCGCAGGCCTTGACGACGTGGTGGCGGCACCGGCACCACACACCCTGCGCTGCACCGTCACGGACAGTACGCCGGAAGCGTTGATGCAGTTCGGCGCCGATGTGCACCGGCTCCGCTCGGCGCTGGCTGCGGAGGGCCTCTCCTCTACGGTGACCTACGACCAAACCGGCGCAACCATCGCCGTCACCGCGACCGAGGCCGCCGCAACCCGGGCCGCAGTCACCGCAACCGCGACAGAAAGACGCCCGTGACGGCAGCACCAGAGAAACGATGACCACGAGATCAGCGGCGGCAGCCGCGGCTACGACAGAAACGGCGGTGGCGGGATGAGCCTCCACGACGACGCGCTTCGCGTTCTCACCGGCTGGCAGGCCACCTCGGGAGACGCCGGCACGGCTCGCCAGCGCACGATCGAGCTGCTCGACGCTGGCCCGGTGGCTTTGACCCGGGAGCACCGCGCCGGGCATGTGACCGCCAGCGCGCTGATCGTCGACGAGGACGGTCGGGTTCTGCTCTGCCTGCATGGCCGGCTGGAGCTGTGGATGCAGGTGGGCGGGCACTGCGAGCCGGGTGACACCACGCTCGCCGCGGCGGCGCTGCGCGAGGCGACCGAAGAGTCGGGCATCGTGGGGCTGCGGCTGGATCCGGAGCCGATTGACGTGGACGTGCACGCCGTACGCTGCGCCCCGGCCGCCGGTCGGCCGGCCGAGGCGTCGTTCCACTACGACGTACGGTTCCTTGCGGTCTGCCCGAAGGGTGCCGTGGAGCAGGTCAGTGACGAGTCCGCGGAGCTGGGTTGGTTCACCGCGGACGCGCTGCCGTCCCCGCTGGCGGGCGGAGTGGTGCAGCAGCTGGCACCGGCCTACGCCCGCCTGGGGATTCCTCAGATGTAGCTGTTCTCGCCCTTGAGCTTCAGCTCGTCGACGATCGACTTGACCTCCTGGGCCCGGTCGCGCGGGCAGACCAGGACCGCGTCCGGGGTGTCGACGACGATGAGGTCGCGGACGCCGAGGGCGGCGACCAGGCGGCCCGAGTTGGGCACGACGACCAGGTTCTCGGCCTCGCGCAGGATCACGCCGGGCTTGCCTTCGGCGGGCTGGCCGACGATCACGTTGCCGGCCTGGTCGGAGGCGAGCACCTCGCCCAGGGTGTGGAAGTCGCCGACGTCGTTCCAGCCGAAGTCGCCGGGGACCGTGCCGACCCGGCCGACCGCGGCGGCACCTTCCATCACCGCGTAGTCGACCGAGATGCGCGGCAGCGTCGGCCACACTTCGCCGAGCACTTCCTCGCGGGACGGCGTGTCCCAGGCCTGCGCGATCCGGGCGATGCCGGCGTGCAGCTGCGGCTGCTGGCGGGCCAGTTCGGCGAGGAACACGTCGACCCGCCACACGAACATGCCCGCGTTCCACAGGTAGGCGCCGGACTTGACGTAGCCCTCGGCCACCTCGAAGGTGGGCTTCTCCTTGAACTCCTGCACCTTGAGCACCGGGCCGCCGTCGACCGGGTCGCCGCAGTGCACATATCCGTAGCCGGTCTCCGGGCGGGTCGGCGTGATGCCAAGCGTCATCAGCAGGCCCTGCTGGGCGCCGTCCATCGCGTGCCGGATGACCTCGACAAACTGCTCCCCATTGGCGATGAGGTGGTCGGCCGCGAAGGCACCCATCACCGCCTCGGGCTCCCGGCGGGCGATCACGGCCGCGGCCAGGGCGATGGCCGCGCACGAGTCGCGCGGCGAGGGCTCGATGAGGATGTTTTCCTCTGGCACCTCGGTGAGCTGGCGCGATACGGCTGCGGCGTGGGCCACACCGGTGACGACGTACACCTGGCTGGTGTCGGCCAGGGGCAGCAGCCGGTCGACGGTCGCCTGTAGCAGCGACGCCTCGGTGCCCGTCAGCGGGTGCAGGAACTTAGGGTGACCGGCGCGCGACAGCGGCCAGAGACGGGTACCACTGCCACCTGCGGGAATGACGGCGTACAACCCGCCTGAATTTCCACTCATGCGCACGGATTGTAAAGGACGACGTCACGCCGCCACGCGGTTCCACGTCGCGACGTGCACCTCGGCGCTGGACGCCCAGCTGAACTCCTTGGCCCGGTCGAAGCCGGCCTTGGCGAGGGTGAGCCGGCGCGGCTCGTCGTGCAGCAGGTCAGCGAGGTCGGTCGCGATCCGGTCCGGGTCTTCCGTCGTGTACGCGACGGCGTCGCCACCGACCTCAGGCAGGGACAGTCGCGGCGTGGTCAGCACCGGTGTGGCGCAGGCCATCGCTTCGAGGATGGGCAGGCCGAAGCCCTCGCCGAAGGACGGGTAACAGGCGACCAGTGCGCCGCCGAGGAAGCCGGGCAGGTCGGCGTAACGCAGGTAGCCGGGGCGCAGCAGCCGCAGGTGTGACGGCACTTCGGCGACCGCACGGTCAATGTCGTCGTCGTGGCCCTGGCCGCCGGCGATGACCAGCACGGGCGGCTGCGGCCAGTCGGCGACCGCACGGGCCCAGCCGCGGATCAGGTTGGGCACGTTCTTGCGCGGCTCTTTGGCGCCGAGGAACGCGACGTAGCCGGAGTCGCCCAGGCCGAGCCGGGCCCGCACCCGTGCCTTCTCCTCGTCGGTCGGCGCGTGGAACGCGGACTGGTCGACGCCGTGGTAGGCGACGTCGATCCGGGTCGGGTCGGCGTCGAGCAGCCGGATCAGCTCGTCGCGGGTCGCCTTGCTGGGCACGATGACCCGGGCGGCGCGACGGAGCGAGGTCTTGATGGCGCTGCGGAAGAAGGTCCGTTTGGTGTTGTCGTAGTGCTCGGGCTCGGTGAAGAACGTCGCGTCGTGCACGGTCACCGTCACCGGGCAGCCGGCCCGCAGCGGGCAGGTGTAGAACGGCGAGTGCAGCACCTTGGCGCCGACCTGCTGGCCGAGCAGCGGCAGTCCGGTCTGCTCCCAGGCGAGGCGGGCGGGCCGGTGCGCGACGGCGGACGGCCCGGCGATGACCTCGGCGTCGGGGAGCATCCGGGAGTAACGCTCCGCATCGGAGCGCTGGGCCACGACGGCGAGATCGACGCGGTCGGTGCCGATCGCACCGAGGGCGCCCAACAGCCCGTCGACGTATCTGCCCACCCCGCCTCGGTCGGCGGGGACGCTCGTGGCGTCGACGAGGACTCGGGGCGGACGACCGGCGGTCACGTGGCAACTCCTCAACATCTGTGGCTCAGGCCACTGGCAAGGGTACGCCGCTCGATGCTTGATGTGTGGACCGCGACGCTCCCCGACATCTCTTAGTTATGACCTCTTTCCCCGGCCACCCCGGGCCGACACCACTGCGTCACTGTCAGTAATACGACTATCGTCGGAAGCGATGAACGAGACGATTCCGGCAGCCTTCGCGGCCGCCATCCGCAAGGACCCGACCGTGCCGTTGCTCACCTGGTACGACGACACGACCGGCGACCGCACCGAACTGTCCGGCGCCACGATGGACAACTGGGTGGCGAAAACGGCAAACCTGCTGGTCGACGGCGCCGGATTGGGACCGGGCGACACGGCGGCGGTGCTGTTGCCGCCACACTGGCAGACCGCGGCGATCCTGCTCGGCACCTGGGCGGCGGGTCCTGAGGTCCACACCGGCCCGCAGGCGCTGACCGTGGACGCGCTCTTCGCGTGGCCCGCGACCGCCGAGGAGTCGAACTCGTGGGCGGCTGGCGAACGCTACGCGACCGGCCTCCTGCCGCTAGCCATGCCGCTGCGGCCCGTCCCGACGGGCTTCGTGGACTACACGGTCGAGGTACGCGGCCAGGGCGACCGTTTCGTCGCCATCCAGCCGGTGACGCCGGACGACCCGGCACTGAACGCCGCAACCCACCGGGAGATCTCGGCACGCGCCACGGCCCGCGCCCGCGACCTGGGCATCGAGCCGGGCGCCCGAGTCATGATCGACGCGCAGGCCCACCCGGACCCGGTGGACTGGCTGCTCGCACCCCTCGTTGTGGGCGCGAGCATTGTGCTGTGCGCGGGCCTGGACCCGGCGGTGATCGCGAAGCGGGTCGCGGCGGAGCAAGTCACGCACACCCTCTGATCAGGCGTTACGGCCCTTCGCGTACTCCTCGAAAGCGGTCAGCGACTCCGGGTTGGCGAGCGCGCCCTTGGCCGCCGCCCGGTCCGCGGGAGTGCCGGTGAGGATACGTTTCACCGGAACTTCGAGCTTTTTCGCGGACAGGGTGCGCGGCACCGCCCGTACCTGATGGATCTCGTCGGGGACGTGCCGCGGCGACAGCGCGGCACGCAGCTCGCGCTGGATCCGCTTGCGTAGGTCGTCGTCGAGTTCGAGACCGTCGGCGAGGACCACGAAGAGCAGCAGCTCGTCCTGCTCGTCGAGGTGCACGACGACCGAGTCGGCGATCTCGCCGATGCCCTCCACGACCGAGTAGAACTCGGCGGTGCCCAGCCGCACCCCGCCCCGGTTCAGCGTGGCGTCGGAGCGGCCGGTGATCACACAGCTGCCGTCGGCGCCGATGGTGATCCAGTCCCCGTGCCGCCACACGCCGGGGAACACGTCGAAGTACGCCTCGAAGTAGCGCTGCCCGTCCGGGTCGTTCCAGAAGCCCACCGGCATGCTCGGCATCGGCGCGGTGATCACCAGCTCACCCAGTACACCGAGGACCGGCTTGCCCTCCGGGTCGTACGCCTCCACGCGCGAGCCCAGCGCCCGGCAGGAGATGACGCCCTCCGTCACCGGCAGCAGCGGCGTGCCGCCGACAAACCCGGTGCACACGTCGGTGCCGCCGGACAGCGACTGCAGCTGCGGCCGGTCGCCGAGCACCTCGTAGATCCAGCGGAAGCCCTCGGGTGGCAGCGGCGCACCGGTCGAGCCCACGCCTCGGATCACGGTGGGCGGAGGCTGCACACCGGCTTTGCGGCAGGCGAGGATGAACGGTGCGGACGTACCGAAATAGGTGACCTCGGCGTCGGCGGCAAGCTGCCAGAGCGCGCCCAGGTCGGGGTGGCCGGGGTTGCCGTCGAACAGCACGATCGCCGAACCGACAGCCGGGGCGGAGACCAGGAAGTTCCACATCATCCAGCCGGTCGTGGTGAACCACAGGAAGCGGTCACCCGGGCCGAGATCGTGGTGCAGGGCCAGCATCTTCAGGTGCTCGAGCAGGATGCCGCCGTGCCCGTGCACGATCGGCTTCGGCAGCCCGGTCGTCCCGGAGGAATACAGCACGTAGAGCGGATGGTCGAACGGCACGGCGGCAAACGTCAGCGGATCGTCGCCGTCCAGGCTGGCCCAGTCCCCCACGGTTCCCAGATAGGGAATCGTGATCAGGTGCTCGACGCTGGGCAGCGCCGCCCGGATCGCGGCAACCTCGTCCCGCCGGTCGATCGCCTTGTCGCCGTAGCGGTAGCCGTCCACGGCCACCAGCACCCGTGGCTCGATCTGCGTCCACCGGTCGATCACGCTGCGCGAGCCGAACTCCGGTGCGCAGGAGGAAAAGATCGCACCCAGGCTGGCCGTCGCCAGCAGCAACACGAACGTCTCGGGAATGTTCGGGGCGTAGGCCGCCACCCGGTCGCCCTCGGCGACACCGAGCCGGCGCAGCCCGGCAGCGACCCGCCGGACCTGATCGCGCAACTCCCGGGCGGTGAGGGTGACGGGCTCACGGCTTTGCGAGTACGCGAGGACGACCGGGTCGTCGTCAGCCAGCCCCGGCATCCGCAGCACGTGCTCGGCATAGTTGAGCGTGGCACCGGGGAACCACTGCGCCCCGGGCATGGCCGTGCTGCCCAATGTCGCAGTGGGCTCGCTGTGCGCAATGACCTCGAAGTAGTCCCAGACCGCCCGCCAGAACCCGGACAGATCGGTGACCGACCACTCCCACAGCCCGGCGTAGTCGCTGACCTCGACCCCGCGCTCGACGCGCAGCCAGGTCATGAACTGACCCATCCGCGACGTCTCGAGCACATCCGCCGGCGGCTCCCAGAGCACAGCACCCGTCATATTGCCACTGTATCTATGGCCTCGCTCCGCTCGGCGGGCGCTGTATCTATGGCCTCGCTCCGCTCGGCGGGCACTGTATCTATGGCCTCGCTCCGCTCGGCGGGCACTGTATCTATGGCCTCGCTCCGCTCGGCGGGCACTGCGCCCCGGAGGAGCCGATGTCGAGGCCACCGAAACGAACTACGGCAAAAGGCGCCTTGTCCGTTTCGGCGGCCTCGACATCGGCGGGCGCAGTGCGACTTTGGTTGCGGTCAAGGCGTGGTGGTTGAGCGGGCGTCCTGGATCGCTTTCCGGCGGCGGCGCAGTGCGACTTTGGTTGCGGTCAAGGCGTGGTGGTTGAGCGGGCGTCCTGGATTGCTTTTCGGCGGGCGAGGCGGTGTTCGCGGCGGATGAGCGCCTCACGGAAGCGGCGCTCGTCCTCCGCTGTCTCCGGCAGGACCGGCGGGGCGGGGCGCGGCTGGCCTGCGACGTCGACGCCTACGAAAACCAGGTAGGCGGTGGCGACAGTGATCGGCTCCCCGCCGGCGGTGTCCCAGCGCTCGGCGGTCAGCCGCACCCCGACCTCCATCGAGGTGCTGCCCGTCCAGTTCACCTGCGCGTACGCGTGCACGAGATCGCCTACACGCACCGGCTCCGCGAACACGATCTCGTCGATCGCCGCCGTGACTGCGGTCCCACCCGTGTGCCGGGCCGCCGCCGCGCCGGCTACGTCATCGACAAACTTCATCAGGACTCCGCCGTGCACGGTTCCGTACAGGTTGACGTCGACCGCGGTCATGATCCGGCTCAAGGTGACCCGCGAGTGCGAAGTCGGCCGGCCCACGGGCTGCTCACTCATGCCCGCCAGGTTAGTTCCCCGTGGTCGCCACCGCGGTTATGGCTGGCGGGACCGCTGCCTCCATGCCGACAGCGTGGCGCCGAACGACGCCTTTGCCGGCGGCCTTTGCGGCGTAGAGGGCGGTGTCAGCCTGGTGGAGCAAGGTCTCCAGGTCGTGCCCGGGGCCGAAGACGACGCTGAGGCCGACGCTGCCGCGGACCTGCAGGACGGTGCCGGCGACGGGAAGAGGCGCGCCGAGCCGGTCCAGGAGGCGTTCGCTGATCTCGTGGGCGCGGTCGGGGCCGTCGAGGCCGGTGAGGACGGCCGCGAACTCGTCACCGCCAAGCCGGGCGATGATGTCGCCAGACCGGACGGCCTGGGTGAGCCGGGCACCGACGCCGACCAGGAGGGTGTCGCCGGCGGCGTGGCCGAGGGTGTCGTTCACCGGTTTGAAGCCGTCGAGGTCCAGCAGCAGGATCGCCGTGTAGCGGTCCCGGTCGGCGGTCGCGAGGGCTTTGCCGGCGTGGGTGTAGAAGGCGGCCCGGTTAGGCAGGCCGGTGAGGACGTCGTGGTGGGCCGGTGGTCGAGCCGGCGGCGCTGGTCCTCCAGGCTGGCAACGAGCCGCTTGACGATCATGAGGGTGAAGAACTGGCGAAGCATCGCGAGGCCGGAGGCGCCCAGAAGAACCCACATGAGCACGGGATCGAGGGTGCCGGTGCGGGCGTACTGGACCGTGAACAGCACGAGGGCCAGGACAACGGGCACGAAGGGCACCGCGCTCCACAGGCCCGTGATCGCGCGCCACTCGGCGGTGGCGGCCGGGGCAAGAGTGGCACGGCTGGCGAGAGTGAGCAGGAGAGCGGCGATCAGGTAGGCCGCGCCGGCGCCGTCGGCGTACCAGGGCAGGTGGAAGGCGTTGGCGTGGGCGCCACCGATGGCGGACAGGGAAAAGACGCCGAGCGAGCCGGCCAGCAGGTGCAGGCAGTGGTGGGTGCCCATCACCGTCCGGGTGAGCATCATCAGCGCGAGCGCCGCGGCGATCATCGCGGGGATAAGGGTGAAGACCATCAGCACTTGCCGCCCCGGGGTCAAGGCGGCGGCCGCGTCGGCGAGGACGAGTTGCCACACCATGGCGAAGATGGCGCCGGCGATCATCGTGACATCGAGGGCATGGCTGGCCCGGGTGAGCCGGTGCGGGAACCCGGGACCGATCAACACGATGGCAGGTACGCCCAGCAGGGCCGACAGCGAAGCGAGGGTGTCAGCCGCGACGGTGCCGGTGCCGACAAGCGCATCGATGGTGTAAAGCACGTAGGCAGCCGCGAGCAGGCCACCGGAGCCGACACCGAGCGACAGACCGACCCGTTGCCGGTGCGTGTGCTCCCGACGCTGGCGCAGGAAGCCGCGGGCGGCGACCGCGCCGGCCACGGCGATCGGCGCGCAGGCCACGACGAGCCCCGTTCGCTCGCCCAGGTGCGGCAGCAGCAGTTGCAGCCCCAGACCGGCGAGGACGACAGCACTCAGCCGTGCCACGGTCCGATCTCCCATATGCCGTCAATCGGCGCTCCAGGCAACAACTAAAGGGATCGGCTGAAAGTACGTGGTCGGCCGCCGAACGGCGGATCAGCGCCGATTCGCCCGCCGGGGTCCGGGTGTGGGCGCAACGCTGGAGACGGCAGTCGCACGGGCCGCGCCTCGAGAAAGAGTCCGTCATGACCACGCTCTTGATCGCCGAGGATACCGACGATTTACGCATGGTTCTCCAGCGGGTGTTCACCCGGGCCGGTTTCGCCGTGCAGGTGGCGGAGGACGGACAGGTCGCCCTGGAGCTGGCCCGCCGGCAGCCGCCCGACGTGGTGCTCACCGACCTCAACATGCCGAACCTCGACGGCCTGCAACTGTGCCAGGCCATTCGCGCCGACCCCGTGCTGTGCGACATTCCGGTCGCCATTCTCAGCGGCGGCATCCAGCACGGCGATCCGCGCTTCGCCGACGGGCAGGTGTGCGGGGTGCTGCTCAAACCGTTCGTGAACAACGAGCTGGTGGAAGCGGTCCGAAACCTCGCCGAGGGCGGCCACCACCAGCATCGCGACCAACCGTCGACATGCCCCTACCGGCTGGCCGGTTGACCCAGTACCCGTCTCTGATGGTGGGACGCCGTTGCACTTTAGGGCTGCCGGGAGGGCACTTTTCCGCGTACATAAATCATGGTTTGACCAGGGATCGGGACCCGTCCGGCGCACGCTTATTGATTTAGATATCTGAAAGTGACATTCCTCCGGTGGGCTGCTGCTACGCAACTCACCCGAGGGATGTCCATCAATGAGCACATCACGCATCGTCGGCGCGGCCGCAGTGGCAGCGCTGACTCTGCTGAGCACCGCCGTGTCGGGTTCGGCGCAGGCCGCCGCCACCACCCCGACCGAATACACCGTCGTCGCCGAGTCCGGCGTATCCACTTCGGCCGCAACCGCAGCCATTTCCGCCGCCGGCGGCACAGTGGTGGCCCGTAACGACGCGGTCGGGCTGTTCCGGGTGACGTCGACCCGCGCCGACTTCACCGCAGCGGTGGCCGAGAGCGGCGCCCTGATCGGCGCGAACCTGCGCGCCCCCATCGGCCGCTCCCCGAAGCGCGTGCCGCTGGAAGCCGGCGTGCAGTCGGTCGCCACCGCCGAGGCGCTGCCCGCCGCGACGAACGTCGTCACCGCCGCCCGGGCCGGCAGCAACGCCGGACTCGACCCGCTGGACACCAAGCTCTGGGGCCTCAAGTCGGTGCGAGCCGACCGGGCGCGCAGCGTGGAGGCCGGCGAGCGCGGCATCACCGTCGGCGTCCTCGACACCGGCCTGGACGCCAGCAACCCGGACCTCGCGCCCAACTTCAGCGCCAGCCTGTCCCGCAACTTCGCGCCGGACATCCCGGAAGACGGCCCGTGCGAGGTCGCCAGCTGCCTCGACCCGGTCGGCACCGACGACGGCGGCCACGGCACCCACGTCGCCGGCACCATCGGCGCCGCGGCCAACGGCGCGGGCATCTCCGGCGTCGCGCCCAACATCACCCTGGTGGAACTGAAAGGCGGCCAGGACTCCGGCTCGTTCTTCCTCGAGTCGGTCGTCAACGCCCTCACCTACTCGGGCGACGCCGGACTCGACATCGTCAACATGTCCTTCTACGTCGACCCGTGGCTCTACAACTGCACCGCCAACTCGGCCGACAGCCCCGCCGAGCAGGCCGGCCAGCAGGCCACCATCGCCGGCATGCGCCGCGCCCTCGAATACGCCCACAACAAGGGCGTCACCCTGATCGGCGCGCTCGGCAACAACCACGAAGACCTCGGTGCTCCGCGTACGGACACCTCCAGCCCGAACTTCGGCGGCACCCCGCGGCCGCGGCGGATCGACAACGCCAGCTGCTGGGACCTGCCCGTCGAAGGCCCGCACGTCATCGGCGTCTCGTCGACCGGCCCGTCCGGTGCCAAGGCGGACTACTCCAACTACGGCGTCGAGCAGATCTCGGTTGCCGCGCCCGGCGGCTTCCGCGCCGACTACTACGGCACCAGCTCCTTCAACTCGGTGACCAACCAGATCCTGTCGGCGTACCCGCTGAAGGTCCTCCGCGAAGAGGGCAAGGTGGACGCTGCCGGCAACGTGCGGTCGTCGTACGCCAGCTCGGTCTTCAAGCGGTGCACCACCGCCGGAGCCTGCGGCTACTACACCTACCTGCAGGGCACCTCGATGGCCGCGCCGCACGCCAGCGGCGTCGCCGCCCTGATCGCCAGCAAGTACGGCACCCCGGACACCGCCCGCGGCGGCCTGACCATCAACCCGGACACCCTGGAACAGCGCCTGTACGACAGCGCGGCCCCGAAGTCCTGCCCCAGCCCGCGGCTGAAGACGTACACGCGGGAGGGCCGGTCGACCGAGTACAACGCGTACTGCTCGGGCGATGCGAACTTCAACGGCTTCTACGGCCACGGCATCGTCGACGCGTACGCCGGCGTCACGCAGTAGCAGCACCGCGGGTGCCCTCCACCGGAGGGCACCCGCCCGCCTGTCGATATGGTGCCCCCATGACGGCGGCGCGACCCTCACGGTGGTTTTCCGCGGAGGACATCGTGCACGGCCGAATCAACCTGGCCGGCTATCCCTTCCGGTTCATCTGGATCAACGCCGCCCCGTCAAGCGGTCTGCGGGTGACCTTCGGCCATTCCGGCACGGCCGCCATGGTGGATCTGGTGCTCACCGCGGCCGAGCTGCTGGAGGCCCAAGGCTGGCAGGTCGTGAACTTCGAGCAGGGCGGGAAGATCGCCTACCTGCGCCGCGTCGCGCCTTCGCCAGCCCGGTAGCGGCCCGATCACCATCCCAGCCCCACCGCCGAATTGGTTTCGCTGAAGATACTACTCCTGGGAGTAGTATCTTCAGCGAAACCATCAGTCGGCAGCCAGGAGGAATCCTTGGTCGCGTTCGTCGGCAGAACGCAGCAGCTCGCCACACTCGACGCCCTGTTGGCGAGTGTTGGGCCTATCAACCATGACCCAGCTCCAGGTCAATGCCTCCTCATCCGCGGACGGCGCCGAATCGGCAAGTCCAGCCTGGTGGAGGCATTCGTTGACCGCGCAGGCGTGCCCGCGGTTTTCTTCACCGCGTCCGGGGCACCGACTGATATCGAGTTGGAGGCGTTCACCGAGGCGATCCGCTCATCGTCGCTTCCGGAACGCACGGTTTTCGATGACGCCGCCCCCGGAAATTGGAGTGCCGCACTAAGGCAGCTTGCCAGCGTTCTGCCGGACGACCAGCCGAGTGTGGTGGTGATCGACGAGGTGCCTTACCTCGTCGATCGGGCAGACGCCTTCGAGGGAATCCTCCAACGCTCCTGGGATCGAGAGCTGAGCCGCAAGCCGATGCTCCTTGTGCTGATCGGCTCCGATCTGTCAATGATGGAGGCCCTCGGCTCCTACGGCAGACCGTTCCATCAGCGTGGCAAGGAAATGGTCCTCGGCCCGCTGAACCCGGCGGAGGTCGGGGAGATGCTCCAACTGGCCCCCGCCGAGGCCTTCGACGCGGCCTTGGTGACGGGCGGTCTCCCCCTGATCTGTGCCGGCTGGCGACCGGGCACCGATCTCTGGCAGTTCCTCTCCGCCGAACTATCCAACCCGGTCTCGCCACTCATCGTTTCGGCCGAGCGTTCTCTGGCCGCAGAGTTCCCGGACTCTGCGATGGGCCGAACGGTCTTGTCCGCGATCGGGAGCGGCGGGCGAACGTTCACGAACATCGCTCGAGCCGCCGGCGGCATCTCGCATTCGACGTTGACGCGAGCCGCCCAGGTCCTTGTCGACAAGCGCATCGTCGCGGCAGAGCTGCCCGTCTCCACCACGGCCTCGAAAGAACGACGCTACCGAGTCACCGACCCGCACCTCCGGTTCTGGCTGACCTTCCTAGCGCCCCATCTGGCCGAAATCGAGCGCCTGCGGGGCGACCTCACCCTGGACCGTGTCAGGACAGGATGGACCAGTTGGCGCGGGCGGGCAGTGGAGCCACTGATCAGAGAGTCCCTGGCCCGCCTCCTGCCAGACGGCGGCCTGCCCGCGGCGCCGGCGATCGGCTCTTACTGGACACGATCCAACAGCGTCGAGATCGACATCGTCGGCGCCGACCGCGAACCCGTGGCGAAGCGCCTGCTCTTCCTCGGCTCGATCAAATGGCTGGAGAACTCGGCCTTCGACGACCGAGATCTGGTGGCACTCCAGCGGCACCGCACGGCCATCACCGACGATCCGGTCCCGCTGGTCGCCGTAAGTCGCAGTGGCACGTCGGCCGCCGGCCTGAGCGCTGCCTATGGCCCCGCCGAGCTCCTTCATGCCTGGCAACGAAGCAGCGGCGGATCATGAAACGGGGCTGACTCGTCAAGAGTCAACCCCATCCATTCTCGGTAACCCGCCTCGTCAGTCCTTCAGGAGCTGACGCGCCATGACGATGCGCTGGACCTGGTTGGTGCCTTCGTAGATCTGGGTGATCTTGGCGTCGCGCATCATGCGCTCGACCGGGTAGTCGCGGGTGTAGCCGTAGCCGCCGAGCACCTGCACCGCGTCGGTCGTGATCTCCATGGCCGCGTCCGAGGCGAAGCATTTGGCCGCTGCGCCGAAGTAGGTCAGGTCGGCGTCGCCGCGCTCGCTCTTGCCGGCGGCGACGTACGTGATCTGGCGGGCCGCTTCGAGTTTCATGCCCATGTCGGCGAGCATGAACTGCAAGCCCTGGAAGTCGGCGATCGGCTTGCCGAACTGGCGGCGCTCCTTGGCGTAGCCGAGGGCGAAGTCGAGGGCGCCCTGGGCGATACCGACAGCCTGGGCGGCGATGGTGACGCGGGTGTGGTCGAGGGTCTTCATCGCGGTGGCGAAGCCGGTGCCTTCGGCGCCGATCATGCGGTCGGCCGGGATGCGGACGTTGTCGAAGTAGACCTCGCGGGTCGGGCTGCCCTTGATGCCGAGCTTCTTTTCGGGTGCCCCGAAGCTGACCCCTTCGTCAGACTTCTCGACCACGAAGGCGGAGATGCCGCGCGAACGGGCGGAGGGGTCGGTGACCGCGAAGACGGTGTAGTACTCCGAGACGCCGGCGTTGGTGATCCACCGCTTGACGCCGTTGAGGACCCAGTAGTCGCCCTCGCGGACCGCGCGGGTGCCCATCGAGGCCGCGTCGCTGCCGGCCTCGGGCTCGGAGAGGCAGTAGGAGAACATCGCCTCGCCGGCCGCGACCGGGGTGAGGTACTTGTGCTTGAGCTCCTCCGAACCGGCGAGGATCAGCGGCATCGTGCCGAGTTTGTTGACCGCGGGGATGAGCGACGAGCTGGCGCAGGCCCGCGCTACCTCTTCGATGACGATGGCCGTGGCCAGGGCGTCCGCACCGGCGCCGCCGTATTCGACCGGAATGTGCGGGGCGTGGAAGTCGGAGGAGCGCAGGGCGTCGTAGGACGCCTTGGGGAACTCCGCGCTCTCGTCGGCCTCGGCCGCGTTCGGCGCCACGCGAGCGTCGCAGACCTCGCGCACGGCCGCGCGGATGGTCTCGTGGTCATCCGGCAGCTGATAGACGTCGAAATCAGACATGTGCAGTGGCTCCTTCTTCTGCGGCTCCCGGCCATATGTTACCGACGCGTAGGGTACGCGCACTATCCTCGCCCCGGACGGCGGTGACGGAAATGGGCTGCGCCGTGAGAAGGTGTTTGCCACGAACCGGCGTCCGGCCCCCTCCCGGCGCTCCGTGTGAGGAGTTCACAGCGTGACCATCCCCTACCCGAAGAACCAAACCCTGCCCGCGTTTCCCGAGGTCGAGGTGCCGTCCGGCGCTGCCCGGCCCCGGTTGGCGTTCCTGGGCACGGGCTACCTCGGCGCCACCTACGCTATCTGCTTCGCCGAGCTGGGCTACGAGGTACTCGGGTTCGACGTTGACGAGGCCAAAATCGCCAAACTCGGGGCCGGCCAGGTGCCGTTCCACGAGCCCGGCCTCGACGAGCTGCTCCGCACCAATCTGGCGTCGGGCCGGCTGCGGTTCACCACGTCCTACGAGACCGTGGCGGACTTCGCGGACGTGCATTTCATCTGTGTGGGCACGCCACAGCGGGCGGATGGCATGGGGGCCGATCTCGCGTACGTGGAAGCCTCGGTCACGAATCTGGCCCGGCACCTGAAGCGCAAGGCGCTGATCGTCGGAAAATCGACGGTCCCGGTGGGCACTGCCGAGTGGGTCGAACAGCTCGTTTCCAAACACACCGACCCCGACCTGGGGATCGAGGTGGCGTGGTCGCCGGAGTTCCTGCAGGAGGGCTTCGCGGTCGAGGACGTGCTGCGGCCGAACCGCATCGTCGTCGGCGTGCGCTCCGAGTGGGCCAACGGCATGCTCTACGCCGCGCACAAGGGCGTCTTTGACCTGGCTGCCACCGAGGACCGCGAGGTGCCGCTGGTGGTGACTGACTTCGCCACTGCCGAGCTGGTCAAGGTCGCGGCGAACGCCTTCCTCGCCACCAAGATCAGCTTCATCAACGCCATGGCGGAGGTGTGCGAGGTCGCCGGCGGTGACGTCACGCAGCTCGCCAAGTCCATCGGCTACGACCCGCGCATCGGCAACCGCTTCCTGCAGGCCGGCGTCGGCTTCGGCGGCGGCTGCCTGCCCAAGGACATCCGGGCGTTCCAGGCCCGCGCGCAGGAGCTCGGCGCGGGCGAGGCGCTGCGTTTCCTGCACGAGGTCGACCTGATCAACCAGCGGCGCCGCTCCCGGGTGGTCACCCTGGCCGCCGAAATGCTCGGCCGCCGGTCGGGCCCGGCCGGCCCCGACCTGTCGGGCACCCGGATCGCCGTTCTCGGCGCGGCCTTCAAACCCAATTCCGATGACGTACGCGACGCGCCCGCGCTGGCGGTCGCGGCGGCTCTCGCCAAGGCCGGCGCGGATGTCCGCGTCTACGACCCGCAGGGCATGGAGAACGCGCGGGCGGTGCAGCCCGGCCTGACGTACGAGACGGCGATGAACGACGCAGCGGCCGGCGCCGACCTGGTCTGTGTGCTGACCGAATGGGCGGAGTTCCGCAACGCGGACCCGAACGTCCTCGGCGATCTGGTCGCCGCCAAGCGGGTCATCGACGGCCGGAACTGCCTGGACCCGGTGCTGTGGGCGCGGGCCGGCTGGCAGTACCGCGGCATGGGACGGCCGACCCCGGCACTGTAGGGGACGGCCTGCTCCGCACCCTGAAGAATGACCGTTTCGCCTTGACGGCCGCGAACCTGCCGGGTTCGCGGCCGTTTCCATTGATCTCGACCCGCTTGAGACTGTTCTAATGAGGTGTCGGAAGGGCATGCTTTCGGTGGGGCTGGTCGAGGAGGTGCCGTGGCGCAGGCTGACGAGCCGGAGGGCTACGACGATGAACTGGCCCGGATCGACGCGTCGATCGCGGAGCTGAAGGTCCGCGACCTGGCCGCGGCCAAGGAACGCACCACCATCGCCAGCAAGATCCAGGCCGCCCAGTTCCAGCGCGACATCCTGGCGCACGCCAACCAGCAGCGAAAACGCGCCGCCGCCGCGAAGTCGACCCGCCGCGTCCGCCGCCGCCCTACCGACCCGCCCACCCCCTCACCCGGCGGCCATCAGGGCGCCCCGCCGCCCGGCGCGGGAGGTCGCGTAGCCGCTGCAGGTGGTCGCACAGCCGCGACAAGTAACCGCACAGCCGCCGGCCACCCCAGCGCCACGAGCAGCGCAGCCACCACCGACCACCTAGCCGGCGCAGGCCACGCCACCACCGCCGGCCATCCAGCCGAAACGGACCACCCAGCCGCGGCAGGCCGCACGACCGCCGCGGGCCGCACGGCCGCTCGGGCCAGCGCGGGGCGGCCGGCCTGGTCAGCGCCGGGCACGCCGTACACCGGGCCGCCCGGTCAGGCCACGGATGGCGTCACCGTGCTGGTCGACGATCCGCCGCCGACCGAAGAGCCCGCGTATCCGCCGCCGCGCCGCCGGGTCGCGCCGCCGCCGGAGCATCCGCCGCACGAGCCCGAGACGTCGTCGCAGTCCGTGCAGAACATTTTGCTCGGCCTCAGCGCCTTGGTGCTCGGCGTCGCCGCGGTGGTCTTCGCGGGCGCGGCCAGCAACGCTGTCGGGCGAGCCCTCATCCTGGCCGTCGCCACCGGCGTCGCGCTGACCGCCGCTCCGGCCATCGCCCGGCGTGGCCTCACCTCGACCGGCGAGACGCTGGCAGCTGTCGGCCTGGTCCTGCTACCGATGACCCTGTACGCCCTGCACGGCAGTCCCGCGCTCGGCGGCGACGGGGTCCCGTCCCCGGTGTTCCTCGGCGTGACGCTGCTGATCACCACGGCGGCCGCGTTCGCCTACGCCGGTGTCACGCGACTGTCGGCGCCGCGGTACGCCACGGTGGTGGCCGTGCAGCCGGTGCCGCCGCTGCTCGCGTACCCGATGATCGAGAGCCCGGCCGGCTGGGCGGTGACGCTGACCATCGTGGCGATAGTGGACCTGCTGTTGCTCACGACAGTGATCCGCAGTGGGCGGTTGGTGCCGCGCTGGCCGGTGGGCCGCCCGGTGGCCGGGGACCGCGAGTCGCTGGCCGAGGCCGACGCCCGCGACATCGGCGCCCGCGATTTCGCGACGCGGCACGACCCGGCCGATCCGGGTTCCCACGATCCAGCTGCTGTGGACGCCGGGGGCGATCCGGCCGGCGCGGACGCGGGCTATGGCACACCGGACCGGCCCGAGTCCCGGCCGGAGGAGCCTGACCTCATCATCGCCGGGCTGACCGGCCGCAAGCGGCGGCGCTGGCTGCCGACCCGGATCTTCCCCGGCAAGCGTCCGGAGGGAGCACCGCCGGCCGGGTCCGTCCCGCTGATGCCGCCGAGCAGCCCGCCCGCCGCGGGGTGGCTCCGGCAGCTGACGTTCGGCCTGTTGTGCCTGGCCGCGGCTGGTGCGCTGCTGTACGCGAGCGCCGGCCTTGCGGGGGCCGACGCGGTTGTTGACGCCGTACGCTCCGGATTGATTTTGATCTTGGCTGCCGTCACCGCGTCGGCGGCGGCCCGGCTGGTCGACCATGTCCGGGCTCGCAGCATCGCCGGCGCGGTCCTGACCATCGCGATCATCGCGGCCTGCGCTCGCATCGCCGACGTGGCATCGCCGGCCTGGACGCTAGCCGTTGCGGCAGCCGCCGTCGCGGTCACCGGCGCGGCCGTCCGCCTTCTGCCCGATGAGGTCCGTCGCGGCCCGCAGTACGCCTCGGCTGCCGCGCTCACCGTGATCGGCTTGTTCGTAGCCGTCGACGCTTTGCGCGCCGCGCTCGCGCCGGTCCAGGCCGCCCGTCCGGTCTGGAACGCGGACACCGCCGCCTACGCGGGCCGGATCGCCGATGCAGCCGGCCAATCGGGCTGGCTGCTCGCGCTCAGCGCCCTGCTGGCGACCGTTGCTGCGGCACTGGCCCTGCCCACCGAGTACCGCCGCGAAGGCGCGGTCACCGGTGTCGCCCTGACCGCCCTGGCCGTCCCTTCCTCGCTCGGTCTGCCCTGGTCCGAGGCGCCCTGGCCGCTGGTCGTCGCCGGGATCGGGATCGGCGCCGCCGGGTTGCTCGCGCCCACCCGCCGGGTCGCCGGGTTCCACGTCGCCGCGGCCGGAGTGGTCGGCGCGTTCGGTGCTGCCGCCGCGCTCAGCGCGTCGTGGCTCACCGCCGCGGTCCTCACCGCGCTGGCCGGGGCAGGCGTCATGGTCGCGGTCGCGGCCCGACAGATGCCGGTACGCCTGTACGCGTGGCTGGTCGGCGACTGGGCCTCGGGTGCGGCCGCCCTGGCTATTCCCGGCGCTGTGGTCACCGCGGTTCTTGCCGTGGACGACCCGGGCGGCGGCCCCCCGGCCACCGAAGCGGTCACGGTCCCGGCTTTGGCGCTGGGCTTCCTCGCCGTCGCCGGCACGCTCACCTACGCGGCGGTGTTCCAGGTGGCGCGCCGCGAGGTCAGTGTGCCGATGACCGCCGGCGCCGGGCTGGGCGCGATCGCCCTGGCCCTGGCTGCGCTGCTCTCCCCCGGTGCCACTGCTCCCGACGTCTGGGTCGGGGCGCTGCTGCTGGTCGCCGCGGCCCTGTTGTTTTTCGCCAAGTCCCTGGACAACGGCCGCCGCGCCGACCGGATGCTGGACGGTCCCGACATCGCGGCGGCCGCCGCAACCGTGGCAGTCTGCGGTGCGCTGGCCCGGGTAGCCGCCCTGGCCTTCCCGGACGCGCCGCTGGCCGTCGGCGCGATCGTGGTCCTGATCGTCGCGTTCGGCGTGCATGCCCTGCCGGAGGACTGGCGCCGCGGCCCGGTCCGTGGCGTCGGCCTGGCCGGGCTGGTCGTCGGCGCGATCGCCGCCTGGCAGGCCCTCGCGGACGGCCTGCGGATCATCGCCGCGCCCGGCCCGATCTGGGCCTCGGACGTCAGCGGCTACCCCACCAGCGCCGAACCCGGCGCCTGGCAGGCCCCGGTGGCTCTGATCCTCATCGCGGTCGCCGCCACGGCGGCCCTGCCCCGGCCCGCACGCTACGACGTCAGCGCCGTCGCCGTCGCCCTCGCCACGATCGGCGCGCCCGCAGCCCTCGGCCTGCCCTGGTGGTCACCGCTGTTGATCGGCGGTGCCGTGGCCCTCGGGTACGGGATCGCATCCGTAGCCGCCGTCGACCCCCGGGCCGCGCTCAGCCGTGCCGGAGTCGCCGCCGCGGTTGCCCTGCACGCCGCCGGCGCCGGTCTGGTCCGCCCCTGGTCCACGGCGCTGGCCCTCGGCCTCATCGTGGCGACCGGCGTCCTGGTGGCCTGGCTCGCCCGCGCCGACCTCACGCCCGCCGCCCGGCGCACCTGGGCCGAACGTGCGGAACTCGACGAGGTCGTGGCGTACACCCTGGACGACACGGGCATGCCTCGGCACCGCGCCCAGATCGGCGGCGCGGCCACCATGGCGGCGCTACTCGCCGCCCCGGGCGTCCTGGCGGCCGTCGCCGCAGGTCAGGGCCGTACCGCCCAGGTCGTGCTCACCGCGGCGCTGGCCGGGTCCAGCCTCATGCTCGCCTTCCTGGCGGTGGCCGGCCGCTGGGTGCCGCAGTACCTGCCGTGGGCCACGATCGGCCTGGTCGGTGGGGCGACCATCACCGCCCTCGCCTCGGTCCCCAGCGACTACCCCACCGCCCTGTACGCGGCCGCCGCAGCGCTGCTCGGCGTCGTCGCGGAACTCCTGCGGGGCACCGTGCCCGCTCCCGGGCTGACATTGGCCCCACCGCACACCTGGCGGGAGGACCGCCTCCGCCAGCCCCGCCGCGGCCTGCGCCCCAGCGGCCTGCGCGGCCGGTGGCTCGTCGGCCCCGCCACCGGCGCGGTGATCGTCGCGTCCCTGCCCACGATCCTCGCCCTGTTCTCCATCGCCCCGGCGCTGCGCGCAGCGCTGATCGACCCGATGCGCCAACTCGACTCGATCTGGAACGGCCCGGTCGCCGCGCTCACCGACCCGGCATCCGGCAGTGTGGACGGTACGAGTGTGCTCGCCACCGTGCTGCTCACCGTGGCCGCCGCACTGGCTGCGCTGGGGTTCGGCGGGAAGCCGGCTGAGGCCGTACCCGTCATCTTGCCGGGGTTGGCGATCACCCTGCTGATCGCGCCGATCGCGCTGGATGCCCGCTGGCCCGCGTCGACTGCGGCGGCCCTGGTGGTGTTCACGATCGTCATGCTGGGTCTGGCCCTGACGCCGCCGCCGGTGACGTCCCGGGCGACGCTGCTGCACACGAACCGGACCGTCGTCTTCGTGATCGGCCTGCTCGCCGGAGGCGCCGGTCTGGCCGGCAGCCTCGCCACCCAGCAGCTGACACTGTTTACGCTCGGCAGCGCCATCGGCGTCGGCCTGATCGCCGCGGTGGCCGGCAAGAGCCGGCACGCCCGGGTGCTGGGCTGGCTGTTCGCGGCGGGCATGGGCCAGTTCTTCGTGCTGGCGGTGGCGCTCGTCGGCGGGCTCACCCACGAGTGGGCGGCGTTCGGCGTCCTCGCGGTCGGCGCAGCGCTGCTCATCCTCGAAGCGGTGCTCCCGCGGCTCGGCCTGCCGGAATACCGCCTCGAAGCCACCACTGTCGAGTGGAGCGGCTACGCGTCGGCGCTGCTCGCCGGGGCGCTGGCATTCGACTCGCCGGCGCATCTCGCCGCGCTCCTCGCCGCGTGGGGCGCGGTCCTCGGCCTCACCGCCACCCGCCCCGGCCGTACGCCCGAACAACGCCGCAACCTGTTCTGGCTGGCGGTCGGCTTCGAGATCATCGGCATCTGGCTGTTCGTGGCGCTGGCGGACGTGGCGCTACCCGAGGCGTACACCTTGCCGTTCGCGGCGCTGGCCCTGCTCGTGGGCGTGCTGGAGGCCCGGCAGCGGCCGGAGCTGGGCAGTTGGGCGGCCTACGGCCCCGCGCTGCTGGCGGCGTTCGTGCCGACCACCGGCCTCGTGATCGCCACGGACGCGGGCGACCTGCGGGAAATGCTGCTTCTGCTCGGCGCGGTCGCCACGCTGATCATCGGCTCCCGGCTGCAACAACAGGCCCCCGTGGTGATCGGGGCGGCGGCCACGGCGGTGGCAACGATTCACTTCGCCACGACGCTGGTGGGTCCATGGCTGGTGCTGGTGCCGGTTGGCGTCATCCTGCTCTTCCTAGGCGCCACCAACGAGAACCGGCGCCGGACCCAGGAACGCCTACGCGGCGCCCTGGTCCGGATGCGGTAGACGACCTAACCGAGGAGCCGGGCGCGCAGAGCCTCGTCCTTCTCGGCGACGACCTGTTCGAGGTTCGTCTGGAAGGCCTGCATCTTCTTCAGCAGGACCGGATCGGCGGCGGCCAGCATGCGCACCGCCAGCAAACCGGCATTACGGGCGCCGCCAATCGACACCGTGGCGACCGGAACACCGGCCGGCATCTGCACGATCGACAGCAACGAATCCATGCCGTCCAGGTACTTCAGCGGCACCGGCACGCCGATCACCGGCAGCGGCGTCAGGGCAGCGACCATGCCGGGCAGGTGGGCCGCACCGCCCGCGCCGGTGATGATGACCTTCAAACCCCGGTCGGCCGCGGACGTCGCATAATCGACCATCTTCTGCACCGTACGGTGCGCAGACACCACGCCAACCTCGAACGGCACCTCGAACTCGGCCAACGCCAGCGCCGCCGCCTCCATCGTGGACCAGTCCGAGTCACTACCCATGATCACGCCGACGACGGGTGCCATCATTCGCCCTCCTGCAACCACCGGGCGGCCCGGACGGCCCGGGCGCGTACCGATGTCATGTCGTCACCGAGCACCGTGACGTGCCCGATCTTGCGGCCGGGACGCACCTGCTTGCCGTACAGATGCACACGCGCACCCGGATCCGCGGCGAACAGGTGGTGCAACCGCTCATCCAGCGTCATCCCCCCGGGCGCGCCACCCAGCACATTCGCCATCACGACCGCGGGGGCGGCCAGCGAGGTCTCCCCCATCGGATAGTCGAGCACGGCCCGCAGATGCTGCTCGAACTGCGAGGTCCGCGCCCCCTCGATGGTCCAATGCCCCGAATTGTGCGGCCGCATCGCAAGCTCGTTGACCACGATCCCGGCCTCGGTCTCGAACAACTCGACGGCCAGCAACCCGACCACCCCGAGCGCGTGGGCCACATCGATCGCCAGCTGCTGCGCGGCCAGCGCCCGCTCCTCGGACAGCCCCGGGGCAGGCGCGAGCACCTCGACACAGATCCCGTCCCGCTGCACGGTCTCGACCACCGGATAGGCGGCGACCTGCCCGAACGGCGACCTCGCGACCAGTGCGGCCAGCTCCCGCCGCAGCGGCACCCGCTCCTCGACGATCAACTCGGTGCCGGTGGCGACCAGCTCCTCGGCGGCGGCGAGGTCGGCGAGCATCCACACGCCCCGACCGTCGTACCCCCCGCGCACCGCCTTGGCGACCACCGGCCACCCAGCGCCGCTGTCGGTTCCTGCTTGGGCGGCACCGCCGGCTTCCGTCCGAACGGCACCGCCGGCTTCCGTCCGGGCAGCGGCGACCTCGGCGGCGAAGTCGGCGATGTCGGCGGCGGATGACACCGGCCGCCACATCGGCACGGGCGCGCCCAGCTCGGACAGCCGCTCCCGCATCCGCCGCTTGTCCTGCGCGAAGACGATCGCCTCGGCGCCGGGATAGATCTTCACACCCTCGGCGGCCAGCGCGGCGATATGCCCGGTCGGCACGTGCTCATGGTCAAAGGTGAGAGCGTCGCACCCCTTCGCGAACTCCCGGAGTGCTGCGAGATCGGTGTGCGTGCCGATCCGTACATCGGCGGCGACCAGCGCCGCACTGTCGTCGGGCGTTTCGGAAAGCACCCGCAGGGACTGTCCGAGGGCAACAGCGGCCTGGTGGGTCATCCGGGCCAACTGCCCGCCGCCCACCATGCCGACAACGGGGAGACCGGTTCGAGTATCCATCGCTGCTCAAGCCTAACGACCTCCCCGTACGCCGACCGCCCGGGTCAGCTCTTCAGCCGCGCCGCCAGGTCCGCGGGCGTGGTGACGGGACGGTCACAGATGAAGCCCCGGCAGACGTACGCAGCCGCCCGGCCGTCGATCAGGTGCCGACCCGCAAGCAGGGGCACTCCGGGTTGGTCCGGACGCCCAGCGACGATCACCGTGCCCGGCGGGGCGAGCCGGTGGGCCGTCTCGAGCAGCGGGTCGTCCCGGTCCTCCGTGACGACGGCAATCTCGTACGGCCCCGCGCACACCGCCTCAGCCACCGTCGCCGAGTAGCCCGCGAAGCGGGGATGGCTGCCGATCAGCGGCCCGACCGTGGCAAGCGCCGCATCGGCCGCCTCGCGATACCGCAGTTCGCCGGTCAGGGCCGTGTACGCCACCAGGCCGGCACAGATGGCCGCGAGACCGGACGGAGTGGCGTTGTCGGTCGGGTCGGCCGGGCGGGTAACGAGCCGTTCCGCGTCGTCTGCTGTGTCGTAGAAGCCACCTTCGCCCGTACCGAAATGGTGGAGGGCGGTGTCCAGCAGTTGACCGGCAAGCGTGAGCCACCGCCCGTCGCCGGTCAGCTGGTGCACCGCGCAGAACGCCTCCGCCACCGTGCCGTAATCCTCCAGCACGCCGGCGGGCTCGCCAACGACGCCGTCACGTGAGACGCGGCGCAGGCGCCCCGCCACGAGGTGCCGGTCGGCCAGCACCTCAGCGAGGGCGACAGCCGCGGCCCGGGAAGGCTGCGCGTCGAGGAGCATGGCGTGTTCGACGAGTGCCGTGATCGCGAGACCGTTCCACGACGTCACGACCTTGTCGTCGCGGGCGGGTTGGGGGCGGTCGCCGCGGGCGGCGAGGAGGCGACTCCGCACGTCCCGCCACCGCGTCACGATCTCCGGCAGCACGGCATCCGGATCGTCGAGGTCGCGGGCGAGGACCAGCACACTGCTGCCGTGCTCGAACGTGCCCTGTGCTGTGACGCCGAACAGGTCTGCCGCCCAGGCACCATCTTCGGCGCCGAGCGCTTCGATCAGCTGGGCCGGGGTCCATACATAGGTCAGGCCCTCGACCCCGTCGGTGTCCGCGTCCAGCGCCGAGGACAGCCCACCGGCAGCGGTGCCGAGATCACGCAGCAGAAACTCGGCGGTCTCGTCGGCGATCCGCCGGGCCAGCGGGTCACCGGTCAACCGCCACAGCTGGGTATGGACGCGGAGCAGCAACGCGTTGTCGTAGAGCATCTTCTCGAAGTGCGGCACGGTCCAGGTGGCGTCGACGGCGTACCGGGCGAAGCCACCCGCCACCTGGTCGTAGATGCCGCCCCGGGCCATCCGCTCGGCGGTGTGCCGAACGATCTCCAGGTCCCCGGCGGCGCCGGTGCGCTGGTAATGCCGCAGCAGGAAAAGCAGGTCCAAGTGCGGCGGAAACTTGGGGGCGCCGCCGAAACCGCCGTTCGTCTCGTCGTGCTCCTTGGCGAGCTGGACCGCCGCGGCGTCGAGGAGGTCGGTGGAGATGGGGATGGTCGGGCCGCCCACCAGCTGGGCACCGCCGATCGCCTCCACCACCGCCGAACCCTGCTTGATCACGTCGTCGCGCTGGTCGCGCCAGGCGGTGGTCACCGAGTCGAGCAGGCGGGCGAAAGCATCCTTCGGGAAGTAGGTGCCGCAGAAGAACGGTTCGCCGTCCGGGGTGGCGAAGACGGTCATCGGCCAGCCACCCTGGCCGGTCATCGCCTGCGTCGCAGTCAGGTAGACAGCGTCGACGTCGGGCCGCTCCTCCCGGTCCACTTTGATCGCCACAAAGCCGGCATTGACCTTCGCAGCGATGCCGTCGTCCTCGAAAGACTCGTGCGCCATCACGTGACACCAGTGGCAGCTCGAATACCCCACCGAGATGAGGAGGGGTACGTCTCGCCGTTGGGCTTCCGCGAACGCCTCGTCCCCCCACGGCCACCAGTCCACGGGGTTGTCCGTGTGTTGCAGGAGGTAGGGCGAGGTCGACTGAGCGAGTCGATTGACCATGCCCCACCCTCTCACGGCCGTCCGGGCCACCGGGTCAGCTGCCACGCCCGGGGACGGGTCGGCGTCGATGCCAGCGGTGTGTCATATAGTAATTCATTGGCGTGCTATATAGGTATTACCTGCTGTGTTATGTCGTCACTGGCTGGAGACGTCGTTGAACGCCTACGTTCCTCGCATCGCCGACGCAGAGCTCGCCGAGATCCTGGCGACTCACCCGGCAACACTCGTCGTCGGTCCGCGAGCCTGCGGAAAGACCACCACGACACGACGGCTGTGCCGCTCCATCCTGCGGTTGGACATCCCTGCTCAGGCGGCAGTCGTTCGCGCAGACCCCGACGCCGCGCTCCGCACTCTCGCAGAACCGATCCTCGTCGACGAGTGGCAACTGGTTCCGGAAGTTCTCGGCGCGGTCAAGCGAGCTGTCGATGACGATCCGCGTCCTGGCCGGTTCGTTCTGACCGGATCCTCGCAGACCGACCTGACCACTGCGGGCTGGCCGGCCACCGGCCGAATCGTCCGGCTGACGATGCACCCGCTCGTGGGTCGAGAGCGACACGGCGATCCGTCAGCTTCATCGCTGATCGACCGAATCCTTGCCGACTGGCCGGACAGCTTCCACGATCCCTCGGCCGAATGGGACGTCCATCGGTACGTGACAGAGGCACTCACCAGCGGCTGGCCGGAAGCGCTCCGCGCACCCACCGACCGGGCACGCGACCGGTGGCTGACCAGCTATGTCGATCATCTGGTCACCAGAGAGGCCGCAGCGCTCGGCATCTCCCGAGACCCGGTCCTGATGCGGAGGTATCTCCAAGCAGTCGCCGCCAACACCGCTGGCGTGCCCAACCACAAACTGCTGTACGACGCCGCCGGAATCACCCGACACAGCGCGGTCGGCTACGACGACCTCCTCGACACGCTGATGATCACGCAACGTGTGCCTGCGTGGGCCGGCAACCGCATGGACCGAGCTGTGCGGCTTCCGAAGCGGTACCTCACCGACCCCGGCCTGCTCGGTCCACTCTTGCGCATCGACCAGCGCCGTGTTCTCCGCGATGGCGACCTCCTGGGACGCGTCCTGGACACCCTTGTCGCCGCCCAGTTACGAGCCGAGTGTGCTGCCAGCATTGTTGGCGCTGACCTGTTCCACTATCGCGATGCGAACGGCCGGCGTGAGGTCGACCTGCTCATCGAAGCCAGAGACGGTCAGCTGATCGCTGTCGAAGTCAAAGCCACCGCCGCCCCCTCGGCCGCTGACGCTCGGCACCTGGAATGGTTCGCGAAACGTGTCGGTGGAGCCTTCGCAGCCGGTGTTGTCTTCCACACCGGCCCACGTGTCTTCCCGCTGGCCGAACGGGTGATCGCCGTACCAATCGCCAGCTTGTGGGCGCAACCACTGGCCGGCACGGCGTGACGCGTTGTGCCGCGGGTCGTCAGCGGGGCGCTGCCGCAGATTCAGGAGGCGCCGTCGGCTCGCAGCGGCACGATCGTGGCGGGCGCGGCGGCGGCGAGGTGCACCAGGGCCGGGACGATTTTGTCGACGGGGAGGGGGCGGCTGAAGTGGTAGCCCTGGGCGGCCGTACAACCCAGGGCGAGCAGGGCCGCCCGCTGGTCGGCGGTTTCGACGCCCTCAGCGACCACTCGGGCACCCAGCCGGGCTCCCAGCTCGACGGCGCCGCGCACGATGGCCGCTGCGGCGGGTGAGTCGGTCATGTCGGTGACGAAGGAGCGGTCCACCTTGAGTTCGTCGACCTGGACTCGGGTGACGAAGGCGAGCGAGGAGAAGCCGGTGCCGAAGTCGTCGACCGAGATCTGGACCTGCATGTCCCGCAGCGCTGCCAGGACCTCGTCCACGACGCCGTGTTCGCTGACGGCGACCGACTCGGTGATCTCGAGAACCAGCCGCGCCGGGCTGGTGCGGTGCCGGCGGAGGGCGTCGGCGACCTGGGCGGGGAACGTCGCGTCGAGCAGGCTGCGGGCGGAGACGTTGACGGAGACGGGTACGTCGATGCCGGCCGCCGCCCAGCCCGCGGCCGCCCCGAGCGCGCGGTCGAGCACGTAGCGGGTGAACGGCGCCAGGAGCTCGCTGTGCTCGACGGTGCCGATGAACGCGGCGGGTGACAGCAGGCCGCGGCGCGGGTGGTCCCAGCGGATCAGTGCTTCCACTCCGGTCGGCGCGCCGGTGCCCAGGTCTACTTCGGGTTGCAGCATCAGCACCAGTTGATCGCTCGCGCGCAGCGCCTCGTGCAGTTCTGCGGGGAGGGCCAGGTGGTCGGTGCTGCTGGCGTCTCGGGCGCTGTCGTACGCCGCGACGCTCACGTGTAGCTCTTTCGCCTGCTTCAGGGCGACGCCGGCCCGCCGGATGAGTTCGCTGAGGTCGGCGTGGCTGGCCTGTTCGACGACGACGCCCACGGCGCATTCGATGATGAGGCGTACGCCGGCGACTTCGGTGGGCTGCGCGAGGCGGTCGACGATCTCGCGGGCCCGGCGTACAACCTGCGCGAGCGGGTTCGGCGGGGTCGTGGAGTCGGTGAGGGTAACGATGCCGGGCAGGAGTACGGCGAATTCGTCGTCGCCGAGTCGCGCCACCAGTTCCCGTTCGCGGGCGAGTTCGGTCAGGCGGGCGGCGACCGTCCGCAGCACGTCGTCGCCGGCCCGGTGTCCCAGCGTCCCGTTGATCTCCTGGAAGTGCTGCAGGTCGAGCAGCAGCACCGCGACGGCCCGGTCGGGGGGCACCGCCTGAAGCAGTGACTCGCCGTCGCTGAGTAACGCCCCACGGTTGGCGAGGCCGGTGAGGTGATCGTGGACGTTGTCGTAGGCCACTTGCGCGTCGAGGAGCGCGAGCCGCTCGTGCGCCGCCGCATCATGCAGCGCGGCCGCGAGCACGTCGGCATAGGCGGAAACAGCGAGCTCTTCGTGGGGGCCGGGCGGGACCGGTCCGGCGAACCAGACGGTGAGGACGCCGACGGTGGTCCCACCGACGGCCATCGTCCGGGTGCGGACCGGCCCGGGCGTCTCGTCGTGCGTGGCCTGGGCGGCGTATTGCCGACCACCCGCTCCGCCCACTTCGATCCGCACCCGCTGGGCACCGAAGACGTCCAGCGCACCGCGCAATCCGGCGGCGGCTACGACGGCCTCGTCGGGACCGCTGAGCGCACGTGTCGCCCGCGCGAAGGCTGCCCACAACCGCCGTTCTTCCTCGGCACGCAGGTGATAGCGGTAGGTGCGTTGCAGCAACCACAGCACCGGCGCGAGGGCGATCAACCAGAGCGGCCCGTTGACCAGGGCGTAGAGCGCGGACAGTCCGACGAGCACATTGCCGACGAACATCGGCAGCTTCGCATGCAACGCCCGGACGGTGAGGTGCCGCGGGGTCGCATCCCGGTTCAGGAGGATCGTCAGCAGGGCAAGGCCGAGCGTGATGCACAGGTAGGTCGCGGCGCCGGCGATCAGACCCGCCTGGGTCCGGCTGCTGCTGACGGTCGCGCCCGGACCGATGATCGCGTACGCGACGAGCGCCGCGCCGGCCGCACCCAGACTGAGTGACGCCGCGAGATGCAGCACGTCGACGACTGCGCGGTGGCCGTTCAGCCAGGTGATGAGCAGCCATGCGGCGGCCGCACCGAGGAGGGTGGTGGCGGGAAGCCAGCCGGGCGGTGCGAGTGCGAAGCCGAGGATGAAGGCGGCTTCGCCCCAGGAAACGCTGACTGTGCTGCGCCCGACCCGGACGCGGAGCCGCGCCAGTTGCGCGAGTGCCACGAGGAGCACCGCGACCGCGCCGCCGACGGCGGGCGAATAGGTCAGGGCGTGGGGTTGCTTTCCAGGGAGCACCGCCGCGAGGACGGCGACGACGACGGCGGCGGCCACGACAACAACGGTCAGGATGCGTACGCCGACAGCGCGCGGGACGGCCGCACTCCGCCGCAGCGAGGAGGTGGTCATGCCGGCACCCGGCCGATCCGCGGACCGCTTATCGGGGCGGATCCGCGCCTCTTCTCACCGCCCGTTGTCGGGCTGACCAGCGGCACAGGAGAATGCACGTGCATCCGCAGTGGACTATGCCGGGGGCGGATGACGGTCATCGACGGCCCCCTTTCCGCGCAGGGTCGAGGGACTGCAACGCCCCCCGGCGGAAGGCTAAGCCAATCCGGCGGAACACAACAGGGGTTGACGGCGAACCTTTGTCGATGGCTTCGCCGGACAGGTCACTGTCCGCAAGGGCCTGACCCGGGGCGCCGGAACCCGCAGTGACTAGGCCCGGTCGCCACGGTCGCGGTCATCCACCGCGGGCTGGTCGACCGCGGGCTCGGTGACCTGCCGGTCCGCGTGATCGCCCTCCACAGTGGAAGGACCAGCGCCGCGGGCAGCGGCGGGCGGTGTCGCCTCACTGCGCGCGAGATCGGCGTCCAGCCTGGCGATCTCCGCCTGCCGGGCCGCATCCCGACCGTCATCGAAACTGTCGGGAAGCCGACGCAACCGCTTGTTCATATTGCGGATCAGCAGGACCGTGGCTATCACCAGCAAGATGATGATGAACAGACCCATCGGCCCAGCCAGGCCACCCGACCGGGTGTCACCGAAGTTGTTGACCGCCACGACGAAATTCACCCCTCAACGGTACGCCCCTCACCGCCTCGGATGACCTCGGGATCCCGTCGACCCGGCCGCCACCCGGCTCAGCGCACCTCGGCAGACTCCCGAATGCCCGCGAAAAGGTCCGACTCCGGCACCGGGCTGTCGACCAGCGACCGGGCCAGCTCGAAGTCCTCGGTCGGCCACACCTTCTGCTGCAACTCGAGCGGCACGTGGAACCAGAACCCGTCCGGATCAACCTGGGTGGCATGCGCCCGCAACGCATTGTCACGAACCTCGAAATACTCCCCGCATTCCACCCGGGTCGTGATTTTTTCGCCCCGGTCGGGCCGCTCCTCGGCCTGCTTGAGCCACTCGCCGTACGGCGAGTCGAGCCCCGCCGCCAGCATGCCCTCGTGCAGCGCCAGCATCCGGGCCTTGCTCCAGCCCGCGTTGTAATACAGCTTCAGCGGCTGCCACGGCTCGCCCAACTCCGGATACTTCTCCGGGTCGCCGGCGGCCTCGAACGCCACCACCGAGATGTTGTGGCACATGATGTGGTCGGGGTGCGGGTAACCGCCGTTCTCGTCATACGTGGTCATCACGTGCGGCCGGAACTCGCGGATCAGCTTGACCAGCGGAATCGCACCCTCCGCCGGATCGACCAGGCCGAAGCAGCCCTCGGGCAGCGGCGGCAGCGGATCACCCTCCGGCAGCCCCGAATCCACGAAGCCCAGCCAGGCCTGCTTCACGCCGAGAATCTCGCGCGCGCGATCCATCTCCAGGCGGCGCACGTTGGTGATGTCGGCCAACACCTCGGGCCGATCCATCTTCGGGTTGAGGATGCTGCCGCGCTCCCCACCCGTGCACGTGGCGACCAGCACGTCGACGCCCTCGGCGATATAGCGGGCCATCGCGGCCGCACCCTTGCTGGACTCGTCGTCGGGGTGCGCGTGCACCGTCATCAGACGCAACTGCTCAGCCACTGATCTCTCCCTCGACCGGACCTGTTGTCGCAGGCCCAGCTCCGGCTGCGAAGATGGACACGGCCATTCTGGCCGATGGCACCGACACTTTTCGCAGGAGAGGCCCCCTGGTGAGCGAGACGCGCGCCACAGCGCCGGTATTCCCGCCGGGTCGTTATGGCCGGCGCCGCGACGGCCGACGCCGGCTCCTCGCCCCGGTCATCTTCGCCCTGGTGATCGCAGTGGTCGCACTGTTCCTCGCCGTCCGGCTCTACCAGCAATACGGCAATCCGCACTACGACGCGCAGATTGTCCGCTGGACCGAGGCGACCGAAAAACAGATCACCATCGACTTCACCGTACGCGTACCCGCAGGTGGCACGGCAGATTGCGACCTCCGCGCGCGGGACTACGCCGGCACAGAGGTCGGAAGACAGACAGTGACCGTACGGGCAGCCGGCGACGCCACCACCATCGCCGCCTCCGAGGTCCTACCCACCACCGCGAAGGCCTTCGTGGGAGAAGTCCTGCGCTGCCGAGCGGTCGACTGAGCTGCCCGAACCCGGCTCCCTGCGCTGCGTTATCGAGCAAACCGGGCACCGGGCGCACCGCTGGTAAGCTAGGTGATTCGCTCCGTACGCCTGCCCCGCCCCAAGGAGAAGAGTCTGTGACCAGTTCAGAAGCGTCGAAGACCTGGCTCTCCCAGGACGCTTACGACCGGCTGCAGGCCGAGCTCGACGAGTTGATCGCAGCCCGGCCGGCCGTCGCCGCCGAGATCAACGCCCGCCGCGAGGAGGGCGACCTGCGGGAGAACGGCGGCTACCACGCCGCCCGGGAGGAACAGGGCAAGCAAGAGGGCCGCATCCTCTACTTGAAGGAGTTCCTCCGCAAGGCCGAGGTCGGCGAGGCCCCCACTGCCGACCAGGTCGCTCCGGGCATGGTCGTGACGATCTACTTCGACGAGGACAAGACCGACACGGAGAAGTTCCTGCTCGGCTCCCGCGAGATCGCGTCTACCACCGACCTCACGGTCTACAGCCCCGAGTCCGCCCTCGGCGTCGCCATCCTCAACGCCTCCAAGGGCCAGACAGTGACCTACACGGCCCCCAGCGGCGCCGACATCAAGGTCACCGTCGTCGACTTCTCCCCCTTCGGCGCCTGACCTGGCCCGCCCCGCCACCAGTTTTCCCGATTCCGGGGCAGAGGTTCGGATGGCGGGGCGGCTCTGTCTACGGGGCCCCTAGCTAAAGGGCCGTGGCGAGATCCCGGCAAGCCTGTTCTGTCGGGATCGCAATTTCGTCGTCGATGCGCGCCGACTGCGACTCGGTCAAAGTCACTTGTGCAGCATGCTGCGGACGCTGCTCCAGCATGGCGGCGCGCAGGCCCGACGGTGGGTGGCTGGCAAACAGGGAGACTTCCTCGCGGCGGCTCAGTTGGCGGAGCAGAGGGATCGCTTCCGCCTGGCTCGTTCTCGCCTGCCGAGCCGCTTCGTGCCAGGCCGCACCGGAGCGTTGCGCTCGGGCTTCCCGGCGGAGCACCGTGTCCAGGGCGTCGGTGACGAGCAGGGAGTCCAGGAGTCCGACCGCCGCCCGGCTGCCGGCCGCTCGGGCTGCCAGGTCGTCGGCGAGGTATTCGGCCCGCTGGGAGTCTCGAAGTCCGACCCATGTCACCAGCAGGTGCAGGCCGAGGATGACGCGGGACACCGCCCCTTGGACGAGCCCGACGAGCAGATCGATGATGCTGTCGTAGCCTGACCTGCTCGGCCGGGTCAGGTGGGCCAGGTGAGCCAGCGTGCTGAGAGCCATGTGCTCGAGGGGGAGCCGGCGGATGTCACCGTTGACGAAATGGCCGAGTTCGTGGCCGACCAGAGCGACCCGCTCCTGCGGGTCCAGCGCCGTCCACAGCGGCACTCCCAGCACCAGGGTCCGCCATCGCCGCAGCCCGATCGTCGTGGTGTACGCCCCCAGCCCGGAGTCGAACCCGACGATGTGCGGCATCGGAGCGCCCAGCGCCGTCGCCACCCGGCTGATCAACGCGAACAGCTCCGGAGCTTGCTCCTCGGTCAGGACGTGCACCTCGCTGGCGACGCCGCCGAACCGGGGGCGCAGGGCCACCGCCAGGCCCAGCAGCGCCAGCCCCGGCAGGATCGTCAGTCGCGGGAAGTCGTACGCGATGAGCCAGAGCCCCCCGGCCGCGAAGGCCGCGACGAGCAGAAGCAGCAGGACGGCGACCACCAGGATCGTCGCGCGGGCAGCGGTGAAGCTCCGGGGCGTGAGCGGTCGATGTGTCAGGGTGCGGAACTGCCCCTCGGTCAGCCGCCAGGCAATCCGATGGGTCAACCGGTCGGCCCACCGCCAGCCGAACTCGGGTGGGCGTCGATCCGGCTCGAAAGCGGCCAGGTTCCACTCGCACCGCGCACACCAGGGCTCGGCACCGCGAACGGCCGATACGGCAGTCGCGCACTGCGGACACGTCGTGATCACGGCTCGCGATCATTCCCTAATCCGCCCGCGTCCGCTGCCCCGTCCGGGAGCCGTTACGGGGTTCCGGATAGGAGGGTGACGGCGTAGCCCAGGTTGCGGAGGGCGCCGATCAGGGTGGCGGAGTGGTCCGGGCCTCGGGTTTCGACGGCGAGCTGCACTTCGACCTGGCCGAAGCTCAGCCGGGGATTGTGCCGGGAGTGCAGCACGTCGACGATGTTGGCGCGGTGCTCGGCGATCTGGGCCAGCAGGCGGGCCAGCTCGCCGGGTTGGTCGCCGGTCTGCACCGAGAGGCGCAGAAAACGGCCGGCGGAGGCGAGGCCGTGTTCGATCACGCGCATCAGGAGCATCGGGTCGATGTTGCCGCCGGAGAGGATGGCGACGACCGGGGCCCGAAGGTCGATCTTTCCGGTCAGCAGGGCCGCGACCGCCGCGCCGCCGGCCGGCTCGACGACCATTTTGTGGCGTTCGAGCATGGCGAGCAGGGCAGCGGAGAGGTCTTCGTCGGTCACGGTGACGATGTCATCGACGAGGTCGTTGACGTGGGCGAAGGTGAGGTTGCCCGGGCGCATCACCGCGATGCCGTCCGCGATGGTCGCCAGCGAGGTCAGCGTGACCGGAGCGCCGGCAGCCAGGGACGGCGGGTAGGCCGCGGCGCCGGTGGCTTGGACACCGATGATGCGGATGTCCGGCCGGAGGGCTTTGGCGGCCACCGCGACGCCGGAGATGAGGCCGCCGCCGCCGACCGCGGTGACGATCGTGCCGGCGTCCGGGCACTGGTCGAGGATTTCCAGGCCGACCGTGCCCTGGCCGGCGATGACGTCGGGGTGGTCGAACGGGTGGATGAGGACCGCGCCGGTCTGTTCGGCAAAGGTGTACGCCGCGCGCAGAGCGTCGTCGACAGTCGTGCCCGCGTACTCGATGGCGGCGCCGTAGGCCTTCGTGGCCGCGACCTTCGGCAGGGGGGCGTTCTGCGGCATGAAGACCGTGGACTTGGCACCGAGCAGGCCGGCGGCGAGGGCCACACCCTGGGCGTGGTTGCCGGCGCTCGCAGCGACCACGCCGCAGGCACGCTCGGCGTCCGACAGGCGGGCGATGCGGGTGTACGCCCCCCGCACCTTGTACGAGCCGGCACGCTGCTGGTGCTCGCACTTGAGCCAGGTGTCGACGCCCAGCGTCTCGGTGAGGGGCGCCGAGTGCTCGAGCGGCGTGGTCTTGACCACCCCGGTGAGCAGTGCCCGCGCGGCTTCGATGTCGGCGAGCGAAAGCAGGTCACTCATAGGCATGATCGTGTCAGACGCGGATGCGCCACGGCCATGGGTCAGACGAACGCGTGCCGAGACCACGGGTTGGCGACTTCGAGCTGCCCGGCGACGGCAAGCAGCAGCAGCTCCGAATCCGGCGGTCCCACAAACTGGACACCCACCGGCAGGCCGTCAGGACGCGAGCCGACCGGCACCACGATGGCGGGCAGTCCGGCCAGGTTCCACGGTGCGGCGTATGGCGCGTACCGAAGATTGTCCACAATGTTGCGCCGCCACCGACCGTCGGCGTGCCCGCCCGCCAGGGGTGGAGCGGACGCGAGGGCGGGCGTCATCAGCAGGTCAATGTTGCGTTCTGCGAAGAATGCAATGCTTTGTTCGCGCCACGCATCGCGCTGCTCCTGCCGCACCCAGCCACGTTTCCAGACGAAACCACCGAGCCGGACGTGCCGCCGGGTGCGCGGCTGCACCTGCGTGAGGTCGATGCCCGCCGCCTCGGCCTCCCGGTACGCCGCAGCGAACCAGGTGAGCAGGCCCGCAACCCCGAAGGCCGCCGAGTACGACGGTTCGGCCTTGACCGTGTCGTGCCCAGCCTGGACGAGCAGCTTGCCCGCCGTAGCCACCGCCTCGCGGTTCGGCTCGTCCGGGCGTACCCCCTGGACCGGCGAACGTAGGGAGACGCCGACCCGCAGCCTGTCCGGTGGGGTGAGGGTGGCCGGAGTGCGGCCGGCGAGCACGGTGAAGCCGAGCATGGCATCGCCGACCGTCGTGGCGAGGATGCCGTGCTCGGTCAGCCCCATCCAGCCGTCCCGGCCCAGGTCACACGGGATGACACCGCGGCCGGGCTTCAGACCGACCAGACCGCAACACGCGGCGGGAATCCGGATCGAGCCGAGGCCGTCGTTGCCGTGCGCGATCGGGACCAGACCGGCCGCGACGGCCGCCGCCGAGCCACCCGACGAGCCGCCCGCCGTCCGGTCCAGCGACCACGGGTTGCGGGTGGCGCCGTCCGGGCCGTCCGTGGTCCCCCACAGCCCCATCTCGGGCATCCGGGTGGTGCCGACGACGACCGCCCCGGCGCCGCGCAGCCGGCGGACCACCTCGTGGTCCTCCTCCGCGACCGGCGTCCGGGCGGCCGCCGAACCGTTCCAGGTGGGCAGGCCCGCGACGGCGGTGTTCTCCTTCACCGCCACGGGCACGCCCGCGAGCGGGAGATTAGCCAGGTCTTCCTGATCGTCGACCTTTTCTGCCTCGACGATGGCCTCGCCACCGCGCACCACGCGGAAGGCGGTGAGCGCCGGGTCGGAGATGGCGATCTGTTCGAGGTGGTCGGCGACGACCTGGGTGGCGGTCGTGTCGCCGCGGCGTACCGCTCGGGAGATCTGCTTCGCCGTGGCACCCACCCATGTGGTCGCCAGGTTGTCCATGGCCCTACTCCGCTTTTGTCCGGGGAAACCTCAGCCGAGCGCCTGCTCCAGGTCCGCGAGCAGATCGTCAACGGTTTCGATGCCGACAGACAGTCGCACGAGATCGGCGGGTACTTCAAGCGGTGAGCCGGCCGCGCTGAGGTGCGTCATCTGCCCCGGGTGCTCGATCAGCGACTCGACGCCGCCCAGCGACTCGGCAAGGACGAACAGTTTCGTCCGGTTACATACCTCGATGGCCTGTTCCATGCCGCCCTTGGCCCGGAACGAGATCATCCCGCCGAACCGGGACATCTGCTTGGCGGCGGTCTCGTGTCCGGGATGCGACTCCAGCCCCGGGTAGAGAATCTGGCCGACCTTGGCGTGACCGTCCAGATAGTTCACGATCCGCTCGGCGTTGTCACAGTGCCGGTCCATGCGTACGCCCAAGGTCTTGATGCCCCGCAGCGTCAGCCACGCGTCGAACGGCCCGTTGACCGCGCCCATCGCGTTCTGGTGGAAGGCCAGCTGCTCGCCCAGCCCGTCAGTGGCGGTGATCAGCGCGCCGCCCACCACGTCGGAGTGCCCACCCAGGTACTTCGTCGTGGAGTGGATGACCACGTCGGCACCCAGGGCCAAGGGCTGCTGCAGGTACGGCGAAGCGAACGTGTTGTCCACAGCCAGCAGCGCGTCGTACTCGTGGGCCAAACCGGCCAGCGCGGCGATGTCGGCGATGTTCAGCAGCGGGTTCGTCGGCGTCTCCACCCAGATCATCCGGGTGTGGCCGGGCCGGAACGCCGCCCGCACCGCGTCCAGGTCGTGCAGCGACACCGCGGTCCAGTCCAGGCCCCAGTTCTCGGCGACCTTGCTGAAGAGCCGGAACGTGCCACCGTACGCGTCGTCCGGGATCACCACGTGGTCGCCGGGACGGCACACCGTCCGCAGCAGGGTGTCCTCGGCGGCGAGCCCGCTGGCAAAGGCGAGGCCCTTGCGGCCGCCCTCGATCGCGGCGAGGCACTCCTGGAGGGCGTCACGGGTCGGGTTGCCCGAGCGGCTGTACTCGTAGCCCAGCCGGGGCGCGCCCACGCCGTCCTGGGCGTACGTGCTGGTCTGATAGATCGGCGGCACCACGGCACCCGTCCGAGGGTCGGGGTCCTGCCCCGCGTGGATCGCCAGTGTGTCGAAGCCGTACTCGTTACCCGTCATGAGGGGCAAGGCTAGTCTGCGGCCATGGCCGACTGCCTCTTCTGCGGGATAGTGGCGGGTACGACTCCCGCGTTCACGGTGGTGGATTCGCCGGACGGGATCGGGTTCCTCGACATCCGCCCGGTGTTCAAGGGGCATGTGCTGGTGGTGCCGCGTCCGCACGTACCCGAGCTGACCGCTCTTGATCCTGCTCTGCTGCCCGGCTTCTTCGCGCTCGTGCAGCGGGTCGCCGCGGCCGTGCCCGCGGCGACCGACGCGAAGGGGACGTTCGTGGCGATGAACAACGTGGTGTCGCAGTCAGTGCCACATCTGCACGCACACGTTGTTCCCCGGACGAAGGGCGACGGACTGCGCGGATTCTTCTGGCCGCGGACCAAGTACGCCTCCGACGACGAGGCTGCCTCCTACGCTTCCCGAATAGCCGCCGCCCTCGGGTAAGGATCTTCGACCGGCCGGCGTTGCATGCTTCGGATGAAGGGAGTCACCGTGTTTCTGCGACACAAGAAGATCGAGCTACCCACCCCCGACCAGGCCCTCCCCGGCCGCCTGATCGCGATGCCGGTGGCCGACACGCACACGGTGCTCGGGACCCCGATGCAGGGGCCGTGGCCGGACGGCTACGAGACCGCCGTGTTCGGCATGGGCTGCTTCTGGGGCGCCGAACGCATCTTCTGGCGCCTGCCGGGCGTGCACTCGACGTCGGTCGGCTACGCGGGCGGCTCCACCCGCAACCCCACCTATGAGGAGACCTGCTCGGGCGCGACCGGGCACGCCGAGGTGGTACAGGTGGTCTACGACCCGGCGAAGATCGCGTACGCGGACCTGCTCAAGGCCTTCTGGGAGAACCACGACCCGACCCAGGGCATGCGCCAGGGCAACGACGTGGGCACCCAATACCGCTCGGCGATCTACACCACCACGCCGGAGCAGGCGAAGATCGCCGAGGAGTCGCTGACCGCCTTCCAGCCGGTGGTGACCGCGGCGGGCCACGGCCGGATCACGACCGAGATCGCGCCGCTGACGACGTACTACTACGCCGAGGATTACCACCAGCAGTACTTGAGCGACAGCAAGAACCCAGGCGGCTACTGCACCCACGGCCCCAACGGCATGACTTGTCCGGTGGGTGTGGCGCGCACCTCCTGATCGCGGTGTCCCCGCGATGATGCACATCCCGGCCTCCCGATGGAGGTCGGGGTATTCGACCCTCTGGGATCGACTTGGATGCGCGCTGGCACACTGGCGCGTCGATCGGTCGATGTCGAACACGGGGATGGAACGCGCTGTGTCGAGGAATGCACTAAAAGGTCTGGTCGCCGTGATGGCGGCTCTGTCGCTGACCGGGTTCGCGGGTGTGCCCGCGCGAGCCGAGCCGGCGGTGGTGAATGCCGCGCAGCCCGCCGATGTCACGGTGCGGGCATTCGACTTCAACGTCTGTGGCGGATACATCGACGTGTGCCGGCCCACGGAGCATGCGGACGACTGGGCGAAGAAGGTCGCCCGCAAAGTGACCGAGTGGAACTCCGATGTGGCCACGTTCCAGGAGATGTGTGACGGGCAACGCCTGCGGCTGCTCGCCCAGCTTCCCGGTTACCAGGCCCAGTGGTACCCGTCGCGGACGAAGCATTACGGCTGCGAAAAGTGGCTGAGTGCCGAGGTCCGCGGCAGCCAGGACATCGGCATCGCCGTCTTCGTGAAGACCACCGGGCCGGTCACCCGGAACGTCCAGGAACTGCCGATGCTGTGGGACAAATTCCGGACGGAAGAGAAAGATCAAGCGGGCAAGTCCGCGTTGCTGTGCGCCGGTGCCGCCGTCAAGGGACGCGACATTCTCGCGTGCACGGCACATCTGAACAAGACCATCGTCGACCACGGCGTGCCCGAGATCGCGACACGGCTGCGGGCCTGGGCGGCGGGACGGCCGGTGATCTTCGCCGGTGACCTCAACGCCGATCCGTTCGACGCTCTGCTGGATCCGCTCTACGCCGGGCGGAGCCGGGCCGCCGGTGAGTTCCGGGAGGTCGACGAGGAGGATTCGGCGTTCTTCACGGCCGGCTGCCGGCATGTGACCCGATGCCGCACCGGCGAACCGACCACGTTCGGCGACGTCCCGCGCAAGTTCGACTACATGTTCGGCACGGCGGACCGGGTGCGATGGACCGGCGGCGGTCCGGTCGACCCAGGCTTGCAGCGGAAGGACCACCGCATCCTCCGCGGTGAGGCGGTTCTGACGACCGATACGACGGCTCCGGCCGCACCGGTGGTGGATCTGTCGCCGGAAGGCCGGGAAGCGGCGGCCCACCGCTGGATCGGCGCCGTCGACGTCGTCGCGGGCCGGTTCACCGCCGAGCGGGGACAAGACCACCCAGACCCGATCGACGACCTGATCGTACGGTGGTGGAACGGCGCCGTGGATCTCTACCCGGGCCGCGCCGACGGCACACTAGGGCGACCCGCGGTCGTCCGTACCGCTCAGGACGGCGGCTGGAACGACGCGGCCGACATCGCGGCCGGCGACTTCGACGGCGACGGTTGGGACGACATCGCCGTACGGTGGAGCCGGAACAGCCTATTCGTGTACGACGGCAAGTCGGGGTTCCGCGAGCGGCATGCGGTGCTGCCCGTGTGGGCCCTCAACGGGGTCAGCGAGATCGCCGCGGGCGACGTGGACGGCGACCCGGAGGTCGACCGCGACTCGGTGGTCATCCGGCGCGAGGACGGCTCGCTGGCTGCCTTCGCGATCAGCGACGGCAAGGCCGCACCGATGAAGGAACTGTTGCCCGCGGAGAGCCTCTCCGACGCGCAGCACATCGCGTTCGGCGACGCCTACGGCTCGGAACCTCGGGCCGGCGCTGACGGCCACGACGACATGTTCGTCCGCTGGAACGCCGGCAGCCTGTACGTCTTCCCCGGCCCGGCCAGCGCCTTCTCCTTGTCCACCAGCAGGTCGATCCACCCCGCGTTCCCGGACGGGGAGAACTCGGTCGCCACGACGACTCTCGGTGACTTCGACGGCGACGGGCGCGACGAAATCGTCGTCCGTGCCCGCGCCGAGCAGGCCGGCGGCCGGCGGGTCGGCGACGACGGCCGGCTGCGCCGCTACACCATCGACAAGGGTACGGCCACCGAGGCGCCCCGGGCGCTAGCTCCTGTCACCGACGGCTGGAGCGACGTCAGTCACGCCGTCATCGGCTCCTTCACCACCGCCGGCGCCTCCGAGGAACTGCGCCGGTGGAGCTCGGGGTCGATCACCCCGCTGAAGGCGCGGGCCGCCGACGGCACGATGCGCGGCATGTCCTGGCCCGGCGTACGGGACCTGGCACCGGCGAACCTGGTCGGCGACAAGCGCGACGACCTGGTCGTCCGGCAGGGAGTCGGCCGGATTGCGGTCGTAGCTGCGCCGTTCGACGAGTCGGCCCTCCGCGCCGAACCCGGTGTGCCCCTCGCGGCGCCGGCCGGCGGCTGGTGCCCCGGTTCGGCGATCACCGAGGTCACCGCGGGGGACGCGCTGCCCGGGGACCGCGACGACCTCGTCCTGCGCTGTGGTGACGGCGCCGTGCTCGCGTACCCGGTCACCGAGAAGTTGATCGTCGGGGCCCCGGTCAGGGTGACCTCGACGGACACCGCCACCACCGCGGGCCTGCACGTCGACCGGATCGACGGGAAGCGGGCGGTGGTGCTGCGGACGTTCCTCGGCGCCGCTACCGCCGCTGTCGAGGATGACCGGGGCGGCTTCGCCGCGCAGGCGGCGCTGTATCCGGCGGGCACGTGGGCCGATGCTCGAGACGTCTACCGGGACGACGCGACGGGCACGCGCTATGTCGTTCGGACTTCCGGCGCCGTCGGGAGGTACCCGGTGACCGCGAGCACGGTCGGCGCGACGCTGACCGTGCGTGCGGCGGACGACGTCGACGTGGACCATTTCCGGTACGCCATCGACGGCTCGCCGACCGCTGCCGACGCCCCCTGGGCCGACCTGCGGTACGGGATCGCCGAGATCTCCCTCGACGGGTTGTCGCCGGGCGCGCACACCATCCGCGTCGTGGCCGTCGACCGGGCCGGGAACAGCTCGGCGGAGACGTCGTTGCCGGTATCCGCCCCCTGACCACACTGGGTGGCGGATGGCTTCCCTGGCGCGGGGCCGGGGAAGCCGCGGCCGTCGTCGGGTTTGGGGCGGCGGCCGTAATCCGTGCGGGTGGAAAAGATCGACAGGTACCGAGGCGTCTCACACACTGAATGGACCGACAATTCAGGAGGTAGCCCTCGGGAGGTGTCTCATGTTCAACAACGATGAGGAACAGGCCGCCTGGATGCTCGCCGAGTCGCTGATCGACAAGGCGCGGGCCATGATGCGACAGGCCGAGACTGCCCTGGAGACGTGGCGAATCGGCAAGGAGATGAACCGGCTGCGCTGCGCCCGACGCGGGATCAGCGAGTCGGATGCCGAGATCCGGTGGTCGGAAACGGCGAACGCCAAGAATGCGCTGACCGACAACAGCTTCCACGTGTCGCTGGCGACCATGTATTACAACGCCGCCGCAGCGCACTACTCGCGGGCGCAGTACCTGCGGAGCCGCGGCGAGGCCCGGGTCTGAGGGCCGGCGTCAGGTCGACGTGGGTGGCTGCGGGTCGACCGGTGTGGTCGGGGCGGGCGGCGGGGCAGGCGCTGCCGATCGGGATTCCCCCGGGCCGGCGAGCGACAGGCCGAGGACGGCGCCGGCGCTGAGCAGGCCGAGACCGGCGAGGGAGATCTTGCGGCGTTCCGGTTCGTTCATGCGGCAAGAGTGCATCCTGCTCCTGTGCGGTCGCTGTGCGGCCGTGCTTCCGCCAGAATTGTCGGATGCAGATCGCGACGGAGTCCGAACGCAAGTACGACGTCCCCGCCGGGTTCGCACTTCCCCCGCTCACCGGGGCGGAAGGCGTCAGCGGCACCGGCGAGCCCGAGACACACGAGCTCGACGCCACGTACTTCGACACTGAGGATCTCCGGCTCGCCCGCAACAAACGCACGCTGCGGCGGCGTACCGGCGGCACGGATGCCGGGTGGCACCTCAAGACGCCTGGGACCGGTTCCAGCCGCACCGAATACCAGCTTCCGCTCACCGATGGTGACGAGGTGCCGGCTGAGCTGGTCGCCGAGGTGCGGACGATCGCGCGGACCCGGCCGCTGCGGCCGGTAGCCACGCTGCGGACCCGGCGGGTGGAAACTCCGGTCCGCGCCGCGGACGGGCGCACGCTCGCCCTGATCGCGCAGGATGACGTTGACGCGGAGACCCTGGACGGCACCCAGCGCTGGCAGGAGATCGAGGTCGAGCTGGTCGACGGCGCCCCCGAGCTGCTCGACGCGCTGGACGCCCTGCTGCGCGAGGCCGGTGCCACGCCCGCCGCCGGGCCGTCCAAGCTGGCCCGGGCGCTCGGCGACCGGCTCCGCGCGCCAGCGCGCGGCACAAGACACCGAACCGACCCCGTTCTTGGGTACGCGCGGGAGCAGCGCGATGCCATCGACGGGCAGGACGCCGCGGTGCGGGCGGGTGAGGCTGAGGGCGTACACAAAATGCGGGTGGCGACCCGGCGCCTGCGCAGCACGCTGAAGACCTTCAAAGGCTCTTTCGATGCGGAGCCGGCGGACGCGCTCCGGGGTGAGTTGAAGTGGCTGGCTGACCGCCTCGGTGCTGTCCGTGACGGCCAGGTGCTCGGCCACAAGCTGGGCGCCGCGGCCGAGGAGTTCCCCGAGGTCGCGGACCGCATCGCCGAAAAGTTGGCAGCCGATGTCGCCAGCGGTCGGGCTGCCCTGGTCGAGGCCCTCGACAGCGACCGCTACCTGGCTCTGCTCGACGCGATCGACGCCCTGGTCGATGACGCCGTCCCGGCCGGGAAGCGGGCACCGCGCCGGGCCCGCAAGGTTCTCGGCCGGGCCGACGCCCTCCTCGACACCGCGGTCGGCGACGGCGTGGACGCCGAACTGCACGAGGCTCGTAAAAAGTACAAGCAGGCCCGCTACGCCGTCGAAGTTGTTGCCTCTAGCGCAGGTAAGCCGGGCAAGAAGCTGGTCTCGGCCCTCACTGACCTGCAGGACGTGCTCGGAGCACACCAGGACTCGGTCGTGGCCCGCGAGGTGCTGCGCGAGGTGGCGGCCACTGCCCCCGACGCCTTCGATTTCGGCGTCTTGTACGCCCGGCAGGAGCGCGTCGGCGAAGAAACCTTCCACGAGCTCCCGGCCGTCATCAAGAGTTCGCGTAAACGGAAGGTGCGCGACTGGCTCTGAGCTTTCGCGGTCGCCGCGGCGGGTATGTACTCCGGTCATGCAGGCCGAGGATGAGCAGACGCACGAGCAAGCCACTGAGGGAGAGGTGCACGAGTCGACGGACGATGTGTGCACCCCGCCCTACGAAGGGCCGGTCAGCGAGCTGGGCGGCTACCGGGTCGCCGACGACGATGACGACGATCCGGTGCTGCTCAGCGCCGACGGCAGCCCGGTGGACACGTGGCGGGAGGACTACCCGTACGACTCCCGGCTTGCGCGGCCCGATTACGACCACGACAAGCGGCTGCTGCAGATCGAGTTGCTGAAGCTGCAGAACTGGTGCAAGTCCACCGGCGAACGACTGGTGATCTTGTTCGAGGGCCGCGACGCCGCCGGCAAGGGCGGCACCATCAAACGCTTCATGGAACACCTCAATCCGCGCGGTGCCCGAGTGGTGGCCCTGGAAAAGCCCAACGAGCGCGAAAGCTCCCAGTGGTACTTCCAGCGCTACATCAAACACCTCCCGGCCGCCGGCGAGATCGTGCTGTTCGACCGGTCCTGGTACAACCGTGCCGGCGTCGAACGCGTCATGGGTTTCTGCACCCGCGCCGAATATCTCGAGTTCATGCGCCAGGCTCCCGACCTCGAACGCATGCTGGTCCGCTCCGGCATCCACCTGGTCAAGTTCTGGTTCTCGGTCTCCCGCGGCGAGCAACGCACCCGGTTCGCCATCCGCCAGGTCGACCCGGTCCGCCAGTGGAAGCTCTCGAAGATGGACCTCGAATCCCTCGACAAGTGGGACGACTACACCGAGGCAAAGGAGGCGATGTTCTTCTACACCGACACCGCCGACGCCCCGTGGACCGTGGTCAAAAGCAACGACAAGAAGCGGGCCCGGCTCGAGGCTATGCGCTACGTCCTGCGCCGCTTCGAGTACGGCGACAAGGACGCGGAGATGGTGGGCGAGCCCGATCCCAAGATCGTCGGCCCGGCCTCCCTCGCTGTGGAGGGCACCGAAACCTCCCCGCACGTATTCCCGCGGCTGTAGTGACCATAAAACCGTTGTCGGCCGCCGCCCTGATGGCTACCGTGGCCGTACACGTGAAGGGAGGTGGTCTGAAGTTGTATAGCAACTGGACTCGTGAGGTGGCTGTCCGCTAGCCGCTGTCCTCGACAGCTTCAAAGCAGTACGTCGAGACCGTGTGGCAGCGGTGCGGCGAATCTCAGATAGCCACCCGACCCCCGGGGATCCGGCCTTGTCCGACCGGACCGCGCACCACGGTGCGCGGAAGTCCCCGGGGGTCGCTTCATTTCCGGGGGAACCACCGATGCGTGAGCTGACCGTCCTGGGCACGGCGAGCCAAGTGCCCACCCGCCACCGCAACCACAACGGTTACCTGCTGCGCTGGGACGAGGAAGTCATCCTCTTCGACCCGGGCGAGGGCACCCAGCGGCAGCTGCTCATGGCCGGACAGTCCGTGTCGCCGCTGCGCCGCATCTGCATCACGCATTTCCACGGCGACCACTCCCTCGGCCTGCCGGGCATCATCCAGCGGATCTCGCTGGACAAGGTGCCGCACCCCGTGCACGTGCACTTCCCGGCCGGTGGGCGCGAATACTTCGAGCGGCTCCGGCACGCCACCAGCTTCTATGACACGACCGACCTGGTGGAGGAGCCGGTCGGGGACGGTTTCCGGACGGAGATCTCGGCGGGCACCCTCACCGCGCTGCCGCTGCGGCATGCGATCGAAACGTACGGTTATCGGCTGGCTGAGCCTGACGGACGCCGGATGGTGCCGGCGCTGCTCGCCGCACACGGCATCACCGGCCCGGCGATCGGCGAGTTGCAGCGCACCGGCCGTTCGGGCCGGGTCACCCTCGACGACGTCAGCATGGCGCGGTTCGGCCAGCGATTCGCCTTCGTCATGGACACCGGCCTGTGCGACAACGTTTTCGCCCTCGCCGAGGGCGCCGACCTGCTGGTCATCGAGTCGACCTTCCTCGCGGAAGATGCCGCGCTCGCCGCGCAGGTCGGCCACCTGACCGCGGGCCAGGCCGCATCGGTCGCCCGCCAAGCAGGGGTACGCACCCTGCTCCTCACCCACTTCTCCCAGCGGTACGCCGACAGCACCCGCTTCCTCGACGAGGCCCGTGCCGAGTTCGACGGCGACATCGTGCTCGCCGAGGACCTCATGCGGGTGCCGGTCCCGCCCCGGCTAGGGTCGCCCCATAACCGAGCTGCCCCGGCGCGTAGCTGAGCCCGGCAACAGCGGTGCAGTCGACCATGAGCGGGCAGGCGGCATGCCGCTGCGAAACCCCAAGATGATGAGTCCGGGGAGCGTGTGGTGAACGTGGTGCTTCGGCCCGCCGCAGCTGCCGACCTTGCCGGGGTCGGTGAGCTGCACTACCGGTCACGGGCTTCGGCCTATGCCGGGCTGCTCACGCCGGCGGCGCTCACCTTCGGCAGCCCCGAGGCCATGGGCGAGTGGTGGGCCGAGCGCTGGAAATGGGAACGCGACACGCATCGCCTCACCGTCGCGACCGTCGGGGACACGCTGGCCGGATTCTCCTACCTCGGTCCCGCGTACTCCGACGACGGCGACGCGGAAGGCTGTGCCGAACTGACCGCTATCCACGCCGCCCCGGAATTCGTCGGCTCCGGCGTCGGGCGGGAACTCATGCGCGACGCGCTGCCCGAGCTGGCCCGCATCGCCGACCGGGCGGTGCTGTGGGTGCTGCAAGGCAACCGCCGCGCCCGCGACTTCTACGAGCGCGGCGGTTGGACGTCCGACGACGTGGCCCGGACCGAGACGATGGGCGGGGAACCGGTCCAGCTGGTGCGCTATTCGCTCATCCTCCACAAGGGAGGGCGGGAGCGCGTGACCGAGTGAATGCGGGGGAACCTGTGGTCACGCACTCCCGCCTACCGCGCCCGCCCCTACCGGGTTGCGCCTGGCCGGAGGCGCCGACCGGCGGAGGCGTGCCGGTCGATCGGCGGGGCGGGTCAAGGTGCGGGACATCGCGCGCTGGCGGGGCTACAGCAATGTCACCGCGGTACGGCGTGCCGAAAGCGGTCTGCCGGGGGACGGTCACGCTTCCGGTCGACGCCTGACGATCAGTCGAATCGGCCGCGGTTGAGCTCCTCGGTTTTCCGGGTCTCCCGGTGCACCCGGTTGTCGTCGAACACCCCGGGCACCTCGCGCAGACTGTTCAAATCGTGGCGCATCGTCCACGCCTCCCGCCAGGGCCGCCGGGAAGCGGCATCGGCCCGCTCGGCGATGCGCCGGGGTGCACACGGCCACCGCCACCCACACCAGACACAGTTGCCGTCGTGACCGGCTTCGGCGTGCCGGCCGAGCATCCGCTGGGCGTCCTGCCAGAGCAACCGGTCCACGATGCCGGCCGATGCGGCCTGGTCGACGATGACCATGTTCTGCGAACCTCCATCCGGGGCTGCGTAGCGTTCTCGTACCCCATACAACCCCCGCACCCCGGCCGCCGATCGGACTGAAAGTGCGACCCTCGCAACTAAGAGTGACTGGATCCATGATCTTCGCTGGTAGGAATGTTCGCTCTGGGCGCACGAACGGCGGGCATCGATGGTCCGCTGGCGGGTGTTGGGACTGCCATGGATACCGAACACACAGGTGTCGAATCCTCGGCACTCGATGCCTACAGCCGGGTGGTCACGGGAGTCGCCGCCGCCCTGCTGCCGTCCGTCGCGGCGCTCGGAGTGCGTACCCCGCAGGGCACCGGCGCGGGGTCGGCGGTGACCTTCACCGATGACGGACTTCTGATCACGAACGCACACGTGGTGGCCGGCGCCACCGGCGGGACCGCGACGTTCGCCGCCGGGACGGAGACGCGGTTCGACGTGGTGGGCGCGGATGCGTTGTCCGACCTCGCCGTGGTGCGGGTGCACCAGCCCGGGGCACCAGCCGCTCCACTGGGGAATGCCGACCAGCTGCGGATCGGTCAGCTGGTGGTCGCGGTCGGCAACCCGATGGGCCTCGCGGGATCGGTGACTGCCGGCGTCGTCTCCGGACTCGGCCGGTCGCTGCCCGCGCGCGACGGGCGGCGGCTGCGCATCATCGACGACGTCATCCAGACCGACGCCGCACTCAACCCCGGCAACTCCGGGGGCGCGCTCGCCGACGCCACCGGCACCGTGGTGGGTGTCAACACCGCGGTCGCCGGCTACGGTCTCGGCCTCGCCGTGCCGATCAACGCGACAACCCGACAGATCCTCGGTGAGCTGGTCTCGACCGGACGCGTTCGGCGGGCCTGGTTGGGCGTGGCCGGGCTGCCCACTCCCCTGCCCCCGCCGCTCGCCGACCGCCTCGGGCAGAAGCTCGGCCTGCGCGTGGTCGAGGTGGTGCCAGCCAGCCCGGCCGGACTCGCCGGCATCTACTTAGGGGACATTTTGCTCACCGCGGGCGGCACGCCCCTCCCGACGGTTCAGGCCCTCCAACGGCTGATGCTCGGCCCCGCAATTGGCGTCAACCTGCCGATCACCCTGCTCCGCAAGAACGCCTTAGTGGACGTCATCACCACACCCACGGAACTGACTTAGCGGTTCGAGCGCAGAGGGGTTCGAGCGCAACCACTTACGCAGGTCGCCGGGGTGGGTCGAGCGTTCTGGGCGCCTTGCGCCCTGCTCGGCCCACCCCGGCCCTCGGCGTGAGCAGCGGTCTGCACCCACCACCCCGCTACGACATCCAGATCTTGATCTTGATCTTGATCCTGCGGAAGAAGGTCAGCTCAGGTGCGCGAGGAGGTCCTGGCGGGTGAGGACGCCGGCGGGCTTGCCGTCGATGAGGACCATGGCGGCGTCGGACTTCTCGAGGAGGGCGACCGCTTCGCTGACCGGCTGGCCGCCGCCGATCATCGGCAGCGAGGCGCTCATGTGGCGCTCGATGGTGTCGTGGAGGTGGGCCTGGCCGGTGAAGAGTGCGTCCAGCAGGTCCTTCTCCGCGATCGAGCCAGCCACCTCGCCGGTGACGACGGGCGGTTCGGCCTTGAGGACCGGCAGCTGGCTGACGCCGTACTCGCGCATGTAGTCGATGGCGTCGCGGACCGTCTCGGTCGGGTGGACGTGGACGAGCGGCGGCATCGTCTCGCCCTTGGCCTCCAGGGCGGTGGCGACCGTGGGGGCGCCGTCGCCGGTGTGGAGGAAGCCGTAGCGGGCCATCCAGCCGTCGTTGAAGATCTTGGACAGGTAGCCACGGCCGCCGTCCGGGAGCAGGACCACGACGACGTCGTCCGGGCCGGCCTTGCGGGCGACCTCGAGGGCGGCAACGACGGCCATGCCGCAGCTGCCGCCGACCAGCAGGCCTTCCTCACGGGCCAGGCGGCGGGTCATCTCGAACGAGTCCGAGTCGGAGACCTCGATGATCTCGTCGCAGACGTTCCGGTCGTAGGTGGTCGGCCAGAAGTCCTCGCCGACGCCCTCCACCAGGTACGGACGACCGGTGCCGCCGGAGTAGACCGAGCCCTCCGGGTCCGCGCCGATGACCTTGACGGCGCCCTGTTCCTTCAGGTACCTGCCGGTGCCGCTGATCGTGCCGCCAGTGCCCACGCCCGCCACGAAGTGCGTGATCTTGCCCTCGGTCTGCTTCCACAGCTCCGGCCCGGTCTCCTCGTAGTGGGAGCGCGGGTTGGCCGGGTTGCTGTACTGGTTGGGCTTCCAAGCGCCCGGAATGTCCCGGGCCAACTTGTCGGAGACGTTGTAGTACGAGCGCGGGTCCTCCGGGGCCACGGCGGTCGGGCAGACCACGACCTCCGCGCCGTACGCCCGCATCACGTTCTGCTTGTCCTCGCTGACCTTGTCCGGGACGACGAAGATGCACTTGTAGCCGCGCAGCTGGGCGACCAGGGCCAGCCCGACGCCGGTGTTTCCGCTGGTCGGCTCGACGATGGTGCCGCCCTCTTTGAGGATGCCCGCCTTCTCGGCGTCCTCGACCATGCGCAGCGCGATCCGGTCCTTGACCGAGCCGCCCGGGTTGAAGTACTCCACCTTGGCGAGGACGGTCGCGGAGATGCCCTCGGTGACGCTGCGCAGGCGGACGAGGGGGGTGTCCCCGATCATGTCGACGACGTTGTCGTAGTACCGCACGTCTCTGTGCCCTTCTCGGTGCTGACCTTGACTGATCAGGTCAGCCTACGGCTCAGGGAACGATCTTCCCGAGCAGGACCGAATCGCGTTCCTTCTCCCACTGAATGAACCGCTCGGTCTCACTGAGCACCGACCCGGCCAGCCAGGCGATCATCGCGGCGTCGTCAGCCAGCCCGAGGACCAGCAGGAAGGCCTCCGGCACGGCGTCGATCGGCGACACCACGTACAGCGTCGCCGCCGTCATCAACGCCACCCGCAGCCCGCCGTCGTACTGGCCGCGCGCGGTCGCCGTCAGCATCCTGGGCAGTGCCGCGAGGCGCTTGCCGATCGACGGTCCGCCGCGTGCTCCCCCCATCAGCGCCTTGGCCAGCGCACTGAACGCGGCCGTCCGTCGCAACGCCTTCGCCATGGTCGTCCCCTTTCGCCGATTCCAGCATGACGTCCATCCGCCAGTTGTGCCCGGTCGGCGCGGGGTTCAGACAGGTGTCGCACCTCCGCGTTAGCCTCAAAGACCCCACCCATCGCCGGCGGCCGGTTGTTTTCGACGGCTGACGGGCAATCCCCACCCGGGCGAGAGCGAGGGAGAGCATGCGACAGGTGCGCAATCTGACAGCGACGGACTGGCGGCGAATCAAGCTGGCCGGGCAGGTCGCAGGCGGTGTCACGGGTGCTGCTGCCGGAATCAGCCTGCTTTCCGCAGGAGTGCTGCTGCGTCAGGCGGCCGACGCGCGGCGCATCATCCCGATGGCCGAGGCGCCACCGCCACGCGGCGACGGCCTCTACGGCGCGAAGCTGCCCGGGCGGCCGCTGAGCATGGTGATCCTGGGCGATTCCTCCGCCGCCGGCTACGGCGTCCATCGCCCCCGCGAGACCCCCGGCGCGCTGCTCGCGACCGGAGTGTCCCGGCGGCTGCACCGGCCGGTCCGGCTGCACCGGGTGGCCGTCGTCGGCGCCACGTCGGCCGGGCTGCCGTACCAGGTGGATGCGGCGCTGGAATACGACCCCGAGGTCGCGGTCATCATCATCGGCGGCAACGACGTCACCCATGTGTCGGCCCGGTCCGCCGCGGTGCGCCACCTGGCCGACGCGGTGCGCCGGTTGCGGGCGGTCGGCTGCAAGGTCGTCGTGGGTACGTGTCCCGACGTCGGCGCCATCCAACCGATCAAGCCGCCGCTGCGGTGGCTCGCGCGCAGCTGGAGCCGTCAGCTCGCTGCCGCGCAGACGGTCGCGGTGGTCGAGGCGGGCGGACGGACGGTCTCGCTGGGCGATCTGCTCGGGCCCGCCTTCGTGGCCGATCCCGTACGGATGTTCGGCTCGGACCGCTTCCACCCCTCCGTCGAGGGGTACGCCCGCGCGGCCGCCGTGATCATGCCGACGCTGATGGCGGTGCTCGGTGACGACGACCGGTCCACCGCACACGGGCCGGACGGGGTGCGCAGTCTCCCGCAGGCTGCTCAGGAGGCGGTGCGGTCCGCGGGCACCGAGGTCAGTGCGGCAAAGGTGGACGGAGCGGAACGCGGTCCGGCCGGACGGTGGGCACAGCTGCGGCGGCGGCCCTGGTTCGCCGAGCCGCGCAGCTGGCTGAGCGGGCTGACCTTCCTGCCCTCCGGCGCAGTTACGGCTCCCGAAGCCCGCACGACCACGGCAGGCGGCGCGACTGCTGCAGATGGCGCGACTGCTGCAGATGGCGCGACTGCTGCAGATGACGCAACTGCTGTCGGTGGGGCGGCTTCAGAAAGCGCAGCTGATGCTGGAGGGGACAAATCAGATTTAGGGGGATCGACGAATCACGGGGGCGGCGGCGGGTCAGCGACGGGGTCAGGCGAGCGAGCGGCGGATAACCCCGGGCCTGACCAGCACACGCCGGGTGGGCGCTCTCCGGATGCCCCGTCGAGCCGCCACCTGCCGGACGAGCCAGGACCTGGCCGGCGCGGGCCGGACAAGCCTCAGTCGAGCCACCACGGGTCAACCGAGCCAGGACCTGGCCGGCGCGGGCCGGACAAGCCTCAGTCGAGCCACCACGGGTCAACCGAGCCAGGACCGAGTCAGCAGGGGACGGACGTGCCTGGGCCGAGTCACCACGGGTCAACCGAGCCGGGACCGAGTCAGCAGGCGACGGACGTGCCTGGGCCGAGTCACCACGGGTCAACCGAGCCGGGACCGAGTCAGCAGGGGACGGACGAGCTGACGGCGGAGCAGGACGAGCGCAGGTCGTCGTTCGGTGGCGGGGCGCTCGGCAAGTTTTCGCTGGGCGGGCTGTCCTGGGGTGGCAGCTCGCTCGGCGGGCGGCCGATCGGGGGATTCGTGCTCAGCGGGGCCGCAGCCTCCGGGTTCCCGGTGTTTTCCGGGAGTAGTGCGGTTGCCGGGGTCAAGCGGGCCGGAGCGCTGATGTCCAGCCGGATGAGTGCTCGCGTTGCCCGTGGGGCGGGCCGGGTGGGCGTCGGCGCCGTAGGGTGGACACCAGAGGATCATCGGGCGCCCGCCGACCGGGCGGCGCAGGGGATGGCAGCAGCCGCCGACTAGGCGACTGGGCAGCTCGGGACGACGCTTCGGGCGGCAGGGAGGCGACATGACGGGCCTGGCGGGACGAATCGGCAAGGCGGCGGCCACGACGCTGTTTGCTTCGGCCGTGGGCGGTGTCGCCCTGCTCGCGGGTGAGGCGCTGGCCGCCAAGAGCCGGCGGTATGCGAAGCCCACGATGGGCCTGGCGCTGCGGACGTCCATGGGTCCGACTGGATCTCCGCCGCTGCGACTGGTGCTGCTCGGCGACTCGGCGGCGATTGGCGTGGGGGTGGAGTGGCTGTCGGAGACCGTCGGCGGTCAGTTGGCCCGGCTGCTCGCTGACGGCACCCCGGAGACGGGCAAGCGGCATGTGCTGCTGTCCAGCGTCGGCGTGGCCGGTTCCCGTTCGGCCGACCTGGCCACCCAGGTGGCCCGGGCACTGCTCGGCGACCGGCCGGACGTGGCGGTGGTGCTGATCGGCGCCCATGATGCGACCGGCCTGCGCGGACCGGAGGAGTCTGCTCGGCAGCTGGCCGAAGCGGTCCGGCGACTGCGGGACGCGGGTGTGCAGGTGGTCGTGGGGACCTGCCCCGACCTCGGCGCCGTACGCTCCATTGCTCAACCGCTGCGGAACGTGACCGCCTGGCTGGGGCGCCGGATGAGCCGCGCGCAGGCTGCGGCCGTGACCGAGGCCGGCGGTGTGGTGGTAGACCTCGCCGACGAGACCGGGGCGGTGTTCCGCGCGGACGCGGGAACGCTCTGTTACGACGGATTCCACCCGTCGGCGGACGGCTACCGGGTGTGGGCGCACGCGCTCTACCCAGCGGTGTTCGACGCGGCGCAGGCGGCTGGCCGCCGCTCAATTCAAGAATAAAGTCTGACATTTCGGTGTGACGAAGTGGCGCTACCGCGATAAGTTACCGGCGCGTTAACGTGTGGTCATGCCGGAAGCTGTCATCGTCGCCACCGCTCGCTCCCCCATCGGCCGCGCCTTCAAGGGTTCGCTGAAGGACCTGCGTCCCGACGATCTCGCCGCGACCATCGTCGACGCCGCGCTCGCCAAGGTGCCGCAGCTGGACCGGGCGCTGATCGAGGATCTGTACCTCGGCTGTGGCCTGCCCGGCGGCGAGCAGGGCTTCAACATGGCCCGCGTGGTCGCCACCCTGCTCGGCCTCGACGGGCTGCCGGGCGCCACCACCACCCGGTACTGCGCCAGCTCCCTGCAGACGACCCGGATGGCCTTCCACGCGATCAAGGCCGGCGAGGGTGACATCTTCGTCTCCGCCGGCGTCGAGACGGTGTCGCGCTTCGCCCGCGGCAACTCCGACGCCCTCCCGCCGGACGCCCAGGCCGTCGTCGGCGGCGGCTGGGAGAACCCCAAGTTCGCCGACGCTCGGGTACGCACCACCGAAGCGGCCACCAACGGCGGCGTGTGGCACGACCCCCGCCAGGACGGTCAGCTCCCCGACATCTACCTCGGCATGGGCTTCACCGCCGAGAACCTCGCCCAGGCGTACGACGTGAGCCGGGCGGACATGGACGAGTTCGGCGTACGCAGCCAGAACCTCGCGGAGAAGGCCATCGCCAACGGCTTCTGGCAGCGGGAGATCACCCCGGTGACCACCCCGGACGGCACGGTGGTGTCGACCGACGACGGTCCGCGGCCGGGCGTGACCATGGAGGCGGTGGCCGGGCTCAAGCCGGTGTTCCGCCCCGACGGCCGGATCACCGCCGGCAACTGCTGCCCGCTGAACGACGGCGCGGCCGCCGTCGTGATCATGAGCGACACCAAGGCCCGCGAGCTCGGCATCACCCCGCTGGCCCGGATCATCTCCACGGGCGTGACCGCCCTGTCCCCGGAGATCATGGGTCTCGGTCCGGTCGAGGCGACCCGTCAGGCATTGAAGCGCGCCGGCATGACCGTCGACGACATCGACCTGGTCGAGATCAACGAGGCCTTCGCGGCCCAGGTGATCCCGTCCTACCGCGAGCTGAACATCCCGCTCGACAAGGTCAACGTCAACGGCGGCGCCATCGCTGTCGGCCACCCGTTCGGCATGACCGGCGCCCGCATCACCGGCACCCTGCTCAACTCGCTGGAGTTCCACGACAAGTCCATCGGCCTCGAGACGATGTGCGTCGGCGGCGGCCAGGGCATGGCGATGGTCATCGAGCGCCTGAGCTGACCTTCCCGCACCACCCGATCTTCCGCCGGGTTCGGCTGCCGCACAGGGCGCCGGGCTCGGCGGATCTCATTTCACAGGGTCTTGCGGACCGCCAGGAGGTCGGCGGCGGCCTGGGTCAGGACATTCCCGGTCGGCTCGGCGAGGAGCAGGTCGTCGATCGTGACGCGGAGCTGGTCGGGCAGGGCCGTGTCCGCTTCGCGGGGCACCTCGCGGCGGGGTCGCCGCTCGGCGTCCGCGGCCAGGTCGGCGAGCCGCTGCACCAGGGCGAAGACGAGATCGCCGCGGGAACCCTCCCCGACGGAAGTGGACCAGCGACCGGATTCCCAGTGGCCGACCTGGGCGAGCAGGCGCTGGGTGGCGGTGCGAAGTTCGTCGGCGGGTGCGGGGGCGTCAGGCACGGGCGAAACCCTATCCAAGACGAAACGCCCGGCCCGCACGAGGCGGACCGGGCGTTCCGGTGTGTCAGTGGTGCGGTGGCCCAAGTGGCACTAACCATGCCGGGCTGGGCGGACTGCTGCGGGTCAGTCGTCGCCCTGGAGGAAGCTCAGCAGGCGCAGGATCTCGATGTAGAGCCAGACCAGGCTGACCAGGATGCCGAAGGCGGCGGTCCAGGAGTAGCGCTGCGGGAGGCCCATCCGGACACCCTCTTCGATCTCGTTGAAGCTCAGAATGAAGCTCAGCGAGGCCACCACGATGCACACGAGGCTGAAGATGATGCCGATGGCGCCGTTGTCGCGCAGACCGGTGCTGACACCGAAGAGCGACAGCACCAGGTTGATCAGCATGACGGCGAAGAGGCCGGACATCACCGCGATCAGGCCACGGGTGAACTTCGGCGTCGCCCGGATGACGCGCGCACGGTAGAGCATCGCCATCACGAAGAACACACCGAAGGTGGCGACCACCGCCTGCAAGATGATGCCTTGCTGGCCTGCGACGACTGCGAAGAACTTGCTCGCCATGCCGACGAAGACGCCCTCGATCACCGCATAGGTGATGACCAGCGCCGGGTTGGCCATCCGGCTGAACGAGATGACAAAGCCGAGGATCATGCCGACGATCGCCGCGCCGACGAAGGCGGGGCCGGCCAGGCTGCCCGGGATCAGGTTCCAGGCCGCCACGGCGGAGACGCCGGTGAGGCCCAGCAGCGTCACGGTCTTGACGACGACGTCGTCGATCGTCATCGGCTGCACGGCCGGCGGCGAGGCCGGGTAGCCCGTGGCCGTCGGGTACGGCTGACCGTAACCCGGCTGACCGGCGGGCGGTCCGTACGGTCCGTATCCGGCCGCGCGCTCCCGCTCGGCCGCCTGGCCGAGGCGCGAAAGCACCGGGTTCGAAGTCTTCACTGTGTCCAGTCTCCCTTGAAGGTTGAGGGGTCGTGCCTGCCAAGAATATCCGCTGCACCAGCACGGTGCCGTCCCTGGACGCTGTGAACGAGCTGAAAACCCCGCTCATCCGGGGCATCGGTGGAGTCGTGCCCGGTTTCGCACCGATCCGGCGTCGTGCCGGGTGGGTCCGACCCGCTACGGTGAAGCGGCAGCGCCCGGCCCGGGTGGTGGAACGGCAGACACGGCCGCCTTAAAAGCGGCTGCCCCAAAAAGGCGTGCGGGTTCGAGACCCGCCCCGGGCACCAGACACCTCTTCGTCAGCGGCTGCCGGCTCCCACCGGCTCCGACTGACGCTCGTCGGCCAGCGGCGGGGTGACGTGGGTGAATTCCTGCCGCGGCGCGTGCAGCTGACCGAGGGAGATCACCTCGCGCTTGAGCACGAATGCCAGAGTCCAGTCCGCCAGCACCCGGACTTTGCGGTTGAAGGACGGAATGCGGCTCATGTGGTACGTCCGGTGCATGAACCAGGCGGGCAGGCCCTTGAGCTTGATGCCGTAGATCTTGGCGACGCCCTTGTAGAGGCCGAGGCTGGCGACGCTGCCGGCGTACTTGTGGCGGTAGGGCTTGGGGGTGCCGCCGTAGACGACCTGGCGGATGTTGTCGGCGAGGACCGCGGCCTGGCGGACGGCGTGCTGGGCGCTCGGGGAGCACCAGGCGCCGGGGCTGGTCAGGTCGGGGACCTGGGCGCAGTCGCCGGCGGCCCAGGCGCCGTCGAGGACCCGGTCGCCGTCGACGACCTGGAGGGTGGGATCGCAGGTGACGTGGCCGCGGGGGCCGCGGGGCAGGTCGGTCTGGTCGAGCATCGGGGACGGCTTGACGCCGGCGGTCCAGACGATCGTCTCGGCGCGGAAGACCGCGCCGTCGGAGAGGTGGACCTCGCCGTCGACGCAGGACTCCATCCGGGTTTCGAGGCGGATGTCGATGCCGCGCTTGCGGAGCTGGCGGGCGGCGTACGCGCCCATTTCCGGGCCGACCTCGGGGAGGATGCGGTTGGACGCCTCGACGAGGACGAACGTGACCTCGTCCTTCTTCAGCTCCGGGTAGTACTTGAGGCCGTCGCGGACGACGTCTTCCATCTCGGCCAACGCCTCGACGCCCGCGTAGCCGCCGCCGACGAAGACGAAGGCCAGCGACGCCCGGCGCACCTCGGGGTCGGGCGTGACGGCCGCGACGTCGAGCCGGTCGAGGATGTGGTTGCGCAGGAAGATGGCTTCGCCGATGGTCTTGAAGCCGATGCCGCGTTCGCGCAGGCCGGGGATCGGCAGGACGCGGGAGACGGAGCCGGGCGCGACGATGATGTGGTCGTACGCGATCTCCTTGATCGGTCCTTCGATCGGCTGCACGGTGACCGTCTTGCGGGCGTGCTCGATCCGGGTGACCTCGCCGGAGACGATGTGGCAGCGCTTGAGCTCGCGGCGCAGCGGCACGACCGAGTGGCGCGGCGAGATGTTGCCGGCCGCTGCCTCGGGGAGGAACGGCTGGTACGTCATGTGCGGCTGGGGGTCGATGACGACGACCTCGGCCTTGCGCGCGTTGAGCTTCTTCGACAGGCGCAGTGCGGCGTAGAGCCCCACGTGACCTGCGCCGACTACCACGATGCGTTGCGGATTCACGTTCCCATCATTCCGCTCCGGCCGGATCGACGCCCTGTTCTGTGACGAGGACAACCCGTGAAAGTCAAGGCTCGTAACGCCGGTATTTCGGTTTCATTTCGCTGGGAACTTAGGGTGCCCTTACTGTCACGTACGGCGAAGCAACCGGGCCAGCAGCAGGGCAAGCCCGACCGCCGCCGCGAGGCCCGCCACAGTGGCGAGAAGGAACGCCGGGCCGGTCAGTTCGGTGCTCACGCCGAGCACGATCACCGTCAGCACGGCCGAGCCGAGCACCACTCCCCCAGCCCGCAGCAGCCAGTTTCCGGCAACCTCCGCCCCCACCACCGCGTCGTACGGCAGGACCGCCGCCAGCGCCGCCAGGGTGTGCCCGAGGTAGAGCAGCGTCGCTATCGCCAGCACCCGCCACAGTGCAATGGGGGCGTCGTACCAGGTGGTGTCGAGGATCCAACCGGCGACGACAGCCAGAGCGGCGGCAGTCGGCGCGATGCCTCGGGGCGCGAACATCGGATAGGCCGCCATGAGGGCCAGCGGCAGGGCTGCCCGGCCCAGCACGAGCGTCTCCGACCAGGCCACCACCAACGCCAGCAGGAAGGCCATGCCGATGCCGCCGCGGATCAGCAGCGGCAGGACGGTGGCGCGGGCGGCGATGCGGCGGGCGCGCTGGACCCGGTCGGTGATGCCGTCGAGCATGTCAGTGCCCCCTCGGCGCCGAGGCGAGCCGCGCCACGTCGCGCAGCACCAGGTCCAGGCTCCCCGCGCCGGCCCAGGTCACGACCGGTACGCCGTGCTCGCGGAGCCGGCCGAGCACGTTTTCGCGTTCCATCCGCCACAGCCGGGTCGCCAGCGCGGTCCACTGACTGTGGCCCGCCGGGGCGGCGTCGGCCGGCAACGTGTCGACGGCGAGCGTGAACCGGCCGGACTGGACCAGGCCCGCCAGCATGTCCGCTGCCCGGGGGTCGACGAGCGGGGTCAGCACCACGACGAGCGCGTCCGGGGAGACGTTGTGGGCACCGAACGTGTACTCGCCGGGTTCCTGGCCGGTGCCGGCGCGGACGTCCAGAAGCCATTCCAGCACGGTCAGGTACTGCCGGCGGCCGGTGGCCGGGCGCAGGCGGCGCGCCGACGAGCCGTACTCGGCCAGCGAGACCCGGTCGCCGCGTTGGAGGTAGTGCTCAGCGATGGCGGCGGCCGCGCGCACGGTCGTATCGAGCACGGAAGCCTTGCCCTTGACCCCGCCCGAGGCGCCGGCCTCGCCGAGCACGTCGAGCAGCAACAGCACCTCGGCGTCCCGGTCGGACAGCGTCGACGCGACGTGCAGATCGCGGGTCCGCAGGGACACTCGCCAGTCGATCCGGCGCAGCCGGTCACCCGGCGCGAACGGGCGTACGCCGGCCAGCTCGCCACCCTCACCCGGCCGCCGCGACCGGTGGTTGCCGACCAGGCCGGCCGCCGCGGGCATCGCCTCCACGGCCGCGAACGGCTCGGTTTCGGGGTAGACCCGGACGCCCTCAGCTTCGACCAGCACCGGCCGGCAGGCGAGCAGACCACCACAGGCCGCCACTCGCGCAGCGGCCGGGCCGACATCGTGCCGGCCCCAGCGCCGAGCCGTGCCGGGCAACTCGATCGCGGTCCAGCGGTCCGGTGCGACACTGACCGCGAAGGGGCGATCGGAGTCCGCCAGCCGCAGCCACGTCGAGGTGCGGGTCCGCACCACCACCAGGTCGTACGCGATCACGTCGGGGTTGGTGACGGTGACCGACGCGGTGACCTCGCCGCCCTCGACGACGTGGTCCTGGCCGGCCTCGATGCTCAGCTCCGGCGCGGACCGCGGCATCCGGCGCAGGGCAACCGCCGCACCGATGGCGAACGGTGCGGCGAGCAGCACCAGGTCAACCCGGCCCAGCGCCACGCCGAGGACCAACAGCACGCCGGTGAGCAGCACAGTGCGTCCGAGCGCCCGGGTCGGCACCCAGGCCGGCGCCGCCCAGCCCTCGGCGGCCGACGACTCGATCGGCGGCACCGCGGCCCGCAGCGGCGGATCGGAGAAGGTCACTGCTCGGCGTACCCACCGGCGTATGTGGGCAGCGCGCCGCTGGCCGGGGCCGGGACGTTCTGCAGCACCTCCTGGACCACGAACGCGGGGTCGACCCGGCGCAGCCACATCTCCGGTCGCAGGGTGATCCGGTGCGCGAGGGCGGGCACAGCCACGTCCTTGACGTCCTCGGGCACCACGTAGTCGCGGCCGGCCATGACCGCCCGGGCCCGGGCCAGCAGCAGCAGGGCCAGCGAGCCGCGCGGCGACGCGCCGACCAGCGCAGAGGCGTGCTCCCGGGTCGCGGCGGTCAACGCCACGATGTAGCGGCCGATCGAGTCCTCGACCACGATCGTTTCCAGCGCCGCCTGCATCGCGCGCAGCGTCCGGGCGTTCACCACCGGCGCGAGCTGGGCCTCTTCCTGGCGGCGCGACATGCGGCGGCGCAGGACATCCCATTCCTCGTCTTGGGTCGGATAGCCGAACGACACGCGCAGCATGAACCGGTCGAGCTGGGCCTCGGGCAGCGGGTACGTGCCCTCGTGCTCGATCGGGTTGGCGGTGGCGAGCACGTGGAACGGCGGGTCGAGCCGGTAGGTGACACCTTCGACCGACACCTGCTTCTCCTGCATCGCTTCCAGCAGGGCGGCCTGGGTCTTCGGCGGGGTCCGGTTGATCTCGTCGGCGAGCAGCATGTTGGTGAACACCGGACCGGCCCGGAAGGCGAAGTCGCCCTTGCTCTGGTCGTACAGGAAGGAGCCGGTGACGTCGGCGGGCAGCAGGTCCGGGGTGAACTGGAGGCGGCGGAAGTCCAGGCCGAGCGACTGGGCGAAGCACCGGGCGGTCAGCGTCTTGCCCAGGCCGGGCAGGTCTTCGAGCAGCACGTGACCGCCGGCCAGGATGCCGGCCAGCACGAGCTCGAGGGCGTCCCGCTTGCCGACCACCACGCTGCCGACCGAGTCGAGAACCGCGCCGGCCAGCCGACCCACCTCGTACGGCGGTAGGGCCTCCACGCTCGCGTCCGTCACCGGTCCACCCTCCTTTCGATCTTTTCCAACGCGTCGACGTACGCCGACAGCTCCCGGGGCTTCGGCGCACGCCGCCCCGGCTCGTCCAGCAGCTGCCAAAGCGATTCGCCGAGCAGCTCACGTGCCCGTCGCGGATCCGACGAGCGGGTAATGCCGTGCTGCAGCCGCAGGCGCTCGTCGGCGAGTTCCGCCAGTGCCGGCTGGACGATACGCGAGAACCGGTCGCCGTCGTGCTGCGCCCAGTCCAGCTGACGTTCCCACCGTCGTACGGCGGCACGCAGCGAGTCGTCGGCCCAGTCCTGCTGGCCGGGGTGCTCGTCGCGGCTCCGCCGGCCCCGGGGTTTCGGGGGTGGGGCCACTTCGGCGATGGCGTACATGATCAGGCGTAGCGCCGTGAAGGCGGCCACGACGAGCGGGACCGGGAACTTGACGCCCTGGGTCCTCAGGACGGCGATGGTGACCGTGGTGGCCCCGGCCACCAGAAGAACATTCAGGACGATTTTCGTGATTCGCGAGCGCGGCTTGGCCTCGGTCACCGGCTCTTCGACGAAGGCCGGCTCGGCCCGCCCGCCGAACAGCTCGTCGAGGCTGCCATCCGGGTCGCGGCTCATGCGGACACCCCGGCGCCCAGGTCGGAACGCAGCCGTTCCAGCGCGGACACCGCCTGCTGACGCATCCGGTCGTCGACGGTGTGGGTGGCGTACCGGGCTTCGCGGTAGACGTGCGCGAACGGGGTCAGCACTGCCGCATCGAGCTGCTGCTCGGCGAGCAGGCGTTCGACCAGTTCGGTAGGGCTGTCACCGGCGTGCCGCGGGGTGCCGGCCGCCGCCGCGGCCTGTTCCAGCCGCACCCAGCAGGCGATCACGGCGCGGCGCGGGTCCCGGTCGGTGTCGGACAGCTCCTGCAGACCGGCGTCGACCGCAGCCACGATGTCCTCCGCCGCCGTCGAATCGGTTCGGTTACGGGCGCGCCGCCCACCGCGTCGGCGGCGTCCGCCGGTCTGACCGCGCAGCAACGCCCACGCCGCCAGGCCGAGCACGGTCAGGACCGCCAAGCCGAGCACGACCAGCGCCGCAGTGCCGATCCAGCTGGGCAGCTCACGAGCTGCCTCCACCGGCGGCTGCTTCGTCGGCGCGTTCGTCGGCGGCAGCAGCGGCACCGCGCTCGGCTCGGCGGCAGCCTCGAAGCCCGCGTTCGGGTCGAAGCGCTCGAGCTGCGGCGCGGACCGGGTCGCGGCCAGCGCGGCGAGAAAGAGCAGCGCGAGGACGGCGGCCAGCGGCCACCAGCGTCGCAGTGCGGCGGGATTCAAATGCTCAGGCTCGGATCCGGGCTCGGGGGCAGGTCGACAGGACACGAATCATGCCAGGCCCGCGCCCGCCTTCGCACTGGCGAACACGTCGTCGAGCATGGCGGGGGTGAGTCGGCCGGTGAAAGTGTTCTGCTGCGACACGTGATAGCAGCCCAGCAGGTCGGGAGCGCCGGGGAGCACCACACGGGCGCCGTGGCCGAAGCGTGGCCTCGGCACCGGTGGCTTCAAGGCGTACACGGAAGCCAGAACCGGCCACCACGCCGCCCAAGCGAAGGCACCCAGCGCGACCACGACGCGCAGGGTCGGCTTGATGAGGGAAACCTCACGGTGCAGCCACGGCGCGCACGTGTCCCGCTCGGCGGGCAGCGGCTTGTTGTCCGGCGGCGCGCAGCGGACCGCGGCGAAGATCCGGGTGTGCCGCAGTGCGAGGCCGTCGTCAGCGGAGACGCTGGTCGCCTGGTTCGCGAGCCCGGCCCGGTGCAGCGCGGCGAAGAGCACGTCACCCGAGCGGTCACCGGTGAAGATCCGCCCGGTCCGGTTGCCGCCGTGCGCGGCCGGGGCCAGCCCGAGGATGGCGATCGACGCGTCGGCCGGCCCGAAGCCGGGCACCGGCCGCCCCCAGTAGGTCTGGTCCCGAAATGCCGCCCGCTTGGTCGCCGCGACATCCTCGCGCCACGCGACCAGCCGAGAGCAGGCAAAACAATCCGCGACGCCGGCATCCAGCACGCTCAGCTCGCGCGCCGCGGCCGCCTGGGCAAAGACGTCTTCTCGGGTACGGCTGGACACCTCACCAGGAGAGCATCCGGGCCCCCGAGTCAGGCAGCCGGGGTCGCTTCAGCCCGCACGCCGCAGGCAGAGCAGATACCCCTGACCCGCGGTGCTCGTGTAGAGGAAATACTCCTCGTCCGCCGCGAAGAAACGCTCACACGCCCGGCTTTGGGCGTCGCTCTCCGCCTCGACTCGACCCACCACGGTGAACGCCGCGGCCGGCTCAGCGCAGCCGACCACCGTCGCTTCGGGCTGGTCCTCTGTCTCGCCGGGTCGGGCGTCCGCAGCCGTCGCCAGGCAGTCCCCCACGACGGCTTCCTCGGCGCCGTCGCCCGTCACCAGCAGCGATCCCACGATCGCGCACGTCACCAGCGCGACGACGCCCGCGGCCACGTGCCGCGCAATCGGATTCCACACGTCAGGTATTCCTCCCCGGGGCATACCTGCGCCCCGAGGAGCAACGATTCAGAGCGGCGTCAGCGCCCCGCGGACGGCGACGGCGCGGCGGGCTTCGCCGGAGCCTCGGGCTCGGCGGACGGCTTCGGCGACTCGGGCTTCGCCTTCTCGGACGAACCCGGCGCCTCGGGCTTAGGTGACTCCGACGACCCCGGCGTGGGGGAAGCCCCCGGCATGCGGAACGGCGCGGCGGTGGGGCAGAACGGATACACGCCGGCTTCCCTCTCCTCGTTGTATCCGCTGCTGTAGCCGTCGGCGTCCTCCTTCTCGTCGACCCAGCAGTACGGGTGACCGAGGTGGATCGGCTGGCCGTTCTGGTCGAACAGACGCGCGTTGGTCACCAGCCGACCCTGCTCGTCATAGACGAAGACGTCCTCCACGTTGCCGTACGGGTCGGTGTAGTTGTTGACGTCCTGGAAGTAGGAGCCACGGGTCGTGCTGTCGACGTCGAAGAAGCCGACGAGTGCCACCAGGGCGAGCACGGCCGTGCCGGCGTACAGGGAGAGACGCGACCAGCGGCGCAGCTCCAGGCCGCGCCGGCCGAACCAGATCGAGCCGAGCACGGCGCCGCCGAGCAGCAGCAGCGCCACCAGGGCACTGCCGCCGATCCGGGGCAGCAGACCCATCGGCTGCCCGCTGTTGTCGACCATCATGGCGACGACCATCGCCAGCAGATAGCCGCGCAGCACCCACCAGCCCGGGCGGAGCAGGCGCAGGAAGTCGCTGACCCGCTCGTACCCGACGAACTTGCCGAACCGGGCGTCGGCCGACCGCAGCGGCGGCAGGATGTGCTCGCTCAGCGCCGGGGCGACCTGGTTCCGCAGCCCGGCGAGGACGCGGACCCGGCCACCGCTCGGCGGATCGGGGAAACCTCCCACGAAGGGAGCAGCACCGCGCAGCTCGGCGGCGTACGCCTCGGGGCTGCCCAGCCGTTCGGTGAGCGAGCCCTCGCCGTCGGCCATGACCTCGGTGAGGTGCGCGGTCAGGTCTTCCAGCAGCTCGTCGCGCTGCGCTTCCGGCAGGTCGCCGAGCGCTGCGCGGACCGCGAACACGTACGCGGTGATCTCGTCCTGGGCCGTGGGTTTCACGCCGTCTCCCGCTCGTCAAGCAGCTCGTTCATCGTCACCGCGAACCCGTGCCACACCTTGCCCGACCGGTCCAGTTCGGCCTGCCCGGCACTGTTCAGCGCGTAGTACTTGCGATGTGGCCCCTCGATGCTGGGCACGACATACGTGTTCAGGAAGCCGGCGTTGAACAGCCGACGCAGCGTTCCATAGACGCTGGCGTCGCCGACGTCGGCGAGTCCGGCGGTGCGTAACCGGCGGAGGATGTCGTATCCATAGCCGTCGTCGTCGCGCAGAGCGGCGAGCACGGCAAGATCCAGGACACCCTTGAGAAGCTGGGTGGTATCCACGCGGAGCACAGTACTTCGCCATGCGAAGTAGTGTCAAAGATCGGCGCGCGCGATTTCGACCTCGGCCGGTCAGGCCAGGGAGAAGGCGATGCCGTCGAGGATGTCGTGCTCGCTGGCGATCACGGAAGCCTTGCCGGCGCGCTCCATGATGATGCGCAGGATGAGAGCTCCGGCGCCGATGACGTCGGCGCGGCCCGGGTGCATCGCTGAGAGGTCGAGGCGGTCAGCCACTGTGGAGCCGAGGATGTCGGCCGTCACCTTGGTCACGTCGTCGCGGTGGATGCGGGCGTGATGGATCTGCTTGGCGTCGTACTCGGGCAGGTGCAGGGCGAGCGCCGCCACCGTGGTGACCGAACCGGCCAGGCCGATCAGGGTCGCCGCACCGTGACCCGACACGGCCCGCAGAGCGTTGTCGACAGCCTTGGTGATGTCCTTCTCCGCAGCCGCGACCTCGGCCGGGGTGGGCGGATCACTGTGCAGGTGCCGCTCGGTCATCCGGACACAGCCGATGTCGACCGAGATCGCGTGTTTCACCTCGCGGAACCCGACCACGAACTCCGTCGAGCCGCCGCCGATGTCGACGACCAGGTAGGGCGGCTCAGCGTCCAGCCCGTGCAGGGCGCCGGTGAAGGACAGCCGGGCTTCCTCGTCCCCCGTGATCACTTCGGGATCCACACCCAGGACCGCGCGCACCATGGCCTGGAATTCCGCGGCGTTCGAAGCGTCCCGGGAGGCTGATGTGGCACACATCCGGATCCGGTCGACGCCAAGCTCCGCGATCTCCGCCGCGTAGCCCAGCAGCGCCTTGCGGGTACGTTCGATGGCCTCCGGGGCGAGCTGCCCGGTGCGATCGACGCCCTCGCCCAGCCGGACGATCTCCATCCGGCGAGCCACGTCGGTGAGCTTGCCGCCGGTCACGTCGGCGATGAGCAGGCGGATCGAGTTGGTGCCACAGTCGATGGCGGCGACTCTCACTCAGGGCTCCTATAGATGCAGCAACATCCTCGTGTTGCCGAGCGTATTCGGCTTCACCCGTTCGAGGTCGAGAAATTCGGCAACGCCCTCGTCGTACGAGCGCAGCAGCTGCTCGTAGACGGCGTGCGGCACCGGCGCCCCGTCGATCTCCGTGAAGCCAAAAGCGCCGAAGAAGCGGGTCTCAAACGTCAGACAGAAGACCCGGGCCACGCCGATCTCACGGGCGGCCTGCAGCAGCTCGGCGACCAGGCGGTGACCGATCTTGCGGCCGCGGTGGGCGGGGTCGACAGCGACCGTACGGATCTCTGCCAGGTCCTCCCACATCACGTGCAGCGCCCCGCAGCCGACGACCCGGTCCTGCTCGGTGTCCACGGCGACCCAGAACTCCTGGACGCTCTCGAACAGCGTGACGGTGGCCTTGCTGAGCAGCCGTCGATCCGCCGTGTACGCGTCCACGAGCGCCCGGATCGTCTTCACATCGGTCGTCCGGGCCCGGCGTACGTCGATGGGCATCCGGCGTTATCCGGCCTGTGCGGGCACGCAGGGGCCGCCGGCCCACCACTCACCCACGGCTTCTCGCACCTCGTCGCCGAACGGGTTGACGCCCGGGCCCGCGGCCAGGGCGTGGCCGAGGTGGACGTGCAGGCACTTGACCCGGTCAGGCATGCCACCGGCCGAGATCTTCGCGATCTCCGGCACGTGCTGGGCCGACTCGCGCCGGGCCAGGTAGTCCTCGTGCGCCGCTTGGTAGCGCTCGGCGAGCTCCGGGTCGGTGGCGAGGCGGTCCTGCATCTCCCGCATCACACCGCCGGACTCGAGCCGGCTGCACGCTGCGGTCGCACGCGGGCAGGTGAGGTAGAACATCGTCGGAAACGGGGTGCCGTCGTCCAGCCGGGGCTCGGTCTCCACGACGTCGGGGTTGCCGCAGGGGCAACGGTGTGCGACGGCGCGGGTGCCGCGGGGGCGGCGGCCGAGTTGCTGGGCGACGGTGTCGAGATCGGTCTGGGAAGGAGTCGTCATCTGTCTTTCGCGGATTCTGCGTTGGCGGCGGCGACGCTGCCCCACAGTGTGTCGTACCACCGGTCGGGGCCGGGCGCCGTGGTGAGCCCTGCGTCGCGGGCGGCACCGACCGGGTCTTCCAGCACCAGCAGCGGCGCCTCACCCGGCTTGACGTAGAACAGTCGGCTGCGGGCCTGGATCCCGATGTAGACCGGGTCCTTCCACTTGTCGACCTCCTCCTCCAAGCCCTTGATCTTCGCCTGCTGCGCGGCCTGGTCGGCACGCATCTGCGCGATCTGGGACTCCTGGGCGAGGTAGATGCGGACCGGATAGGTGTAGGCGAGGGCAAGCGCGATGAGGACAACGATCAGGACGGTCGCGCGGCCGGTGAAGGCCTTCGGACGGGTCGCCACCGTTCGTTTCGTCGCGCCAGCGGACGCGGCCCGGCGGGCCGCAGCGGGCCGGCTGCCGGAACGGTTCACGCTGCCCGTGGTGCGGGTGGGCGGGACCCGGCGCGGCTCGATGCGGGTGGCACCGGTGTCACGGGCCCGGCTAGGCCGGCCACTGCGGACCCCCGGACGTCCTGCTTGTCCGGTGGGCCGCCGGGTGGGGCCCTGCCCACTCGGTGTGCGGCGCTGCGTCATCCCTGCCCTCCCCCCGGGCACTCGCGCAAGACCATGGAGTTGCGGCACCTGCTCGCTGGACCCTATTCCCACCGAACGCGGCGCCACAACTCCATGATCCGACGGCAGAGCGTTACGCGGTGCGGTAACGCGGGAACGCGCCCGCTCCGGCGTACCGCGCGGCGTCGCCCAGCTCCTCCTCGATCCGCAGGAGCTGGTTGTACTTGGCGACCCGGTCGGAGCGGGCCGGCGCACCGGTCTTGATCTGTCCGCTGCCGACGGCCACGGCCAGGTCAGCGATGGTGGTGTCCTCGGTCTCGCCGGACCGGTGGCTCATCATCGTCTTGAAGCCGTTGCGGTGGGCCAGGTCACACGCGTCGAGCGTCTCGGTCAGCGAGCCGATCTGGTTGACCTTGACGAGGACGGCGTTCGCGGCACCCTCGGCGATGCCCCGACCGATGCGGGTGGGGTTGGTCACGAACAGGTCGTCGCCGACGATCTGCAGCTTGTCGCCGAGCTGCGTGGTCATCGCGGTCCAGCCGGCCCAGTCGTTCTCGTCGAGCGGGTCCTCGATGGAGACGATCGGGTACGTCTCGGCGAGCTTCGCGTAGTAGTTGATCATCTCCTCGGTCGACTTCGGCGAGCCCTCGAAGACGTACGAGCCGTCCTTGTGGAACTCGGTCGCGGCAACGTCCATGGCGAAGACGATGTCGGTGCCCAGGGTGAAGCCGGCGGCCTGGACGGCCTCGGCGATCAGGTCCAGCGCGGAGGCGTTCGACGGCAGGTTGGGGGCGAAGCCACCCTCGTCGCCCAGGCCGGTCGACAGGCCCTTCTTCTTCAGCACCGACTTGAGCGCGTGGTAGACCTCGGCGCCGGAGCGCAGCGCCTCGCGGAAGGAGGGCGCGCCGATCGGAGCGATCATGAACTCCTGCACGTCGACGTTCGAGTCGGCGTGCGCACCACCGTTGAGGATGTTCATCATCGGCACGGGCAGCAGGTGCGCGTTCGGGCCGCCGACGTAGCGGAACAGCGACAGGTCGGCACTGCGTGCGGCGGCCTTGGCGACGGCAAGGGAGACGCCGAGGATCGCGTTGGCGCCCAGCTCGGACTTGTCCGCGGTGCCGTCGAGGTCGAGCATCTTGGTGTCGATCAGGCGCTGCTCGCTGGCCTCGTACCCGATGATCTCGTCGGTGATCTTGTCCTCGACGTTGGCGACCGCCTTCTCGACGCCTTTGCCGAGGTAGCGGGCCTTGTCGCCGTCACGCAGCTCGACCGCCTCGAACGCGCCGGTGGAGGCGCCGGACGGCACGGCAGCGCTGGCGGTCGTGCCGTCGTCCAGCCCGACCTCGACCTCGACGGTCGGGTTGCCCCGCGAGTCGAGGATCTCCCGGGCGACGATCGCTTCAATGGTGGCCATCTGCCGTGGCTCCTCAAGTTCGTACGGATGGGTTCCTCGGACCGCGCCCCCGCGGGCCGGACACGACCCTGAGGGTATCGAGCCGCGCTCGCGCGCGTGGCGGCGGCTGGGGAAGTTCGGTGGTCAGTTGCCTCAGGCCGGCCGCCGCGCTGCCGATCACCGGAGTTGCCATGACTACTCCCGCGCACCTTCCCGATGCCGGCTCGTATGTCGAGATGACCGACGCCGACGAGCAGGCCGCCCGTGTTCGCGTGGTTCACGCGGAGAGCGCGGGCCTGACCCTGTCGGCGCCACTCGCCGCGGTGCCGCCGGTGGGCGCCACCGTGACGCTGCGCTGGTCCGCTGCCCCTCGGGGTCGGTTCGCGCTGCCCTGCGCGGTGGTCGAGGCCGACGAGAACCGGCTGGAAGTGCGGACGGCCGGCGAGGCCCTGATCGAACAGCAGCGCGAGTTCGTTCGCGGCGGAGGCGGCGAGCAGATCATCATGCGGCGCCCGGGCCGCGATGAGGCGCACGGCTGGATCCGGGACATCAGCGAGCACAGCCTGCGCGCCCACTTCGAGGGCACGAACATCGCCGAGGGCGAAGAGCTGCGCCTCTGGGTGCAGCTCGGCACCGAAATCCTGGACGTGCCCGCCATGGCGTCCCGGGTGGCGATGCTGCCGCAGCAGGTGCCGCCCGGGCCGATGTCCGTCGAGCTGGTCGCCCTGTTCACCATCGACGAGTCGTTGGCGCGGATCATCCGCCGCTATGTCATGCGGCAGCAGTTGCTGAGCCGAACCCGCGCCTGAGCCGTCACACCCCCAGCAGGAAGCTGAGGTGGCGCGGCGGCGGGGAGCCGTGGGCGAGCATCGCGTCGTGCCAGGCCTTCGGTGTGGCGCCGAACGGGCGGGCCGCCGCGATCGCCGCGACCTCGGTGTAGCCGACGAAGTAGGTGGAAAGCTGCGTGGAGGTGAGCAGCGCCCGCTTCCACTTGCCCGCAGCCTCACCCTCTTCCTGGAAGCCCCGGTGGAGCATCAGCTCCATGCCGTCGGCTTCGGTCATCGCTTCGCAGTGCACGAGCTGGTCGATGATCGCGTTGAGGCTCATCCGCAGCTGCATCTTGAGCTGCTGGATGCGCACCGGGAGACCGCCGAAGCCCAGCGCGGCCATCAGCTCCTCGGTGTAGACCGCCCAGCCCTCGACGAACGGCCCGGAGAAGCCCAACGCCCGCGCTCGGGTGGCGGACCGGAACCGGCGGGAGTGGGCGAGCTGGAGGAAGTGCCCCGGCATCGCCTCGTGGACGGTCAGGTTGCGCAGCATGTGGTTGTTGTATTCGCGGTAGAACGACTCCACCCGCTGCGGCGACCAGTCGGCGGGGGCCGGCGCGATGCAGTAGAAGGTCGGCACGTCCGCGGTCTCCAGCGGTCCCGGCGGGTCGCAGTAGGCCACGGCGACGCCGCGGGCGAACTCCGGCATCTCCTCGATGACGCAGGGGTCGTCCAGCAGGGTCAGCAGATCATGCTCGCGGACGAACTCGGTCGCCTCGGCCATGGTCACCTTGGCGAGGTCCACGATGCCGGCGCCGTCCGGGTGCTGGTCGGCCAGGATGCCGAGGGCCTGCCGCACGGTGTCGTCGGTGGCCGGACCGCCGACCAGTTCGGCTGCTGCCTCGCGGAGCCGGGCGGTCACGTCGTCCAGGTTGCGCCAGGCCCGGGACAGGACCTCGGCGGCGGGGAGCTCGGTGTCGAGGGTGTGCCACAACCGGGCTTCCCACAGCGGCCGGCCCAGTCGGGGGTTGCGACCGGGCTCACCGCTGTCGACCCTGGCGCGGAGCCACCCATCAAATTCGCCGAGCGCGCTCAGGGCGGCGGATGCTGCCGGCTCGACCGTGGCGCGCAGGCCGGGCGCGTCGGCCAGCAGGGCGGGCACCTCATCCCGAATCAGCGCTGCCGCTCCCGCGAACTGGCCGATCGCGACCTCGGCGTGCAGCCGGGGCACGTCGTGCAGCACCGCCCGAGCGGTGGCAAGCGCGTCCGGAATTGCTGTCAGCCGCCCGGCGAGCGCCGTGAGACGCTCCTCGACCGGCGCGAACGGGCGGGCGATCAACGTGTGCAACAGCGGGCCGGGGTTGTGGGCAAGCGGGTCCCACTCGTGCTCCCGCACCTCGGTCAGCTCGAACATGTTCCGCTCGACGATCGCGGCGAGAATGGCGTGGTCGACCTGGTCCTGCGGGGCGAACGAGTCCGGGTCGACCCCCGCCAGCGCGTCGGCCGCGTCGCGCAGCATGGCGACCCGCTCGGCGACCGCTCCCGGCGACTGATCGGGCAGCCGGTCATCGGCACGGTGGTCACCCGCGAACGAGGCGAGGGCGGGGTGGGTGTCCAGGATGGCGTCGACGATGCGCTCAGCGAGCGGAACGAACTCCGGCATGCAGCGAAATCTACTCGTTGAGTGCGACATTCTCCTGGCACGCGCGGCGCGCGCTAGGAAGCCGAGCCGGCTTCTTCCTGCTCGCGAACAGCGTCGGCATAGGTCAGTGCCGCCTGGCGCAGCAACGCTTCGGGGTCCAGGCCGTCAGCCCGGGCCTGCGCCACCGTACGCAGCAAGGCTGCTCCGAGCTCGGCGTCCTCGGGCAGCGGCACGTCGAGGCCGGCCCGGGCCGTACGCTGCAGGATCTTGGCGGCCAGTGCCAGCGCGGGCTGACTCAGGGCGATGCCGTCCAGGACGGAGTCGCGTTCCTTCTCCGCGCGCTTGATCCGCTCCCAGTTGGCCGTGATCGCCTCGACGCCGTCGACGGCCTCGCCCGCGAAGACGTGCGGGTTGCGGCGGACCATCTTGTCCACCAGGTCGCCCGCCACGTCATCGACCGTCCAGCGCTCGTCCTCGGCCAGGTCCTCGGCCAGCCGCGCGTGCAACACGACCTGGAGCAGCACGTCGCCCAGTTCTTCGCGGAGTGCGCCGAGGTCGGCCGAGACGATCGCGTCGTACGCCTCGTACGCCTCTTCGAGCAGGTACGGCGCGAGGCTCTGGTGAGTCTGCTGGCGTTTCCACGGGTCGCCGCCGGGTGAGGCGAGCCGGTCTATGACGGCGACGGCGTCGAGCAGGCGGGCGCCGGGCGGATCCCAGGAGCCGTAGCAGAGCTCCAGCTCGGCGAGGGCGGGTTCGCGGGCGAGCCGCAGCCCGAGCCGCCGGGCGAAGTCTTCGTCACCGGCTGCGCCGGCCAGCCACACGACTGTGCCGTGCTCGGCGAGCAGCGCGATGGGCTGCTCGGGGTCGGGCTCCACCACGGTGACCGCAATGCCGGCCGCGCGTAGGGCGGTGGCCTGGTCGCTCTCGGCCGCGGCCAGCACCGGGAAGGCGCGGAGCAGGTCCCACGCGGCAGCGGTCAGGATTCCGGCCGGCAGCCGCGGGGAGGTGACGAGCAGGACGATGCGGCCGTGCGGCATCAGGCCACGGTGGTGACGGCGGAGACGTCCGTGACGTACGCGTCGCCGGCTTCGTCGCCGAGCCGGAGCACGACCAGCGGCACCTCTTTGCCGTCGCCGCCCTGGGCGGACAGGAGCACGATTTCCTGGTTGCCGTACCGCGGGTTGATCTTGAGCTTGTCGTTCTTGACGATCTCGCCGAGCTCGGTCCGCAGGGAGACGTACGACTGGAGGAGCGCCTTGTTCTCGGCGGAGAGTGTGCTGCTGAACTCCTCGAACTTGATGTTCGGGTCGGCGGCACCGCCCTGGACCAGCCGGGTGTAGACGTCGCGCATGTCGGCGTCGGTGAGCGTGGCCGGCGGGACGGCAGCCTGCAACGCGGTCCGCAGCCGGTACGTCTCCGCGAAGAGCTGGGTGTATTCCCAGGCGGGCGAGTAGTTGCGGGCCTGGGCCACCTGCTCGACGGTCGGGGCGGCGGCCGGCTGCACGCCGTGCGCCTTCGCCGACTTACGCAGGATGTCGACGCTGATCAGCGTGTTCAGCACGTCCTGCTGCTTGAACGGCATGACCGGCTGCGGCAGCGCCTCGGTGCCGGCCGCCTCGGCCTGCTCCTGAGCCTTCTTCCGCTCGGCGACGAGCTGGTCCTGCACCTGGTCGTAGATTCCCTGCACCCGCTCTTGGGTGATCTTGCCCCCCGCGCTGTAGACAGCCACGTCGGGCGACTGCTGGCAGGCGGTGAGGCCGGCGACGGCGAGGACGGCGACGACGGCGGTGGATGCGAGTCGGCGGGCACGCTGCATGGTCATGACTCTCTCACGCTCCGGTAGTGACGCCCGCCACGGGGGCGGAAATGTCACCTAAGACGTCCTTGAGGAGCTGGGTGCACCATTGCAGCAGTGCCAGGTCGCGCAGCGGCTCGCCGCCGACCCGGCGAGTGCTCGGCCGCGGCACGCTGACCTGGTCGTTCGCCTGTTTGTAGACCGAGTCCGGGTGGTAGCGCTTGAGCCGCAGCTGCTTGGAGTCGGGCAGCGGCAGCGGCGAGAACCGCAGGTGCTTGCCCTGCATGGAGACGTCGGTGAGGCCGTACGCCCGGGCTACGAGGCGGAACCGGGCGACCGCGATGAGGTTGGCGACGGGTTCGGTGGGTTCGCCGTACCGGTCGGTCATCTCGGCGACCACCTCGTCCAGGCGGGCGCTGTCGCGGGCTTCGGCCAGCTTGCGGTACATCTCCAGGCGCAACCGCTCGACGCCGATGTAGTCGGTGGGCAGGTGTGCGTCGATCGGCAGGTCGATCTTGACCTCGGGCTCCTCCTCGGGCCGCTCGCCCTTGAACGCCGACACGGCCTCGCCGACCATGCGGACGTAGAGGTCGAAGCCGACGCCCTCGATGTGGCCGGACTGTTCGCCGCCGAGCAGGTTGCCGGCGCCGCGGATCTCGAGGTCCTTCATGGCGACGTACATGCCGGCGCCGAGCTCGGTGTGCTGTGCGATGGTGGCGAGCCGCTCATGGGCGTGCTCGGTGAGCGGCTTCTCCCGCGGGTAGAGGAAGTACGCGTACGCGCGCTCCCGGCCTCGACCGACCCGCCCACGGATCTGGTGCAGCTGGGCCAGGCCGAGCAGGTCGGCCCGCTCGACGATGAGCGTGTTGGCGTTGGGGATGTCGATGCCGGACTCGACGATGGTCGTGCAGACCAGGACGTCGAACTCCTTCTCCCAGAAGCCGACCATCACCTTCTCGAGCTGTTCCTCGCTCATCTGGCCGTGCGCCACCGCGACCCGCGCCTCGGGCACCAGCTCGCGCAGTTTGCGGGCGGTCCGGTCGATCGACTCGACCCGGTTGTGCAGGTAGAACACCTGACCGTCGCGCAGCAGCTCACGGTGGATGGACGCGGCCACCTGCTTGTCGTCGTGCGCGCCCACGTACGTGAGGACGGGGTGTCGTTCTTCGGGTGGCGTGGCGATGGTCGACATCTCGCGGATGCCGGTGATCGCCATCTCCAGGGTCCGCGGGATCGGCGTGGCGGACATGGTGAGCACGTCGACCGCCGCGCGCAGGGCCTTGAGCTGTTCCTTGTGCTCGACGCCGAAACGCTGCTCCTCGTCCACGATGATCAGGCCGAGGTTCTTGAACCGGGTCGAGTTCGCCAGCAGCCGGTGCGTACCGATGACGATGTCGACGGTGCCGGCGGCCGCTTCTTCCAGGGTGAGCGTGGTTTCCTTCGCCGTCTGGAACCGGGACAGCTGCTTGATCTGCACCGGGAACTGACTCATCCGCTCGGTGAACGTGTTGAAGTGCTGCTGGGCGAGCAGCGTGGTCGGCACCAGCACGGCGACCTGCTTACCGTCCTGCACCGCCTTGAACGCGGCCCGGACAGCGATCTCGGTCTTGCCGTAGCCGACGTCGCCGCAGATCAGCCGGTCCATCGGGACCTGCAACTCCATGTCGTGCTTGACCTCGATGATCGCGGCCATCTGGTCGGGCGTCTCGGTGTACGGGAAAGCGTCCTCCAGCTCACGCTGCCACGGGGTGTCCGGGCCGAAGGAGTGCCCCTTCGAGGCCTGGCGGGCGGCGTACAGCTGGATGAGCTGGGCGGCGATCTCCTTGACCGCCTTCTTGGCCCGGGCCTTGCTCTTCTGCCAGTCGGAGCCGCCCATCTTGTGCAGCGTGGGCGCCTCGCCGCCGACGTAGCGGGAGAGCTGGTCGAGCTGGTCGGTGGGGACGAAGAGGCGGTCGCCGGGTTGGCCGCGCTTGCTGGGGGCGTACTCGATGACCAGGTATTCGCGGTCGGCGCCGTTGACCTTGCGCTGGACCAGCTCGACGTAGCGGCCGATGCCGTGCTGCTCGTGCACGACGTGGTCGCCGGGCTTGAGCTCGAGCGGGTCGATGGTGTTGCGTCGCCGGGACGGCATCTTGCGCATGTCCTTGGTGGACGCGCCGCGGCCGCCGCTGATGTCGTTGCCGGTGATGACGGCGAGCTGGGAGCCCTCGTCGACGAACCCGTGGTTGAGGCCGCCGCAGGTGACGAGCAGCTGGCCGGGCTCGATCGCGCCGCTGATCGAGTCGACGGGGGTGACGCCCAGGCCGGCGTCACGCAGCAGCTCGGTGGCCCGTTGCGCGGTGCCGTTGCCTTCGAACACGAGCGCGACGGACCACCCGGCGACGGTCCACTGCTGCAGGTCGGCGGCGAGTTTGGCGGTGTCACCGTGATAGAGCGGCACCGGCTGGGCTTTGAGGGCGACGGCGTCCCCGAGGTCGGGACTGACCTCGACCGCCGGCGCGGTGTCCAGCCAGGGCTGATCGTTGGCCGACTGCTCGGCCTCGGCTTCGACCAGACCGAACGGCGATACCGTCCACCAGGACTGGCGCAGCGTCGCGGCCTGCGCGCGCACGTCGGCCAGGGTGCGGAACGCGGCGGCGCCGACGTCGATCGGCGCCTGGCCGCCCACGGCGGCCGCGGCCCAGCTGGCCTCCAGGAATTCGTCGGAGGTCCGGGTCAGGTCATGGGCCCGGGTCCGGATCCGCTCGGGGTCGCAGAGCAGCACGTGCGTGCCGGCGGGCATGCAATCGATCAGCAACTCCATGCTGTCGGTGCCCTGCAGCAGCGCCGGGGCCAGTGACTCCATGCCCTCGACCGGGATGCCCTCGGCGAGCTTGTCCAGGATCTCGGCGATCTCGGGGTGCTGCTCGGCCAGCTCGGCGGCGCGGGCGCGGACCTGCGGGGTGAGCAGCAGCTCACGGCAGGGCGGCGCGAAGAGCCGGTCGGCCGGGTCGATCGTGCGCTGGTCGGCGACCGCGAAGGTGCGGATCTCCTCGACCTCGTCGCCCCAGAACTCGACCCGGGACGGGTGTTCGTCGGTGGGCGGGAAGACGTCCAGGATGCCGCCGCGGACGGCGAACTCGCCACGCTTGGTGACCAGGTCGACCCGGGCGTACGCCATGTCGGCGAGCTTGCGGGCGACGTCTTCGAGCTCGGCTTCGCCGCCGGGGCGCAGCTCGACCGGCTCGAGGTCGCCGAGGCCCTTGAGCTGCGGCTGGAGCAGGGAGCGGACGGGCGCGACGACGACCTGCAGCGGCTCGTCGCCGGGGTGTGCGAGGCGGCGGAGCACGGCGAGCCGACGCCCGACGGTGTCGGAGCGCGGCGAGAGGCGTTCGTGCGGCAGCGTCTCCCAGGACGGGTAGACGGCGACGTTGTCGCTGGTGATCAGGCAGCCCAGCGCGTCGGCAAGGTCGTCGGCTTCCCGGCTGGTCGCGGTGATCGCGAGCACGGGCCGGCCGGCGCCGCCGATGTCCGCCGGCCCGGCGACCGCGGCGACGACGAACGGGCGCAGCGAGGCGGGCGCGGTGAGGTCGAGCGCATCTGAGTCGACCCCGCCCTTGCGGGCCAGGTCGCGGGCTCGGGACAGCCCGCGGTCACGCAGGGCGGCGGGAACGAGGCCACTGAGTTGCATCAAAAAGACTCTTCCGCAGGCACATCGAAAAACCCCGACGCCAGTTGGACGGGGGGTATGCCCCCAGCTTAGTCCGCCGACCGACAGTCCCGGCGCGACGGACCGCTATCGGACAACATGTCCGACATAGCGCCAAACAGGTGGTCAAGACTGCCCGTTTGTTGCTGGGGGGGAATTGTCTGGGGAGGCAATGTGCGTGTCCTGCTGCTCGTGTCCGCGTTCAACGGCCTGAGTCAGCGCGTGTGGTGCGCGCTGCGGGAGGCCGGTCACGAGGTCGGCGTGCTGCACGCCACCAGTGCCCGGGACATGATCGACGGTGTGCACGCGGCGCAGCCCGAGCTGATCCTGTGCCCGTACCTGAAGGACCGGGTCCCCGCCGAGATCTGGCAGCGCTGGCGGACCGTGATCGTGCACCCCGGACCGGTCGGTGACCGTGGGCCGTCTTCCCTCGACTGGGCCATCACCGAAGGCGCCCCCGCCTGGGGCGTCACCGCGTTGCAGGCCGTCGAGGAGATGGACGCCGGTCCGATCTGGGCCACCCGGACGTTCGGCATGCCCGCCGCCCCGCGCAAATCCTCCCTCTACAACGGCCCGGTCGCCGACGCGGCCCTGGAGTGCGCCCTCGAGGTCGTGGCCAAGGCCGCCGACCCGGCGTTCCGGCCCACCGCCGCCACCGAGCTGACCGTCGAGGTGCAGGGCGCCCGGCCGCGGCCCGCCATGAAACAGGCCGACCGGGCGTTCGACTGGACAGCGCCGTCCGAGCACATCGTCCGGCGCATCCGGGCCGCCGACGGTGCTCCCGGCGTCCGCACCGAACTCGCCGGCCTCGAGGTATTCGCCTACGACGCGCACCCCGGCCTGGCCCGCGGCGTACGGCCCGGTGCCATCGCGGCGCGGCGGCAGGGTGCGGTGCTGGTGGGCACCGGCGACGGCAGCATCTGGCTGGGACATCTGCGCGACGCGACCGAACCCGGCAGCTGCAAACTGCCCGCCACCGCGCTGCTCGGACGCCGGCTGCGCACGGTGCCGCAGTCCCCGCTGCCCGCCGGCATCGAACCCGAAGCGCCGTCCTACCGGCAGATCCGCTACCGACGCTCCGGCCCGATCGGCTGGCTGGCGTTCGACTTCTACAACGGAGCGATGTCCGCCGGGCACTGCCGGCGGCTGCTCGCCGCGTTCCGGCACGCCGCCGGGCAGGACACCCGGGTGCTCGTGCTGCGCGGCGGCACCGACTCGTTCAGCAACGGCATCCACCTCAACGTGGCGGAAGCCGCCGCCGACCCGGCCGCCTCCGCCTGGGCCAACATCAAGGCGATCAACGAGGTGTGCAAGGCCCTGATCCGCTGCACCCGACAGGTCGTCATTTCCGCGTACGCGGGCAGCGCCGGAGCCGGCGGGGCCATGCTCGGCCTGGGCGCCGACGTGGTGGCCGCCCGCGACGGCGTGGTGCTGAACCCGTACTACGACATGGGTCTGTACGGCTCGGAGCTGCACACGTACACGTTGCCGCGGCGGGTCGGCGCGGAGACCGCACAGCGGCTCATTGACGCGAAGCTGCCGGTCAGCGCCACCGAGGCGGCGTCGTTGGGCCTGGTCGACGAGGTCGGCCCGCGGCACCCCGAGGCGTACGCCGAGTGGCTGACCGCCCTCGCGACGCGGCATGCCGACCCGCGGACCGCCGGCCGACGCCGCGCGGCCAAGGTGAAGCGGCTCGCCGGCGACCGGGTGCCGCTGGACGTGTACGAGTCGCGCGAGCTGGCCGAAATGAGCGCGGACATGTTCGGCGACCGGTCGGGGTTCGCGGCCGCTCGGCGGGCATTCGTCGGCAAGGTCCGTATCCCCGCACCGGACCGGTTCCTGTTGACGTCTCCGGCACCGCAGAACGCCACCCGGCCGCGGCAGGTCGGCCGCCCGCGTACGCCCGCCGGTGAGCAGCACCCGCGCCTGCGGTCCGCCACGCCGCTGTCTGCCTGACGGCGTAGGCACTCTTCCCACCGGACGCACGCCGCCCGGTCTTCTGCCCTGCCCTCGATGTGAGAGGACGTCGATGAGCGATCCCGCACGCCCTCCGGCGGACCCCGCCCTTGCTGCCGTGCTGCACGCACCGACAGTCGCCATGCCGGGCCGGTACGAGTACTCGGGTTACAGCGTGCTGGCCGGCCCCGCGGAGAACGTCGACGGCCCGCACCCGGTCGTGATGAGCCCGCTGGCCCGGCGTCGCCCGTTCGCGACCGTGCTCATCACGCTGTTCGCGTTCGCCTTCGAGGGCACGTTCTTCACCTGGCTGCTCACCTCGATCGAGCTGCCCCACCGCGGCCTGCACGCGTGGCTGTACGCGGCCACCCTCTTCATGATCGTGGCGACCGCCCTGATCGAGCTGTTCCGCCTCGTCAACGTGGTCACGCTGTGCCTTGCCACGCTGTGGGCCAGGGACCCGGTGCCGATGGTCCCGGATGCCGGCCTGCGGGTCGCCTTCCTCACCACGATCGTGCCCGGCAAGGAACCGGTCGCCATGGTGGAACGCACCCTGCGCGCGGCCCGCGCCATCCGCCATCCCGGCCAGTACGAGGTGTGGTTGCTCGACGAGGGCGACGACGACGAGGTCCGCCGGATGTGTTCGCGGATCGGCGTGAAGCACTTCTCCCGCAAGGGAAAGCTGCACTGGAACACACCGACCGGCGCCTTCAAGGCGAAGACCAAGCACGGCAACTACAACGCCTGGGTCGACGCGCAGGGCGACGGATACGACGTGTTCGTGTCGGTGGACCCGGACCACGTGCCACTGCCGAACTTCTGCGAGCGGCTGCTCGGCTACTTCCGGGATCCGGACGTGGCGTTCGTGGTCGGCCCGCAGATCTACGGCAACTACGACAATGTCGTCACCCGCTGGGCCGAGTCGCAGCAGTACCTCTTCCATTCGCTGCTGCAGCGCGCCGGGAACCGACTCGGCGTCTCGATGCTGGTCGGCACCAACAACGCCGTCCGGATCGCGGCGCTGCGCAGCATCGGCGGCCTGCAGGACTCGATCACCGAGGACATGGCGACCAGCCTGGTGCTGCACAGCGCCAAGAACCCGGAGACCGGTCAGCGCTGGCGCTCGGTCTACACGCCGGACGTCCTCGCGACCGGCGAGGGTCCGTCCTCGTGGACCGACTATTTCAGCCAGCAGGACCGCTGGTCGCGCGGCACGAACGAGGTCGCCGTGACGTCGTTCGCCAAGCTCGCGTGGCGGCTCGGCCCACGCCGGGGCCTGCACTACCTGCTGCTGATGTCGTACTACCCGCTGACCGCGCTGGCGTGGATCCTCGGCGCGGTCAACGCCACCTGCTATCTGGTGCTCGGCGCGAAAGGCGTCCAGGTGCCGCAGGAGGTGTGGCTGATGCTCTACGTCGACGCGGCCCTCTTCCAGGTCGGCCTCTACGTCTGGAACCGACGGCACAACACCAGCCCGCACGAGGAAGCCGGCTCCTCCGGACTGACCGGCATGGTGGTGTCCACATTGTCTACACCGATCTACGTGTCGTCATTCATCAGCGCGATCCTGCGCCGCCGCACCGGATTCGTGGTCACCCCCAAGGGCGACTCGGCCAGCCCGGACCGGCTGCTGACCTTCGGGCACAGCCTGCGCTGGGCCGCGTTCTATGTCGCGCTGCTGATCGCCGCGCCGATCGGCGGCCACGTGCACGGCGCCATGTGGGTGTGGCCGACCCTCAACCTCGTCATCTGTCTCACCCCGCCCGCCATCTGGGCGGCGCAGGAATGGCAACGCCGCCGGGCCGCACCGGCGCCCGCGCGGCAAACCGAGCAGGACCAACCCGTGGAGACGTACGCATGAAGCCCCGCCCCCGCACCTCGACGCCCCGCCGCCTCCTGAGCGCCGGGATCGCCATCGTGGTCCTGAGCGTGCTCGTGTTCGTGAATCGGCCGATGGTCGCCTTCGGCGCGGACGCGTACCGCGACTTCACCATCAACCGGCAGTCCTACAAGGAAAAGCACGGCCACTGGTCGCGGCTGCCGGTGCCGGACGGCTTCCGGGTCAACGCGATCCACGCCGCGCTGCTGCACACCGGTAAGGTGCTGATCATCGCGGGCAGCGGCAACAACCGGGACAACTTCGAGGCCGGCAGCTTCCGTACGGTGCTCTACGACCCCGCGCAGGACTCGTTCGCCGAGGTGCCCACACCCACCGACGTGTTCTGCGCCGGGCACACCTTCCTGCCCAACGGCAACCTGCTGGTCGCGGGCGGCACCAAGTCGTACGAGGTGCTGGAGAAGGACATCACCCACGCCGCCGGCGTCATGAAGATCAAGAACGAGTCGCCGGCCGGCGGTCCGCGCGTCTTCCCGAAGGGCACCACGCTGGTCGCCCAGGACGGCACCGAATACCGTACGCGCGCCGACCTGACCGTCCCCGCCGCCCGCGCGATGAACCACGGCGGCAAGGTCATGACCCACGCTGGTGAGGCCGAAGTCTGGGTGGACGCCGTCCAGGAGGGCACCGCCCCCGTCGTCGACCACCCGGCCCAGTACGCCGTGGCAGGTCTCAGCGGCGCGGACACCCGCAACATCTACGGCCTCTCCGACAAGATCACCCGGGAGAAGCAGGAGTACGGCGGCGACAAAACCTCCTACGAGTTCGACCCCCGCACCGAGCGCTACGTCCGCACCGGCGACATGGTGAAAAGCCGCTGGTACCCCACGCTCGCCGAACTGCCCAGCGGCGACGTGCTCGCCGTCTCCGGCCTCGACGAGTTCGGCCGGATGCTGCCCGGCGACAACGAACGCTACGTCCGCGACCAGAAGCGCTGGGTCGACGCCCCGGAGCTCAAGCGGGTCTTCCCCACGTACCCGTCGCTGCACCTGATGGCGAACGGCAAGCTGTTCTTCTCCGGCTCCAACGCGGGCTACGGCTCGGACACCGAAGGCCGTACGCCCGGCCTGTGGAACCTGCGCAACAACAGCTTCCGCGAGGTGCCGGGTCTCCAGGACGGCCACATGACGGAAACCAGTTCGTCGGTGCTGCTGCCGCCGGCGCAGGACCAACGCGTCATGATCTTCGGTGGCGGTGAGGTCGGTGAGTCCCCGGTGTCCACCGCACGGACCGCCATCGCCGACCTGGACGCCCCCAACCCGGCCTACACCGCCGGCCCGAACCTGCCACAGCCCGCCCGCTACCTGAGCACCGTGGTCCTGCCCGACGACTCGGTCTTCACCACCGGCGGCTCCTCCGGCTACCGCGGCGGACGGTACGGCAACCAGACCCGCAGCGACCTTCACAACGCCCAGATCTTCCGCACCACCAGCGGAAAATTCGAGACCGCCGCCGAGTCGAACGTCGGCCGCAACTACCACTCGGAGGCGCTGCTGCTGCCCGACGGCCGGGTCATCACCCTCGGCTCCGACCCCCTCTACGACACCGACGGCCGCAACCCCGGCACGTTCGAGCAGCGCATCGAGGTGTACTCCCCGCCGTACCTGTTCAAAGGTCAGCGACCCACGATCGGCCGCAACCCGGAGGCGGTCCAGCGCGGCACCACCTTCGCGGTCGCCACCCCGGACGCCGCCCGGATCCGCACCGCCCGCCTGGTCCGCCCCAGCGCCGTCACCCACGTGACCGATGTGGACCAACGCTCGGTGGCACTCGACATCACCCCGGCGACCGGAGGGCTCGCTTTGTCCGTACCCAAGGCAAAAGGTCTTGTTCCTTCTGGTTGGTACATGCTCTTCCTCGTCGACGGCAAGGGCGTCCCGTCCACCGGCCGCTGGATCCAGGTCCGCTGATGTCCCGCCACGCCATGCGATCCCGCCGGCGGCCCCTGGTCGCCGCGGGCCTGTCCCTGATCGCGGTCCTCGCCGGCATCGTGTCCCTGTCCGCGCGCGGCACGGACTCCCCCGTCGTGACCGGACCCGCCGCCGCCGTCCGCGAGCCAGCACCCGAGGCGTCCCGCGGCATTGTCGGCCGCCAGCTCTATGTGGACCCCACCGGCGCGGCCGCCAACCAGGTGCGCGCCTGGGAAGCCGCCGGCCGCAAAGCCGACGCCGCGATCATCCGACGCATCGCGGACCGGCCCGTCGCCACCTGGTTCGCCGACGCCAACGCCGGCTACGCCCAGCGCGCCCGGCAACTCGTCACGGCCGCGACCGCCGCCGGCAAACTGCCGGTCCTCACCCTCTACTACATCCCCGACCGCGACTGCGCCGGCCAATCCGCGGGCGGCGCGGCCGACGCCACGGCCTACCGATCTTGGGTACGCGCCATCGCGTCCGCCCTGCACGGCCATCGGGCCCTGATCGTGCTCGAACCGGACGCGATCCCCCAGGCGGTCGAAGGTTGCCTCGACGACCGCGCCACTCGCGAGCGGTACAGCCTGCTGGCCGAGGCGATCGGCGCACTGCGCGCCAACCCGGACGTGTCGGTCTATCTGGACGCGGGTAACCCGACGTGGCTTACCGACCCGTCCCGGATGACCGCGGCCCTGCGTATCGCCGGGATCGGCCGCGCCTCCGGCTTCGCCCTCAACGTCGCCAACTTCGAAACCACCGCCGACAACGTTCTGTACGGCAGCAAGCTGTCCGCGTTACTGGGCGGCGCGCACTTCGTGGTGGACACGAGTCGCAACGGCAACGGGCCGGCCCGCAAGGGTGCGGGGAACGAGCACTGGTGCAACCCACCGGGTCGATCTCTCGGGGATCCGCCCAGCACGCGGACGGGGGTGCCGCTCGCCGACGCGTACCTGTGGATCAAACGCCCCGGCGAATCCGACGGCGCGTGTGGCAACGGCGCACCCGCCGCAGGCCAGTGGTGGCCCGAGTACGCGCTGGGCCTCGCCCGCTAGCCCTGATCGCGTTCGACCATCTCCCGGGCGACCTGGATGGCTTCGGCTGCCACCGCTGCAGACACGTCACCACCCTGCGGATCAATCATGAACCGTGCGGCCGACCAACCGCTGTCGTCCGGGATGGCGACGGCGAACCGCACCTGCTTTCCCGCGTCATTCACATAGCTGAACTCGATAGATCGCTCCGTGGGCGTCTCGGCATCGATGACTTCGACATCCAGGCCGTCGAACCGGATCGTCCGCATCACAAGTCGCTCCGCAACCTTGTTTTCCGGAGAACGCTGACGGCGGCATCCTCCACTGTGCTCACAGCGCCATCGGCGGCCAGCTTCTTCACGAGCCGGTCCGGCGGCACGCACCGCGACTCACCGAAACGAAGTGAGTCGTCGACTACCTCACTGTCACCACACTTGGCGAACGCGGCGACGGTAGCAATGCTCAGCACCTGCGACACATTCGTCCGTGAAGAGGACACGAACGCGAACATTCCAGTCTCCGGATCCGCATCGCGCGGTATGTGCTCCGCCAGGTGGACGAAGGCCGCGGCCTCCAGTTCGAGAATCTCGAAGACCAGGTCACACGAACGCGATTCCACAGCGCCGAAGGGATCGCGGACCGTCGTCAGCTCCGCATCGACTACCGGCCGACTCGTGCCGCCACGGAGCCGTTCCGCCGTCGCCTCATGGATACTCACGGTGAATGACCGCCCGGGGACGGGAAGCAGGTCGGCGAGAAACCTCTCCGTCTGCTCGACAACATCGGCGACGGTCAGCCTCCTATTGACGCGCGCCTCCCACTCGATAGCCACCGTCGCTCCCTCCCGTGCGCCAATCAGCGCCCGAGTATGCCCTCCCACACCCCGCCGAGCACCCGGAATACCGGGATCTACTGATGCCGGCGACGGGCGCCGCCGACTACCGTGACCGCCGTGCAGCTCGACCACCTCCGTACGGGCTGGCCGGAACAGCTCCTCACCGGCCAGTACGCCCTCCGCCAGAGCAAGGGCGGCGTGCTCCTCAATGTGCTGGCCGGCCTCGTCGTGATCGTCACGGTCAATCTGTACAAGCCGTACCCGCGTAACCGCTTGCGCGTGACCGTGGGCGACACAGCGGTCATGTCCGTCGTTGAGGATTTCGCCGGAACCTGGGCACCCGCACCGGCCGGCCCGAAGGCGATTGCCGACAATCCGCCTGGGCCGCTGATCACCCTGCTCGCCCACGCCCGACCCAAGGACCCCACGAGGCCGTCGACGGCGAACCGCACCATCGCCGGTCTCTTCGACCGACGCCAGCCGTTCCGCTCCCGGCTCCGCCACACGGCGGCCGACCTGCACCACACCTGGCAGAACCGTCCGCCACCGCTGACGCCCACCTGGGACGTCCTCGACAACCGGCTCGGCGTCGTCATCGGCCGACTGACCCGCCCCGCCGACGACGTTCCGGGCAGCCGGACGGTCATCCACGACGCGCAGGGCAGACTGGTGGGGCAGATGGAGGAGCCGTCCACCCCGACCAATCCCGCGCCGTGCATCACGTTCACCGTTGCCGGCCGGCCCGTGGCGCAGATCCGGCGGCGTACCCGTAAGCACTATCTGATCGACGTCACCGGAGCAGCTCCCGCCGGGCTGGATCCCCGACTGGTTCTCGCCTGCGCCATCCAGCGGTTCGTCCACCTGAGCCAGGTCTAGACCTCGATGCGGGTTCAGATCAGTCCGAGTCCGTTGTAGACCATGTAGACCACGCCGAGAGCGCCCATGAAACCTCCGCCGGTCAGTGACAGCGTGACGAGCCAGTTGTCGACCGTAGGATGCTGATTCGCCGCTGGCGGGCACGAGTGCGTCGGCGCGCCGCTCGCGCTGTTGTTGGTGACGCCGCAGGAAACAGTCGGCGTTGAGCGCGTGCGGCAGACGAGCACGCAGACAAGAAAGACGCTCAGGCTCATCAACAGTGCCGCCAGCAGGGCGCACAGGGTGAGCAGGATTTTGAGAGCAGAGATGTCCACCGGATGTCCTTACAGAAGTCGGTAAGGACGGGGCAGGCTGATGCCGTTGAGGCGCCTCGCGCGGCGCATCGAGCTGCCCCGGCCACGTCACGATCACAAGATCGGCGAGGGCCGGGCGACCTAGCTGCGCTGCTGCACGGGGGGAGCGGCGCCGTGGAGCGCGGCCCAGCGGACCATCCGAGGACGCAGCGCCGCGCTGGGCAGCTGGAAGGGAATGACCACCAGGCACAAGAAGATCCAACCGAGGAGCCAGCTGAAGAAGCCGAGCAACCCCGGATCGCGTTCCGCTCTCATCCGCGAGCTGGTCACGAGAAAAGTGTAATGACGCCACTACCAAGATCGCTATCTCAGACCGACCACGTCGACAACGGACGGCCCTGGCCGAAGCCAGGGCCGTCGTTCGTTGACCTGCCGCTCAGCCGGTGTTGCGCATGCCGGCGGCAATGCCGTTCACCGTCGTCAACAATGCCCGTTCCAACGCCGCCGCCTCCGAAGGCGCCCGCCGCGCACCCGGCGCGATGACCGGCTGCCGGTCGGTGTCGCTGAGGTCCCGGTACTGCCGCAGCAACGCGACCTGCAGGTGGTGCAGCGGCTCCAGGTAGGTGTCGCGAACCCCGAGCGTGCGGGACAACTCCGGCGAGGCGGCCAGTAACTGCTCCCGGCCGGTCACGGCGAGGATCTCACTGACCGTCTTCTCGTACTCCTGCTCGATCGTGCCGAAGATCGGGCGCAGGTCCTCCGGGACCAGCGTCTCGACGTAGCGCCGGGCGATGGTGAGGTCGGTCTTGGTCAGCATCATCTCCACGTTGGAGATGAAGGTGCGGAAGAACTGCCAGTCGGCGTACATCTCGCGGAGAACGTCGGCCTGGCCGGCTTCGCGGACGGCGGCGAGGCCGGTGCCGACGCCGAACCAGCCGGGAACGATCTGGCGGGTCTGGGTCCAGCCGAAAACCCACGGGATGGCTCGGAGGCCGCCCAGGCCGGCGTCCGCGTTGGGGCGTTTGGCCGGGCGGGAGCCGATGTTGAGGGCGCCGAGGAGCTCGGTCGGGGTGGCTGCCCAGAAGTACGCCGGCAGGTCCGGGTTTTCCACGAGTGACCGGTACCGCTGGAATGCCGCACCGGAGGCGGTGTCCATGGCCGCGTCCCAGCGGGTGAGCGAGGCCCGGTCGACCGACGGCTGGTTGTGCAGCAGGGTGGCCTGCAGGACGGCGGCGACCGTCAGTTCCAGGTTTTCCCGGGCCAACGCGGGCAGCGTGTACTTGTCGGAGATGACCTCGCCCTGTTCGGTGACCTTGATGGCGCCGTCGAGGGTGCCGTACGGCTGGGCCAGGATCGCCTCGTGGGTGGGGCCACCGCCCCGGCCGACCGTGCCGCCGCGACCGTGGAAGAGCCGCAGGCGTACGCCGTGCCGGGCCGCCACGTCACGGAGGGCGCGCTGTGCCTTGTGGATCGACCACTGGCTGGTGGTGATACCGGCTTCCTTGTTGCTGTCGGAGTAGCCGAGCATGACTTCCTGCAGGTCGCCGCGGGCGCGGGCGATCTCCCGGTACGCCGGCATCGACAGCATCTCGTCGAGCAGTTCGCCGCCCGCGTCCAACTCGGCCGGGGTTTCCAGCAGCGGCACGATGCCGATCCGCGCGCGGGACGTGTGGACGTCGATCAGTCCGGCCTCGCGGCACAGCACCGCCGCCGCGAGCACGTCGTCCACGCCGAGGGTCATCGAGATGATGTACGACTCGATCACGTTGGCGCCGAACCGGTCCTGCGCCTCGCGGATGGTCTGGAAGACGTCGAACGTCTTACGGGCCGAGTCGGTGAGCGGCACGTCGGCCGCTGCCAGGGGACGCCGGCCGGTCAGCTCGTTGGCGAGCAGCTTGGTGCGCTCTTCGCGGCTCAGCGCCCGGTAGTCGCCCACCTCGCCGACCCGCGCGTACATCTGGGCCAGCACTTCGTGGTGCCGCTCGGCGTGTTCGCGGACGTCCAGGGTGGCCAGCTGGAGGCCGAACGCGGACGCCGTACGGATGGCGGAAGCGACCGTGCCGATCGCGGTGAGCTGGCCGGAGTTGCGGGCCAGCGACTTGCGGATCAGTTCCAGGTCGGCGATCAACTCGTCGCTGCCCAGGTAGTCGCGGCCGGGCACGTGCGCGGTGCCTTCGCGCAGCCGGTGCCGGGTGCCGGCCAGCTTGGCCTTGATGCAGCGGACCTTGAGCCGGTACGGCTCCTCGGCGTTGACCCGCCGGAACCGGGGCGCCACCTCAGGCAGCGCGTCCAGATCGGCGGCCAGGCTCGCTGACAGGTCGAGGGAGACGCCGCGCAGCCGGCGGGACACGGACAGCTCGTCGATGAGCGCGTCCATCGCCGCCTCGGTGGCCTGGATGCCGTGCTCGTGCTGGATGATCAACACTTCGCGGGTGACCGCCGGCGTGACGAACGGGTTGCCGTCGCGGTCGCCGCCGATCCACGAGCCGAAGGTGAGCGGCCGGGCGGTCGGCGCGGTTTCCACGCCGAGCCCGCGCAACGTTTCGGCGAGGTCGTCGAGCACCTGCGGGGCGGCGTCGGCGTACAGGTCCTTCAGGTAGTAGACGGCGTTGCGCGCCTCGTCGGTGGGGTCGGGCCGGTCCAGGCGCAGTTCGTCGGTCTGCCACAGCAGATCGATCAGCTCTGCGAACCGGCGGGTGGAGGCGGTGGTGTCGGTGGCGCCGTAGAGCACGGCGGCCGAGGCTTCCGCGTCGAGCGAGTCGGCGAGTTGGCGCAGCTTGGACAGGATCGAGCGCCGGGCCGCCTCGGTGGGGTGGGCGGTGAACACCGGACGCACGGCGAGCCGCCGGGCCGCCGAGGCGATCTGGTCGGCGGGCACACCCTGCTCGGCGATCCGCTTGGCCGCCTGATCCAGCCAGCCGCCGTCCCGCGCGCGACGGCGTTGCAGGTCGCGGGCCCGGTGCACCTGCTCGGTGATGTTGGCGAGGTGGAAGTAGGTGGAAAACGCGCGGGCCAGCTTCGTACCCGTCATGACGTCCATGGCCGCGAGCCGGGCAGCCGCCGCGGGCGCGTCCTCGCGGACCAACGCCCGGACCTCCTCGACGAGGTCGAGGAGCGGTTTGCCCTCCTGCCGGGCCAGGGTCTGCCCGAGGAGGCGGCCGATGCGCCGAATGTCGGCGCGCAGGGCCGCGTCGGGGCCGTCAGGGTCGAGATGGCCTTGCTGGTCAGTCACCGAAACCGCTCCTTGATGCCTGGCGTGAAGCCTCGCGTACGGCGGACGGCGCTGTCCTGACTCCGCCGATCGTATCGCCGCCCCTGTTCGGGCGGGTGATTTGGGGTGAGACTCCCCCGCCGGTACGTCCGTAACGCCCCGGCTGCGTTGATCCCGGCGACACATCAGCTTTGCCAGAAGGAAGAAGCATGACGAGAAGAACTCGGCTCTGGGCCGCCGGCGCCGTCGCGGCAGCCGTCACCCTCGCCGGCGCAGGCGTGGGCGTAGCCTCGGCAGCGGCCGAACCGCCCCCGCTGGCGTTCACCCGCGCGGCCCCGGAGGTCATCGCGGACCGCTACGTCTGGGAGGGGCAGGCCTACATCTACCTCGACCTGGGCATCCACGTCATCGCGGGCAAGCACCCGTTCGAAATCCGGGCGACCCGCGCGTCGTACGCCAAACCGATCAAGGCCCGCCAGTACGTCGTCAAGAACGGCAAACGCACGGCGGTGAACCTGCCGATCGGCATGGTCCTCGGCTGGAACGGCCTCAAGGACTTCACCACGGTGAGCATCCGCAACTCCACCGGCACCGAAGTAGCCAGTTACAGCACCGACTTCTGCCCCAACTCGTGGAACTCGGCCCGCACCCGCCGCGACGCCCCCGCGCAGAACCCGTACCCGCGGGGTTGCGCCGGCGGCAACCCGTTCCACCTGGGCGCTGTCTGGGGCATCCAGGCCGGCTGGAACGCCGAGGTCAACGCCAACCCGCAAACCCAGATCCTCGACCTGCCCGACGGGCAATACCAGGCGACGGTCGCGCTGAACCCGCGCTACCGGGCCCAGTTCAAAATCCCCGAGCAAAACGCCACCCAAACCGTCGGTCTGACCGTACGGACCGCAGACGACGGCGGTGTCGTCGGCGCCGGCCTCACCAAGGCCCGCCTCGAAGCCGCCCGCGCGGGCGCAAACACGGCTCCCCGGGCCGTCGCCGCCGCACACGCCGAACACGCTGGTCAGGGCGACCCCGCCACGCAGATCGCGGCCTACCAGCCGGGCTTCCGGCCGCCCGCCAAAGCACCGAAGGCCGTCCCGCTGTCCCGCGTCGCCAAGGGACCGCGCCCCGACCTGCGTTCCCTGCCTGCCTGGGGCATCTCCCTCGCCCAGGAGGAGGGCCGCTGGAACGTCAACTTCGGCGCCACCGTCTGGAACGCCGGCACCTCACCGCTGCTCGTCGACGGCTTCCGGCGCACCGGCTCCGAGCTGATGGACGCCTACCAGTACTTCTTCGACACCAAGGGCAAGGAAGTCGCCTCGGTCAAGGCCGGCACGATGGAATGGGATGCCCGCGACGGCCACCGGCACTGGCACTTCACCGACTTCGCCCAGTACAACCTGCTGTCCGCCGACAAGCAGCTGGCCGTCCGCAGCGGCAAGGAAGCCTTCTGCCTCGCCAACACCGACGCGGTCGACTACACGATCCCGGGCGCGAAGTGGCGGCCGGACAACACCGACCTGTCCAGCTCCTGCGGCCAGAACACGGCCGTCGCGGTCCGCGAGGTCCTCGACGTGGGTAGCGGCGACACGTACACGCAGGCCCGGCCCGGCCAGTCCTTCGACGTGACCGACCTGCCCAACGGCTCGTACTGGATCGAAGTCAAAGCCAACCCGGTCGGCACCCTGACCGAGCTCAGCACGAAGAACAACTCCGCCTTCCGCGAGATCCGCCTCGGCGGCACCGCAGAAGCCCGCACCCTGGAAATCCCCACGGTGTACGGCCTGGACTGACGTCCACCCCGCCGCCTCGCCTCCCACGGCGAGGCGGCACCTGGCTACCTATCGCGCGTCGAACATCCCGGCCTTGACGCTGGTCACAAACGCCGCCCAGTTCTCAGGCTCGAAGTCCAATGCTGGACCAAGCGGGTCCTTGGAGTCCCGAACTCCGACAATGCCCGGCAGGTTGTCGGCCACCTCGACACAGTTGCCATTGGTAGTGCTGCGGCTGGACTTGCGCCACTGCGCGCCGCGTAGGGGGTTCATGTTCCGTACTCCTTACCAACGGTGGCGATCAGGTCAATCGATTGTCCCTCATCGAGGGTCATTTCATTGAGCCTGAGCCAAATGTCCCGGTAGGTACCTACTTCAGAAGTCTTATCAAGATAGATGGCACCCGTGGCACCCTCGCTGTACACGGTAGATGGCTCCGGATTAGCTCCGCCATCAGGAAAATCCAGCAGAGCGAAGGCCCCTGCCGCTGCTGAATGCGGCCCCGCAGACAGCGGAAGAACGCGAACCGAGATGTTGCTCTCCGCGGTGGCGACCTCTGCCAGGCGTCGAAGTTGCCTAGACATTGCCGCATGATCTTGGATTGGACGACGAATAGCGTGCTCATTCAGGACGACGTGCAGCTCGGGCGGGGGCGGCAATCGGCGCTTCAGCAGCGCTTGACGCTCCAGCTTGATCGAGACCCGCTTCTGCCGTTCCTCCTCCGACATACCGGGTTCGAATACGTGAGATAAAGCCAGCACATATTCCTCGGTTTGGAGTAGTCCCGGAATAAGTTCAGGCTCGTATTGGTGGATGCATCGAGCCGCCGCCTCGAGTCCGACGTAAAGCTCGAAGTATTGCGGGATTGCTTCCCGGTAGGACTGCCACCAACCTTTGGCTTTGGTTTCCCGCGCAAGGGCCATCAACGCTTCGGTCAGTTCCCGCTCGACCTGATAAAGCTCGCACATGTTGCGCACATCGATGGCGCGCATGGAGATAGCGCCGTTCTCGATGCGCCATAACTTTTGCACCGACCACTCCAGCTCACGAGCCGCAGCCTCCCGCGTGATGCCCGCGTCCTCGCGGGCGCGGCGGAGATACCGACCGAGCTGTCGACGGGGCACTGTGGAGCCGGCCTCGCTGGTCATGATCGCATTCCTTCCACGTCGGCCCTGCTGAACACCACTTCTGCAATGGTTGTTGACGCCGCTCTGGAATGATTACCAGCGACCTCCCGGGAAATCAAGGTCTGTCACTGATTATTTGCTCCGGAACGTTGCATCCCCCGTCGCGCTGAGCCAGTATGACAAGCAAGCAACCACCGCCAAACGCGACATCAGCGCGAATCACGGCGAGGGGAAACGTAATGACTTTGGCATTCGCCATGGGCGGAGCTCTGCTCGGCGGCTTTCTGCTCGGTCTCTTCTCATTCAAGCTAAAACAGGGTTGGTGCCCGGCCTGCGGCGCCAGTCTCAGCTGTCCCGAAAGAGATTGCCGCGGGTTTCCCAATCCACACGAGAGGTTCAATGATGGTCCGCGATCCGACATTGCCGCGGCGCGTGCCCGGCGCAACGTTGCCTGAGCGGTCACCAACACCGCCGCAAGACGACGCCAAGCAGCTAACCCTTGCGGACCTTGTCCGTCTTCGCGATCTGATCCGCCGACTGTGAGCGAGGTCGGCACCGCCTCGGATCCACCACGACCTGGCGAGGTCTACGCCCTGGCCGAAGAGAACTATCGATACGGCGTCGGCCCCGTCCTCGTACACATCGTGTCCGTGAACGCGCTGCTGCCGTACCACGACGAGCCGTGGTGGCAGGTCACCGCGGACTTCACCACGGGCGTCCCCGACCGGCACTCCCCGCAGTGGCGGAGCGCCGAGATGTATCTCCGCGCTGACGGCCTGGCCGCCGCGCGGATCCGCTGACTGTCGTGATCGTGAATGGAGCGGTAGACACCATGGCTAAACATGACACCACCGGCGACGGCCACAAGAAGGGCGTCGACCCTCGCGCACCGCCAAGCCCAAGGACGACGGCGCTGCGTCCGGCGAGAAGCCGGGCGCCGCAGCCACCAGTTCGCTCTCCATGCCGACCGTCGTGGCGATCATGCTGCGGGAGTCGCTGATCCACGACGGATCCCCGCGAGCTGCTCAACGGCGATCACGCCCAGTTCGTGATCGGGCTGCGCGTACCGGAGTGCTACGAGTGGAAAGAAACAACAGCGGGCCGGGTCGTGCAACGGTTGGACGACCCTTCATCACTTTCCTGGGCGACGATTACCGAAAGCACGAAAGCCGGACGGTTCGTGGTGCGTCAGGGCGGACCACGCCGGCTCTGGGATGAGATCGTTTCGGCCCATCGGTGGTGGCAGGAGCAGGGCGACCCGGTCTTCAGCCGCTTCGGCATGACCATCGACCGGGACGGCCAGCGATTGTGGCTGGATCATCCCGGCAACGTGGTGCCGTTGACCGGCGGTGTCGACGGCTGACTCAACGCAGGTCGCTTGCCACGGTTCGGGCTTCGGCCACGGTGGCGAGTCCCTCCAGGCGGTAGGTCACGCCGTCGCTGGACCAGATCAGTGTGGGCGCGGCGAGGCGGCCGGTCTCCGTCCGCTCGGCGCCGGCCCGGTCGACGTAGGTCACGGCGTGGGGGCCGGGCACCCAGATGGCCGCGTCGCCCCCGACCTCGGTCCACTCGGCCGCGCCGGACATCTTGAGAAACGCCGGCGCGATCCGGCCGTCAAACTGGTCGAAGCGCACCGCGCCGCCGCGGAAGGCCATCGTGACGACCCGCGGCTCGCCGCCGGGTGCGGGGTCCGCCAGCTCCACTTTTTCGGGTACGCCCAAAGCACCCGGCACCCGCACCGGGAACCGAGCCGCCCCCTTCGCCGCAGCCAGCGTGACCGCACCTGTGGCCGGCAGCGGACTCGGCCGCACGGGCAGCGGCGCGGGGTCGGAATCGGCTCGGACCTCGATGCCCACAATCCGCAGAACCCCGTCGACCGCAGCAAGCACAGCGGCTCTGGCTGGCGTCACTGCGATGACCGCGCCGACCAGGGTGGCGAGAAGGGCAGCGAGCCAGCGCATTGCCGGCGAGGACCAGCGCGTACGGGGAGCGGACCGGCGAGGGTGCGGCATGGACCCGGTGAGGCGGGCCCGGACCGCGGCGCGTTGGTCGGCGGGGTCGGGGACGTCGAGCTCAGCGGACAGGGCACGCAGTTCGGCGATCAGGAAGTCGTCAGACATCGGAGACCTCCACGAGCCGGTCACGCAGCCGGGCCAGCGCGCGGAAGGCCCGGGACTTGACGGTTCCTTTCGGGACACCGAGGGCTTCGGCGGTCTCCACCTCGGTCAGGTCGAGGAGGTAGCGGCAGACCAACACCTCTCGCTCCTTCGGGTCGAGCAGCCGCAGCTGGGCCACCAGCCGTTCCCGTCGCTCAAGCGCCTCGACCGGGTCCGGGGACACGGGTTCCGCGTCGACCACGGCGGCGGCGCGCAGGACCAGGCCGTCGCGGCGTTTGCGGGTGCGGTGCAGGTTGCGGGCCTCGTTGGCGACGATCGAGAACAGCCAGGGCCGGAAACCGGAGTCACCGCGATAGCGGGCGAGCTGCCGGTACGCCTTCACGAACGCCTCCTGCACCACGTCGTCGGCGTCCTCGCCGGCCCCGAGCAGCACCGCGAACCGGTGCGCGGGCGCGGTCCACCGGCCGACCAGGACCTCATATGCGTCCAGGTCGCCGCCGCGGCAGCGGTCGACGACAGCCGCGTCGTCGAGATCTCCGACCTCGTCCAGCCTCGACACCTCCGACAAGCCGACTCCCACACCGACACCGACATCGACGCCGACGCCGACGCCGACAAATCAAACCGCCGACCCCGAACCGCCGACAGGCCGTCTCAAGCAACGGTGTCGACGCCGTCTCAAGCAACGGTGTCGACGCCGTCTCAAGCAGCGGCGTCGGGCGCCGCCTCAAGCAACGGCGTTTGCATCGTGCTATCCCGCTCGGCTGACACCGCGCGCGGCCAGAAGGTTCCCGACCACAGCGGGAACTTTCCGCCGGGTGGCGGTGTCCACCGGCTATGACGACTCGGCGTACCTTTCTCATCATCGCGGGCGCGGCGGCCGGGATGAGCGGCTGCCACGCGCTTCGCCGCGCTCCGGACCCGGTGGCGGTGCCCGGCGTGCTGATCGCCGAGACCGCCGGCGGGCTGGTGGTGCTCGACGGCACCGAGATCCGTGACCTGGGCGGTCGGGCGGCGGTGAGCCCGGACGGCACCTATGTCTATGCGGCTACCGGCGCGACCCTGGCCGGACCGGCAGCGACCACCCCGCTCGAGGACGGCTGGGAGCCGCAAGTGGTGTCCGCGGACGGCACGGCGTGTGTGTCGCGCCGCGCGGGCGAACTGCTGGTGACCCGGGGAGATCAGCAGCGCCGGTACGAGGTGCCGGCGACGGTCCAGCCCGACGCTTTCACCACGGACAACGCGGGGCTGTTCGTGTTGGAGTGGCTGCCGCCGACGGATCCGGACCGCTACCGGGTGCGGTTGATGGACCTGACGACCGGGGTGCGGGGGCCGTTGCTGACCAAGGCCAAGGTGCCGGTGCCGCCGGGCGCGGAGGAGGAAATGCGCGGCGAGGGGCGCCAGGCGGTGCTGTCGCCGGACCGCACGATCCTTTACACGCTGTACACCCATCAGGCCGGGCACCTGCACACCCGGGACCTGCTCGCGGGGCGGGGTGGCGGCGAGGTGCACGCGTTTGTGCACGTCCTGCACCTGGAGCAGCGGTGGGCGTACTGCCTGAATCTGCCGCACCCGTTCGGGGAGGGGCCGGCTGAGTCGCACGCCCTCGCCGTCGACCGGAACCGGCTCGCGGTGGTCGACGGGTCCAGCGGGTCGATGGCGTACGCGAGCACCGAGTCGCTGTCGATCGAGCGGGTCGATCCGGTGCCGCGGGGGTCGGGGCCTGCCTCGCTGGCGTTGGCGGGCTCCCGGGCGTACGTGGGAATGGGCGCGATGGTGACGGTGCTGGACGGCGGCAGCAGCTCGCGGTGGACGGCGCCGGCGCCGGTTCGTGGGCTCGGGCTCGACGTAGGCGCGAAACCGCTTTTTCTGGGCGGGACCGATGAGGTGCACTGGGTCGATGCGGCCTCAGGGGAAGCCCGGGGCCGGGTGCGGGTTCCCGGTCTGCTGCATTTGCGGCACGTCGTTGTGCACCCTGGGGCATAGGTGCACCTCATGGGTGAGTCCGGGTGAACACCTGATCCCCGGCGTGCTCCGCCTCCCTAAGACGTACGGCGGGCGGGTGACCGCCCTGCACGAGCTGAGCGTCTCCGTCGAACCGGGATCACCGGTCTGGTGGGCGGCACGCATCGGGCCGCGCTCCGTCAGGACGGTCGGCTGCCGCTTGCTACCGCTGCGATGAGTGTCGGGCGCAGATACGGAATCAAGGTATGGACGTACGTCGCAGTGAGGTGTGAATAGTCCTGTCGCACTCGGACTCCGCCGACGACGGCGTCGCATATCTCGGGGCCGCAGATGTGGTCGTTGAGGTCGACCGAGGTGATTGTCTTGGACCCGATTTTCTGCACGGCCTGCACAGCGGCATCCGGATAATCCCAATCCGATCTCGGTGCGGAGCACGGCCCGTAGTCGTTCGGGTTGGCTTCCAGACAACGGATCGGGTCGGCGTTTGCGTGCTTGGCGGTATCGGACTTGTCCCCGCCCGCAGCCGCGGGGGCGTCCTTGATCACCAGGGTCCTGACTCCGGCGTCGTTCAACCGGTCGAAGGCGGCGTAGTAGGCGTCGACGGTCGAGGTCTTTTTGTCGGGCTTGAACCAGCCGTTGTACCGGGCCAGGTAACCGAGGTTGGAGGTGACCACGAGGGCGGGCCTGAGCTCGATGACACTGCTCAGGACCTTCGCTTCCCAGTCGGCACAGCGTTCGAACTTGGGCGTGAACGACTCCTTCGGCCAGAGGGCAAACGGGCAGCCGGTGGCGTAGTAGGTGATGAGGTGCCAGCCTTCGGTCTCCGCGATGTTCGACACCGCCTCGAGCCATTGCAACGCATGCGAGTTGCCGGTCAGCACCACCTTCACCGGCGACGAAACGTTCCCGGCATCGCACCGGGTGACGGGCCATTCGTAAGCAGTGGCGTTGCATTTCGTGGAGTTGAGTCCCGGCTTGTCCTCCGCGATGGCACCGACCTGCCAGGTGGAGTTTCGCGGGACGTATTCACCCCGCAGTGAGCGACCGCAGTTCGAGCCAGGATCGAGGGCCGCGGCACCGAAGCATCGATCCGCGCCTGCGAGCTGCGCCGCGAGCTGACGCTGGTAGGCGTCCTGCCGGCGGTTCTCCACGACACTCCAGCTCGCGGCCAAGGCGATCACGACCGCCATTCCCGCGGCACCGATCGCATACGTCGGCACCCAACGGCGCCACCACGCGCGGGTTCGAACGGGATCTTCGATGAACCGCTTCGTCAGCGCCGCGAGGACCAGCATGGCGACGATGATCGCTACATCGTGCTTCCAGCCCCGGGGCGACCCCACGGCCGCCGGCAGGATCACCAGCAGCGGCCAGTGCCACAGGTAGATCGAGTAGGAATGGTCGCCGAGCCACTGCAGCGAGTTCACCGGATACCAGTCCAGCGGAGCGTTTGCCGCGATCACCAGCAGAACTCCCGCGACGGGCACGATCGCCCGCCAACCCGGGAACGGCGCGCCCTCGGTGAACCGCACCACCGCGGCGCCCATCAGTAGCCAGCCGCCGTAGGCCATCGGGATCCGGGCCCGCTCACCCCACTTCGTCGCCAGCACCCGCGCCACCACCGGGTAGGCGACGGCCAGCAGACCACCACTGCCCAACTCCCAGACCCGGGTCGTGGACACGAAGTAGGCGGCGGACGGGGTCGTGCGCGTGTAGGTGATCGACCACCAGAACGACACACAGACCACTGCGAACAGACCTGCGAAGTACAGCCAACGCTTGTCCCGGAGTCGCCACCCCAGCCAGGTCAGCACCAGCAGCAGGAGCGGCCACACCACGTAGAACTGCTCTTCCACCGCGAGCGACCAGTAGTGCTGCACCGGGGACGCCTGGTTTCCCGCCGCGAAGTAGTCGACCGAGTCGCCGGCCAGCTGCCAGTTGATCCAGTAGGTGGCGGCTGCCCGTATCTGCCGCGCGGTCATGTCCCACAGCGCTTCCGGAAGCCACACCCACCCGGCCACGGCCGTTGCCGCCAGGACGGCCAGCGATGCCGGCAACAAGCGCCGTACCCGCCTGGCCCAGAAGTCCAGCAATCCGCGAATGTTCGTCGGGGTGTTGTCCACCAGGTGTGAGGTGATGAGAAATCCGGAGATGACGAAGAAGATGTCGACCCCGACGAAACCGCCCGCCAGTCTTCCGTGCGGCCACAGATGAGCGCACACCACCACACCCACGGCGATTGCCCGTAGTGCCTGAATATCGAGCCGGACGTCTCGGTTGCGGACGAGACCGGACATCCGTGAACGCTCCTTGATCTATGGGTGGGCCAGCTCGAGCCGGGCCAAGATACCTCACCCTGCGGCTTCAACATCATCCGGCGATGCAGGAGAGGTCCCCGTCGTCGGCCTCGGGGTATAGGTGCACCTCAGGGGTGAGTCCGGGTGAACACCTGATCCCCCGGCGTGCTCCGCCTCCCTAGGCTGTCGGGCGTGAACCTCATCGAAACCCAAGGGTTGACCAAGACGTACGGCGGGCGGGTGACCGCCCTGCACGAGCTGAGCGTCTCCGTCGAACCGGGGATCATCGGTCTGGTGGGCGCCAACGGTGCCGGCAAGTCGACCTTCATCAAGATCATGCTGGGGCTGATTCCGCCGTCGGCCGGTCAGGTCCGGGTGTTCGGTCTCGATCCGACGGTCGACACCGACAAGGTGCGGTCGAAGGTCGGCTACATGCCCGAGCACGACGCGCTGCCGCCGGACGTCTCCGCGGCCGAGTTCGTCACCCACCTCGGGCGGATCAGCGGCCTGCCGCGGACAGCCGCCCGCGAGCGGGCCTCCGAAGCGCTGCGGCACGTCGGTCTCTACGAGGAGCGGTACCGGCAGATCGGCGGCTACTCGACCGGCATGAAGCAGCGGGTCAAGCTGGCGCAGGCGCTGGTGCACGACCCGGACCTGCTGCTGCTGGACGAGCCGACGAACGGCCTCGACCCGGCGGGACGCGACGCCATGCTGGCGCTGGTGCACCGGATCGGCACCGAGTTCGGCATCTCGGTCGTGGTCTGCTCGCACCTGCTCGGCGAGGTCGAACGGATCTGTGACTCACTGATCGCGATCGAGGGCGGCAAGCTGCTGCGGGCCGACCGGATCTCGGCGATGACAGCGGCCAGCGACGTGCTGGCGGTCGAGGTCGCCGACGGCACCGACGAGCTCGCCGCCGCCCTCACCAACCTCGGCATCACCCCCCAGGTGGAGGGGCGGATGCTGCTCGTGCCGCTGGACCGCGAGGACACGTACGACCGCATTCTGCGCGCCGTGGCCGACCTCGATCTGTCTCTGCACCGCCTCGACCAGCGACGCCACCGGGTGGCCGAGCTCTTCGCCCCTCGGGAGACCGCCGATGTCTGAGTCCAGTGTCATCCATGACATCGGCTACCAGCGCTACACCGGCCCACGGCTGGGTCGCAGCGCGGTGTTCGGTGCGATCTACGTGCACGGGCTGCGAGCTGCGTACGGTTTCGGCCGCTCGGCCAAGGCGAAAATCTTCCCGTGGCTGGTCATGGGCATCGTCATCCTCGTCGGGGTGATCCTCGCCGCGGTCCGCTCGCAGACGGGCATGCTGCCGCTCAACTACATCCAGTTCGCGGATGCGATGAGCTGGCTGATCATCTTCTTCGTCGCCATCGTCGCGCCGGAGCTGGTGTCGCGGGACATGAAGGCCGGTGTGCTGCCGCTCTATTTCAGCCGGCCGCTGCGGGCCGCGGACTACATCGGCGCCAAGGTGGCCGCCATGGTCACGGCCGTCTGGGCCCTGCTGGCCGTGCCGCAGTTCATCATCTTCCTGGGCGCGGCCTTCACCACCCAGAATGGGATGTCGGACGTCTGGAAGGAACTCGGTGACCTGCTGCCCGCCTGGGGTTACAGCCTGCTGTGGGCGCTGCTGTTCACCGGCATCGGCCTGCTGATCGCGTCGCTCACCGGTAAGCGCGCGTTCGCCGCCGGTGGCATCGTCGCAGTGTTCCTGATGACCACACCGATCGTCGGCGTCCTGGCGAGTCTGCCGTCGAGCACCTCCCAGGAGCTGGCCGGCCTGGCGAGCCCGATGACCATGGTGGGTGGCGTCGGCCAGTGGCTCGTCCCCACCGCGAACACCGGCCTGGAGATCGGCAGCTACGGCCCGGTGTACGCGATCGAGACCGCGACGCTGATCTTCACCTGCATGCTGCTCCTACTCGCCCGCTACCGGAAGGTGGCCGCGCTGTGACCACAGTGGAATTGCAGAACGTCTCCCGCTGGTACGGCAACGTCGTGGCCGTCAACGACATCAGCATGACCCTGGAGCCGGGTGTGACCGGCCTGCTCGGCCCGAACGGCGCCGGCAAGACCACCGTGCTGCACATGATGGCGGGCTTCCTGTCGCCGTCGAAGGGCACGGTGACCGTCGACGGCGACTCGACCTGGCGTAACCCGGACATCTATCGCAAGCTCGGGCTGGTGGCGGAGCGCGAGGCCGTCCACGGCTTCCTCACCGCGCGGGAGTTTGTGCTCGCGTCGGCCAAGATGCAGAAGCTGCCGGATCCGGTCGCGGCGACCGAGTGGGCGCTGAACCAGGTCGAGATGGCGTCGGCCGCGGACCGCCGGATCGAGACGTACTCCAAGGGCATGCGGCAGCGCACCCGGGTGGCGGCGGCACTGGTGCACCAGCCGCAGGTGTTGCTGCTGGACGAGCCGTTCAACGGGATGGACCCGCGGCAGCGCATGCACATGATGGCGCTGCTGCACGACCTGGGCGACCGCGGGCACACGATCCTGTTCAGCTCGCACATCCTGGAGGAGGTGGAGCAGGTCTCCGGCACGGTCCAGGTGATCGTGGCGGGCCGGCTCGCCGCGTCGGGCGACTACCGCAAGATCCGGCGGCTGATGACGAACCGCCCGCACGTCTTCGCGGTGCAGTCGTCGGACGACCGTCGGCTGGCCGTCGCGCTGATCGCCGAGAAGTCGGTCACCGGGGTGGAGATCGAGGCGACCGGGATGACCGTCCGCACCGGCGACTATGGCACCTTCACCCGCGCCCTGCCGCGGATCGCCCTGGACGAAGGCATCCGGCTGCGCAAGCTCATCCCGTCCGACGAATCCCTGGAGAGCGTCTTCTCCTACCTGCTGGAGGCCTGACATGTCTACGGTCGCGTGGATCACCGCCCGGGGCCTGCTCGGTCGCCGGCGGGTCCTGCTGCTCCTGCCGCTGCCCCTGCTGCTGGTCGGCCTGGCCTGGCTCGTCGAGGCGTACGGCGTCGATCCGACCGAGTGGGGGCCGGCGCTGATCATCGGTCTCGGCCTGGCCGTGCTGCTGCCGGTCGTGTCGCTGATCGTGGGTACGGGTGTGCTCGGCTCCGAGGTGGACGACGGCACCATCGTGCACATCCTGACCAAGCCGCTGCCGCGGCGCGAGATCATCGCGGCGAAGCTCGGTGTCGCGATCACCGTGGCCGCGGTGACCGCCGCGGTGCCGCTGTTCGTGACCGGTTGGATGGCCGACTCACCCGCGTTCGGCGGTGCGCTGGCCCTGGCGGCGGCGGTCGGCGCGTGTGCGTACTCGGCGTTCTTTGTGCTGCTGAGCCTGCTGACCCGGCGTCCGGTACTGCTGGGTCTGGTCTACATCCTGGTGTGGGAGGGCCTGCTGGGCCGGTTCGTCAGCGGCACCCGGGTGCTGTCGATCCAGCAGTACGTGATCACCATCGCGGACAAGGCCGCCCCCACGGACATCCTCGAGGGGAAGGTGTCGCTGCCGGTGGCCGTGGTGATGGGCGCGATCTTCGTGGTGGGTTGCGCGATTGCCGCGGTGGATCGCCTGCGGTCCTTCTCGGTGGCCGGCGAGACCAGCTGACCTACTTCTGCGGCGGGGCGGGCTTGGGGACCCGCTCCGCGCAGATGTACCGCAGGCAGAACTGGGTGAGCCGGGCCCGGGCGTCGTCCTGCTGGGTCGGGTCGGCGCTGCCGATCGCCGCCATCGCGTCGGTCACCGTCTTGATCGTGGTGACCTTCGCCTTGCCCGGCACGACGGCCGGCGACGCCGCACCGATGCCGTAGGAGATGTCTCGGGCCAGTTCGAGCAGTTGCGCGTCGGACAGGTTCTTGGCCCAGTTCGCGACGGCCCGGCAGGCGACCTGGTCGAGCATCCCGGAGGTCCAGTCGATGGATTTTCCGATGAGGGACGCCGCCCGCCGGGCTTCCGGCGCGCCGGCCGGTGCCCGACCGCCGAAGTCCGCGCGGACGGCCAGCGAGCCGGCAAACCCAAAGATCAGGCCGTTGAGAACATCGTTTGTCGTCGGCGTGAGCACACCCAACTGGCCGGGGAGCCAGCCGACGAAACCGCCGCCGAAGCCGGCGATCGCCAGGTAGCCCAGAAAGCCCGCGCAGAACACCTTTGGCGTCCAGCTGTACCAGAAGTGGTAGGAGCGGAACGGGAGGCCGAACAGCGCGAGGCCCGCTGCCACCAGGACCGCCACAGCAAAGGACATGACCGGCTCCGCGGTTTATATGATCTCCCATCAAGACCCTACAACTGCCAATAGACTCGGCGCTTGCCTATGAATAACTAGAATCCCGGCATAAACGGCGCAATGGGTCGAGGTGGACTCGCGATGGTGGATCAGCAGCATGGTTCGGATCGCCACGCGACGCGGATGCCCACCCCGGCCTGGCAGTCGCTGAGCCCCGAGGCCGCGCGGCGCATCGTCCACGAACTCTGCGCCCACGTGCGCGCCCGATTCCCCGACCGGATCGACGACGCCGCCATCGAAACCCTGGTGACCGGCGTTCTCGAACACTGGCACAGCGGCCCGCTGCGAGACGCTGCCGGCGAGCCGGTACGCGGCTTACGCGCCGACGCCAACCGGGCAGCCCTGGCGTGGCTCCGAGCAGCCGGCAGCATCCCGGCGGGCAGCCACGAGTACGACGATCTGTTCGCCGAGACCGTGTTTCACGGCCAGTTCGACGCGACCGAGATCCGCGCGGGGATGCGGGAGTGGGTGACCGAGGGGCGCGCGCTCGACGTCAGCATCGTCACCTACTACCTCGACGTCGCAGATCTCGACGGCAGACCACCGTTACCGTCGGCCATCGCGCTGCGGCTACGGACGCTGGAGCACCCGCTCACCAAGGCATCCGTCGAGGACGCCCTGACCGACTTCTACAGTCTGCTGGAGACGCGCCGCGGCCGGGAAGCGGATCCGCGGTGACCGACGATCCGATGCTGCGGATGGTCCGGGAGTTGCTGGCCGGCGGCGAGGGCCTACCGGCGAAGAGCTTCCCGGACGGCTTCGCGGCGCTGCGCGACTATCTGTCCCGGCGGTTCTCCGCCCAACTCGGCCCCGGCGACATCGAGGACCTGGCCGCCGACGCGATCACCCAGTTCCTCGACGCGGCACGACGCGGACTGGTGCACGCTGACGGCAATCCCACCGGCTACCTGCTGCGGATCGCCATGAACAACGGCTACGCCACGGTCCGGAAGGTGGGCGGCACCGCGGACCTGGCCGGCGCCGAGGTCGCCAGCACGCTCACCGATCCGGAAGCGGCGGCCCGCCTCGACCGGCTGGCGACGGTCGACGTTCTGCGCCGGGCGATGACCCGGGCCCGACGCGACGGCGATGTCACCGCGGTGACGGTGGCAACGTACCTGCTCGACCACATCCAGCGCACCGGCGAAGCACCCAGCAACCGGGTGACCGGGGACGCGCTCGGGCTCAGCCACGCCGGCGTCGGCAAAGCGCTGCGCCGGCTACGGACCTACCTGTCCGCTGCGCTGACGGCCTAAGCGGGCCGCTAACGGATCACGCCGACCCACGGCGGACCGCTAGTGGCAGGCGTTGTGCTCGGCGACGATCGAGTCGGCCAGCGCGGTGAGCCGGTCGACCTCGGCCGGCGCGGCGGGTGCGGCTGCCTCCGCGATCACCTCGAGACCGAGGTTGGTCAGGCGTAAGCCGGTCTCCCCCTCGGGGCCGCTGCCGCTGCCGTCCGCGGTCGCCAGGCCGGTCGCCAGCAGCGCGGATCGCGAGCCGAACGGCAGTAGCTGCACCGCGGCCTGGGCGATCGAGACCGGGGCGCCCTCCAGGTCGGCGAGGAAAGCGCGCAGGTCAGGGGTGAGGAAGCGGAGCGCTTCCGCCGCGGAGGTCAGGTCCGGGCTCTCGTCACGCAGTCTCGTCATGTGGGTACTAGGCCGCGGAGGCCCGGAGTGGAAACCGGAGGACCGACTTTCCCTTCCGCGCCACCGCAAAATCAGGACATTCGACCCATCAAGGCAGTGCGGGTGCGACCTCGACCTGGAAGATCGGCATCTTGCCCAGCTTGCGGTACGCCGCCAGCGACTCCGGCGTGGCGTCCACCGACGATTCCCGGCCTTCCTGATTGTGCGGCGTATCGAAGTGGACCATGGCCCGAATCTTCGGGAAGTCGCGAATCTGCTGGCCGACCTCGCGGTAGAACTCCGCCTTGTGGCCGGGGTTCTTCTTCGAGGACCACACGCCCCACTCCGCCACCATCAGCGGCTTGTCCGGGTGCCGTTCGACCGCCCAGTTGTAGAAGCCGGGCCAGGTGGGGCGGTTCGACGCTTGGCGGTTGAGCAGCTCCCGGAAGTCGCCGTGCCCGTAGCCGGGGTCGCTGTACGCGTACGTGTCGAAGCCGATCCAGTCGACCACGTCGTTGCCCGGGTACATGCTGTCGAACCACTTCTGGCTGGTGTGCGGCACGTACGCCATGTGCACGAGCACCGTCACCAGGTTGTCGACGCCGTCGGCGCGCAGCCGCTGCACGACGTAGCGGAACATCCGCGAGTAGTCCTTGGCGGTGTAGCCGGAGCCCGCCTTCTCCTTGACGTTGTCCTCGGCCTCGTGATGCACGGTGAAGAAGAACTGCTCGGTGTAGTTCTTCTTGATGTGCTCGGCGAGCTTGTCGAGGAACTTGTCGGTCGCCTTGTCCCCCTTGGCGATCTTGGCCCAGGACGCGCCGCGCGGCTTCCAGTTGAGGAACAGCACGCGCTCCCGACCCGGCTCGCGGGCGATCGCCATCTCCTCCTTGGTCGGGAAGACCTGGCCGTTACCCCGGTGGTACGCGTGGTAGATGTCCTGATGCCGCTCGGTCTTCTTCTCGAACGACGTGAGCGCCTGCCGGCCGCGTTCCTCCGTGAACGCTCCGGGGGCGACTCCCCAGAGGACACCGCAGGTCGGGACCAGCTTTTTCCCCGTACGGCAGGAGCCAGCCGGCGCCGGGTCGACCTGGCCGGGACGCGCGGTGGGCGCAGCGGAAGCCGACGGCGACGGCAGGAGGGACGGGGCCGCGGACGGCAGCAGGCCGGGCCACGCGGGCACGCCGGGCTCAGCCGGCGACGGCGGTCCGCCGGGCGTGCCGGGCGCCGAAGTCGCGGCCGGGCCGGGCAGCACGACCGGCTCCGGCCCGTAGGGCAGGCCGATCTGGTCGACGCCGCCGGTCCACGCCCAGGACAGGGTGGCTACGACCGAAATGCTGAAGACGGTCGTGATGGCGGCAAGGTGCACGAAGCGGCTGCGGCGGGGTCCACGTCTCACGATCGCCCAGTATTGGCATTAAAGTCCTGTTTGTCGACTACCCGACCGTGTGCGGCGGAGTCGACCGTCGAGACCGGACAGACCCCGGCCCCGCTCGACCGCGCGGGATCAGGCTGCGAAACTGTCCCTCAAGTCACTGCAGGGGGAGTCTTAGGTGAACGACGGTTCTGTGCTGCCCGAGGACGTCATGCGTGACGCGCCGACGTATACGCCGCGCGCGCCCGAACTCGCCGACCTCGAGCTGCTGCTGGCCGGGGCGTACACGCCGCTGACCGGCTTCCTCAGCCGTGCTGACCTGCAATCCGTCCGACGCAACGGGCACCTCACGAACGGTGCACCGTGGCCGGTCGCCGTCACTTTGGAAATCCCCACCGACATCGCCGCCGGGCTCGACCTCGCCGATCCCCAGCGGCGCACCGTCGTGCTCACCGACCCCGAAGGCGCGCCGGTCGCCGCCATCGAGATCACCGACGCATGGCCGACCACCGACGGCCGCTCCGGGGTCGGCGGCACGGTACGCCGGATGGGTGACGGCGGGCACGGTCCGTTCCAACGCCTGCGCCGCAGCCCCGAGGACGTCAAAGCACTGCTGCCGCCCGGACGCGTGCTCGGCGTGATCGCCGACCGGCCACTGCACCGACCACAGCTGGCGCAGATCGCGCACGCCGCGCGGACCCTCGCCGCCCACCTGCTGATCTTCATCCCGGTCAGCGGACCCGGCCCCGGCGGCATCCCGCCCGAAGCCCTGGTCCGCGCGATCTTCGCGGCCCGCGACCGGATGCCCCCGGCCACCATCGTCGCGGTCCCGCTGCTCACCCGCGGCGACGAGATGCGCGACGCGCTGCTGCGCGCCAAGGTCGCCACCGCGTACGGCGTCACGCACGTCCTGTCCACGGGCGACATGCTGTCCGGCGGCGGCCTGCGCGTGCTGGTGCCCCGCGAGCTGGCGTACGACAACCGGGACGGGCAGTGGCGCTGGCGCGACGACATCCCGCCACGCAACCGGCGCCTCGCCATGTCCCCCGCCGAGATCGACGACACGCTGGACCGGGGCTTCCCGCTGCCCGAGTGGCACACCCCGCCCGCCGTCGCCAAGGAACTGGCCCGGGTGCGCCCGCCGCGCCGACACCGCGGCCTGGTCGTCTTCTTCACCGGCTTCTCCGGCTCCGGCAAGTCCACGATCGCCCGCGGCCTGGCCGACACGCTGCGCGAAAGCGGCGAGCGGACAATCACCTTCCTCGACGGCGACGTGGTGCGCCGCGAGCTTTCGGCCGGGCTGGGCTTCAGCCGCGCCGACCGGGACCGCAACGTGCGGCGGATCGGCTGGGTGGCCGCCGAGGTCGCCCGGCACCGCGGCATGGCCGTCGCCTGCCCGATCGCCCCGTACGCGGACGCCCGCGCTGCCGTCCGCAGGATGGCCGCCGACGCCGGCGCCGGTTTCGTCCTGGTGCACGTCGCCACCCCGCTGGAAGTCTGCGAGCAGCGCGACCGCAAGGGCCTGTACGCCCGCGCCCGCGCCGGCCAGCTGCGCGGCATGACCGGCGTCGACGACCCGTACGAGGTGCCGACGGATGCGGAGCTGGTGGTCGACACCACGAACATGACGGTGCCGGAGGCTATCGATCTCGTGCTGGCGCACCTGGTGGACAGCGGCTGGGTGGAGCCCGAGATGAAGTAAAGGGTCCGGACGGAGGAGTTACGCATCGGCGCACGGGCCGTTTACCCCTCGGGGGCGAAACGCCCGATTGCCGATGAACTTCTCCGCCTGCGAAAGGGCCGCCGTACCCATGGAAGCGACTCGTCCGGTGTCCGCCGACCTCTCCCACTACCTGGGGGTGTTCCGCCGGCACTGGTGGGTCGTGGTGGCCGCCACCGGCGCCGGCCTCGCGATCGGTGCTGCGGTTACCCAGGCCCTGCCCAGGGTCTACGAATCGTCCGCCTCGGTGCTGGTGCAGTCGGTCGAGCAGGACACCAACGCCGCCGGTGGCCGCACCAAGGGCACGATCAACCTGGACACCGAGGCCCAGCTGGTGGGCTCCGGTGCGGTCGCGACCAAGGCGGCGACCCTGCTGCGCTCCACCGTCTCGCCGATCGAGCTAGCCAAGAGCGTCTCGGTGGAGGTGCCGCCCAACACCACGGTGCTGGTGATCCGGTTCGAGGCCGGCAACGCCAAGGACGCGCAGGCCGGTTCGCACGCGTTCGCCGAGGCCTACCTGCGCAACCGCGAGGAGACCGCACGCGCCGGCCTGGACGTGCAGATCAAAACGCTGAACCTCAAGGTAAAGCAGCTCACTACCGCGCTGACCAGCATCAACAGCCGGCTGGCTCGAGCTGCCAACGGCAGCTCCGAGCGCAGCAATCTGGAGAGCCTGCGCGGCAACTCGCAGAACCAGCTCAACAACCTGACCGGCAAGCTCAACGAGCTGACCACCTCCACCATCAGCGCGGGCAACATCATCAGCGATTCGCGGGAGCCGGAGGAGCCGTCCAGCCCGAACGCGATGCTGAACATCGCCGGTGGCGCGATGGCCGGTCTGCTGCTCGGGCTCGGACTCGCGTTCGTCCGGGAGCGGTTCGACCGCCGGCTGCGCACCGCCGCGGATGTCCGGGACCGGGGCCGGGTGCCGGTGCTCGCTGCCCTGGACGAGCGGACCACCCCGCATTTCGATGACGTGCTGCAGCCGTACGGGCCGGGCGGGCGGGTGTTCAACCGGCTCCGCAACGAGATCCTGGCCAGCCTGAGTGCCGGTGACCAGATCATCGTCGTCACGGGCGCGAGCCGTGGGTCGGCGACCACGCTGGTGGCCGCGAACCTGGCCGCGGCGCTGGCGCGTACCGGAAGTGACGTGGTGTTGATCGGGGCGCACCTGCCGGACAGCGTGGTGGATGCCGCGCCGCTGGCGCGGATGCTGGGCGTCTCCGCGATGCCGGGGCTGTCCGACCTGCTCGCCGGCCGGATCGGGCTGAACAAGGCGATGCAGCGCTGCCCGCGGATTCCGTCGCTGCGGGTCATCACGACCGGCGGTGCCGCGACCGCGGCCGGCCTGATGCAGTCGCAGCGACTGCGTGACACGCTCGAAGCGCTGCGCCGGCAGACCGGGTACGTCGTCATCGAGGCCCCGTCGACCAGCAGCAGCGCCGACGCGCAGAGCCTGGCGAGCCTCGCGGATGCGGCCATCCTCGCCGTCGAGCTGCGCCGGGCGAAGCGGCCCGCCCTGCTGGACGCCACCGAGCAGCTCAGCCGGGTCGGCACGCCGCTGCTCGGCGCAGTGGTGTTGCCCCAGCTCACGAACGTGCGCCGGTCCACAGCCGAGGAGAACCTGCCGGCCGTGGCGCTCAGCGCGCAGAAACCCGACGAGACCGTCGTCGTCGACGGCGAACGCACCCAGCCGATGCGCCTGCCGCAGGGTGGCCCGGTCCGGCCGCCGCGCCAGGGCGACGGCACCGAAGAAGTCACCGCGGTGATCGACCTGCCGAACTTCAAGGGAACCCCGTCCGGTACGGCAACCCGGACTGTCGGTAAGCCGGACGAGAAGTGACACTGGTCGTCCCGGGCGCGAAGCAGCGGGCGGCACACAGCACGGCACCGGAACGGCCCACCTGGTTGCCGGCGTGGCCGATCGCGAGCGTCCTGGCCCTCTATCCCCTGTGGTGGGCGCTCGGCCTCGGCGTGCTGATCTTCCTGATCATGGCCGTACCGATGCTGGTGCTGCTGGTGCGCCGGCGGGCAGCCGGACGCATGCTGCGGCTGCCGCCAGGTTTCCTCTGGTGGGCGGTGTTCCTCGCGGCGGTCGTCATCAGCATCGTGGCGCTGGGCGCCGACCCGCCGGGGACGGTGGCCGAGCACGCGAGCGACCGCCTGCTGGCCGTCGTCTACCGCTTGGCCGTGTACGCGTCGATGACCATCCTGCTGATCTACGCCGGCAACCTCACCGAGGACGAGTTGCCCCGCAAACGCCTGGTGAAGCTGCTGGGCTGGCTGTTCGTGGTGACTGTGGCGGGTGGCCTGCTGGGCATGGTCGCGGGCCGGTTCGAGTTCACCTCGCCGGTGGAGTGGCTGCTGCCCGGCGAGATTCGCAGCAAAGGCTTCGTGCAGTCACTGGTGCACCCGTACGCGGCGCAGATCATGGACCTGGTCGGCGGCGAGAAGCCCCGCCCGGCGGCGCCGTGGGGTTACACCAACACGTGGGGCAACAACTTCTGCCTCCTGATGGGTTGGCTCGTCGTGGCCGCATGGGCGACCCGCCGGGCCCGGCACAAGGTGTTCGCCCTGCTGTGCCTGGGCGCCGCGATCGCGCCCGCTGTCGTCTCGCTGAACCGCGGCCTGTGGATCGGCATCGGCGTCGTCGTCTGCTACGTCGCGATCCGGTACGTCCTCATGGGTCGACTGTGGATCATCGGCGCGGTCGTCCTCGCCGGAGCCGGGCTCGTCGTCGCCCTGTTCGTCACCCCGCTGGGTGATGTGGTGAACGCCCGGCTGGACAACGGCAAGTCCAACGGCGTGCGGTCGTTCCTCGTGGAGCGGGCCGTCGACGGCTTCGCGCACTCCCCGATCGTCGGCTACGGCTCGACCCGCAACACGATCGGCGGCCGCAACTCCATCACGGTCGGCGAGAGCTCCGGCTGCGAACGCTGCGGCAACTTCACCGTCGGCGGCAACGGCCAGTTCTGGCAGCTCATGTACGCCCACGGCGCCGTCGGCACGATCGCGTACCTGGGCTTCTTCGGCTACGGGCTGTGGCGGTTCCGGCGCGACCGTACCCCGATCGGCATCGCCGGCAGCGCCGCGATCGTGAGCTCGTTCGCGGCGATGTTCTGGTACAACGCGATCCCGACCCCCCTGGCGTTCATGTTCCTGGCGTACGCGCTGCTCTGGCGCAACCAACTCGAGGGGGACGCACATGCCCGTTAAGACCGCACCGGCGGCGCTGACCGCCGGCGACTCGGCACTGCGCACGCAGTACCTGGCCGAGGTGCTCGCCCTCCTGTATCCCGAGCCGTGCCGAACCGACGACCGGAAAGGTGAACCGGTCGCCGAATACCTGGTCGTGCCGGATGCTCGACGGCCCCGGCTGCTCGTGCCGACCACGTCCCGCCGGGTCGCTGCCGCCGCCGTCCGCCGGTACGCCGAACCGCAGTCCCGGTCGGCCCGACTCAAGCGGGACGCGGTGGTGGCGGCCCTGCGCACCGGGGCTTCCAGCGTCCTGCTCCGCGACCGGGTCAAAGTCACCGGCCCGGCCTCGGAGAGCATCGACGGCTATCTGCGCGAGGCACTGGGCCGCGAGCTGTCGGTCAGCATCCACATCGGACCGGCACGGGCCAACCGCAAGCCGGTGCTGCAACTGATCAGCCCGGACGGCGAAACGTTCGGCTTTGGCAAGCTCGGCACCGGGGCACTGACCCAGCGCCTGGTGAAGGCCGAAACCGCCGCGCTCACCGCCCTCGGCACGCTGGGCCTGACGAAACTCACCGTGCCCCGGGTGCTGCACGCCGGACAGTGGCGCGGCTCGCAGGTGCTCATCCAGTCAGCCCTGCCGGTGTGGCTTCCGCGTGCCCCGATGACCCCGCGTCGACTCACGGCCGCCATGCTCGACATCGCCGGCTGCTGCGGCTACACCACCGGCACACTGGCCGCCAGCCACTACCTCGTCGAGCTGCGCAGTCGGCTGGCGGCGGTCGCTGACCGAGCCGAGGGCACCGAACTGGCCGCGGCCGCGGAAAAGCTCGCCGCACACACCGGCGACACCGTGCTGCGCTACGGCGCCTGGCACGGCGACTGGGCCCCGTGGAACATGGCCAACCTGACCGACGCGCTCCTGGTCTGGGACTGGGAGCGGTTCACGAAGGGCGTACCGGTCGGCTTCGACGCCGTGCACCACGAGCTGCAACGGCGGATCCAGTCCAGCGGCGACGCGGCCGGAGCGGTCGAAGCCACCGTACGGCGGTCCGCCGAATTGCTCCAGCCGTTCGGGGTCGCCCCGGAAGCCCGCGAGCTGACCGCACTGCTGTACCTCGTCGATCTCGCCACCCGCTATCTCGCCGACCGGCAAGCCGAGGCGGGGGCGCGGCTCGGTGTGTTGGGGACGTGGCTGCTGCCCGTACTGATTCGAAGGGTCGAAAAGCTCTGATGGACGTTCGTAAGGTTCCGGCACCCGTCAAGCGGGTCGTGCACCTCGGCTCCCGCTCCTACGGCCGGCTCACCGCGCCCGGCCGGATGACGCCCACCTTCCTCATCTGCGGCGGGCAGCGCTGCGGCACGACATCGCTGTACCGGGCGCTCGCCGCGCACCCCGCGGTGCTCAAAGCCGTCCTGCACAAAGGCGTGCACTACTTCGACGTGTCGTACGAGCGCGGCATGTCCTGGTACAAAGGGCACTTCCCGACGCAACGCCAGGCCGACAAGGTCTACGAGAAGTACGGCGTCCCGGCGCAGACCTTCGAGTCGAGCCCGTACTACATGTACCACCCGCAGGCCGCCGCGCGGATCGCCGCCGACCTGCCCGCGGCGAAGCTCGTGGTGCTGGTCCGCGACCCAGTCGAGCGGGCGTACTCGCAACACCACCACGAGGTCGCCCGCGGCTTCGAGAACGAGCGCAACTTCGGCAACGCGGTCGCTCTGGAACCGGCTCGGCTGCACCGGCAGGAGGAGAAGCTGGCGGCCGACCCGAAGTACTACTCGTTCGCGCACCAGCACCAGGCCTACCGGGCGCGCGGCGAATACGCCCGGTATTTGAGCGTCATGGCCCAGCACGTCGGCCGGGAACGCATCCACGTGGTGGAGAGCGAGCGGTTCTTCTCAGAGCCCGAGCAGGTCTACGACGAGGTGTGTGCGTTCCTGGACCTGCCGATCAACATGGGCCACCCACCGTTCGAACGCCACAACGCCCGACCCCGACAGTCCGACATGGACCCCGGCCTGCGCCGCGAACTGTCCAGCCACTACGCCTCGCACGACGAAGCTCTCATGACGTGGCTGGGGCACGTACCCATCTGGCGTTCGGTATGACCGACCGCACCGAGCCTCGCTCACCGCTTGCGGTGAACGGCCGGGACGGCGAGGGCCGGGAGGGCATACCCGGCAAACTCAGCGTGACTGCGGTCGTTGACGAGGCGCCGGCGAACAGGGGCACTCGTGGGGTGGCGCGCGGGGGCCTGGCGAACATGGCGGGTTCGGCCCTGGCCGGCGGCACCGGGGTCATTGTCACCTGGATCGTCGCGCGCACTCTGGGCGCCGAGCAGGCCGGCGCCTTCTTCGCGGCCACCGCAGCGTTCGTCCTCGTCGGCGGCCTGGCCAAGCTGGGCACCCAGACCGGCCTGGTGTACTGGCCCGCGAAGTTGCGGGCCACCGGCCGGGAACACCTGCTCGGCGCCTGCCTGCGCACAGCGCTGACGCCGGTGCTGGTCATGTCGGTGCTGCTGAGCGCGGCGATGTGGTTCGCGGCGCCCGACATCGCGCACCTGAGCGCCGGCGAGACGCCGTACCTGGCGCACGAACACACGGTCGGTCTGCGGGTCCTGGCCCTGTTCCTGCCGCTGCAGGCGATGACCGATGCGTTCCTGACCGCCACCCGCGGCTACAAGGCGATGCGCCCGACGGTGACCCTGGACCGCCTGCTGCGCAGCGCGCTGCAGTTGCTGTGCGTCGGCGCGGCCGGGGTCGCCACCCTGTGGTTCGCCGCATCGTTGCCCGTGTTCGCCGCGGCCTGGGCGCTGCCGTACCTGCCGGTCTACGTGCTCGCCGGCTTGGCCCTGCGGAAAATCTACCTCGCGGGCAAGCCGGAAAACTTTCGCAGCCGACGCAGTGAGCGGCTGGATCTGCGCCGGGCTTTCTGGAAGTTCACTGGCCCGCGCGCCCTGGCCAGCGTCGCGCAGCTCGCCCTGCAGCGGGTGGACGTGCTGCTGGTGGCCGCGCTGGGCAGTCTCTCCGCCGCCGCGGTGTACGCGGTCGCCGGTCGCTTCGTCGTGCTGATCCAGTTCGCCAACCAGGGCATCTCGCAGTCGGTGCAGCCTCGCCTCGCCGAAGCGCTGGCGGTCGGCGACCGGGCGACGGCCAACCACCTCTACCAGACCGCGACCGGCTGGCTCGTGCTGGTCACCTGGCCGATCAACCTGCTGGTGATTCTGCTCGCACCGCTCTACCTGGGACTGTTCGGCGCCGACTACGTGGACGGCACTCCGGTGGTCGTGGTGCTGGCCTGCGCGATGCTGGTGGCTACCGGCTGCGGCATGGTCGACATGGTGCTCGCCATGGCCGGGCGCACCTCCTGGAACCTGATCAACGTGCTGGTCGCCCTGGCCGTCACGATCGGGCTGGACCTGCTGCTCATCCCCCGGTACGGCGCACTGGGAGCCGCGATCGGCCTCGCCTGCGCACTCGTCGCGAACAACCTGCTGCCGCTCATCCAGGTGGGCCGGGTCGCCCGCCTGCACCCGTTCGGCCGGGGGACACTCGCCGCTGGTGCGTTGTCGGTCGCGTGCTTCGGCGTACTCCCCCGAGGTGTGCTTGCCGTGACCGGGACCAACCCGTCCGGCCTGGGCATCGCGACATTTTTGTCAATCGCTGCCTTCGGAGCCGGTCTCTGGCCGTTGCGCCATCGTTTAGCCCTCGACGCCTTCAAGCCTCGCAAGCTCTCGTCAAGGAGGATCGATTGACTACCGAGTACACCAAGGTGTTCCAGGACGCCGAGGCCGTCGACAAGTACGAGCACGTCACCTACGCGCCGGACAGCTACGCGTCGCAGATCAACGAGCGGCAGCAGGCGTACCTGCGCAAGCTGGTCCAGCGCGAGTTCGGCGCGAAGCTGCCCGTCCAGCACGACTTCGCCTGCGGCACTGGGCGGGCTATTCGGACCTTGCATGGCCTGGTCAGTGAGGCGCACGGCTACGACACGTCGGCCGAAATGATGGCGAAGGCCGAGCAGGTCGGTTCGCGGGCGCAGTGGCACCAGATCCCCGCGGACGGCCCGGTGCCGAACCCGGTCCCGGCCGGACACCCGGCGATCGTCACCATGTTCCGGCTGCTGCTCAACGTCGACGAGTCGATTCGGGACCGGGCCATCGCCTTCGCCGGGAAGGTCCTGCCGACGCCGGACGCGGGCGTGCTCGTGGTGGAGAACCACGGCAACGCCGGATCGCTGCGGCACCTGCGGGCGCGGCGGCACAACGGTGAGCGCTGGTTCGCCGAGCTGTCGCACGCCGAGGTGCAGGCGCTACTCGACCGGCACGGCTTCGAGATCGTCGAGCGGCGCGGCTTCTCCATGCTCACCGAGTCACTGAACAAGAATCCGGTGGCTCGGGCCGCGGACGCGGCGGCCCGAGCGCTGCCCGGCACCGACGGCTTCGCGGTGAACGTGCTCTACACGGCGCGCCGGAAGGGGTAGCCGCCGTGCGCCGCGCTAGCGCCCTTCTGGGGCTGATCGTGCTCGTGCTCGCCGGTTGCACCTCGCACCGGCGGGCCGAGCCCGGCCCGACGCAGCCACCCGACCTGACCAGCCCGCCGAAGGCCGTGGCGGTGAATCCCGGACCGTTCGAGTCCGGCCCTTACGACGCACCCTCCACCGGCGCGTACCTCGGTGCCTGGATCAAGCCGGAGGCGTTGACCCACGCCGGGCGGGTGGAGGCCGTCGGCGGTCTGGAACGCGACCTCGGTCGGCGGCTCGACATCATCAACACGTACCGACGGTTCGAGCAGCTGGTGGGCACCGAGTCGGACGCGGAGTTCCTGGATCAGGAAGCGACGCTGATGGTGAGCTGGGCGACCGGGGACAACCGGTCGATCATTGCCGGCGAGCATGACGCGCTCATTCGCCAGCAGGCCAAGGCGATCCGCAAGGTAAAGAAGCCGCTGCTGCTGCGGATCCGCTGGGAGATGGACCGACCCAATCTGCGGGCGACGATGTGGTCCGGCGAGGACTACATCGCCGCGTACAAGCACATTCGGGAGATCTTCCGCGAGGAGCGGACGAAGAACGTCTCGTGGGTCTGGTGCCCGACCGCCGAGGGCTTCGTCCGCGGCGACGCACCTGCGTTCTATCCCGGCGACGAGTTCGTCGACTGGACCTGCGTCGACGTGTACGCCGGCAACCTCTTCCAGCCGATCGGGCAGCTCATGGGCCCGTTCCTGGAGTGGGCCGCTCAGCGCCCCAAGCCGATCGTCATCGGGGAGTTCGGGGTGGCGAAGGCGTGGGGGCCGGCCGGGCGGGCGGCCTGGCTGCGCGACGCCCAGCGCACCTTCAAGGCCAACCCGCAGATCAAGGCGGTCGTCTACTTCGAGTCCGATCCCGAGGGCAACGGGCCGAACCAGCAGTTCCAGCTCACCGGCGACCGGCCCGCCTTCCAGGCCTTCGCCCGGTTGACGAAGGATCCCTACTTCAATCCCTGACCGTCAGCCGGCCTGGGCTCGCTATTTCGCAACTTGGCCGTGCCGCCGGCGGGCCTGGGCCAGCAGGCGCAACGCGTAGGGCGCGTCGTGCTTGAGGTAGCGCCCGGCCAGCCGGCCCGGCTCGGTGCCCAGCCGGTGTGCCCATTCCAGCCCGGTGCGCTGCATCCAGCGCGGTGCCCGCTCCACGTCCCCGGCCACGAAGTTGACCGCCGCGCCACACCCCACGAACCACGCCCGCGGCATGGTCGCGCGCAGCCGGTTGACGACCTCTTCCTGCTTGGGGAAGCCCAGACCGACGAAGACCAGATCCGGTTCGGCGTCCGAGACCTTCGCGCAGACGTCCGCGTACGCCTGCTCGTCGCGCTCGAAGCCGAACGGCGGGCAGAGCGTGCCCGCAATGCGCAGCCCCGCACATTCGGCAGCGAGCTTGTCCGCGGCGCGCGTGGCACCGTCCGGGGTGTTCTCGGCGGCCGGGGTGCCGCCGATGACGAAGATGGACCGACCGTCCAGACCCAGCCCCTGCGACAGCGAACGGATGAGGCTGCTGCCGGCGACCCGTTCGGGCAGTGGCGTGCCGCTCAGTTTGCTGGCCCAGACCAGTGGCATGCCGTCCGCGACGATCAGGTCGGCGTCGTCGAGGTAGCCGCGGACCCGGTCGTCCACCCGGGACTGCCGCATGATGTCGACGTTCGGAGTGACGATCCGGCCGCCCCGGCCGGCAGCCAGCGCCTGCCGGACGATGGTGACCACTGCACCCTCGGTCAGGGGGTCAAAGCCGGTCCCATCCAGTTCGATGCGGTCGAAAGCCTCGATTGACACTCCCACGCCTCCTTCATGCTTGTTCGCTCGTTATAGGAGCGAAACGAGCGAAGGCGGTCAGAAGTGGCACGAGTCGTATATCTGGGCGGATTGGGACGAAGCGGAACTACGCTCGTCGAGCGCCTCCTCGGCGAACTGCCCTCGGTCTGCACGCTGGGCGAAATCGTCCACCTCTGGCAGCGCGACATCCGCGACAACGAACGCTGCGGCTGCGGCGCCCGGTTCGCCGCCTGCACCTTCTGGAAGCGGGTCGGCGAACGCGCGTACGGCGGCTGGCAGAACGTCGACGTCGACCGGGTGCACGCCCTGCGCGACTCCGTGGAACGCACGCGCTTCATCCCGCGCCTCGCCGCCGCGAACCTGCCCCCGGCCCAACTCGCCGACGTCCGCGAGTACGCGTCCTTCTACAGCCGGGTGTACGCGGCCGCCGCTGAGGTCTCCGGCGCCGAGGTGGTCGTCGACTCGTCCAAGCACAGCGCCCTCGCCCACGTCCTGCGCTGGGCGGACGACGTGGACCTTCGGGTCGTGCACGTGGTGCGGGATGCGCGCGGGGTCGCGTACTCATGGACCAAGACCGTGACCCGCCCGGAGACCGACGGCGGCGACGAGATGACCCGCTACTCCCCCGGCCGCTCGGCCATGCTCTGGAACGCGCACAACGCGGCTTTCGGTCTGCTCGCCCGACGCGGCGTGCCGGTGCGCCGAATCCGCTACGAGCAGTTCCTCACCGACCCGCGCGCCGCGTTGCGCGAGCTTGCCACATACGCGGGCGTCCCGGTCGGCGACACCGACCTGGGCTTTCTCGGCGACGGGCACGCCGACCTCGGCGTCAGCCACAGCGCCGCAGGCAACCCGATGCGCTTCACCGTCGGGCGGCTGCCACTGCGCCGCGACGACGCGTGGGTGCGCGCTCTGCCCGGCAACCAACGGCGGCTGGTCGGCGCGGTGTGCGCGCCGATGCTGCGCGCGTACGGCTACCCGCTCAACCCCGCACCAGCCCCTCAGGAGGCGTGATGAACTGGCCGTCCGTCGGCGTCGTGATCCCCACCCGCAACCGACCCGAGCTGGTCCGCAAGGCGATCGCCGCGGTCCGCGAGCAGCAGTACCCGGGCCTGATCAAGGTCGTCGTGGTGTACGACCAGACCGAGCCCGACTACCTGCTCGCCTCCACCACCGGCACCCAGGTCCTGGTCCTGACCAACTGGCGCACCTCCGGTCTCGCGGGCGCCCGCAACACCGGCATCCTGGCCCTGGACACCGAGCTCGTGGCGTTCTGCGACGACGACGACCAGTGGGCCGCGGACAAGTTGCGCCGCCAGGTCGCCGCGCTGGTGGCCGAGCCGAACGCCGAGTTCGCCACGTGTGCGATCGAGGTCGAGTTCGAAGGCAAGTGCACACCCCGGCTGGCCGGGCACAGCCGGGTCACCGTCGACGAACTGGCCCGATCCCGGATGGCGATGCTGCACTCGTCGTCGTTCCTCATGCGCCGGGAGGCGCTGAGCGAGGACGCGATCGGGCTGGTCGCCGAGGACGCGCCCGGCAGCCAGAACGAGGACTGGGACCTGCTGCTCCGGGCGGCCCGCCGGTCCCCGATCGTGCACCTGGACGAGCCGCTGGTCCGGGTGCTCTGGGGGCGGACCTCGCATTATGCGTACGAGTACGCGACCAAGATCTCCTCGCTGCGCTGGATGATGCAACGGCACCCGGAGATCAGCGGCTGCCGCCCCGGCGCCGCCCGGGTGTACGGCCAGCTCGCCTGCTGGTCCGCGGCCACCGGCAACCGCTCGCAGGCGTGGCGGTTCAGCAAGGAGGCGGTTCGCGCGAACTGGAAGGAGCCACGTACGGCGATCGCGCTGGCCGCCATGACCGGCGCGGTGAAGGTCGAGAACGTCCTCTCCGCGCTCCACAAACGCGGCCGAGGGATCTAACCAACTCTTTCGCGCACACCCGATCGCCGGGTAGTGTTCGCACGTGTTCGAATTAGTGCGGAAGTCGGCGGGTCTCTGATGCTCGCCCAGCAACGCCAAGCGGCGATCCTCGACCGGGTCCGCGCGGCCGGCGGCGTCCGGGTCAGCGAGCTCGCCACCGAGTACGGCGTCTCCGACATGACCATCCGCCGCGACCTCGAATCCCTCGCCGACCGCGGCCTCCTCGCGAAGGTACACGGCGGCGCGACCACCGTGAGCCCGGGTTCCACGCACGAACCCGGCTTCGCGGCCAAGTCCGTACGCCAGCGCGCCGAAAAGGCCGCCATGGCCGCCCGGGCTGCCGCCATGGTCTCCCCCGGCGACGCCATCGCGCTCTCCGCGGGCACCACCACCGCCGGCCTCGCCCACCTCCTCGTCGACGTGGCCGACCTGACCGTGGTCACCAACTCCATCCCCGTCGCCGACGTCTTCTACCGCGCGGGACGCCCCGACCAGACGGTCATCCTCACCGGCGGCACGCGGACCCCGTCCGATGCCCTCGTCGGCCCGGTGGCCGTCGCGGCTATCGGCACGCTGCACCTCGACATGCTCTTCCTCGGCGTGCACGGCATGAGCGAACGGGCTGGCTACACCACGCCCAACCTGATGGAGGCAGAGGTCAACCGCGCACTGGTGGCCGCAGCCGAACGGCTCGTGGTGCTGGCCGACCACACGAAGTGGGGCACGGTCGGCATCTCATCCATCGTGCCGCTGCACCGCGCCGACATAGTCATCACCGACGGCGAACTCGACGAAACCGCCCGCGCAATCCTGTCCGAACAGGTGCACGAGCTCGTGGTGGTGAGCGGATCGTGATCGGTCGGCGGACAGCGATCCGACTGTCGGACGGCCGCGAACTCATCTACTTCGACGAGCACCCGGCCACCGACCGCACCGGCACACCGGACACCCGCGACCTGCCACCCCCGCCGCCGACCGCCCAGCTGCGCTACGACCCGCTCGTCGACGAATGGGTGGCCGTAGCGGCCCACCGGCAGACCCGCACTTTCCTGCCGCCGTCCGACAAATGCCCACTGTGTCCGTCCACACCGGACTTCGCCAGCGAGATCCCCGCGCCGGACTACGACGTGGTGGTGTTCGAGAACCAGTTCCCGTCCTTCAGCGACCGGGTCGCCCCCGACGAGGCCGCTGCATTGACCGACCTGGTGCCGGTCAAGCCCGGAATCGGCCGCTGCGAGGTCGTCTGCTTCACCAGCGACCACACCAGCTCCTTCGGCGCCCTGCCACCCCAACGCGTCCGCACAGTGCTCGACGCCCTCGCCGACCGCACCACCGAGATGTCGGCCCTGCCGGGCGTGGTCCAGGTTTTCCCATTCGAAAACCGCGGCGTCGAGATCGGCGTGACCCTGAGCCACCCCCACGGCCAGATCTACGCGTACCCGACGGTCCCACCCCGCACAGCGGCCATGCTGTCAGCCGCCCGCCGCCACATTTCCCGCACCGGCCGCAACCTCTACGCCGACGTCCTCGCCGCCGAACGCAAGGCTGAGATTCGCATCGTCGGGACCAACGAACACTGGACGGCATTCGTACCCGCCGCCTCCCGTTGGCCCTACGAGGTCCATGTGGCCCCGCACCGCCACGTCCCCGACATCTCCGCTCTGACGGCCGAGGAACGCGACGCCTTCGCGCCGCTCTACCTGGACGTCCTGCGCCGCTTCGACGGACTCTTCGACAAGCCGATGCCCTACATCGCGGCCTGGCACCAAGCAGTGACCACCGGATCCGATCGAGACCTGGGCTACCTGCATCTCCAGCTCTTCAGCATCCGCCGAGCCGCGGACAAACTGAAATACCTGGCCGGCTCGGAATCCGCGATGGGCGCCTTCGTCAACGACATCGAACCCGAACGCGCCGCCGAGCTGCTGCGCAACCACCAAGCTTGACCCACGCACTTCGCCCGACCGCACATCTCCGCAGGCACCCAGAGCAACCCGCACGCGCTTCGCCCCCGCCCGCTCTTCTCCCCAGGCACCCAGAGCAACCCCCACGCGCTTCGCCCCGTCGGTGTCGAGGGCGCCGAAAATGACTAGGCGCCCTTTGCCGTAGTCATTTTCGGTGTCCTCGACACCGACCCCTCGGGGGCGAAGTGCCCGCCGAGCGAAGCGAGGCCATGTAACAGCGGCCATATAACACAAACCTAGGGGGCGGGGGGCCCGGGACAAGGCCCCCCGCAGGGAAGGGACGGCAGGCGGTCCGCCTACTGGTCACTGGTCGCACGAAGAAACCGATCGGCGCCCGGGACAAGGCAAGCCGGACCGGCGGGCGACTCTTCGTGCGGGTGACCGTCATCCGTTCTGTCAGATGAAACGAGGCCCGCGTTCCCCTAGTTACGGATCCTAAACATCACGTTCCGGTGACGAGCCCGAATCGTGGATTTGCTCCCCGAACGCACGAAGGCCCTCCGGCGGGTTCGCCGGAAGGCCTCTGTGCGGTGGGGAAGATCAGGCCAGCTTGCGGGCCAGGTTCTCATCCAGGGCGTTCATGAACTCATCGGTGGTCAGCCAGGGGGCGTCGCGACCGATCAGCAGCGCGAGGTCCTTGGTCATCTGACCACCCTCGACGGTGGAGACGCAGACCTGCTCGAGCGTCTGGGCGAACTCGGTGACCGCCGGGGTGCCGTCGAGCTTGCCGCGGTGCTTGAGGCCGCCGGTCCAGGCGAAGATCGAGGCGATCGGGTTGGTCGAGGTCTTCTCGCCCTTCTGCCACTGCCGGTAGTGCCGGGTGACCGTGCCGTGCGCGGCCTCGGCCTCGACGGTCTTGCCGTCCGGGGTCATCAGGACCGAGGTCATCAGGCCGAGCGAGCCGAAGCCCTGCGCGACGGTGTCGGACTGCACGTCACCGTCGTAGTTCTTGCAGGCCCAGACGTAGCCGCCCTCCCACTTCATCGCGGCGGCGACCATGTCGTCGATCAGGCGGTGCTCGTAGGTCAGCCCGGCCTTGGCGAACTCTTCGGCGAACTCGGTCTCGAAGATCTCCGCGAAGAGGTCCTTGAACCGGCCGTCGTACGCCTTGAGGATCGTGTTCTTGGTCGACAGGTAGACCGGGTAGTTGCGGGCCAGGCCGTAGCGGAACGAGGCGCGGGCGAAGTCGCGGATCGACTCGTCGTAGTTGTACATCGCCTGGGCGATGCCGCCGCCCGGGTAGTCGGCGACGTGGAACTCCATCGGCGCCGAGCCGTCCTCGGGGGTGAACGTGACGGTCAGCTTGCCGGGGCCGGGGACCACGAAGTCGGTCGCCTTGTACTGGTCGCCGTGCGCGTGCCGGCCAATGATGATCGGCTTGGTCCAGCCGGGTACGAGCCGGGGGACGTTCGACATGATGATCGGCTCACGGAACACGACGCCGCCGAGGATGTTGCGGATGGTGCCGTTGGGCGACCGCCACATCTTCTTCAGGCCGAACTCGTCGACGCGGGCCTCGTCGGGGGTGATCGTGGCGCACTTGACGCCGACACCGTGCCGCTTGATCGCGTTGGCCGAGTCGATGGTGACCTGGTCGTCGGTCTCGTCGCGGTGCTGGATCGAGAGGTCGTAGTACTCGAGGTCGACGTCGAGGTAGGGCAGGATCAACTGCTCACGGATCTGCTTCCAGATGATCCGGGTCATCTCGTCGCCGTCGAGCTCCACGACCGGGTTGTTGACCTTGATTTTCGCCATCGACCGGCGCTCCTCTCCCGGGACAATATTTAGCAGTACGAGCGTACTGCCTGTCGGGAACCCCTTGCCGCCGGGTCCGGGTCTGGACGGAGGGTTCTACGCTGTTTTCCGATGACTCATTCCGAGCACCGTGACGAGCGTCCCACGCCCTCCGTGACCAGGATCATCCTGGTCACGGCAGCCGTGGTGGTGCTGTTGCTCGCCGTCACCATGAACAGCTTGCTCCTCGTGGCCGCCGCCGTCATTCCCGCGGCCGCCTGCGTGTTGCGCGAGCCGTCCTCGGAGCGCGCGGCCGCGTCGACGGTCACCGTGCTGGCCGCCGGCCTCGGTCTCATCCTCATCGGCTTCGGCGTCGCGCACGCCTGAACCGCGCAAAAAAGGCCGGACCCGAGGGGTCCGGCCTTCTTCGTAGCGACGATCAGAGGTCGGCGACGTCGGCCTGCTTGGCGCGGACGGCCTCGGCGGCCTCCTTGAGACCGGCGATCTCGGTGTCGGTCAGCTTCTCCTCGACGATCTTCTTGATGCCGGTGGCGCCGATCTCGGCCTCGACACCCAGGTAGACGCCGGAGATGCCGTACTCGCCGTCGACCCAGGCGCAGACCGGCATGACCACACCGGAGTCCTCGACCACGGCCTTGGCCATGCGAGCGGCGGCGGCAGACGGGGCGTAGTACGCCGAGCCGGTCTTCAGCAGCGCCACGACCTCAGCGCCGCCGTTGCGCGTACGCACGACCAGCTCTTCGATCTTCTCGGCCGGGAGCAGGTCCGCGAGCGGCTTGCCGTCGACGGTGCAGCGCGACGGGACCGGCACCATGGTGTCGCCGTGCGAGCCGAGGGTCAGCGCCTTGACGCTGGAGACCGGCACGTTCAACGTCTCGGCGATCGAGTTGGTGAAGCGGGCGGTGTCGAGCACACCGGCCTGGCCGAACACCCGGTTCTTGGGGAACTGGGTGGCGATCTGGGCCAGCGCGGTCATCTCGTCGACCGGGTTGGAGACGACGATCACGACGGCGTTCGGGGCGTACTTGGCGACGTTCTCCGCCACCTGGCGCACGATCTTGGCGTTGACCTCGAGCAGGTCCATCCGGCTCATGCCCGGCTTACGCGGCAGACCGGCGGTGATCACGACGACGTCCGAGCCCTCGATGGCCTCGTAACCCTCGCCGTTCGGGCCGGTGGTGGCGCCGACGATCTTGGTTTCGAAGCCCTCGATCGGCCGCGACTGGTTCATGTCGAGCGCGAGACCGGCGGGCTTGCCCTCAATGATGTCGGTGAGCACCACGGTCTCGAAGATGTCGTACTCGGCGAGACGCTGTGCGGTCGTGGACCCGTAGAATCCGGCGCCTACGACGGTGACCTTCTTGCCCATGCTCAACTCCCAGTCCGCGGGACGGCTTTTTTCGGACCGTATCAGTCGGTTGACGCGCCGATACCGGGTAGGGCCTGATCGGGTCGGGTAAGCCACTCCGGGCTAGCCGAGGACGGCGCCGTGTGCTTGGGCGAACAAGCCGGCCTGGGCAATGTCGATCTTCGCGCCGGTCAAGACGACCTCGCGCAGGGCCACCGCATCCAGGTTCGCCCCGCGCAGGTCGGTGCCCTTGAGGACCACGTCCTTGAGCCGGGCCGCGGACAGGTCGGCGCCGCGCAGATCGGCCTTGCTCAGGTTCGCGCCTTCCAGATCCGCCTCGTGCAGGCGCAACCCGGCCAGCGAGACGGCGGACAGGTTCGCCCCGCGCAGCGACACAAACGACCAGTCGCCGCCGTCCACGGTCAGGGGACGCAAACCGCAGTCGACGAACTGCGTACCCGTCAGCTTGCAGTCGGTCAGCGTCGCGTCGAAGAGGTTGCACTTGCGCAGGGTCGACTGGACGATCGCGCAGCTGGTCAGCTCGGCCGCGTTGAAGCGCACATTGCCGAACTCGCAGCGGCGGAACGTGCAGCCGGTCAGCCGAGACTCCGACCAGTCGATGTCGTGGAACGCGCAGTCCTCGTAGACCGCGCGTTCCACCTCGGCGAGCGCCCAGTCCTCCCCGGAGAAGATCTGGTCACTGACGACGGGCGCCTCCACGTCAGTGGTAGAAGTGCCGGGTGCCGGTCAGGTAGACGGTCATCCCGGCCTTCTCGGCCGCCTCGATGACCAGGTTGTCGCGGATCGAGCCGCCGGGCTGCACCACGGCCTTCACACCGGCCGCGATCAGCACTTCGAGGCCGTCCGGGAACGGGAAGAACGCGTCCGAGGCGGCCACGCTGCCCTTGGCCCGGTCGGTGCCCGCGCGGTCGACCGCGAGATGCGCCGAGTCGACCCGATTGACCTGGCCCATGCCGACGCCGACGGTCGCACCATCGTGGGCGAGCAGAATCGCGTTGCTCTTCACCGATCGCACCGCCCGCCAGGCGAACGCCAGATCGCGGAGGTCCTCCTCGGACGCCGCCTCGCCAGTTGCCAGCGTCCAGTTCGCCGGGTCGTCACCCTCGGCGTCGATCCGGTCGGCGAGCTGCACCAGCATGCCGCCGCCGATCTGCTTGACCTCGGCGGGCGGCGGGCTCCAGGCCGGCGCCACCAGCACGCGCAGGTTCTTCTTCTCCCGGAAGATCGCCAACGCGTCACCGGAGAACGACGGCGCGACGATCACCTCGGTGAAGATACCGTCGAGCTGCTTCGCCAGCTCCGCGGTCACCTCCCGGTTGACCGCGATGACCCCACCGAACGCCGACACCGGGTCACAGGCGTGCGCCTTGCGGTGCGCCTCGGCCACGTCCGCGCCGATCGCGATGCCGCACGGGTTGGCATGCTTGATGATCGCCACACACGGCTCGGTGAAGTCGTTCGCGCTGCGCCAGGCCGCATCGGCGTCGACGTAGTTGTTGTACGACATCTCCTTGCCGTGCAGCTGCTCCGCCTGCGCGAGCCCGGCCGGCGCGTTCGGGTCGACGTACAGGGCTGCCTGCTGGTGCGGGTTCTCGCCGTACCGCAGGGCGCTCTCCCGCTTCAGCGACAGGCCGGCGAACTCCGGCCACGCTGTGTCATCGCCGGCGCCTGGTCCTTCGGACGGCGCGGAGATCCCGGGCATCGAACGGGCCAGGGTCGTCGCACACCAGTTCGCGACCGCCACGTCGTACTCCGCGATGTCCGCGAAGGCGCGAGCAGCGAGCATTTTGCGCTGCGTCAGCGTGAAACCGCCGTCGCGCAGGGCTTCCAGGATCAGCGGGTACGCCGCCACGCCCGTCACCACCGCGACGGACGGGTGGTTCTTCGCCGCCGCCCGGACCATCGCCGGACCACCGATGTCGATCTGCTCGACGCACTCGTCCACGCTGGCGCCCGAGGCGACCGTCTCGGTGAACGGGTAGAGGTTGCTCACCAGCAGGTCGAACGGCTGCACCTCGAGCTCGGCGAGCTGCTGCTCATGGGCCGGTAGCCGCAGATCGGCGAGGAGACCGGCGTGCACCCGCGGGTGCAGGGTCTTGACCCGGCCGTCCAGGCACTCCGGGAAGCCGGTCAACTCCTCGACCCGGGTCACCGGCACACCGGCGCCCTCGACCATCGACGCGGTCGAACCGGTGGAGACGATCTGCACCCCGGCGCCGTGCAAGGCCTGCGCCAGCTCTACCAGCCCGGTCTTGTCGTACACGCTGAGCAGTGCCCGCCTGATCTGGCGACGACCAACCTCGGTCATGGGATGGTGACCTTCCTGTCTTTGATGGTCCAGCCTTCGCGAACCAGCCGGCCGACGCACTCGACGAGCTGGCGCCGCTCGGCGTCCTTGATCCGTTCGGTCAGCGTGTCCTCGGTGTCGTCGGAGAACACGGGCACGGCGACCTGGGCGATGATCGGCCCGGTGTCGACACCCGCGTCGACGAAGAAGAGCGTCGCGCCGGCGAGCTTCACGCCGTAGGCGAGGGCGTCCCGCGGGCCGTGGATGCCCGGGAATGCGGGAAGCAGCGCGTTGTGCGTGTTGACATAGCGATCGCCGAAGCCAGCCAGGAACCGCTCGCCGACGAGCTTCAGGAACCCGGCCGAGATCACCAGGTCCGGCTCGTACTGTGCGACGTGCTCGGCGAGGGCGGCGTCCCAGTCGTCCCGGCTCGGATAAGCCTTCACCGAGTCCACGAACGTGGGGACACCAGCGGCGGCGGCCCGGTCAAGACCGGCAATGCCGTCCCGGTCAGCTCCCACGGCGACGACCGTGGCGCCGTACGCGGGGTCTGCGGCGGCGTCGAGAAGGGCCTGGAGGTTGCTGCCGGAGCCGGAGATGAGCACGACCAGCCGGGCGGGCACGGGGTCAGACACGCGTGCACCCTATCGCCGCGCCGACCGGTTACCGCAGACGGGTCAAATGCGGGCAGCGCAAACCACTGATCTTCCGCTAGGCTGCGGGCCGCTCGCGTAATAGCACGTGAGCGCAACGGTTGGCACATCACCGCCTGCGGGCGGGAGTTACCTGGAGGATTCGCCATGACCCCCCCGCCCTACTACGGACAGCAGCCGCCCGCGCCGGCCAACGACAAGACCACCCTCTGGGGTGTCCTGGGCATCGTGTTCGCCTTCTGCTGCATGCCGCTCGGCGTCGTCTTCGCGGTGCTGAGCCTGCTGGAGGCCAAGAAGGTCAACAAGCAGCCCACCCTGGCGTACGTGGGCTTCGGCCTCTCCGCCCTGCTCCTGGTGATCAACATCGTGGGCTACGCGGCCGGCTGGTTCAACTTCTCCACCACCGCGCGGTAAGCACCGCACTCCGCGAACGGGCGCCACGGCTTCGGCCGGGCGCCCGTTTTGCTCGGCGGGCGAGCCTTCATTGCGAACCGGCACGCCTCCTGCCGGCCCAACGCGCCTACTTGTGGACCGGCGCGCGGAATGCCCGCCCGGCCGCCGCGCCGATGCAGCTCGACACACCCACGACCGCGGTCGCGATCAGCGCCACGTGCCACGGCACCGGGCCGATGTCCGCCAGCCGGCCGTTGCCGAGCGACCCACCGGACAACCAGGCCAGCAAGCCCAGCAGCACACCCGCCACCGGACCGGCCAGCAGCGCCGAACCCAGCACCATCGACCAGGCAGGCTCCGCAGGCAGCGCCTCACCCGGCCGTACGGCGTGGCGGTTGTCGCGCAGGTGCCCGGCCACCACGTGGTGAATGCCCATCAGCCGCCGGGTCAGCAGCCAGCCCGCCGCCATCGCGGCCAACACCGGCACGGCCAGCAGGGCAGCGCCACTCGCGCCCATCGGGCCGTTGGGCAGCCCGGCCAGCAGCGGCAGGGTGGGCAGCGGGCCGACGGTCAGCTCGGTCAGCCGGACGGACGAGTCGGTGCCCAGCAGGAACCCGGGCCCGAGCAGGTAAGCCGCGGCCCACACTGCGCCGTTGGCCCCGTACCCGAGGCTCACCAGGGTGATGCCGGTCTGCCCGGCGACGCCGGTGCGGAAAGCGCCGATCATGTCGGCGGCCTGCCCCCCGCCGATCGCAATCGACAGCCCGGCGAACGCGGCCCCGGCAGCCAAGATCAGCAGCGCCGCCACGACGCCGGTGCGCAGGCCGTGCCGGAGCGGCGGCGGCATCCGCCGGGCGATCACGACCAGCGCGTCCGTGCCACGCAACGCCCCCACCAGCGAGCACACCAGGCCGGCAACGAAAAGATGGAACGCGGCGCGCCCGGGCGAGACGTCCGTGCCGCGACCGTCGACGACGAGCGCCGCCAACAGCCCGAGGATTCCGTACGCGGCGCCAATCGCACCCGCCACCAGCAACGCAGCCCGCGCAGAGCCGCTCCGCCGGGCTCCGATTGCCCGCGTGACGTGCAGCCCGGCCCGGTTGAGTCGCCAGCCGGCCAGCAGGGTCAGCAGCAGCGGCGCAAGCCCCAGGGGCCCGATCGACGTCCCGATGGGTACGCCGTGCCCGAGCAGCCAACCGGCCAGCCCGGCATGCGCGGCGGCGCCCACGCCACCCTGCCCCTCCAGACTGCGCGCCAGCCCGATGATCAGGGCAACCGGCAGATATGAAATCAGCGCCGCCCACACCGTCGCGAACGCGGCAGCCACCGCCAGCGGCGCCCGCCCCTTGCCATCGACGGGCCGGCGCTGGCCGGGCAGCTTGACGGTCGGATGCTTGCCGGTGTCCACCAGCACGGTCGGCCGGTCCCCCACATCGACCGCCACGGTCGCGTGGTCCTGCTCCCCGTCACCGCCGCCAGCAGACTCACGGCCGGCGGCTTTCCGCTGCGCGCGGGCAGCAGACTCACGGCCGGCGGCTTTCCGCTGCGCGCGGGCAGCAGACTCGCTCCCCTGGCGGCCGGGCGTGAAACCCAGCTGGACCGTGGCCTGATCCGGCACCGCCGGGCGGACATTCGCCGCCCCGGTGTCCCGGAGAATGTCGAGATCATCGCCGAGATCAGGTCCGGCGGCCCGCCCACGGCCGACAGCACGCCCAGACTCGCCCGAGTGCGCAGACTCGGCGACGCGCCCGCTTCCCGACGAGCGCGCAGTCTCGGCGGAACGCCCTCCCTCGGAGGGGCGTGCAGCGTTGGACGGGAGTGCGGGGTCGCGGGCAGCGTCGGCCGTGGCATCGGTGGCCTTGTCCGGGTCCCCCGAGCCGGCGGATCGACCGTCGGGACGGTCGGGTGTGATCGGCATCGCCGACTACTTTTCCACGCCGGACCGCCCGCGGCGACGCAGAGGCGACGACGCGCCGGATCGAGCTGATCCACTGCCGGCGCGGACCCGGCCTAACCGGGCAAGACGGACGGGATCTGCGGGCAGAAACACGGGCGCGCCGCCGTCCGGACCGCGAAGGTCCGGGCGACGGCGCGCCTGCGGGCGTACCAAAATCAGCTCATGACCTCGCGCATGAGCCGGGCGGTCTCGCTCGGGGTCTTGCCGACCTTGACACCGGCGGCCTCGAGGGCCTCCTTCTTGGCGTCGGCGGTGCCGGCCGAGCCGGAGATGATCGCGCCCGCGTGCCCCATGGTCTTGCCGGGGGGCGCGGTGAAGCCGGCGATGTAGCCGACGACCGGCTTGGTCACGTTGGCCTTGATGAACTCGGCGGCCCGCTCCTCGGCGTCGCCGCCGATCTCACCGATCATCACGATCGCGTCGGTGTCGGGGTCGTCCTGGAACGCCTTGAGGGCGTCGATGTGCGTGGTGCCGATGATCGGGTCGCCGCCGATGCCGACACAGGTGGAGAAGCCGAAGTCCCGCAGCTCGTACATGAGCTGGTAGGTCAGCGTGCCGCTCTTCGAGACCAGGCCGATCCGGCCGGCCGGGGTGATGTCGGCGGGGATGATGCCCGCGTTCGACGCACCCGGCGACGCGATGCCGGGGCAGTTCGGCCCGATGATCCGGGTCTTCTCGCCTTGGGCGATGTTGTACGCCCAGAACGCGGCCGAGTCCTGCACCGGCACGCCCTCGGTGATCACCACGGCGAGCGGGATCTCAGCGTCGATCGCCTCGATGACGGCGGCCTTGGTGTGCGCCGGCGGCACGAAGATGACCGTCGCGTCGGCGCCGGTCTCCTTCATGGCCTCGGCGACGCTGGCGAAGACGGGCAGCGAGGTGCCGTCGAAGTCGACGGTCGTGCCGGCCTTGCGCGGGTTCACGCCGCCGACCACGTTGGTGCCCGCGGCGAGCATCCGGCGGGTGTGCTTCGAACCCTCCGAGCCGGTCATGCCCTGGACGATGACCTTGGAGTCCTTGGTGAGCCAGATAGCCATGTCGTCACTTCCCCGCAAACGCGAGCTCGGCGGCGCGCTCGGCCGCACCGTCCATCGTGTCCACCCGCTGCACCAGCGGGTTGTTCGCCGAGTCCAGGATCGCCCGGCCGGCCTCGGCGTTGTTGCCGTCGAGGCGGACCACGAGCGGCTTGGTGACGGCCTCGCCGCGCTCACCGAGCAGGGCGAGCGCCTGGATGATGCCGTTGGCGACCTCGTCGCACGCGGTGATGCCACCGAAGACGTTGACGAACACGGCCTTGACGGCCGGGTCGCCCAGGACGATCTCCAGGCCGTTCGCCATCACCTGGGCGCTGGCGCCGCCGCCGATGTCGAGGAAGTTGGCCGGCTTGACGCCACCGTGCTTCTCACCGGCGTAGGCGACCACGTCGAGCGTCGACATGACCAGGCCCGCGCCGTTGCCGATGATGCCGACCTCGCCGTCGAGCTTCACGTAGTTCAGGTTCTTCGCCTTGGCGGCCTGCTCCAGCGGGTCCACCGCGGACTGGTCCACCAGCGCCTCGTGGTCGGGGTGCCGGAAGCCGGCGTTCTCGTCCAGCGTGATCTTGGCGTCCAGGCACAGCACCCGACCGTCGCCGACCTTGGCGAGCGGGTTGACCTCGACCAGCGTGGCGTCCTCGGCGACGAACGCCTGCCACAGCTTCACGGCGATGTCGACGACGTGCTCGGCCACCTCGGCCGGGAACTTGGCAGCGGCGACGATCTCGCGCGCCTTGGCCTCGTCCACGCCCTTGTTGGCGTCGATCGCGATCTTGGCGACCCGCTCCGGGTCCTCCTCGGCGACCGTCTCGATCTCCATGCCGCCCGCAACGCTGGCGATGCACAGGAAGGTCCGGTTGGCCCGGTCCAGCAGGTAGGAGAAGTAGTACTCCTCCTTGATGTCCGCGGTCTCCGCGAGCATCACCTTGTGGACGGTGTGTCCCTTGATGTCCATCCCGAGGATGTCGGTCGCCCGCGCCTCGGCCTCGTTCGCGTCCGTCGCCAGCTTCACGCCGCCGGCCTTACCGCGGCCGCCGACCTTGACCTGGGCCTTGACGACAACCTTGCCGCCCAGCCGCTCGGCGATCGCGCGAGCCTCCTGCGGGGTCTCGGCGACACCGCCGCCCAGCACGGGCAGCCCGTGCCGTTCGAACAGGTCGCGCCCCTGATACTCGAACAGGTCCACGTCTCTCCTTTCGCTCGCGACGACCGCGCGCGGCAAGCCGCGTGCCCGCGTCCCGACCTGTGTACGCGGCGCGTCGTTGCGTCGCCGCCAGCGTGAGGAAAATGTCAGCCCCGCCGTGTTCCCGGGGCCACGTTTCGCAGCCTAGCCACCCCGCCTCCCCCACCACCCCCGCGGGGCCACGGTGTGCGGGGTAACACTCCTTTGAACCTTCTCAGATCCCCTTCGATCAAACCCTTGCTTCTTCAGTACGCGGCTGGCGGCTCAGCAACCGCAGACACCGGGGCCGGACCGCCTCCGGCGGCTATCGCGCCCAGGCCGTCGACCCTCCAGGCCATCCGCCCGCTCCGGCCCACTGCACCCGACAGCAGGTCTCCGAGCGGCGCCTGCGCCGCCTTGCTGGCCTATTCCTCGCCGCTGACCTGCTCACACTCCGGCCTGTTCCCGGCCGCTGACCTGCTCACACTCCGGCCCACTCCCCGCCGCTGACCTGCTCACCGCCCCGGCCCACTCCCCGCCGCCGACCTGCTCACACTCCGGCCTGTTCCCCGCCGCTCACCTGCTCACCACCCCGGCCCACTCCCCGCCGCCGACCTGCTCACACTCCGGCCTGTTCCCCGCCGCTCACCTGCTCACCACCCCGGCCCACTCCCCGCCGCTGACCTGCTCACACTCCGGCCCATTCCCGGCCGCTGACCTGCTCACCACTACCGACTCAGCTGTCACTGCCGACTCAGCTGTCACTGCCGCTTTGGTCGCCAGCGCCGAGCCACCGCTCTCACCGGCCGCTCGCTCTCCAGGCCGCCCGCTGTCGGCCCGCCCTGCCCGCTGCCGCCCGGCTGCCAACCGGATTACCTGCTCCCGCCGACTTACTTGCTCCCGCAAGACGGGGTTCTTTGCCCGTCCGCCTACCGGGCGGATGCTCTCGGCCGGCGGGTGGGGATGGCTGGGAGGGGCGACGGCCTGGGCGCGACAGCCGCCGGAGGCGGTCCGGCCACGGTGCTTGCGGTTGTGGGCGGGGACCCGCGTACTTATAGAAAAGATCTTGAAAACGACTGCGTAACCCGACCCCGGAGGCGTCGTTGAGTGTGGTGTCGGAGCGCTGAGCGACGACGAAAGCGGCCGATGCCCTGTCGGTCGAGGGGTGGCGGCGGGGCATCGTGCATGAGAGGCCGGACGTGTGAGGGGTGCGTCCGGCCTCTCCCCTTAACTCTTTGCAGTTATTCGGTGATTATCCGTCAAGAAACGGGTGACGCCACATTGGCGCGTACCCATTCGATGATGGATACCGTTGTGGCGCCTGGCGTGAAAATGTGCGCAACGCCGATTTTCTGCAACTCGGCGATGTCCTCCGGCGGAATGATGCCGCCGCCGAATACGACGATGTCGCGCGCGTCGCGCTCGGTGAGTAGTTCCATGACCCGGCGGAACTGCGTCATGTGCGCACCGGAGAGAACCGACAGGCCGATGGCGTCGGCGTCTTCCTGAACGGCCGTCTCGACGATCTGCTCGGGCGTCTGGTGCAGCCCGGTGTAGACCACCTCCATACCCGCGTCACGCAGGGCGCGGGCGACCACCTTGGCACCCCGGTCATGCCCGTCGAGTCCCGGCTTGGCGACCACGACCCTGATCCGTGCTTGCATGTTGCGACCCCTTCGGCGCGCGTACGAGTCCGACCTTAACGAAGGTTAACCCCACGCCGTTGAACCCTGGTAGCCGCCGCTCCGTACTACCGGCCAGCGCCAGAGGGAGCCGGACCTCGGGTGCAAGCACCATGCCCCGTATTCCACGTCACATTACTATCTGCCATACGAGCAGTTACGGAGAGCCAACACTTCCCCTCCTCAGAAAAGCTCACCAACTCGGACATTCACCAACGAATGCTTCGACGGAAGTGTCAGAGAATTGGCGCTGCGACTTGTGACTGGCGTTGCGTTTGGTTACCGTGGCTCCCGGCTGTCAACCGGTTAACCCCGGACCGGCGGCCCGGCAAACCACCGTTCAGCAGTTGTTCCTTTCCGGTGGATGCCGCTTTTAACGCCACCTTCGGAGGGTTGTTCGTGCGTCAGCGCTTGTCGTCTGAGCCCGACCGCTATCGCGGCCGTCGCCGCGTCCCGACCCCCCCGCGCAGCCGCTACGCCGCGGTGGTCACCTCGGCCTTCGTCGGCGCCGGAGTCGTCGCCCTCGGGGCGGCCTCCCAGCTCCCCGACGCCAAGGCCGTCAACCCCACGGTGCTGCAGAACCTCGAAGAGGCCGCCACCACCCAGGACGCCCTCGCCGAACGCTCCATAGACGTCGCCGCCGCTTCCCGCGGCGAGGAGCGCACCACCGCGGACCCCAAGGTGAGCGAAGCGGAAGCCGCCGCCCAGGCCTGGCTCCTGCCCCTCGAGGACTACGAGTTCACCGCCCCCTACGGCGTCCGCTTCGGCAAGCTGCACGCCGGCATCGACCTCGCCGCACCGGAAGGCACCCCCTACAAGGCGGTCCACGGCGGCACGGTGACCTCGGCCGGCTACAGCGGCGGCTACGGCTACGCGATCACCATCAAGCACGACGACGGCACCGAAACGATCTACGCCCACTCGCGGCGGCTGCTGGTGCAGGCCGGCGACCAGGTGAAGGCCGGACAGATCATCGGCGAGGTGGGAAATACCGGCTACTCGTACGGCACCCACCTCCACCTCGAAGTGCACGTCGACGGTTCCCCGACCGACCCGATCGTGTTCCTCCGGTCGCACGGCGTCGACATCAAGCTCAAGATCGAATCGGTGATGGGGTCGCTCGCAGCCTCCTAGGCTGCTCCCGCTCTCCCCTCCTGCCGGGCCAACCCGTCCCCACGCCACCCGGACCGCGCTCGCCGCCCCCGGATCCCCGCTTGGCCGTCTGGACCTGAAGAGCTGGCCCTTGGCCGTCTGGACCTGAAGAGCTGGACAAAGCCGCCCGGCTATCCGTAACCGGCGGATTGCCGCAGGTCCGCTGCGCCGCACGCTCCCCGATCCATGATCAGATCCGCAGCTCCCTCCCCGGCGCTGGACGGGTCTGCATGCGTTCCTGGCGGACCGTTTCCGTGTCGCGAGCAGTCCGTGAGGGGTGTGGCAACCGGGCAGCAACCGGGGCGGTAGCAGGTGGGTGTGGTGACTCAGGACGGGCCGGAGCGGTGCCGACAGGCAGGTGTCGGACCGAACCGGAACCCGCAAGGAGCAGCCCACCGTGCAGCATCGAGCCCCACGGAACGCCGGAGGCCGGCACCGCAGGACCATTCCGCTGCACAGTCACCGGGCACCGCGCGAACCTATCGCCGAGAAGGGCCGGTACGCAGTGGCCGCGGCCCTCGTTGCCGGAGTGAGCGTTGCCGGCGTTGCCGCGGCTAGTGATGGCACCGCGCCGGCCAGTGCGGTTGCGCGAGCTAACAGCCAGGTGGCTGCGCCGATCGTTCCGGCTCCCCTGCCGACTCCGTCGTCGGCGCAGGTTTCCTTGCCGTCGCAGGCTCCGTTGGCGAAGCCGGCGGCCAGCGCCGCTATGGCCGCGACCACTGACGTCTCCCCAGACGGGCAACCGTTTGTCGCGCCGCAGCGCAAGACCAAACCGCTGCCGGAATGGGTGCACCCGATGCCCGAGGGCGCGGTGACCTCTTGTTACGGCCAGCGTTGGGGCCGCATGCACGCCGGCGTCGACTTGGCCGCCCCGTCCGGCACCCCGATCGTCGCGGCCGGCGCCGGCGTGGTGGTCTCGGCCGGTCCCGCCGACGGGTACGGCCTCGCGGTCCTGATCGACCACGGCAACGGCTACCTCACCCACTACGGCCACATGTCGGCGATCACCGCCGTCGCCGGGCAGACGGTCGAGGCTGGCGTCGAGATCGGCCGGGAAGGGTCCACGGGCCACTCGACGGGGCCGCACCTGCACTTCGAGGTGCACCAGGGCACCTACCAGAACCCGATCGAACCCACCCGGTGGATGCACGACCACGGCGTGGACATCGCCGGCTGCGGCCTGCAGCCCTCATGAGAAGTGGGGATCCTGCCTAGTCGCAGGAACAAGCCGGAACCTCTTTCACCATTTCGACTCCTGGTTCCGGCCGCCACGCCGAAGCCGGCTGTCGCCAGTCTTGGACGCCGACATCAGATTGCCGCCCGGTCAGCTGGCCGGCAACTCCAGCGGCGCGGTGACAGCGAAGTTCTGGTCGATCATCGCCACCAGTTCTGCCCCTCGCGGGCCGATCCCAGTCTGCTCAGCCCACTGGGCCAGACCGTTCAAGAAGCCAACCAAGTCCCGCTGGACGCCGAGCAGGAGCTCCGGGAGCTCACGGCGGGGAAGGTCGACTCGTTGCTCGGCCCACCGGCCACGCTCACGATTCGGCCCGCCGTCCTGCCACACCCGCAGATCCAGGCCGATGACCTCGACCTCCGGGCCGGGATCATGTCCCAGCCACGGCGAGCAGTCGGTGCGGACCCGGATCCATTCCCGCCAGTCCTCCAGGCCACAACAACAGCCCGGCACGACGACCGTTCCGGCTTCCGTGTCACTCAGCCGCAGACCGCCAGCAACGATGAGAAACTCCTCTGCCAGCAGCGCGTCCACAACCTCATCACGACTGCCCGGCGACGCAACATCAATCCGCGCGGCGAGGGCCGCCACGAACAGACCCACCTGATCAGCAGTGCACCCAGCGTCGAGAACCAACCACGAGCCGGGCGCGGCAGCCGCGACCGGCCACGGCGCCGGACCCTCATCGAACATCGGCACTTCAATCCCGGCCTGCAGCTTGATCACGTGGTCAGTCAATCCGATGCCAGACGGCAGCGGCACCCGCATTCCCACCAGGCACCCCGGCTGCTTCGCGGGCAGCACGATCGTTCCCGTTCCCGTTCCCGTTCACGGCTACAGCGTGGGCGCCTGGCGCTGAGCCCACTTCGTGCACTCCGCGCCGTACCGCGCCTTGTGGTGTTCAGAGACGATGACGAGCCCGAAGGAGAGCCAGCGGGTCCGGTCGGTGGGTAAGTCCGCATCGCATCTGGCGGATTCGTCGACCCGGTGGTGCGCGCGGGGTTCCGCCACGTGCAGCAGGGCGACCTTCGTCGAGGAATTCGCCATGTTCAGTGCGAAACCGGGCGACCGAGAAACCCCAGTTCAGCAGGCGTTACCGCCGCCAGAACCGACAAGAACCTACACGTCCTCCTGGCCTGAGCCTCAGGGCCCTGGGCCAGGGCTACAGCTTTTCGATGGGGGCGTGGCGCAGGATCAGCCACATCACCTGGTCGCCGAAGTCGATTTGGGCGCGGGCGCCCGGGCCTTGGCCTTCGACGGTCACGACCCGGCCGAGGCCGTAGCGCTGGTGGTTGATGCGGTCGCCGGCGGCGACCTTGGGGGGCTGTTTCAGCTCACTGGCGGTGGTCAGTTTGCTGGCGTCGACGCCGATGCGCTCGGCGAGGCGTTGCGCCTTGGGGGTGCCGCCGGCGAAGCCACCGCCTCGACCGTAGTCGCGGTCGCCGCCTCGGCCGCCCACGCCGCCGCCCGTGCCGGACCAGGACGTGTAGGAACCGCCGGTCCGTTCCCACCGCACCAGTTCGGCGGGGAGCTCGTCGGTGAAGCGGGACGGCGGGTTGTATTGCGGCTGGCCCCAGGCTGAACGGGTCACGGCGCGGGACAGGTAGAGCCGCTGGCGGGCTCGGGTGATGCCGACGTAGGCGAGGCGCCGTTCTTCTTCCAGCTCGGTGTTGTCACCGAGGGCGCGCATGTGCGGGAAGACGCCGTCTTCGAGGCCGGTCAGGAAGACCACCGGGAATTCGAGCCCCTTGGCGGTGTGCAGGGTCATCAGGGTGACGACACCCTGGTGGTCGGGGTCGTCGCTGGGGATCTGGTCGGCGTCGGCGACGAGGGCGACCTGCTCGAGGAAGCCGGCCAGGGTGGCGGCCTGGGGGGCGTCCTCTTCGGCCTGCGCTTCGACGCGTTCGGTGTATTCGCGGGCGACGCTGACCAGCTCCTGCAGGTTTTCGACGCGACCCTGGTCCTGCGGGTCGAGGCTTTCCTCCAGTTCGGACAGCAGGCCGGAGCGCTGCAGGGCCGATTCCAGCACCTCTTCGGGCGGGGCCGTCTGCGACAACTCCCGCAAATCGTCGAGGAGCCGCACGAAGTCGGTGATGCTGTTGGCTGCCCGGGTGGAGATTCCCGGGGCATCCTTCGCGTGCCGCAGCGCCTGACCGAAGGAGATGCGGTCCCGGGTGGACAGTGCTTCGATACAGGCCTCCGCGCGGTCGCCGATGCCACGCTTCGGGGTGTTGAGGACGCGGCGGATGCTCACCGTGTCGTCGTCGTTGACCACCGAGCGCAGGTAGGCGAGCGCGTCACGGACCTCCTTGCGCTCGTAGAAGCGGACGCCACCGACGACCTTGTAGGGCAGGCCGACGCGGATGAAGACCTCTTCGAAAACCCGGGACTGCGCATTCGTACGGTAAAAGACCGCAACGTCTCCCGGGCGAACTTCGTGCCGGTCGCCGAGCCGGTCGATTTCGCGGGCGACCCAGTCGGCCTCGGCGTGTTCGGTGTCCGCGACGTAGCCGACGATCTGCTCGCCGGCGCCCTGATCGCTCCACAGCCGCTTGGGTTTGCGGCTGGTGTTGCGGTCGATGACGGCGTTGGCCGCGGACAGGATGGTCTGGGTGGAGCGGTAGTTCTGCTCCAGCAGGATCGTGCGCGCGTCCGGATAGTCACGTTCGAACTCGAGAATGTTGCGGATGGTCGCGCCCCGGAAGGCATAGATCGACTGGTCCGCGTCGCCGACCACGCACAGCTCGGCCGGGGGGATCTCCCCGCCGCCGGTGCCGACCAGCTCCTTGACCAGCATGTACTGGGCGTGGTTGGTGTCCTGGTATTCGTCGACGAGGACGTGCCGGAAGCGGCGGCGGTAGGCCTCGGCGACGTGCGGGTGCGACTGCAACAGGTGCACGGTTGCCATGATGATGTCGTCGAAGTCGAGCGCGTGGGCTTCGAGCAGGCGCCGCTGATACAGCTCGTACGCCTCGGCGACGGCCCGCTCGTTCGGCCCCTTGGCCTTCTCTTTGAACGCGGCCGGGTCGACCAACTCGTTCTTCAGGTTGGACACCTGGGCGGCGAGGCCCCGGGCGGTGTAGCGCTTCGGATCGAGGTCGAGCTCCCGGGCGACAAGCTGCATGAGGCGTCGGGAGTCGTCGGCGTCGTAGATCGAGAAGGTGCTCTTGAGCCCGGCGTGCTCGTGTTCGGCGCGCAAGATGCGGACGCAGGCCGAGTGGAAGGTCGACACCCACATCAACCGGGCCCGGTTGCCGACGATCGCGGCGACGCGTTCCTTCATCTCGCCCGCGGCCTTGTTGGTGAAGGTGATCGCGATGATCTCGCCGGGGTGCACGTGCCGCTCGCCGAGCAGATAGGCGATGCGGTGGGTCAACACCCGGGTCTTGCCCGACCCGGCGCCGGCGACGATGAGCAGCGGCGACCCGGAGTGGGTGACGGCGTCACGCTGCGGCCCGTTGAGGCCGTCCAGCAGCTCTTCCGGGTTGAAGCGCGGCGCCGGCGGCCGCCGCGGCGGGTCGACGGCCGGGGGAGTCTTGACCGCGGGGATCGCGAACAGGGGCTGGGTGTTTTCGGGGAGGGCTCGCATCGCGCGGACAAGTCTATGCCCGGGGTCCGACAATCTTTGCGGGGCCCGAGGGGAGTTCGCGGGCCGAATCACCACGAAAAGACTGCTTGCACGATCCTCGAAACCAACCTGTCATCCAGAAGTGGTAGCGCTGACCAGCGTCGATACACCAGGCTGTCGAGGTTGACCGATAACCCGACCGGGAGAACCCACATATGAACCACCCCCGCCGCCGTGGCTGGGCTGTGCTGCGCAATCTCGCCGTACCGGCCCTCGCACTGGCTGTCGTCGCCACCCTGCCGTTGGCGCGTTCCGAGGACGCCCCCGCGCCCGCCACCGCGTCGCAGGCCGGCCTGGCGCCGATCAGCCACAACTACGGGCTGCCGTACGGAAAGACCGTCAAGGGTCAGTTCCTCAGCTACAACGACTTCCACGGCGCCATCGACCCGCCCAGCGGTTCCGGCGCGGTCGTCAACGGCACCCCCGCGGGCGGTGTCGAGTACCTCGCGACCTACCTGAAGAAGCTGCGCGCTGAGGCCGCCAAGGACGGTCGGCAGACGCTGACCGTCGGCGCCGGTGACCTGGTCGGTGGCTCGCCGCTGGTCAGCGCCGCGTTCCACGACGAGCCGACCATCGAGCTGATGAACGAGATCGGCCTGCAGGTCTCCTCGGTCGGCAACCACGAGTTCGACGAGGGCGTGGCCGAGCTGCTGCGCCTGCAGCGCGGTGGCTGCCACCCGACCGACGGCTGCCAGGACGGCGACGGTTTCCGCGGCGCGAAGTTCACCTACCTCGCCGCGAACACGATCAACAAGAAGACCGGCCTGCCGATCCTGCCGCCGATCGACATCCGCTTCGTCCAGGGCCAGCCGGTCGGCTTCGTCGGCCTCACCCTGGAGGGCACCCCGGGCATCGTGAACCCGGCCGGCATCAAGAACGTCACGTTCACCAACGAGATCAAGACCGCCAACAAGTGGGGCAGCCTGCTCAAGCTGTTCGGCATCAAGGCGCAGGTCCTGCTCGTGCACCAGGGCGGCACGCAGAACGCCTCCGAGCAGACCCCGGTGCCGGGCGTCTCGGACTGCAACAACTTCAACGGCCCGCTGGTCGACATCGTCAAGGGCCTGAACCCCGAGTTCAGCCTGGTGGTCTCCGGCCACACGCACAAGTTCTACTCGTGCACGCTGCCCAACGCGAAGAGCACCTCCGTGGTGACCAGCGCCGGCACCAACGGCCAGGTCGTCACGGACATCGACTACACCATCGACCGGCGCACCGGCCGGTTCGCCGAGATCACCGCCAAGAACGTCGTCGTCGAGAACGGTGTCTCGGACGGTGCCGGCGGGTGGAAGAAGGACCCGGTCACCGGCGCCTTCCTGAAGAACCCCGACACGGTCGACCCCAAGGCCAAGAAGGTCGCGGACAAGTACCGTACGGCCGTCGCGCCGATCGCCAACAAGGTCGTCGGCGAGATCACCGGTGACATCGTCCGGCTGGCCGGCGCCAACGGCGAGTCGCCGATGGGTGACGTCATCGCGGACGGTCAGCTCGCCTGGACGAAGAACGACGGCGCGCAGCTCGCGCTGATGAACCCGGGCGGCATCCGCGCCGACTTCGACGCCGAAGCCTCCGCGGGCGGCGAGCCGGACGGCAAGATCACGTACGGCGAGGCGTTCACCGTCCAGCCGTTCAACAACCTCGTGGTGACCCAGACTCTGACCGGCGCGCAGATCAAGGACGTGCTGGAGCAGCAGTTCGTCGGCTTCGGCGGGCAGACCACCCAGCGCATCCTGCAGGTGTCGGCCGGCGTGACCTACTCCTGGAACAGCACCGCGGCCGCCGGCGCGAAGGTCACCGACCTGAAGCTGAACGGCACGGCGATCGACCCGGCCGCCAGCTACCGGGTGACCACGAACGACTTCCTCGCCAACGGCGGGGACGGCTTCACCAACCTGGCCAAGGGCACCAACCGGACCACCGCGCAGGGCTTCGACATCGACGCCCTGATCGGCTACCTGAGCGCCGGCACGCCGGTCGCCCCGGGTCCGGCCAACCGCATCACCAAGGTCGGCTGAGCCCGATCCCAGTACGCAGCACCCAGGTCGGCTGAGCCCGATCTCTGTGCGAGGCACGCAGGTCGGTTGAATTTTCCGCCGGTGTGTCGTCCCACGGTTCGGGCCGTTTCCTTGCGAGGCGGCCCGAGCCCGGGGCATACTCGCTTCGTGATTCAGCGCGTTTCGTATTTTGCCTACGGCACCGGAGGTCCGGCGACCGTAGGACGCGTCTGAACGACAGGCCTACACCAAGCCCCGGGCTTCCCAGCCCGGGGCTTGCTGCTGCCCGGACTGGGTCGCCCCCACCACCCGAGGAGCAGGACATGACCGCAGACCTGATCGCCCAGCCCGCCGCCGCCGCTTCCAGCGTGACGGACCTGCCCGCCGCCCACGCGACCGGCGTCGGCGCCGCGCATGCCTCCCCCACGAGCGCCGCGCCGGCCTCCCCCACGACCGGCACCAGCGACGTGCTCGCGGCCGACGAGATCCACGCGATCCGCGAGCGCATCGACGCGATCGACCAAGCGATCATCGACCTCTGGCTGGAACGCTCGAACCTCTCCCAGCAGGTCGGCCGCACCCGGATGGCCTCCGGCGGCACCCGCCTCGTCCTCTCCCGCGAACGCGAGATCGTCGAACGCTTCCGCGAAGCCCTCGGCCCCGACGGCACCCAGGTCGCCCTGCTCCTGCTCCGCGCCGGCCGCGGCCCGCTCTGAAGAACCGGTCCAAGCGGCCCGCACGGTAAGAAGAGGCCGAAGCGGGCGGTCCAACGGGGGTTGATCTTCGGGTCGAGCTCAGCCGCTCACGCAGGTGGCAGGGTGCGGACGACCGTTCAGGAGCCGCCAGGCGACTGGTCGTCCGTGCCCGGTCTCTGGCGGGAGCGACGTCTCGGACCACGACGAGCCCGAGTCAGCCGAAGTTCGCTCTTGAACCGCGCAAAACAGAAGGGGCCCGGCAAGCCGGACCCCTCCCAGAAACGAGAACTACACCGCGTGCACAACATCCCGCGGCTCGGCGAAGTGGCAGGCGCTCGGGTGTGCCGAGCGCTGCCCGATCTGCAGCAGGGGCTCCTGCTCGGCGCAGATCGCCTCGGCCTTCCAGCACCGGGTGCGGAAGCGGCAACCCGACGGCGGGTTGGCCGGCGACGGCACGTCGCCCTCCAGGACGATCTGGTCGCGCAGGCCGCGCAGCGTCGGGTCCGGCACCGGCACGGCAGACAGCAGAGCCTGCGTGTACGGGTGCGTCGGGCGCTCGTAGATCTCTTCGTCGTTGCCGATCTCGACGACCTTGCCGAGGTACATGACCGCGACCCGGTCCGAGATGTGCCGGACCACGGACAGGTCGTGCGCGATGAAGATGTACGACAGCCCGAAGTCGTTCTGCAGCCCCTCGAGCAGGTTGATGACCTGCGCCTGGATCGACACGTCGAGCGCGGAGACCGGCTCGTCGCAGACGATGATCTCGGGCTTGAGCGCGAGCGCCCGGGCGATGCCGATGCGCTGGCGCTGACCGCCGGAGAACTGGTGCGGGTAGCGGTTGACGTGGTCGGGGTTGAGGCCGACCGTGTCCAGCAGGTCTTGGACCGCCTTCTCGCGACCCCTCTTCGGGGTCACCTCGGGGTGGATCTCGAACGGCTCACCGATGATGTCGCCGACCGTCATGCGCGGGTTGAGCGACGTGTACGGGTCCTGCATCACCATCTGGATGTTGCGGCGGGCCCGGCGCAGCGCACCGCCCTTGAGCTTGACCATGTCCTCGCCGCGGACGTTGATCGAGCCCTCGGTCGGCTTCTCCAGCCCGACGAGCAGCTTGGCCAGCGTGGACTTGCCACAGCCGGACTCGCCCACGACGCCGAGCGTCTCGCCGCGCCGCAGCTGGAGGTCGACGCCGTCGACCGCCCGGACGGCGCCCACCTTCGACTGGAAGACGATGCCCTGGGTGATCGGGAAGTGCTTCTTGAGACCGCGGGTCTCGAGCACCACTTCGTTGCGGTCACTCATGCCTTTGCCTCCGCCTGACTCACTGATTCGCTTACCAGCCCGCTCATGCGCCGACCACGTCCCGCCAGAAGTGGCAGCGTGAGGTCCGGCCCGGCGCGACCGCGTACGGCGGCGGCGGCGGGTCCTGCCGGCACACGTCCTGGGCGTAGGCGCAACGCGCGGCGAACGCACACCCGCTCGGGATGGCGGTCAGCGCGGGCGGCAGGCCCTTGATCACGTTGAGCTGCTGGCCCTTCATGTCGAGCCGGGGGATCGACTCGAGCAGGGCCTTCGCGTACGGGTGCGCCGGCCGGGCGTAGATGTCGTAGACCGGCGCCTCTTCGACGACCCGGCCGGCGTACATCACGGAGATGCGGTCGGCGACGTCCGCCACCACGCCCATGTCGTGCGTGATGAGGATGAGGCCCATGTTGCGCTGCTGCTGCAACTCGGCGAGCAGGCCCATGACCTGGGCCTGCACGGTCACGTCGAGCGCGGTGGTCGGCTCGTCGGCGATCAGCACCTCGGGGTCCAGCGCCAGCGCCATCGCGATCATCACGCGCTGGCGCATACCGCCGGAGAACTGGTGCGGGAAGTCGCTGATCCGGGTCTTGGCGGCCGGGATCTTGACCTGGTCGAGCAGCTCGATCGAGCGCTTCTTGGCGTCGGCCCGCGACATCCCCCGGTGCACCCGGAACAGCTCGCTGAGCTGGTATCCGACGGTGTAGACCGGGTTCAGGGCGGACAGTGCGTCCTGGAAGATCATCGCGATCTGGTTGGCGCGCACCTTGCGGCGCTGCTTCTCCGGCAGCTTCAGCAGGTCGAGGCCGCGGTACTTGACCTCGCCCTTGGTGATGAAGCCGGGCGGCGTGTCCAGGATGCCCATGATCGCCTGCGCGGTCACGGACTTGCCGCAGCCGGACTCGCCGAGGATGGCGAGCGTTTCGCCGGGCGCCAGCCGGAAATTGGCACCGTTGACGGCGCGCGCGACGCCGTACTGGGTGCGGAACTCCACGTGCAGGTCGTTCACTTCCAGCAGCGGCGCGCGCGGGTCCAGACCTGGCAGGACGTCGATCTGTGCCTTGATGTCTGTCATGTCTGCGTCACCGCAACTTCGGGTCGAAGGCGTCGCGGATGGCGTCGCCGAGCATGATGAAGGCCAGGACCGTGGCCGCGAGGAAGAGGGACGGCCAGACCAGCGGCATGGCCTCGACCCGCGCCTGCGGACTCGCCTCGGAGATGGCGATGCCCCACGAAATGGCGTTGTTCTTCAGGCCGATACCGAGGAACGACAGGGTCGCCTCGCTGGCGATGTTGGCACCCAGCAGCAGGGTCAGCACCACGATGAACGACGCGGTCGAGTTCGGCAGGATGTGCCGCATCATCAGCCGGGCCGGGCCGGAGCCGAGCATCCGGGCCGCCGCCACGTAGTCCTGGTTCTTGGACGCGATGACCGAGGACCGCATGATGCGGGCCGCCGTGGTCCAGCCGAGCACACCCAGGGTCAGGGTCACGGCGAGGACACCGTTGCTCTCCGGGTCGGCGGACAGGCGCTTCGCCATCACGATCGCGGCGAGCAGGAACGGGATGCCGAGCACCACGTCGATGAAACGCGACAGGACGGCGTCCACCCAACCGCCGAAGTAACCGGCGCTGAGCCCGAACATCAGGCCGATGATGCCGGAGATGACGGTGGCGAAGAGGCTCACCAGCAGCGAGTTCCGCGCACCGTAGATGGTCTTCGCGTAAACGTCACAGCCCTGGTAGTCGTAGCCGAAGAAGGCGTTACCGCTCGCTCCGTCGAACTGTCGGGACAGGAAACACTCCCGCGGGTCACCGGCGCCGAACAGCCCGGGCACCAGAGCCATCAGCGTGATGATGACGACCAGGATCGAGGCGACCCAGAAAATCTTGCTCTTGCGGAGGTCGAGCCAGGCGTCGGCGGCGAGGCTGCGGGGCTTGCTCTTCTTGCTGCTCGCGTGCTTGGGCTGGGTCGGTGCTTCGCCGCTGGGCCCGGCGGACGCGACTACTGCTTCCATGTCACTCATAACGGATCCTTGGGTCGAGGGCGGCGTACAGCAGGTCGACCAGCAGGTTCACGACCAGGAAGACGATGACGAGGATGCTGACGAACCCGACCACGAGCGGACCGTCCTCGGTCCGGATGCCGCGGAAGAGGTTGAAGCCGACCCCCGGGATGTTGAACACGCCTTCGGTCACGATCGCGCCGGACATGAGGCCGCCGATGTCGACGCCGATGAGCGTCACGACCGGAATGAGTGAGTTACGCAGGACGTGCACGCCAATCACCCGTGGGCGGGACAGACCTTTCGCGCGGGCTGTGCGAACGTAGTCGGAGCGGAGGTTCTCCGCCACTGACGCCCGGGTGACCCGGAGTTCGCTCGCCAGCACCGAGCTGCCCAGAACCAGGGCCGGCAGCAGCAGGGCATAGAAGGTCGCGTCCGCGCCGGCTGTCGGCGGGAACCACTTGAGCTGAATGCCGAAGAAGAGCTGGGTCAGCGGGGCGAGCACGATGATCGGCAGCGACAGGATGATCAGCGTGAGGATCAGCGTGACGTTGTCGAACAGTCCGCCGCGGCGGATGCCGGAGATGACGCCGGCCAGGATCGCGACCGTGGCGACGATGACGATCGACATCAGCGCGAGCTTGATGGTGACCGGCCAGGCCGTCTCCATCATGTCGCCGATCTGGCGGCCGGTCAGCGAGGTGCCGAAGTCACCGGTGAGCAGGCCCTTCATGTAGTACCAGTACTGCATGAGGAAGGGCTCGTCGAGGTGGTAACGCTCGGTGAGCACCTGCCTGACGTTCTCGGAGATGGGCTTTTCGCCCGCCAACGCCTGGAGGGGGTTGTCCTGGTTGGCGAACATCAGCGCGTACACGATGAAGGTGGCCCCGAAGAACGTCAGGACCATCTGCAGTAGGCGCCGCACGATGTAGCGGAACATACGGATTTAGCCTCTTCCGCGGAAGATGCACCGCCTGGCAACGACGACAGACGGGCTGATAGGAGGGGGGATACACAACGGTGGCGCCACGGTTTCACATAAACCGTGACGCCACCAGTGCACGAACGGCTTAGATCACTTCTTGACTTCGATCTTGTAGAGGTCGACCTTCGTGAAGATGTCCACCTCCACGTTGGTGACCTTCTCCGAGTGACCGAACGAGTTCTGACCGAAGCGGAGCGGGATGACCGGCATCTCCTTGGCGAGGATGTCCTCGGCCGCGCGCCACTTGGCGATCGCGTCGTCGGTCGTCTTGGCCGCCGAGCCCTCCTTCAGGAGGTTGTCGAACGCGGTGTTGCTGAACCCGTAGTAGTTGGAGGAACCGGTCGTGCTGTACAGCGGACCGAGGTAGTTCTCCATCAGCGGGTAGTCCATGACCCAGCCGAGACGGATCAGGCCGACCGGCTGCTTCTTCTCGACCTTGGTCAGCAGGTCGGCGAACTTGGGCTCGCCGGTGCCGACGCACTCGATCTGCAGCGAGGCCTTGACCTGGTTGCACATCGCGTCGACCCAGGTCTTGTGACCACCGTCAGCGTTGTAGGTGATCTGGATCTTCTTGGGGCCGTTGTTGGCGTCCCAGAGCTTCTTGGCCTCGGTCGGGTTGAACTCGCAGTTCGCGCCGCAGGTGTTCTCGCGGAAGCCGGCGACGGCCGGGGACACGAAGCTGGTGGCGGGCTGCTGCGAACCGAGGAAGATCTGGTCGGTCATCTCCTTGCGGTCGATCGCCATGGAAAGCGCCTTGCGGATCTCGACCTTCGCGAACTCCGGCTGGAAGGTCGGGAAGCCCACGAACTGGAAGGACGAGCTCTTGCTGCGCTTGAACCGCTCACCCAGGTCGGTCGGCGCGGACGCCAGGCTCTCGATCGGGATCTGGGTCTGCACGTCGTCATTACCCGCGACCAGGTCGGCGTACTCGGCCTTCTGGTCCTGGTAGATCTTGAACTCGACGCCGTCGACCTTCGGCACGGTGCCCTTGAAGCCCTGGACCTTCTCGACCACGATCTTCGAGTCGTGCGCCCAGGTGCCCTTCATCTTGAAGGGGCCGTTACCGACGATCGCGTCCTCGAAGCCCTGGGCGAGAACGCCGGGGGCGGACCAGGCCGACTTCGGCAGCGGGTGGAAGGCGGTGTAGCCCATGACGGACTTCCAGCCGGCGAACGGCGTGGACAGCGTCACGGTGAAGGTCGAGTCGTCGACCTTCTTCAGACCGGTGAGGGTCTTGGCCTTCGGCTCGGGAGCCTTCTGCGGGCCTTCGCCGTCCGGGTCCTTCGACTGCAGGTCCGCGTAGCCGTCGATGCGCTCGTAGAAGTACGAGGCTTCCTGGGCGTTCGGAGCGTACGCGCCGTAGTTCCAGGCCTCGATGTAGTTGTCGGCGACAACCGGCTCACCGTTGTGGAACGTGAAGCCGGGCTTGAGCTTCACCGTCCAGACCTTGTTGTCGTCCGAGGTGATCGACTCGGCGGCCACCTCGATCGGCTGGTTCTGCGCGTCGAAGTCGACGAGCGGGTAGAAAAGGGCGGCGAGAACCTGGGCGCCACTGGTCTCCGTCGTGTTCGACGGGATCAGGTGCTTGGGCTCAGCGATACCAATGACGATGCTGTTGGAGGCCGAGTCAGCTTCATCCGACCCACCTCCACAGGCTGCGACCGACAAGGCGAGGGCGGCGGCACCAACGGTGCCGACAGCCATCTTCCACGGGCGATTCCCAAACATGGGAGTTGCCTCCTTCAAGGGCTCTCACGAGGGGTTGTGTGAGTAGGGTGACACCTTTACACAGCGGCACTAGTCCTCGACGGCGCCGTTATCAACCCGATATTCGCCCGTTGTCCCTCAGCGGCCTTCCAGAGCTCGTACTTTCGGTCAGAAACAAGCCTCTGACCAGGAGTTATGGTCGAAGGTAATGGTTTGGCAACGGACCGTAAGTACAATGTCCGGGTTTCACCCCCCGCGTGCAGAATCATCCCCCGCGGACGGCTGACCGTTACTAGACGAGTCGCCGATCCGCTGCCCACCGTGATAGTTCGTAACGGTTGGACATCTGCAGTTTCCGCAACACGTTCGACACGTGCGTCTCCACTGTCTTGATGGAGATGAAAAGCTCCTTCGCGATCTCCTTGTACGCGTACCCGCGCGCCAACAACCGCAGCACCTCCCGCTCACGGTTAGTGAGCTGGTCGAGTTCCGGATCGGCCACCGGCACGTCCGGCCGCGCGGCGAAGGCGTCCAACACGAAGCCGGCCAACCGCGGGCTGAACACAGCGTCACCATCGGCCACCCGGCGTACGGCGGCCGCCAGCTCGTCCGGCGAGATCGTCTTCGTCACGTAACCACGCGCGCCGGCCCGAATCAGCCCGATCACGTCCTCCGCGGCATCCGACACCGACAGCGCGAGGAACTTGACCTGCGGGTGCGTCCGCCGCATCGCGTCCAGCACGGCCCGCCCCCCGCCGTCAGGCATGTGGACGTCCAGCAGCACCACGTCCGGCTGGGTCGCGGCAATCCGGGCGACCGCCTCGGCCACGGAGCTGGCCTCCCCCACCACGTCGACATGCGCACCCAGCTCGGCGCGTACGCCGGCGCGGAACATGGCATGGTCATCCACGAGGAAGACGGTCAGCCGGCGGTCCTGGTCGGCAATAGGCTCGGTCATCGTGCATTCTCCTTTCCGGCGGCGACGCTGTCGCGTGAGGCGGGCAACGTCAGGCGGACCTCCGTGCCGTCACCAGGTTCGCTGCGGATCACGGCCTTGCCACCATGCCGCTGCATCCGTCCGATGATCGAACCGCGTACGCCATGCCGGGTATCTTCCACGGCGTTCACGTCGAAGCCAGCGCCACGGTCGCGAACGAAGACACTCAACTCGGTGTCCTCGACTTCCGCGTACAGCGAGACGGTAGCCACACCCGCGTGCCGGGCCGCGTTGACCAGGGCCTCGCGGGCAGCGGCGACCAGGGCGGCCACCCTTTCGTCACATTGCGTGTCGCCCACCACGACAGCCTCCACCGAGATCGCGTACGTGTCCTCGACCTCGGCGGCGGCCTGTTCGAGCGCCGCGGAGAACCGCTCAGTCGGTGAAGCGGCCGGTTTGTAGAGCCAGTTGCGCAACGAGCGCTCCTGGCCCCGGGCGAGCCGCTGCACCTGTTTGATGTCGGTGGAATTGCGCTGGATCAGCGCGAGGGTATGCAGCACCTGATCGTGAATCATGGCCGCCACCTCGGCACGTTCCTGCTCGCGGATCCGGCCCTCCCGCTCCGAGCGGAGCTGGCTGAACGTCCGCCAGAGTAGGGGCGCCACCACCACACCCACCCCGAGCAGGCCGACCAGGGCGAAGATGACGCCGTTGAAGACAGTGGCGAGATTGCCCTTGGGCAGGACGACCGCGAGCACCCCGATGACGCCGACCGCGACCAGCACCCCGCCGCCGATGAAGCGGAAGACGAACGAGCGGCGGTCACTCTCCGCTACCACGGCAGCGAGCCAGGGGGTGTGCGACGCGCTTTCCGCCCATTGCGTACGGCGGGTCGGATCGGACTGGTGCCAGATGATGCCGGCGCCGACCGCGATGACCGCGACCAGCCAACCGACCGCGCCGGCCACGCCCGTGTCGTCGGAGACTGTCGCCTGCAGCAGCACCACGCCCAGCCCGATGGCACCGAACGGCAACAGCAGCACCAGCTCGCGGCGGGGGGGCACTCCGGTCGGTGCCTGCAAGGGCAGCATCGCCCAGAAGACCGCGTACAGCAGCAGGCCCAGGCCGTTGAAGCCGAGCAGGGCGACGAGGACGACCCGGACCGCGGTGACGGGGACCCCGAGGTGGCGCGCGATACCCGTCGCGACACCGGCGATGACACGGTGGTCGCGTGGCCGGTACAGCCGGCGCGTCGGTTCGGTGGTGGCGGTGATCGCGGGACCCCTCCCGGTCGCGGACGGACGGTGACCGTTCGATCGTCACACGTCGGCGACCTCGGAGCCACGGGGAACATCCCCCATGCCGGGGACCCCGGGATCTCAGGGTGGGGTCAGGGTCGCCGCCTGAGGCGAGCCGGGTACGCCGGACGCCAGTATCAAAGGCATGACCGACGAAGCCGCCCAGTCCCGCGAAGCTGCCGGGGCGTCGCAGAACGCTCCGGGGGCATCGGAGTCTCACCCGCCGCCCCCGGGCATGGCGCCGCCGCCTTGGTTCGGCGCGCCGGACGGTCCCGGCTTCGCGCGGGAGAAGTTGATCCGCCCGGCCCGGGGCCGCTACCTGGCCGGTGTGTGCGGCGCTATCGCGCGCGCCACCAATACGGACCCGGTGCTCTGGCGGGTGCTGCTGGCCGTCCTCGGCTTCTTCGGCGGCGTCGGTCTGCTGGTTTACCTGCTCGGCTGGCTGCTGATTCCCACCGAGGGTTACACCGCCGCGCCCTTGGAGTCGCTGCTCGGCCGCGGCCGTTCGGGAATGACCCCCGTCTCGGTGGTCCTGCTCGGCGGCACCGCGGTGCTGGTGTTCGCCTTCATCGTGCAGGACGGTTTCCGCGCCACGCTGCTGGCAACCGCGGTGCTGGTCTGCGGAGCACTCGTGCTCAAGAAGCGCGCCCCGTTTCCGCAGCCCGCCCAGCCCGCGCCGGCTGGGGACCCCACCGCTGTCTTCGCCACGGCGGGAAGCACAGCAGGAAGCACGACCGGAAGCCCGGCTGGCGGCGCGACCAGCACCGCGGGGACCACGACGAACGCGGCAGACCCCACGACGGAGTTCGCGACAGCCGGTCCCGCGGCCGGTCCGCCGCCCGCACCCACACCGACCGGCGAGCCGGTGACCGCTCCCCTGCCGCCCATGGGACCGCCCGCGGAAACCGGCCCGGCAACGCCTGCCGAACCGCACCAGTGGCCGGAGCCGCCGAAGTTCGGGCCACCGTCCGGGAGTTACCGGCCGCCGTTCGCGCCGCACGGGCCGTGGGGCCCCGGCGCGGGACAGCCTCCGAACGCCCCGTGGGGTGCCAGCGCGGGACAGCCCCCGCACGCCCCGTGGGGTGCCAGCGCGGGACAGCCCCCGCACGCCCCGTGGGCGCAGGGCGCGGAACAGCCGCCGCCTCCACCGCCCCGGCCGGCGAAGAAGCCACGGGAGCGCTCGAAGCTGGGCCGAATCACCTTCTTCGGCGTGGTGTTCGTGATGGGCGTGCTCACCGTGATCGACCTGGCCGCGGCCAGCGTGCCGGTGTCCGGCTACTTCGCGGCAGCCCTCGCCACGATCGCACTGGGCCTGCTCGTGGGCACCTGGTTCGGCCGGGCCCGCGGCCTGATCTTCCTGGCGATCCTGACCACCATCGGCCTGTTCATCTCGACCGGCGCCGAGCGCTTCGGTGGGGAGTTCATCACCAACTCGTACCGGCCGCAGACGCTGACCGCGGTGGCCGACCGGTACGACTTCGCAGTCGGCACCGCCACCCTGGACCTGCGCGCTCTCGACTTCACCGGCCAGGACCAGGCGATCCTGGTGACCATGAAGTTTGGTCAGGTCAAGGTGCTGCTCCCGGACAAGGTCGACGTGGCGACCGCCGTCTCGATGAACGACGGGCGGGCCCTGCTGTACGGCCAGGAGAAGACCGGGAACCTCGACGTGCAGGGCGTGACGGACCTCGGCGCGGACGGCAAAGGTGGCGGCAACGTGCGGCTGACCATCCAGATGGACACGGGCAACGTGGAGGTGACCCGGTGAAGCCGCACCGTACCGATGGCGTGTCGTTCAGTTTCGGTCTGATCTTTCTGCTGGTCGCGCTCTGGTGGGTGATCTCGCAGGTGCTCACCGTGAGCCTCCCCGCGCCGGGCTGGCTGGTGGCTGGCGCGCTGATCCTCTTCGGGACGCTGGGACTGCTCGGCGCTATCCGGTCCGGCCGGCGAGCCGAGGTGCCGGCGGCGCCGGCAGCCACACCGGCCCCGGTGGAAACGCCCGGCGATCTGCCGCCGGAGCTGCACGCCGACATCGTTCGAGAGCTGCTGAGCAACCCGGCCGACCGGGTCGATCTGGCCCCGGACGAGCAGTCCGATCCGAGGGGCGTGCAGCGGGCGGACTAGCTGGTCGGCGCGGGTCGCGGGTCACACCAACGGGTGCGACCCGCGACCCGCGCCATATGCTCGTGCCATGACGCCGTTTCCCTCCGTGTCCGCCGCCCCCGTGACCGGCGTGGGCCAGCGCGCCGCCCGCAGCCTCACCGCCGAGTTCGCCCGCCAAAACGCGGCGACCACCGCTCTGGTGCTCGGCGCCGACCACGCGTCGGCTGTGGTGGCCGCGGCGCTCGAGGCGCTGCTGCCGGGCGACACGCTCATTCTGGTCGCGGGCGAGCGCAGCACCGCCGGACTGCTCCGCGACCACATCACCGGCCTGGGCAGCTGGATTGCCGACCGGGTCCGGATCGTCGAGTCGCTCGACGAGGCCGAACCCGCCGAGGTGGTCATCATCGCCGAGCCCCTGACGGGCACCGCCGACGAGACCCGCGCGGTCCTCGACGGCCTGAGCAAACACCTCACCGACGGCGCGGTCGTCTCGGTAGCGACTCCGGCAGCCCCGGGTCGTACGAGCGGGGCGGCCGCCGAGCTGTTCCGGCAGAGCGCCCTCTTCGGGGTGGGTTCCGACCTCGTGCTCCGCAATCAGCCGCCGCTGCGCATCCACAAGCTGCGGTTCACTCCGGCCGACACGGCCAAGGCGGCCACGCTGGCGCCGGCGTACCGGCCGTCGAGCGTGCCGGTGACCCGCACGATGCACCTGGACTCCAACGGCGTGGCGGCAGCGGGCATCGCGCTCGGCCTGGCGGCGCTGGCCCGACGCTCCCGGCCGAAGTCCAAGTTGTGGCTGCTGCCCGCCCTCGCCGCCGCGCCCGTGGCGGCCTTCTTCCGCGACCCGGAGCGCGACGTTCCGGGTGACCCGGCGGCCATCGTGGCGGCCAGCGACGGCAAGGTGCTGTCGGTGGAGCGGACGACCGACGAGCGGCTCGGCGAGGGGGAGTTCCTGCGCATTGCCGTCTTTCTGTCGGTGCTGGACGTGCACGTGAACCGGGTGCCCGTCGCGGGCCGAGTGACCGACTACTTCGTGATCGACGGCGGCTACGCGAACGCCATGACGGCGGCGGCGGAGCACAACGTGGCGGCGTACACGGTGCTGGACACCGACCACGGCACGGTCGCGGTGGCGCAGCGGACCGGCCTCATCGCTCGCCGCATCGTCCAGCGCACTCCGGTGGGCACGCTGGTGGCCCGGGGCGAACGGATGGGTCTCATCCGGTTCGGCTCCCGCACCGATGTCTACCTGCCCGTCGACAAGGCGGAGCCGCTGGTCGCGGTCGGCGACAAGGTCCGCGGTGGCACCTCGGTGATCGCCCGCTGGCTCTGATCGGCAGGCCTTCAGGCACGAAAAAGCCCACCCGGTGCCGGGTGGGCTTTTTCGTGCGTTCGAACGGTCAGGCCCGGCGCGCCTTCATCCACATGACCGGACCACTGATCAGGTACGCCGCGACGACCATCACGAAGGTTAGCCGGGCGTCGACCAGCGCACCCACGATCGGGAGCAGCCAGAGCCACGGCGGGAGCTTCACGATCCGGGCGAGCTTCGCGTAGGGGAAGCTGGACACCATGGCGAAGGCCAGCAGGGCTACGCCGCCGAGCACCACGCCACCCGGCAGGGGCAGGCCGATGAGCACGGTCAGGGCAAGCACCGCGGCAGCCATGGTGGTCGGCACACCGGAGAAGAACTTGCCGTCCTTGGGTGAGACGTTGAAGCGGGCCAGCCGGATGGCGGCGCAGCCCGCGACCAGCACGCTGGCCACCCCGGCCGCGACCGTCGGCACCGAGTGCACCAGCGAGGCGTAGACGACGACCGGCGCGGCAAGGCCAAACGAGCACATGTCGGCCAGCGAGTCCATCTGCGCGCCGAACGGGCTGGAAACGTCCAGTCGGCGGGCCAGGGCTCCGTCGAGGCCGTCGAAAGCCACGCAGGCGACCAGGCAGGCCGCGGCGTAGCGGGTCTCGCCCTGCATGGCGAGGAAGATCGCGAGCAGGCCGAGGCCGAGGCTGGCCAGGGTGCAGGCGTTGACCAGGCCGAAGCTGATCCGGCGACGCATGGTGTGCTCCCCGGGCAGCAGGGAGGTGGAGTCGGCCTCGAGCGTGGCCGGCTGGGCCATAGCTACCGGGCCGTGGCTGCCCGAGGTGAGGGTACGGCCACGTCCGGAAAGCGGCACGAGCTCCGTGCCGGTGTAGATGACTTCCGCCCGGGTCGCGGTGGCGGCCCGGCCCGCGTCAGCGGACCTGTTCCCCACGCGCACCAACAGGGCCTGCCGGGCGATCGTGCCGCCACGGCGAAGCCGGCCTGCCCAACGACGCCCGGCGGGACGGGGACTATCCGTCGTACGTCGGCGCCACGGGGTTCTCGGCACGTGCTCCTCCATCTGCTTTCGATTTCCCGCCGGCTGGGGCCGTTGCGGGGTGCTGCCCAACGCCCGTCGTATCTACGGACCGTGATTGAGGCGGGTTACACAATCGCACAGCCGCGCCCTCTTGGCGAGGGACGAATCGACCGTCGTGTGCAACGTCGTGCTCTGGAGTTTTCATTCCTCCGTACGGCCGAGGAGGCACGCACACTGCTCGGCTCTGTGACGAGTCTAACCGAGGCCCGCCAAGCCGATCACTGATGAGCCCTTTCGTCCGCGAGCCGCCGGAGCGCGGATCCAGCAACTTCGGTCAACTCCAGATCACTCGCCGTGACCTGATCGAACCAGGCCGCCGCCGACGTGGATCCGCCCGCTTCCTCCATCACCACTGGTTCTGTCGGCCGGTCGACCGAAACACTGAACAGGACACGAACGACATGCCAGTCCACCGGTACGCCTTCCGGACCTATCGCCGCGGGGTCATGGTGGTGCGAGGTCCCGAGCAGCCGGGTCACCCGTCCGTGTTGCCCGGTTTCTTCCACCAGCTCCCGGGCGAGGGCGACCTCCGGCAGCTCGCCGTGATCAGTTCCGCCGCCGGGCAGATGCCAGAGTCCGGCCCCGGGATAGCCGGCCGCGATCCGGGTCAGCAGGATGCGGCCGTCCGGGTCGGTGACGATTCCGTACGCCCCGAACCGCTGGTTGGTGCGCTCCTGCTGCTCGAGCTCCTCAGGCGGCACCTCGGAGGGCAGCACGGGCAGCCCCAACACGCCCGCGGTGAACGGCATCAGCGGGAGCTGGTCCGGAACCACCCAGGCGACCCGGTCAGTCGTGCCGGACGCCTCGTCGCAAAGCTCCCCGTCCAGGATCTGGACGTCGTAGATGATCCGATCGGTGTGTTCCCACGTATCCGTGTCTGGAAGCCGGAAAACGTCGGAGGTCACCGAGTGAAGTTTCAGGATGCGTACCCGCAGGCCGGTCTCCTCGGCGAATTCCCGCACGACGGTGTCGTCGGGATCTTCGCCCTGCTCGACCCCGCCCCCGGGCAGGGTCCAGAGTCCGGGAAAGGCGGAGAGCCGGGAGTTGTGCGCCATCAACACCTGGCCGCTGGCATCGCGGCAGAGCCCGTACGCGCCTATCCGTCTGACCTTCACCCGCCCAGGCTAGCGGGGCGGCGTCCGGGGCCAGCCGGGGTCCGGCCCGCCCCACGTCCGCACCGCCGGCCACGCGGACCCCGCAGGCCACACGCGTGAGCAATCACGCGCCGCAGCCCTCAGCAGCCCGGTCCAGCAATCACGCGCCGCAGGCCACAGGCGTGAGCAATCACGCGCCGCAGCCCTCAGCAGCCCGGTCCAGCAATCACGCGCCGCAGGCCACAGGCGTGAGCAATCACGCGCCGCAGGCCTCAGCAACCCGGTCCGCGGCGCGTGATCAGCGCAGCCCGGCTGCGCGCAGAGCCTCGACGGTGACTTCGGTGAGCTCGTCCTCGGGCAGCGCGGCGACTTCGGCGAGGGCCAGCCAGCACGCTTCCGAGGTGGAGCCACCGACGTCGCCGACCGCCACGTCGGTGGGCGCGTCGACGAAGACCCGATAGAAGGCCCGGACGCCGTGCCAGTCGATCGGGTAGCCCTCGGGGCCGAGCGAAGCGGCATCACGGTGGCTGGCTACGCCGAGCAGCTCGACGAGTCGCCCCTGCTGGCCGGTCTCCTCGACGAGCTCACGGATCAGGGCGGCGCCGGGCTGTTCGCCGTAGTCGGTGCCACCGCCGGGCAGATGCCAGCAGCCCTCGCCGGGGTAGCCCGGGGCGACCCGGGTCAGCAGGAGGCGGTCGTGCGGATCGGTGGCGATCGCGTACGCCGCGAAGCGCTGCGCCCGGTGCAGTCCGTCCGGGCCGGGATAGGCATAGAACGACGGGTAGTCGGGGGCTTCTTCGGGCCGCAGGTCGGCGCTGGCGGCGGGCAGTCCGAGCGCGGCCGCGGTGAACGGGCGCAGCCGCAGCTCCTGGGCTTCGTCGACGGTGTGCCAGCGGGCCATGTCGGTGGGCTGGCCGACCCGGTCGATCAGGTTGCCGCCGCGCACCGACACCTCGTACACCAGGCGGTCGGTGTGAATGGTGACGCCGCGGTGCGGCAGCGAGCGCATGTCGGCGAGGACGTCGCGCAGGCCGGTGACCGTGACGGAGAGGCCGGTCTCTGCGGCGGTTTCTCGGACGACGGTGTGGTTTGGGTCCTCTCCGTGGTCGACGGCACCGCCGGGTAGGGACCAGACGCCGGGCGTGCCGGAGCGGGCCGAGGCACGGACGAGAAGGACGCGGCCGTGGGGATCGGTCGCGACGGCGTATGCCGCAATCCTGCGGAGCGGCTCCAGTGCGGGGGTCACGGCGGCATCTTGCCCGGTTTATGTTAACTCTGGGGAACTACTGTCGGGTTCCTGACAGGGCGATAGCGCTCAGTAATCGCAGTTCAGGGCGGTTCTCCGCACGAAGCGCAGTCGGGCAGTAACAGGTTGCTATCGGTGCGAAACACACCGGTCGACCCGCACCCCCAGGCCGGAATCAGGGTCGGACTCGGGGCGTTCACCGAGGCCGTCGAGCGCTCGGCAGCCGACTCTGGAGTCATGACTGAACCGACTGTCGCCCCGTACAAGCAACTCCGCCGCCCTTACGACGACCGCATCATCGCCGGCGTGTGCAGCGGTCTCGGCCGCTACCTGTCCGTCGATCCGGTCCTGATTCGGGTCGCCTTCGCGGCCGCCGCGGTGCTGACGTGGGGAACCGCAATCTTGGCGTACCCGATCGCCTGGTTCCTGATGCCCGAGGAGCCCGCCCCGGCCGCTCCGGCCTGGCGCGACCCCGCCGACCCCACCTGGGGACACCCCATGGCCCACTCGACCACCACCGGCCCGGTGCCGCCGACGAGCGCCGGACCGGCCACGCCGACGAGCACTGACCCGGCCGCGTGATCGCTCGGACCGGCGGCGCCCACGACCGGGCGCAGGCGCAGCGCCAGGATGGGGATGGAACGGCTCAGGCCGCAGCCGGGTCCGGCTGCGGCCTGAGCTGACCGGCTAGAAACCGCGGGTCACTCCCACTCGATCGTGCCCGGGGGCTTGCTGGTGACGTCGAGGACGACGCGGTTCACCTCGACGACCTCGTTGGTGATCCGGGTGGAGATCTTGGCCAGCAGGTCGTAGGGCAAGCGGGACCAGTCCGCCGTCATCGCGTCCTCGCTGGAGACCGGCCGTAAGACAACCGGGTGCCCGTAGGTCCGGCCGTCGCCCTGGACGCCGACACTGCGGACGTCCGCCAGGAGGACCACCGGGAACTGCCACACGTCGCGGTCCAAGCCGGCCGCCGTCAGCTCCTCGCGAGCAATCAGGTCGGCTGCGCGCAGAATGTCGAGCCGCTGCCGGTCGACCGCGCCGATGATGCGGATGGCGAGGCCGGGGCCGGGGAACGGGTGGCGCTGCACGATCTCCTCGGGCAGGCCCAGCTCGGCGCCGAGCGCGCGAACTTCGTCCTTGAAGAGCGTGCGCAGCGGCTCGATCAGAGCGAACTGCAGATCGTCCGGGAGCCCACCGACGTTGTGGTGCGACTTGATGTTGGCCGTGCCGGTGCCGCCGCCAGACTCCACGACGTCCGGGTAGAGCGTGCCCTGGACCAGGAACTCGATGTGGCGTTCGGCGTCGAGGTCGCGGGCGGCCTGTTCGAACGTACGGATGAACTCACGCCCGATGATCTTGCGCTTCTGCTCGGGGTCGGTGACACCGTCGAGGTGACCGAGGAAGACGTCCGACGCGTCGACGACCTTGAGGCGGATGCCGGTGGCCGCGACGTAGTCCTTCTCGACCTGCTCGGCCTCGCCCGCACGCAGCAGGCCGTGGTCGACGAACACGCAGGTGAGCTGGTCACCGATCGCCTTGTGCACGAGCGCCGCCGCCACCGCCGAGTCGACGCCACCGGACAGACCGCAAATGACCTGCTTGTCGCCGACCTGGGTGCGGATCGCCGCGACCTGGTCGGAGATGATGTTGCTCGGCGTCCAGGTGGGCTCGATGCCCGCGATGTCGTAGAGGAACCGCTGCAGCATCTCCTGGCCCTGCTGCGTGTGCGCCACCTCGGGGTGGAACTGCACACCGGCGCGCCGGGTGTCCAGGTTCTCGAAGGCGGCGACGGGTGCACCCGCCGAGGAGGCGGTCACCGCGAAACCGGCCGGAGCCTCGGTCACCGAGTCGCCGTGCGACATCCAGACCGGCAGGTCGGCGGGCAGCTCCCGGAGCAGGGTGCCGGCCTCGGCGCTCGGGGCGAGCACGGTACGCCCGTACTCGCGTGAGCCGGTGTGCGCGACCGTGCCACCGAGGGCCTGCGCCATGGCCTGGAAGCCGTAGCAGATGCCGAAGACGGGGACGTCGTGGCTGAACAGTGCCGGGTCCAGCACCGGAGCGCCGGGTTCGTACACACTGGACGGTCCACCGGACAGGATGATCGCCGCCGGGTTCTTCGCCAGCATCTCGGCGACCGGCATCGAGTGCGGCACGATCTCCGAGTAGACCCGCGCCTCGCGGACCCGGCGGGCGATCAGCTGGGCGTACTGGGCGCCGAAGTCAACAACGAGAACCGGACGCGGGATGCTCACGCCGTCGCCTCGCTTCGCTCATCGACGCCGCGAGGCACGAGTGCACTGAGTTGGCCGGTTCGCTCGCGTTGCTCGCTCATGACCCGCGAGTTTACCGGCGGCTGGAACCCGTCCCTGGCGGCGGGGCCTGTGCTGGGACCGGGCTCACCGGGTCCAGGTACGGGCAGCTGTGTGGGCGGCGTTTCCGGCGCGGTCGTAGGCGCGTACCCGGACGTGGAGGATCTTGCCGAACTTCGCGGTCGGGATCGAGAACGTGTGACGCGTCCCGGCGAAGCGCTGGACCACCCGGCCGTTGATCAGCAGTTCGAGGCCCCGGATGCCGCTGCTGTCGCTGGCTGCCGCGGTCAGCTTGCGGGTGCCGCCGATGCCCCGGGTGCCGCTCGCCGGGCCGGACGTGATCCGCACGGCGGGAGCGGCGTTGTCGACGCGGACCCGGCGGGTCGCGGTCGTCACGTTGCCGCCCCGGTCGTACGCCCGCAGCCCGAGCGTCACGGTCCCGCCCCGCAGCGCCGTACGCCACGGCAGCGAGTACGGCGCGGCCCGGTCGACGTTCACCACGACGCCGTTGACGAGCAGTTCCACCTTGGCGATGCCGACGTTGTCGGTGGCGGTGGCGGCCACCCGTACGGTGCCGCGCACCAGCGCCCCACCGCCCGGGGTGACGAACGAGGTGGCCGGGGCGACGGTGTCGGCACCGGCCGGTAGGGCGGCGAGGGCGGCGGCCGCGTCGATCCGGCCGGAGTTCCTGGCGACCCAGGAGCCGGAGGTCGTCCGGGCGGACGAGATCAACGCCGATCGGATGCCGGCCGGGCTGGGTGCAGGACTGGTGGAGGCCATCAGTGCCGCGACACCGGCGACGAACGGGGTAGCCGACGAGGTGCCGCAGAAGTCGCTGACGATACCGTTCATGCCCTGGGCCGGGTTGCAGCCCGGCGCGGCGATGTCGACCCAGCTGCTGCCGTAGTTGGACCAGGCGTACCGGGCGTCGCCGGCGGTGGAGCCGGCAACCGCGATGGCGGCGGGCGTCGCGGCCGGGAAGTGTGGGCGGGAGCTGCCCGAGTTGCCGGCGGCGGCGACGACCACAGCGCCCTTACCGCTGGCGTACGCAACGGCGTCGCGCAGCAGTTGGCTGTCCTCGCTGCCGCCGAGCGACAGGTTGATGACGTCGGCGCCCTTCTCGGCGGCCCACCGGATGCCGCGCGCGATGTCGCTGTAGCTGCCGGAGCCTTCCGAGTTCAGCACCTTCACCGGGAGGATCTTGCAGTACCAGCAGATGCCCGCGATCCCGGTGGCGTTGTTGCCGCCGGCGGCGATCACCCCGGCGGCCATCGTGCCGTGGCCGTCGTCGTCGGTGGCGTTCGAGTCGTTGTTGACGAAGTCGTAGCCGCGCAGCAGGCGGCCGGCGAAGTCCGGGAGCGCCTTGACGCCGGTGTCGACGACCGCGACGACGACTCCACCGCGACCCCGGGTCGTCTCCCAGGCGGCGTCGACGCCGGTCCGGTCGATGCCCCACTGGTAGCCGAAGTAGGGGTCGCGCGGCGTGACCGCCTGCGTGGTGGCGATGTGGTCCTGCTCCACGTACGCGACTGCCGGGTCGGCCCGCAGCGCGGCTGCTGCCTCGGCGGCTTGATCCGCGGGTACGTCCACCGCGATGGCACCGCCCAGCGGCTCGCTGTCGACGACGTCGACATGCTCTGCGAGATTGTCGACGACCGCTGCGCTCTCGGCAGTCTCGGCAAATGACGCGGCATCGGCGAGTGATGCGGACTCGGCCACCGGCGCCTGGTCCGACCGCAGGCCCACGACGAGCGAGACCGGAGCGGCGGCGGACACCTCGGCCGGGGCGGCGGCAGCCGCGGACATTCCGGTCATAGCGATGCCGCCAGCCAGCAGGCCGGTCGCCACGAAACGCAGGATCATGCCCCCACAGTCGGCGCGGCCGGTCGGCGGGACGTGTCGCGCCGGGTGCAATCAGGTAGCGAGCAGCCCCCGGCGATAGTTCGGCGGGGGCTGCACGGTTGCTGCGGTCAGCGCTTGTACGTACGCGCCTTGTCGGTCTTGGTGTTGCCGGCGAGGTCGACAGCACGGACCTGGATCTTCATCCCCGAGCGGTACTTCTTGGCTTTGAAGCTGAACTTGAACGGCGCGGCGGTGTCCGTCTGCTTCACCTTGCCGTTGATCAGCAGCTCGACCCGGCGCAGGCCGGCCGCGTCCGAGGCGGTCGCGGTCAGCTTGACCGTGCCCTTGACCTTGGCCTTGTGCTTCGGTCCCTTGCTGATCTTCACCGCAGGCGCCTTGTTGTCCGCGATGATCGTGCGGCGGAAGTCGCGCCGGTTGCCGGCCTTGTCGTAGACCCGAACCTCCAGCACCACTGTGCCGTTGCGACCGGCCGTGTTGTACGGCAGGTCGTACGGCGCCGAACGGTCCTGGGACTGGTAGCGGCCATCGACGTACAGGTCGACGTTGCGGACACCGGACCAGGAGTCACCGACGCCGGTGGCCGTGACCGTGGTCTTGCCGCGGACGCGCTGGTTGTGGCCGGGCCGGGCGATGCCGGAGATTGTCGGCGAGGTGGCATCGGTGCCGATGGTCAGCGCCTTCTCGGCGTTGAGCATTCCGCGCGTAACCCAGCCGTTGCCGCCGATCGGCGTGGCGGATTCGAGGAGCGCCCGCTCCAACGACCAGCCCGTGTAATCGGGGTGGATCGACTTCACCAGGCCGGCCGCGCCGGCCACGATCGGCGCCGCGAACGAGGTGCCCTGCTCACCGGCGTTGTAGTTGCCGTCGGGGTTCATGCCGACCACGTCGCCGGGTGCCGCCAGGTCGACCCAGGTGTCGCCGGGCCGGTTGAAGCTGGAGAAGTCGGCGCGCTCGGTCGTGTTGCGCGCCGTCGCGCCCACCGACACGACACCGGGGTACGCCGCCGGGTACTGCTTGACGGTCTGCCACGCGGGGTCCCGGCCCTCGTTGCCAGCCGCGGCCACGACCAGCACGCCCCTCAGGTTGGCGTAGGCGACCGCGTCGGCGAGCACCTTGCTGCTTTCGGAGCCACCGAGGGACATGTTGATGATGTCGGCGCCGCTGTTGGTCGCGAACACGATGCCCTTGGCGATGTCGCTGTCGTTGCCGTTGCCCTGCCAGTCGAGCACCTTGACCGGCATGATGGTGCACCACCAGCAGGCGCCGGCCATGCCCTGGCCGTTGTTGCCCCGGGCGGCGATCAGCGAGGCGACGACCGTGCCGTGTCCGGCATCGTCGCTGGTGTCGTTGTTGTTGTCGACGTAGTTGTAGCCGCCGGAAACCGCGCCGGCCAGGTCGCCGGTCGGCGTGACCCCGGTGTCGAGCACGGCGATCGTCGTGCTCGCCAGGCCCGTGGTGGTGCCCCAGGCCTCGGGCAGCTTCACCTGGTCGACCTCGGACTGCATCCGGAGACCGTCGCTGCCGATCTGGGTGTACATCGGGTCGTTCGGGCTGAAACCGAACGCCTTGCGCTTGCGGTCAACCTCGACGTACGCGACGTTCGGGTCGTTGCGCAGTGTCTCGATGATCCGATCCCGGCGCGCCGCGGAAACTTCGAGCGTCTGTGCGTTCAACGCGGCCGCCATGGCCTTCTGGGCTGCGCCGGAGTCGAGAGACTTGGCACCCAGCCCAGAGGCCTTTTGCAGCGGCATGAATCCGTCGGCGCCGGCCTTCATGCCGACGACCAGGCGCACCGGCGGCTGGGGGGCTTCCTCGGCGGTGGCCCAGGTGGTGACGCCAGCACCGGCGGCAACCACCGCGGCGGACAGCACGCCGATGACGACGCGTCGCATAACCAACTTCATGGAAAACGTGCCTCCCCGTTATCGATCACCGTTGCCGGTGAACGCGCGGGTCATCGTAAGGGTGGGTGGCCGGGCGTCTAGATGCCGTTCCACCAGTCGAGATATCGAGGCATTCAGCTGCGTAAAAAGCTAGCAAACCGTCCCATGATGTGGACTTGCCAGATCAAGGCTTCGGCTGCTGCACCTTGGCGTAGAGCCAGTCCTGGAAGAAGGTCTGCAAATCCTGGCCGGACGCCTTCTCAGCGGCAGCGATGAAGTCCTGCGTGCTCGCGTTGCCGTTGCTGTACTGAGATGGCCACGACTTCAGCAGGGCGAAAAACGCCGCGTCGCCAATCTTCTTCCGCAGAGCGTGCACGACCATCGCGCCGCGAACGTAGACGGCGTCGCCGAAGATGCGGTCCGGACCCGGGTCGCCGGTCGGAATCCCCCAGTTGAAACCGCTGTAGGACCGGTCGAACGACTGGTCGACGGTCCGCTCACCCTTGTGCTCCTGCCAGAGCCATTCCGCGTACGTGGCGAAGCCCTCGTTCAGCCAGATGTCCTTCCAGCTGGCAACCGCCACACTGTCGCCGTACCACTGGTGGGCCAGCTCGTGCGCGACGACGATCTCGTCCGGGCCCTTGCTGAAGAAAACGTTGCCGTAGACCGGGCGGGACTGGTTTTCCAGCGCGTACTCGATCCGGTCATCGTCGATGATCACGCCGCCGAACGAGTCGAACGGGTACGGCCCGAACTTGGTGACCAGAAAGTCGGCGATCTCCCCCGTCTTCGCCAGCGACCGCTCCCCCGGCGAGTTCGCGGGCAGGAACTCCGGGATCGCAATGATCATCGGCTTGCCGGCGTGCGTCGTGGTCTGCACGCGGTACTGGCCGATCACCACCGTGGCGAGGTAGCTGGCCATCGGCTTCGACTCGGTCCAGGTCCAGGTGGTCCAGCCGGCGGCAGAGCTCTGCGTACCCGGCACACCGTTGCTGATCGCCTCGACACCGTCCGGGACGGTCATCGCCAGCTTCAGCGTCGCCTTGTCACTCGGGTGGTCGTTGACCGGGAACCAGGTGCTCGCCGCCTCGGGCTGGCCGAGCGCGAACCCGCCGTCCGCGGTACGCATCCAGCCGCCGTCGCCCAGCGCCTCGTTGGTCAGCGCCTTCGGCACGCCGCCGTACTCGATGATCGTGGTGAACGCGCGGCTCTTCACGATGCCCGCCGCCGGCGTCACGATCAGCTCGTTCTTGTCCGCCTTCACCGTCGCCGGCTGCCCGTCGATGACGGCCTTGGTGGCGGTCAGATGGGCCAGATCGAAGTTCAGGCTCGACAGATCCTGCGTCGCGGTCGCCGAAATGGTCGCCGTGCCGTCCAGCCGCCCCGTCTTCGGGTCGTACTTCAGCTTCAGGTCGTATCCAGCGACGTCATACCCGCCGTTGCCGTACGACGGGAAGTACGGGTCACCCGCTCCCGGCGCGCCGGGTGCGAAGCTCGGCGCGGGAGCAGATTTCGCCCCCGCGTTCGGCTTGTCGTCGGTCGTACACCCGGCGGCCAGCGCCAGAGCGGCGACGGTGACCGCCGCGATTCCCACTCGCATCTTGCTCCCCCGGTTGATCAAGTCCTATCCCGACCATACGTGGGGGACCTGCGGTCAGCGGTCGAGGACCAGGCTGACCTTCTGGAATTCCTTGACATCGCGGTAGCCGCACTTCGCCATGGCCCGCTTCAGGCCGCCGAACAGGTTGAGCTGCCCGTCGGGCCGGTCGGCCGGGCCGTACAGCAGCTCTTCCAGCGAGCCGTCCGGCTCGCCGGCGATGCAGAAGCCGCCGCGCGGCAGCTTCGGGTGGCTCGCCGCGGAGTGCCACCAGGCGCCCCCGGCCGGCGCGCCCTCGGCCAGCGACAGCGGCTCGCCCAGCATCACCGCGTCGGCGCCACAGCCGATCGCCTTCGCGATGTCACCCGAGGTCTGGATGCCACCGTCGGCGATCAGGTGCACGTAGCGGCCACCCGTCTCGTCCAGGTAGTCGCGCCGGGCGGCGGCCGCGTCCGCGATCGCCGTCGCCATCGGGACCCGGATGCCCAGGACGGTGTCCGTGGTGGCCCACTCGTCGGCGCCGACGCCGACGATGACGCCGGCTGCGCCCGTACGCATCAGATGCAATGCGGTCTTGTAGTCCGTGCAGCCGCCCACGATGACCGGCAGGTCAAGGTCGGCGATGAACTCCTTGAGGTTCAGCGGCTCGTCCGTCGTGGACACGTGCTCGGCGCTGACCAGGGTGCCCTGGATGACGAGCAGGTCGACCCCGGCGTCGAGGATCACCGGCGCGAGGGCCAGGGTGTGCTGCGGCGACACCCGCACGGCGACGGTGACACCGCCGTCGCGCATCTCCCGCACCCGGTCGGCGATCAGCTCGGGCCGGATCGGCTCGGAGTAAACCTCCTGCAGCCGCTTGGTGGCTTCCGCCTCCTCGTCCAGCGAGGCCAGCTCTTCGAGGATCTTGGTGGGATCCTCGTAGCGGGTCCACAGCCCCTCGGCGTTGAGCACGCCCAGGCCGCCGAGGCGGCCCAGGGCGATGGCCGACGCCGGGCTCATGGTGGCGTCCGACGGATGCGCGACGCACGGGATCCGGAACGGGTACGCGTCGACCTTCCAGTCCGTGGACACGTCGTCCACGTCCCGGGTCCGCCGGCTCGGGACGATCGCGATGTCGTCCAAGTGGTACCCGCGCTGAGCGGTCTTCCCGAGACCGATCTCCACGACGTCACGCATGTTCTGAACCCTCTTTACCGGGAGTGGTAGTTCGGAGCCTCGACGGTCATCTGGATGTCGTGCGGGTGGCTCTCCTTGAGCCCCGCCGCGGTGATCCGGATGAGCTGACCCTTGGCCTGCATGTCCGGGATCGTCTCGGCGCCGACGTAGCCCATCGCCGCCCGCAGGCCGCCGACGAGCTGGTGCGCGACGCGCGACAGCGGGCCGCGGTAGGGGACCTGACCCTCGACACCCTCGGGAACGAGCTTGTCCTCGGTGACGTCCTGCTGGAAATAGCGGTCCTTGGAGTAGGACTTCGCCTGGCCCCGCGACTGCATCGCGCCCAGCGAGCCCATGCCCCGGTAGGACTTGAACTGCTTGCCGTTGATGAAGATCAGATCGCCGGGGCTCTCCTCGGAACCCGCCAGCAGGCCGCCGAGCATGACCGTGTCCGCGCCGGCCACGATCGCCTTCGCGATGTCACCGGAGTATTGAATGCCGCCGTCGGCGATGACCGGCACACCGGCCGGCTTGCAGGCGCGAGCCGCCTCCATCACGGCGGTGATCTGCGGCACGCCCACACCCGCGACGATCCGGGTGGTGCAGATCGCGCCGGGACCGACACCGACCTTGACCGCGTCGGCGCCGGCTTCGACCAGAGCCTTGGCGCCCGCGTACGTCGCGATGTTGCCGCCCACGATGTCCGTGGTGGTGTCCTTCTTGAGCTGGGCGACCATCTCGAGCACGGCCCGCTGGTGCCCGTGCGCGGTATCCACGATCACCACGTCCACGCCCGCGTCGATCAGCGCCCGGGCCCGCTTGTAGGCGTCGTCGCCGACACCGACCGCCGCGGCGACCCGCAACCGGCCCTGAGCGTCCTTGGTGGCGTTCGGATACTGCTCGCTCTTGGTGAAGTCCTTGACGGTGATCAGCCCGCGCAACCGGCCGGAATCATCGACCAGCGGCAGCTTCTCCACCTTGTGCCGCTGCAGCAGCGCCAAGGCCTCGTCCTTGCTGACCCCCACCGCGGCGGTGATCAGCGGCGCCTTGGTCATCACCTCGCGCACCTTGACGCTGTCGTCCGTCACGAAGCGCATGTCACGGTTGGTGACGATGCCGACGAGCACGCCCTCCGGGTCGACCACCGGCACACCGGAAATCCGGTAACGGCCGCACAGCTGGTCGACCTCGCGCAGGGTGTCGTCCGGGCTGCAGGTGATCGGGTTGGTGATCATGCCCGACTCGGAGCGCTTCACCAGGTCGACCTGCGAGGCCTGCTCCTCCAGCGAGAGGTTGCGGTGCAGCACGCCGATGCCGCCCTGGCGGGCCATGGCGATCGCCATCCGCGCCTCGGTCACCGTGTCCATGGCGCTGGACAGCAGCGGGATCGACAGCTCGACGTTGCGGGTCATCCGCGTGATGGTGTTGACCCGGCTCGGCACCACGTCGGATTCACCGGGCTGCAGCAGGACGTCGTCGAACGTCAGACCGAGAGGCACCGTGCGCGCGGAGTCAGTTTCCACAGATCATCCCTAGCGAAGAGGCGGAGTGTTACATCCTACTCATCGCGCGAGGCGTCCCCGAGGGGGCGGACAGGACGTGCGGGCCAGCACACAACCGCCCTTCATGGGTACGGTATACACCGTGCAAGAAGAGCCGATCGACCCGTTCAGCGGCGATCCCGCCGACCCGGCCGCGGGACTCGACGACCTCACCGAGGACGCCGAGCAGGACCCGCTGACCGAGGCCGAGCGGCAGGACGTGCTCGAAGACCTGTCTGACCTGGAGATCTACCAGGCGCTGCTGAGCCCCACGGGGATCCGCGGGCTGGTGATCGAGTGCGAGGACTGCCACGAACCGCACTACTTCGACTGGGATCTGCTCCGCGGAAACCTGCGCCATCTGCTGTCCAGCGGGCGGCCGCGGGTGCACGAGCCGGCGTACGACCCGGATCCCGATCACTACGTCACGTGGGAGTACGCCCGCGGTTATGCAGATGGCGTACATGACACGTTGACGGACAGCTCGGACGAAGAACCCGTTTGAGCGGGCTTTTCGGGCACTGAGCGTGGCGGATCCGGGCACCTTTCGATGCCCGGATCTTTCCGACATTCTTCGCTGTCAACGCCCGCGGATCCGCGGTTACGCCACCAGACCGGCACGGAATCCGGCGGCCACGGCGTGCGCCCGGTCCCGAGCACCCAGCTTGCGGAACAGCCGCCGCGCGTGGGTCTTGACCGTGTCTTCCGAGACGAACAGTTCCCGGCCGATCTCGGCGTTGCTCTTGCCATCTGCCATGCCGCGCAGCACCTGAAGCTCCCGCTCGGTGAGCGTCAAGCGGCGCCCAGCCGGTGCTGCCTCACCCGGGCGACCCTCGTTGCCCGGCCAGATATACGGACGCCCGGTCGCCGGATCGATCTCGGAGCCGTCCCCACGCTGGGACGGCACCATCGGCGAGTTCGGCAGCATCGCCGGGATGCCGGCCGCGTTCGGACTGCCGGCCATCGCCATGCCGTCCCGGTGCAGGCCCCGGGCCGCGGCCGAATTGTTGTTGCGCCCAGCGCCACCCACGGCGGCGGGTTGGGCGTTCGCACCGTTGATCGGCAGGCCCTGGGGGCGCGCCGGCAACAGGAGAAGCAGTAGCGCCTTGGCGACAACGCTGACCAGATCATGCTCGACACCGCGGATGACGCCGCGGGCGCCGGCGGCGACCGTGGCGGCGGCGACCCGAGGGTCTTCCGCGCCGAAGAGAACAACCTGCGCCTGCGGAGCGCGGGCGAGTACGCGTCGGGTAAAACCGACGCTGTCGGGACGGGTCACGGCAGTGTCCGCCAGAACGACCTCGGCCGGCCTTTCAGCCAGACGGATCATGGCTTCGGTCTCGCTCACCGCGGTCCGCACCACCCCGGTCATGCCGAGCCGGGCCGCGGTGGACGCGACGGTCTGGGCCGCCAGTGGGGTACGGACGCACACGAGGACGGTACGCACAGTGATCCTCCTTCTCTCTCAGAGGAGATCACGCGAGGGCCGCAGCATTACGCGCTTTAGATGGAAAAAATGGGAAAGATCGGCACGATTTTCTGCACCGGTGAGATACGACCGGTGAAGACATCGACGAGTCGTGTGTGATCCGGCGTGTGCCGGGGTACACGGGCGGCAGGCCTGAGCCAGGCCCCTCATAACAACACTCCGCGGTGCCGCGCGGGAGGAGGGTGTTGATGTCGAACGTTCGCAGACTGCCCGGGCCCATCGCCGACCTGTGGGACTGGCAGCGACTCGGCCTGTGCAGGGGGCGCGACAGCGCTCAGTTCTTCCACCCCGACGGCGAGCGCGGGTCTTCCCGCAATCGCCGCGAGGCGAAGGCCAAGACGATGTGCGGCGCTTGCCCGGTTCGGGCGGAGTGCGCCGCGCACGCGCTGGCTGTTCGTGAGCCGTACGGCGTCTGGGGAGGTTTCAGCGAAGCGGAGCGGCTGCGGCTGCTCGCGGTCGGCTGGGAGGACCTTGCCGATCGGCATCACGGGCGGGTCGACCTCATCCGGCTCGAGGCGCGCCTCGGCCGACCCCACAAGTCCACGGTTCCCGCACAACGGCAAGCACCGGCGGCCTGACGCCGCCCGACACGCGGCATCACCACACACCCGACGGCGCGGTTCCCCCCGGGGAGCCGCGTCGGCTTCGGTAACGGCATGTCAGTCGCATCGGTGAACATGCAAGCCACCGTATGAGCGAACTTGCCCTTGACGTCGGACGAAAAGTGCGGCTTTCGCGTGACACCCGGTCAGACGACGGCGCCGCGGCGAAATGTGCATCATCGTCGCTGGTCAGACCCGCGGACCAGGTCGCGACATCGATGTGACTGAATCCTGCGGACGAGGGTTGTCAACTGGCCCCGCAGCGTCCGCCCATTGCTGATCGGCGATCCGCGGTGCCCCCACTCCGCGCGCTCGCAGAGCCGAGTACGCCTGCATCACGTCGGCCGGCACGTCGACGTGGGCGATGAAGCCGTGGCCGGCGGGGCCGTACCCGGCCGGGTCGTCGGTGAGGCGGGGAATCTCGCCCATCAGGAGGGAGACGTAACGATCCAGCGGCCACATGCCCTCGGGCGGTGATCGGAACCCCAGCTCGCCGTCGATCAGCTCCACGGGGGTGCGGTGGGCGGCGAAGTTCACCACGCGCGTGGCGGGAGCGAACAGACGGAAGCCCGCGTCCATTCGCCGCTGCATCGAGGCGTCCTGGATGAGCAGGATGCGCCGGTGCGGAACCCCTTCGGCGGCGAGCAGGGCCAGCGCGTGCCGTACGTTGCTGCCGCAGTTCGTCGACTCGTGTTCCAGGAGGTCGACCTGGATGTCGTAGCGCTGGCGCAGATAGCGATCGAAAAGCGCGGCTTCCGTCTCACCCGCGACATCGTCCCCGCCGAGGTGCTGCCGCATGGTGGCACGGAGTACGTCGGTGGAATGGCCTTGACCACCGACGATGAGGAAACGGGCGGCCACCCCATCCGTGATCGCGCGGGCAAACAGGTCCCCGCCGGCGAGAATGCTCCCGCCGAACAGAATGGCAACGTCCACCGGCCCGTCGGCGCAGTCCTCCACCGCTCCGCGGCTGAGCACGTCAACGTCGCGTCGCGCGCAGAAGCCGACGAGGGTGTTCAGATCCGCGACGTCAGCTGCTCCGGCCACGACCCGAGGCTAGCCGCGGTGGGACCGTCCTAGTCGACGTTGAGCTTGACGGAGTGCCAGCCGGTGGCACCGTCAGGAGCGACCGGGGCGCGCTGGGCGGTCTGAGTCTGACCGTCGACATCGGTGGCGCGGACCCGGATCGTGTGGCTCCCGGGTGTGGCGTCCCAACGGTAGGACCATTGCACCCAGGTGTCGGTGGAGACGGTGGGAGCGAGGCTGGCCGGTGCCCACAGGCCGTCGTCCACCTGAACTTCCACCTTGGTGATGCCGCGGTGCTGGGCCCAGGCGACGCCGGCGACGGTCACTGGGCCGGGCTTGCGGGTCGCGCCGTCACGCGGGGTGTCGATGCGGGACTGGGTCTTGATCGGGCCCTGAGCAGACCAGCCGCGGGGAACCCAGTAGGCGTCGAAATCCGTGAACCGGGTCAGCTCGATCTCGGTGATCCACTTGCAGGCCGAGACGTAGCCGTACAGGCCGGGGACGACCATTCGGGCGGGAAAGCCGTGGGCCACGGGGAGCGGCTGCCCGTTCATACCGACGGCTATCAGGGCGTCGCGACCGTCCCGGAGGACGGCGGTCGGGCTGCCACAGGTCCAGCCGTCGGTGGAACGGGACACCACCTGGTCGGCGTCGGGCAGGGGCTGGACCTCGTCCAACAACTCGCGCACGGGGACACCGAGCCAGAGTGCATTGCCGATGAGGTCGCCACCCACCTCGTTGGAGACACAGGCCAGCGTGACATACCGCGCGATCATCGGACGGCGGAGCAGCTGTTCCCAGCTGAGGGTGATCGGGTTGCGGACCATGCCGTGAATGCGCAGTTCCCAGTTGGCCGGATCGATCTGCGGCGGATACAACGAGGTGTCGATGCGGTAGAAGTCGGCATTCGACGTGACGTATGCCGTGGCGCCCTCGGCCTGAGCGCCCGGCGGGACGGCCGGCGGCGGCGAGACCGGTGGCGGCAGGACGACAGCGGAACGGGCCGCGGTGACAGCGCGCCGGGAGGTCAGGAAACGTCCGCTCACTCCGGTAACCAGGGCAGCCGCCGCGGCAACCCCGACGCCGACCAGGAATTGCCGCCGGCTGTCAGCCGAAAGTGGCGCCGCATGCCCGGACGGCTGCGCAGCGGGAGAACTGGCGGCGGCACCGCGCACGACCGGCGCAGCGGAAGACTCGGCCGCGGCACCGCGCACGACCGGCAAAGAGGCGACCGGCGCGAGGAGGCGGCGCAGGGCGAGCGCCGCGATCACCCCGGCCGCCACGGACGGGAAGGCAGCAGTCAGACCTGCGTCATGGCGGGTCAGGGCGGCGGTGACGCCGATCGCTGTGAAGACAGCCACGCCGAAGAAGGCCAGGCGCCACGAGCGTAGGGCCGCGATGCCGACGCCGGCGGCGTAGAGGGTCAGCAGGATAAGGGTTCCCGTGATCAAGGCGATCTTGTCGTAGCCGCCGAAGACGCTGACGGCGAAGTCCTTGACCGGGCCGGGCACCGCATCAATCACCGCCGCGCCGACCGCGAGCATCGGGGCTGACGGGGCTCCGGTAAAGACGGCGACGACCTCGGCGACCCCGAGCGCCACAGCTGCGGCGGCAATGCCGGCACATGCCGCCCGCAGGACAGATCCCCGAGCGAGGGGAGGCAAGACCTTCACAAGGACCATCCTGCCTCTGCGGAGCCCGGCTGCTCCTTACCAAGTCCTGACGGTTCAGGCAGGCAACGAGGTCATGACCGGCGCACGCAGCGGCGGCAACGCCTCGACCACCGCGTCGAGCAGCTCCACCGAGCACCGGTCCGTACGCGGCTGCGGCCCGGGAGGCAGGCCCGCCACGGGCAGCTCCCACACGACTCGTCCCGGGGACAGCTGTTCCAGGGCGGCGTACCAGTGTTGGAGGGGTTCCCGGAGCTGCACGTGCGCAGCGAAATTGCGCCGTCGCCGAGTGTGGTCGCCGTCTCGGCGTTGTTGCAGGGTTGCGGTGTCGGGAAGGCTGACAAGCACGGTGTCGGCGAAGCCGAGCCGGTGCTTGCGGAAGGCTTCCCGGGTGACCGCCAGCTCCCGGTCGAACTGGGCCCGCGGCGCGAGCCCGAGCGCGGCCATCCCCCACGCGTAGTGCAGCTTCACCGGGTCGGTGTCGCAGAAGGCCACGCCGTCCGCCCGTTCGAGGTCGAGTGCGGCGGACCAGCGCTGCATGCCGGCGCGGACCCAGTGCCGGGCGAGCGCCACCGCGTCTGTCGGTTCGCGGCCTGTCGCCTGGTGTTCTGGGACGTACCGGCCGGCGTACCCGCGGCACCAGGAGGTTTTCCCGGCCGCAGTGGGACCCTCCACGACGATGATCATCCGCGCACCTCTCCCTGGGAAGGATCACACGAGAAAGGGCGCGCCGCTGCTGCGACGCGCCCTTTACCTCGTGCGTTCGGGTCAGAAGCCCGGGCCGTGCTGGTGGCCGTGACCACCGTGGCTGTGCCCGTGGCCGCCCGCGGCCGGCTCCGGTGCGGCCGGCTTCTCGACCACGAGGCTCTCCGTGGTGAGCAGCAGACCGGCGATCGACACGGCGTTGGAGACCGCGTTGCGGGTCACCTTGACCGGGTCGATGATGCCGGCGGCGGCGAGGTCGACGTACTCGTCGGTGGCCGCGTTGAGGCCGTGGCCCCACTTCAGCTCGCCGACCTTGCCCACCACGACGTAGCCGTCGTGGCCGGCGTTCTGCGCGATCCAGCGCAGCGGCTCGACGAGCGCCTTGCGGACGATCGAGACGCCGATGGCTTCCTCGCCGGTGAGGCCGAGGTCGCCGTCGAGCGCGGAGACGACGTGCGCCAGGGCGGCGCCGCCGCCGGGCACGGTGCCCTCCTCGACCGCGGCCTTGGTCGCCGCGATGGCGTCCTCGATGCGGTGCTTGCGCTCCTTCATCTCGACCTCGGTCGCGGCGCCGGCCTGGATCACGGCGATGCCGCCCGACAGCTTGGCCAGCCGCTCGGACAGCTTCTCGCGGTCCCAGTCGGAGTCGGAGGCCTCGATCTCCTTGCGGATCTGCGCGACCCGGTCCTCGATCTCGGCCTTCTTGCCGCCACCATCGACGATGGTGGTGTTCTCCTTGTCGACCACGACGCGCCGGGCGGTGCCCAGCATGTCGACGGTGACCTGGTCGAGCTTGTAGCCGAGCTCGGGGGCGATGAGCTCGCCACCGGTCGCGATCGCCAGGTCCTGCAGCATCGCCTTGCGGCGGTCGCCGAAACCGGGCGCCTTGACGGCGACGACCTTGAAGGTCTTGCGCAGGGCGTTGACCACGAGGGTGGACAGCGCCTGGCCCTCGACGTCCTCGGCGATGATGAGCAGCGGCTTGCTGGCCTGGAGAACCTTCTCCAACAGCGGCAGCAGCTCCTCGACGCTTCCGATCTTCTGGGTCGTGATGAGGATGTACGTGTCCTCGAGCACGGCCTCCTGGGCCTCGGCGTCGGTCACGAAGTTCGGCGAGATGAAGCCCTTGTCGAACTGCAGGCCTTCGGTCACGACGAGCTCGGTGCTGAGCGCGGAGCCTTCCTCGACGGTGATGACACCGTCGCGGCCGACCCGGTCCATCGCGTCGGCGATGAGCTCACCGATGGCGGCGTCCTGGGCCGAGATGGTGGCGACGTTGGCTACCGACTTGTGGTCGGCAACCTCGACGGCCTTGCCCAGCAGGGCCTTGGAGACGGCCTCGGCGGCCAGGTCCATGCCGCGCTTGAGGGCGATCGGGTTGGCACCGGCCGTCACGTTGCGCAGGCCCTCGCGGACCAGCGCCTGGGCGAGCACGGTGGCCGTGGTGGTGCCGTCGCCGGCGACGTCGTTGGTCTTGGTCGCCACTTCCTTGACCAGCTGCGCGCCAAGGTTCTGGTACGGGTCGGTGAGCTCGATCTCCTTGGCGATGGTCACACCGTCGTTGGTGATCGTGGGCGCGCCGAACTTCTTGTCCAGGACGACGTTGCGGCCGCGCGGGCCGAGGGTGACCTTGACCGTGTCGGCGAGCGTGTTGACGCCGTGCTCCAGCAGGTGCCGCGCGTCGTCAGAGAAGCTGAGAATCTTCGCCATGTAATGGTCCCTTCACGCACCACCGCCCTGACCCGAGAGCTCGGGCCAGGGCGGGAAGCACTGTCAGTAGGTCACTTCTCGATGACCGCGAGGACGTCGCGGGCGGAGAGCACCAGGTACTCCTCGCCGGCGTACTTGACCTCGGTGCCGCCGTACTTCGAGTAGAGGACGGTCTCGCCGACCTTCACGTCGATCGGAACGCGGTTGCCCTTGTCGTCGATCCGGCCGGGGCCGACGGCGAGGACGGTGCCCTCCTGCGGCTTCTCCTTGGCGGTGTCGGGGATCACGAGGCCGGAAGCCGTCGTGGTCTCCGCCTCGTTCGCCTGGACCACGATGCGGTCCTCGAGCGGCTTGATCGCAACCTTGGTCGCGGTAGTCACGGGCATACCCTCCTGGGTACAGGTTTCGCCGGCCGGAACGGCCGATCTCATGCCTCATGCCACCGGGCGGGGCCGTCGTCGCGGGTGCCGGTCCGCCTGGCGCAAGCGTGTGCCCCCGTGCGGGGCGCGCGCTGGCACCCTCAGGTTGAGAGTGCTAATCGGAGATTATGCCGGAACTAGCACTCCGTCAAGGAGAGTGCCAACACGGCAGAATGACTCGGCGTGGACCTGGAACTGCTCGCCGCCCTGCGTACCGATGAAGGCTTGAAGGCGTTGACCGCGGCTGCCGAGGTGGCCGGCGCCGACCCGCTCGCTGCGGCCACGGCCTTGCGGGCGCGGGGTGTCGCGGCGCCGCTGGCGGCCGCCGCGTTGACGCAGACCGACCTGCGCCGACGCGCTGCGGGCAAGTTCGGAGCGGCCGCGGCGGGGATGTTTTTCACTCGGGCTGGCTTCGAACAGGCGACCCGAATGGTGGTGGCCGACCGGCGCGCCGCGCGGCTGCGCGCCGCGGACGTCGAAAGCCTCGCCGATCTGGGTTGCGGGTTGGGCTCGGATGCGCTGGCGGCGGCCCGGCACGGGATCCGGGTGTATGCGGTGGACGCCGACCCACTGACCGCTGCGATCGCCGAGGCCAACGTGGCAGCCGCCGGCCTCGCCGATCGGGTGACCGTGGCGTGCGCTGATGCGACCTCGGTTGACGTGGAGCGGTTCGACGCGGTGTTCGCTGACCCGGCCAGACGCCGAGCGGGGCGCGGCCGGCTGATGGACCCGCAGTCCTGGTCGCCGCCGTGGGACTTCATCGCCGCACTGCCCACGCGGGTGCCGAGAACGGTCCTCAAGCTCGCTCCCGGGATCGATCACGCGTTGCTTCCCCCGGGCGCCGAGGGCGAGTGGGTCAGCGTCGACGGTGACCTGGTCGAGGCGGCGTTCTGGTGTGGGCCGCTGGCCGAGGTGCCCCGGCGGGCGGTGCTGTTGCCGGACGGCGGCACGTTGCACGGCCCTGGAACCACTCTGGCACCGGTCGGCGAGGTGGGGCGGTTCGTGTATGACCCGGACCCGGCAGTCGTCCGCTCGCACCTGGTGGCCGAGTTCGCGGCGGGGATCGGGGGTCGGCTCGCAGACCCGCAGATCGCCTACGTCTACACCGACGAGCCGGTCGACTCGCCGTACGGCCGCCGGCTGGAGATCATCGATGTGCTGCCGTTCTCGCTGAAGCGGCTGCGGGCGTTGCTGCGGGAGCGCGAGGTGGGGCGGCTGGAGATCCGTAAGCGCGGTTCTGCCCTGGAGCCGGAGCAGCTGCGCCGTGACCTGCGGCTGCGCGGGAGCAACGCGGCGTCGCTGGTGCTGACCCGGGTGGCGGATGCCCCGACCGTCCTGGTGTGTCGCTAGCCTGCGTGGTCATGGCAAAGAAGGCGGCCGGGACGCCGGCGACCGTACTGCTGTCCGCGGCGAAGGTGCCGCACGAGCTGCACGCGTACGAGGTGGCGGCGGAGGTGCCGAACTATGGCGCGCTGGTGGCCGAGGCGCTGGGGGTGTCGCCTGCGTCGCTGTTCAAGACGTTGATCGCCGAGGTCGATGGCGCGCTGACGGTGGCTGTCGTGCCGGTGACGGGCGAGGTGGATCTGAAGGCGCTGGCCGGCGCGGCGGGCGGGAAGCGGGCGGCGTTGGCCGATCGGGCGGCCGCGGAGCGCAGCAGCGGCTATGTCCGGGGCGGCATCAGCCCGCTGGGGCAGCGGAAGCGGCTGCCGACGGTGGTGGATGATTCGGCGTTGGGGCTGGAGCGGATGTATGTCTCGGCGGGTCGCCGGGGTTTGCAGGTGTCACTGGCGCCGGCGGATCTGGTGCGGTTGACCGGCGCGACGGCGGCGCGGATCCGGACATAAGGCTCGGGCAAAACCGGAGAAGCGCCGATTCTGCCACTTAACGTGACCTAGCGTCACTTTAAGGAGCGCCCGGAGGTCGCCGGGTTGTGCCGCAGCACGTCGCCGGAATACGTTGCCCGACACAACAAAATTTCGGTCAGCGGCGATCCGAGAGGACACGAGGAATGCGTAGGGGAATCTCCGCCCTCGCCGCGGCGGGTCTGCTGGCTGGCGGCTTGACCGCGTGCAGCGACAAGGGCGATGACGGATCCGCTGGCAAGATCGGCATCATCCTGCCCGACACCGCCAGCTCCCAGCGCTGGGGCTCCGACGACCCGAAATTCCTCAAAGCGGCCTTCGACGCGGCCGGCGTCTCCGCCGACATCCAGAACGCCCAGGGCGACAAGAGCCAGTTCCAGACCATCGCGGACGGCATGATCTCCAGCGGGGTCAAGGTCCTGATGATCGTCAACCTCGATTCGGGTACGGGCAAAGCCGTTCTCGACAAGGCGAAGCGAGCCGGCATCGCCACCATCGACTACGACCGCCTCACCCTCGGCGGTGGCGCCGACTACTACGTGAGCTTCGACAATGTCACGGTCGGCCGGCTGCAGGGCGAAGGCCTGGTCAAGTGCCTGGCCGAGAAGAAGTACCCGAAGCCTGTAGTGGCCGAGCTGCACGGCGCCGCCACCGACAACAACGCCACCCTGTTCAAGGAGGGCTACGACTCGGTGCTCCAGCCCAAGTTCACCTCTGGCGAGTATGAGAAGGGGCCGGACCAGGCCGTACCGGAGTGGGACAACGCGCAGGCCGGGACGATGTTCGAGCAGATGCTGACGCAGCGCCGCGACATCAAGGGTGTGCTGGCGGCCAACGACGGCATGGGCAACGCCGTCATCTCCGTCCTGAAGAAGTACAAGCTGAACGGCGCGGTGCCGGTGACCGGGCAGGACGCCACCGTGCAGGGCCTGCAGAACATCCTGGCCGGAGACCAGTGTATGACCGTCTACAAGGCGATCAAGCAGGTGGCCGATGCCGCAGCCGATCTCGCCATTGCGCTGGCCCGCGGCGAGCGCAAGAAGGTCGACCAGACCATCAAGGACGGCGAGACCGGGCGGGATGTCCCGGCTGTCCTGATCCCCCCGAAGCCGATTTTCAAGGACAACGTCGGCGATGTCATCACCGAAGGCTTCGTGACCAAGGCTCAGCTGTGCACCGGTGACTTCGCCGCGCTGTGCACCGAGAACGGCGTCTGACCCGCCGAGGAGGAGAGCTGCCCGTGGCCGCGACACCACTGCTGGAGCTGCGCGGGATCGACAAGAGCTTCGGTCCCGTCCAGGTGCTGCACGACGTCGGCATGAGCGTCTATCCCGGCGAGGTCACCGCGCTCGTCGGCGACAACGGCGCCGGAAAGTCCACCCTGGTGAAGTGCATCAGCGGCATCTACACGATGGATGCGGGCACCGTGACGTTCTCCGGCGACGAGGTGGCGGTCAGCAGTCCTCGCGACGCCGCGCTGCTCGGCATCGAGGTCGTCTACCAGGACCTCGCGCTCTGCGACAACCTGGACGTCGTGCAGAACATGTTCCTGGGCCGGGAACGGGTCCGCGGCATCGTGCTGGACGAACCCACCATGGAACAGATGGCAAGCGACACCCTGGCCAGCTTGAGCGTGCGTACGGTGAAATCCCTGCGCCAGTCCGTGGCGAGCCTGTCCGGCGGCCAGCGGCAGACCGTGGCGATCGCCAAGGCCGTGCTGTGGAACAGCCGGATCGTGATCCTGGACGAGCCGACCGCGGCGCTCGGCGTGGCGCAGACCGCCCAGGTGCTCGAGCTCGTCCGCCGCCTCGCCGACAACGGACTCGGCGTGGTGCTGATCTCGCACAACATGAACGACGTGTTCGCCGTCTCCGACCGGATCTGTGCGCTCTATCTCGGCCGGACCGCCGCCCAGGTACGCACCACCGACGTCACCCACTCCCAGGTCGTCGAGTTGATCACCTCAGGCCGCAGCGGAAACCTCGGCCTGCCACCAGAACGGACCACTGTGGGTTACGCCGATTTCGGGCCGGGAGGCGGCCACTGATGTCGACCACCATGACTTCCCCGACCGGGCCCACCACGGAGGTCCAGCCCACGGTCGCGAGCCATCTGCACGACTACTGGGGTCGGGTGCGCGGCGGCGACATCGGCAGCCTGCCGGCGATCCTCGGGTTGGTGGCGCTCTGTCTGATCTTCAGCGTGGCCCGGCCGGCGTTCTTCACCCCGCTCAACTTCGCGAACCTGTTCTCGCAGGGCGCGGCCGTCATTTTCATCGCCATGGGCCTGGTCTTCGTCCTGCTGCTGGGCGAGATCGACCTGTCCGCCGGTTTCGCGAGCGGCGTCTGCGGCGCGATCATGGCGATCCTGCTCACCGATCAGGGCTGGACCTGGTACGCGGCCATCCCGGTCGCCCTGGGCACCGGCGTTGCGATCGGCTTCGCGCTGGGCTTCCTGGTGTCGAAGCTGGGCATCCCGTCCTTCGTGGTCACCCTGGCCGGCTTCCTGGCCTTCCAGGGCGTCCTGCTCGTCCTCCTCGACGGCGGCAAGAACATCTCGATCCGCGACCCGTTCGTGCTGTCGCTGGCGAAGAACAACATGTCGGTCGCCCTGAGCTGGGCGCTCGCCGTCGTGCTGATCCTCGGTTACGCCACCACCCAACTCCTGCGCTTCCGGGCCCGGGCCACCCGCGGCCTGATCACCGACCCGATGGGTATCGTGCTCGCACGGATCGGCGGCCTGGCGGTGCTGCTGGTGGCCGCGGTCGCCGTGCTGACCCAGGAGCGGAGCATCAACCCGTTGAGCATCTCGGTGAAGGGCGTGCCGCTGGTCGCCCCGCTCATCGCGGTGGCCCTGGTCGCCTGGACGTTCGTGCTGGGCCGCACCACGTACGGTCGGCACGTCTATGCCGTGGGTGGCAACAAGGAAGCCGCGCGCCGCGCGGGTATCGCGGTCGACCGGATCCGCATCTCGGTCTTCGTCATCGGCTCGTTCATGGCTGCGATCGGCGGCATCTTCGCGGCCAGCCGGGCCAACTCGGTCGACCCGAACTCCGGCGGCAGCAACGTGCTCCTGTACGCGGTCGGCGCGGCCGTCATCGGTGGCACCAGCCTTTTCGGTGGCAAGGGCCGGGTGCTGGACGCGGTGATCGGCGGCGCGGTGATCGCGGTCATCGACAACGGCATGGGCCTGATGGATTTCAGCGGCGGGCAGAAGTTCATCTTCACCGGCCTGATCCTGTTGCTCGCGGCGAGCGTCGACGCGCTGTCGCGCCGCAGAGCGGCCGCCACCGGTAACCGATGAAGGCCGGGCCCAGCCAGGAGGAGGTCCGGCGGCACAACCTGGGAACACTGCTGCGTTATGTGCATATTCATGGCGCAACGTCCCGCGCCGAACTGACCACCAAGCTGGGCCTCAACCGCAGCACCATCGGCGCGCTCACCGCCGATCTCACCGCCGCGGGTCTCGTCACCGAGAAAGGCCAGCGGGAAACCGGCCGGGCCGGGCGCCCCTCGCTGCTGGTCCGACCCGAGTCCGCCAAGGTGTACGCCTACGCGCTCAACATCGAAGTCGACCGGCTGCGCGCCGCCCGGGTCGGTCTCGGCGGGGTCATCCTGGACCGCCGCGAGGCGGAGCGCCCCCGGGGCATGCAGGTGGTGGACGCCGTCCAGCCGCTCGCAGCCTTCGTCCAGGAGATGGGCAAGGACGTGCCGGCCGGTGCCCGCTACGTCGGCGCCGGGCTGGCCGTGGCGGGCATGGTGCGCCGCGCGGACGGCATGGTCCGGCTGGCCCCGACCATCGGCTGGGTCGATCAGCCGGTCGGCGAGGCGCTGCTGGCGGAGATCGGCGGGGACGGCCCGATGATCGTCGGCAACATCGCCGACGTTTCCGCCCTGGTCGAGCACAGCCGCGGCGCCGCCGCCGGCCGCGACAACGTCATCTACCTGTACGGCGACGTCGGCGTCGGCGCCGGCATCATCGCCGGCGGCCGACGCATCACCGGCCACGGCGGGTACGGCGGCGAAGTCGGCCACATGGTGGTCAACCCGCGCGGCAACCCGTGCAGCTGTGGCTCGCACGGCTGCTGGGAGACCGAAATCGGCGAGTATCCGCTGCTCAAGCTGGCCGGCCGGGAAGACCGCAGCGGCCGCGAGGCGGTGCTCGGCGTCGTCGAAGCGGCGATGCGCGGCGACTGGGCGGCCCAGCAGGCAGTCCGGCACGTCGGCGAGTGGATCGGGCTCGGCGTCGGCAACCTGGTCAACATCTTCAACCCGGAGGCCGTCATCTTCGGCGGCACTCTGCGCGACGTCTACCTAGTGGCGGCGGCGCAGATCCGGTCCCGGCTCAACGAGGTCGCCCTGCCGGCCTGCCGCGAGCACATCCGCTTACGAACGCCCGAGCTGGGCACCGACGCGGCCCTGATCGGCGCCGCGGAGCTGGCATTCGAAACGCTGCTGGCCGATCCGCTGCTGGGTGCCACCGGCTAAGGACTTCCGGCCGTTCGCAGTCTGGGCCGACTGGTTCGCACGGGTTAGAGTGCCGGGCGTGAGCATGCGCGCCTCCGACGAGGACCGGCAGCGGATCATGGCTGCGCTGGAGCGGCACACCGGTGCCGGCCGTCTGACGCTGGACGAGTTCACCCAGCGGGCCGGGGTGGCCGCCGGTGCCAGCACCCTGGACGAGTTGGCCGCCGTGGTCAGCGACCTCCCGGCCGAGACAGCCGAGGAGCGGCAACAACGGGAGTTCCTGCTGCTCCTCGTCATCGCCGCCGTCACGCTTGTTCTGCTGGGTGTTTTCCTGGCCCTGCGCTAGAACCGACCGGCGGCGTGCCGTGCCACGAGTCCCACAGCGCGGCGTAGGAGCCGCCCGCCGCCACGAGCTCGTCGTGCGAGCCCAGTTCGGTGATCCGCCCGTTTTCCACCACCGCCACCCGGTCCGCGTCGTGCGCCGAGAAGAGGCGGTGCGCGATCGCGATGACCGTACGGCCCTTCAGCACGGCGGCGAGCGACCGTTCGAGGTCCCGGGCGGCCCGCGGGTCGAGCAGCGCGGTCGCCTCGTCGAGCACGAGTGTGTGCGGATCGGCCAGCACCAGGCGGGCCAGGGCGACCTGCTGCGCTTGAGCGGCCGACAGGTTGGTCCCGTCCGCGCCGACCACGGTGTCCAGGCCGTCGGGTAGGTCTTCGGCCCAGGTCAAGGCGTTGACCGCGGCGAGCGCTTGGCGAACGTCGGCCGCGGAGGAGTCGGGCCGGACCATGGCGACGTTGTCGCGCAGCGTACCCATGAAGACGTGGTGTTCCTGGCTGACCAGGGCGACTTCCGTCCGCAGCCGGTCCAGGGGCAGGCCGGCCAGCGCAACTCCGCCGACGGTGAGCGACCCACCGCCCGGCGCGTGCACCCCCGCCAACAATCTCCCCAATGTGGACTTTCCGGCGCCGGAGGGGCCGACGATGGCCAGCCGCTCCCCCGGCGCGATGGTCAGCGAGATGCCGTGCAACACCTCGCGACCCTCGACGTAGGAAAACCGGACGTCCTCGGCCACGATCTCCGCGCCGACCGGCGTGAGCGCGGTCGTTTCCGGTTGCCGGAAGGAGACGCCGAGCAGCCGGGCCAGGGAGGCGGCGCCGACTTGCAACTCGTCCAACCAGCCGAGGAAACGGTCGATCGGGTCGACCAGCAGCTGGGCATACAGCACCGCCGCTGTCACCTGGCCGAGCCCGACCCAGCCCTGCAGGTAGCACCAGCCGCCGAGGAGCAACGTGCCGACCACCGGCAGGACATAACCCACCTCGATGGACGGCATCCACACCGTACGCAGGAACAACGTGTAACGCTCGGCCTGCCAGGACCGGCGCAGATCGGCATCGGTGCGCCGCCCCCGCTGAGTTTGCCGGCGCAACGCGTCCACCGTCCGCGCTCCCGCAACGGTTTCCGACAGCCCGTCCGTGACCTGCGAGTAAGCGGCATTCTGCCGCAAATAGCCAGCTGCCGCGCGGCGCAGGTACCACCGGGTGGAGATGGTCAGAATCGGCACGGCGATCAGCAACGGCAGGGCGAGCAGCGGGCTGACCAGGATCAGCGCCCCGATCGCGAGCGCCGCGGTGAGCACGGCGATCAGCGTCTCCGGCACCGCGAACCGCAGGCACCGCGACAACGCGTCGACGTCCCGCGACGTCCGGGTCAACAGGTCGCCGGTGCCGGCACGCTCCACCGTGGACAACGGGATGGTCAGCACCCGATCCACAAACTCTTCCCGCAGCTCGGCGAGGACCTGCTCGCCGAGTCGCGCCGAAGCCAAGTAGGCGAACCGCACTAAAACGGCCTGCACCAGCACGAACAGGGCAAGAGCCAGGGCAATGCGGTCGACCGTGCCCACCCCCGCGTGGTGCTGGATCGACTCGACCAGTTCGCCGAGCAGCCGCGGCGCGAACAGGCCGGCCACGGCGGCCAGGGCGTGCAGGGCCACGGTTGCCACGAGCGCGCGCGGATGCCGGCGGAACAGATCGCGGGCGTACCGTCGCACCTGGCGGGTGTCCGCCACCGGGAGCGCGTTGCTCACTCGCGCAGCACCGTCCTCGCGTAAGCGAGGCTGCCGTCCAGCAGCTCGCGATGGGTTCCCTCCGCCGTCACCACGCCGTCCTCGACGAACAACACGTGATCGGCGCGATCCAGCACCAGCGGGCTGGTCGAGCAGACGACAGTCGTGCGACCGTCGCGGGCCGCACCGAGCCGCGCCGCGATGTGGGCCTCGGTGTGCGCATCGACGGCACTGGTCGGTTCCACCAGGACCAGGATCTCCGGGTCGGCGACCAACGCGCGGGCCAACCGCAACCGCTGTTGCTGGCCGCCCGAAAAGCTGCGGCCGCGTTCCGCAACCTCGCTGTCCAGGCCGTCAGGAAGCGCCTCGACAACGTCGGTCGCGGCCGCCGCGGTCAATGCCGCCGACACGTGCCCACCGCCGTCCGGATCGAGATCGTCCCGCAGCGGCCCGGAAAAAAGCCGGGCGTCGTTGTCCGCCACCACGATCCGCTCGCGCACGCTCGCCGGATCCAAATCAGGCAACGGTACGCCGGCAAGCGTCGTCCCCGCACCCGCAGCGGTGTAGTGGCCGAGCCGATCCGCGATGGCGACCGCGTCGGCCGGCACCGCCGCCGCAACTGCGGTCACCAGCCCCGGCCTGACCACCGCGCCGGACAGCGGATCGACAAGGTCACCTCGCTCCGGAGCGGGCCGCGGATGCGGCGAGCCATGCAGGTCAGAGTGCATGCGCAGCATCGACACCACCCGCCGCCCGGACACGTGGCCGCGAGTCAGCTTGTCGATCGTCTCGGTGAGTTGACGCAACGGGGAGACCAGAAACGCGGCGTACCCGTAGAAGGACACCAGTTGCCCCACCGTGATCTTCCCGGAGATCGCGAAGCGCGCGCCCAGCCAGGTGACCAACACCAGGAAGATTCCCGGCAGCAAAACCTGCGCCGCATCCAGCAGACACTCCACCCGAGCAACCCGGACACCCGCCGCTCGGAGCCGCTGCGACTCGGCCTGGTAGCGGGCGGACATGATCGGCTCACCACCCGCGCCGCGCAGCACCCGCAGTCCGCCGACCAGGTCGGTGGCGAGCCCGGTAAGCCGCCCCTGCTGCTCCCGGTACGCATGCTGACGCCGGTGCAACGGCCGGATGAGCAGGCTCACCACCGCCATCAGCACCGGAATGCCGAGCACCACCACCAGGCCCAACGGCACACTCGTGACCAGCAGAATAGTGGTGACGGTGAGAACGGCGACCACTGAGCCGACCCCGCGAGCCGTAATGTCGATCGCGTTGCCGATGTGGGTGATGTCCGCCGTGCCGATGGCTACCACCTCACCGGCCGCCATCCGCCGCGGCAGCGCGACCCCCAACCACCCGGCCTGCCGTACGGTCACCTGCACCGTCCGATAGGCGGCGGACAGCCAGTTGAACACGGCCCGGCGATGCCGCAACAGGCCGGCGCCCGCCTGCACCAGGCCGACACCCAGCAGGACCATGCTCCACAAGAACAATTGCCGGCCGTCCCGCCCGGTCAGCCCGGCATCAATCGCCCGACCCAGCACCGCCGGAATAAAGGCCTGGCACACCATCCACACCACCGCGAAGAAGATCGCGGCGCTGACGGATACCCAGGCGCGCCGGGCAAGCCAGCCCAGATAGCGGGTGGCCGACCGGTAGTCGGGAGAGCCGGGATCGGCGGGGGGCAGATCTCGCATGGCCCTTCGACGTTACGTAACCCCGCAGTCACGATCCAGCGCGTTATCTGTCGACCGGCGAGAAATCCCATACGTGCGGAGACCGCGCCACCAGGTTTGCCGGCGGCTCCGGAAGGGAAGCGGGCGGGTTCCGCCACTTCGAGATGACCACAATGCGCAGATCCGTGGAGGTGAACACCTCACTCGACACGTGCGAGGGCAGCACCTCCAGCGCCGGCAGCGCCACATCACACACCCAGGTCAGCAGCTCGTCAAAGCCGCTGCGCGAGGCGCGTACCTCCCACATCCGTGCGATCATCCTGGCTTCCTACCCCGCGACGGCAATCGAGGTCAATGCCATCGCCGAATCAGCCGGCAACTCCAGCGGGCTCGGCGACACCCCGGCGGCCACCAGATGCGACCCGAGCGCCGCCACCATCGCCCCGTTGTCCGTACACAACTGTGGCCTCGGCACCCGCACCCGGATGCCCAGCTTCGCGGCGCGTTCCTCCGCCAGCAGCCGCAGTCGGGAATTCGCCGCCACCCCACCACCGATGATCAGCGTCTGGACGCCGTGCTCCCGACAGGCGTCCAACGCCTTCGCGGTCAGCACATCGCAGACCGACTCCTGGAAACTCGCGGCCACATCGGCGACCGGCACCGGCTCGCCACTGCGCTCCCGGGCCTCCACCCAGCGCGCCACGGCGGTCTTCAACCCCGAGAACGAGAAGTCGAACCGGTAGCGGTCGATATCCTTCGCCGCGGTCAACCCCCGAGGGAACGCAATGGCCCGCGGGTCGCCGTCCCGGGCCGTACGGTCGATCACCGGCCCGCCCGGAAATCCCATCCCCAGCAGCCGGGCCACCTTGTCGAAGGCCTCCCCCGCCGCGTCGTCGATGGTCGCACCCAACGGCTGCACCCCGGCGGTGAGATCGTCCACGAGCAGCAGCGAGGAATGCCCGCCGGACACCAGCATCGCCACCGCTGGTTCCGGCAACGGCCCGTGTTCCAAGGTGTCCACGGCGACATGCGCCGCGAGGTGATTCACGCCGTAGATCGGCTTCTCCGCCGCGAGGGCGTACCCCTTGGCGGCAGCGACACCGACGAGCAGCGCCCCCGCAAGCCCCGGCCCGGCAGTCACCGCGATCGCGTCAATGTCGGCCAGCGTCACGCCCGCCTCGTCCAACGCCCGCTGCATGGTCGGCACGATCGCTTCCAGGTGCGCCCGGCTGGCAACCTCCGGCACCACCCCGCCGAACCGCGCATGTTGGTCCACACTGGAGGCCAACGCATCAGCCAGCAAGGTGTGCCCCCGCACGATGCCGACGCCGGTCTCATCGCAAGAGGTCTCGATCCCAAGAACCAGGGGCTCGTCACGCATCGCGCATCATCACCAGGGCATCCGTGTTACTCGGTTGATAGTAGCCCCGCCGAATCCCGACGGGCTCGAAGTCATACCGCGCATACAGCCGCTGAGCAGGCTGATTGTCGACAGCGACCTCCAACAACACCTTCCGCTTCCCTGCCCGCTCCAGCAGCGTCTCGAGCAGCGCCCGCCCCAGACCCCGCTGCTGCGCGTCCCGCCGGACGGCGATGTTCTGCACCCAGCTCTCCTCGTCGTCGACCACCGCCAGGCCGGCGTACCCGAGCACCCGGTCGTCCTCGACAGCCACCACGTAGAAGTTCCGCTGCGCCAACTCGTTCCAGAACATCGTGGCGGACCACTTCTCCGGCCCGAAAAGGTCCTCTTCCAGCGGCAACACCTCGGCAATGTGCCACCACCGAAACCGCTCAATCATCACAGCCCGACCCTCCGAGCCACCGGCTTGGGCCCCCGTCCCAGCGGCACGGTCCTCCGCCCCAGCGGCACGGTCCTCCGCCCCAGCGGCACGGTCCTCCGCCCCAGCGGCACGGTCCTCCGCCCCAGCGGCACGGTCCTCCGCCCCAGCAGCCCGGTCCTCCGCCCCAGCAGCCCGGTCCTCCGCCCCAGCAGCCCGGTCCTCCGCCCCAGCGGCACAGTCCTGGGAGCTCTTGGCAAAGTCCTTCGTGTGGGCAGCACGATCCTTCAAGCCGCCGGCACTACCCTTCGCCACGGCGACACGGTGCTCAGAGCCGTTAGCGCCGTCTGGTGTCACGGCAGCACAGTCTTCCGCGCAGCGGGTTCGACCGCGTCCGGCCTCCGCAGGTAGAGCGGCGTCAGCGCGTCCCCCGGCGCCCCGGCGCGGATCTTGTCCCACGCAAGCGCGATCAGCGCCTCGCCCGGCGGGTACAGCAGTCGATCATCGATGGGCACCCCGAACACGTCGCTGTACTTCAGCGCGCCCTCGCCGACGGCCCGCTCGGCATCCACCAGCACCTCAGCTGGCTTCGCCACCGCCGGCTCAGTCACCCGCACACCATCGACATAGGTGGCGAAATACACCTCCCGTCGCCGCGCATCGGTTGCCACCAGGACCCGCCCCGGCCCGGCAGCCCGACCGATCGCATCCAGCGAACAGATGCCGTACGCCGGAATGCCCAGCGCCTGCCCCATGCTCGCCGCCGTAGCGAGCCCAACCCGCAGCCCGGTGAATGGCCCCGGCCCCAGCCCGGCAACGATCCCGCCCAGCTGCGCGGGCCGCACCCCGGCCCCGGCAAGCACCGCCCTGATCTGCGGCGCCAGCAACTCCCCATGCGCCCGCGAATCGACAACGCGGCGTTCGCCCAGCCCGGTCAGCGCGGAATCGGTCACTTCCGCAAGGGCAGCCGTGACCGCAGGAGTGGACGTATCCAGGGCAAGTACCAGCACCAGGAAACAGTAGCGGCCGACCATAATCCAGCCGCGCACCGACCCAAACCCAACCGCACCGATCAACCGCCCGCACGCCAGCTCAGCCCAACCCGCACGCCAGCCCAACCCGCACGCCAGGCCAACCCGCACGCCCAGGCCAACCCGCACGCCCAGGCCAACCCGCACGCCAGCCCAACCCGCACGCCAGCCCAACCCGCACGCACGCCAACCCGCACGCCAGCCCAACCCGCACGTCAGGCCAACCGCACGCACGCCAGCCCAACCCGCACGTCAGGCCAACCGCACGCACGCCAGCCCAACCGCACGCCAGGCCAAACCGCACGCGCGCTAGCCCGACCCGCACGCCACGCCGACCCTCGCACCTGGCCTACCTGCGCACGAGGTTGACGCCGGAGTCGAGGCTCAGCCGTCCGCTGTCCAGGGATGAGCGGCGTCAGCGGCTAGCTACGGGGGTCCCAGTCAATCGTGGGACGTCCGGCATCCGCGAGTGCCTTGTTGGCCGCACTGAACATCCGGGCGCCGAAGAAGTCCCGGCCGCCGTTCATCGGGCTGGGGTGTCCGGATTCGATCACCGTATGGACGGGGTTGGTGACGAAGGCTGCCTTTTTACGGGCGTAGGCACCCCAGAGCAGGAACACCACTCGTTCCTGCCGCGCGTTCAGGGCTCGGATCGTCGCGTCGGTGAATTCCTCCCACCCTTTGCCTTTGTGCGAGGCCGCCGCCCCTGCGCGTACGGTGAGAACCGCGTTGAGCAGCAGCACACCCTGTTTCGCCCACCCAGTGAGGTCACCGCTCGTCGTGGGTGGCACACCGAGGTCAGCCGCGAGTTCCTTGTAGACGTTACGGAGCGACGGGGGGACCCGGACGCCGTCGCGAACGCTGAAGCTGAGGCCGTGCGCCTGCCCCGGCCCGTGGTACGGGTCTTGGCCGAGGATCAGCACTCGCGTCTGCTCGGGCGTGCACAGCCGGTACGCGGCGAAGAGGTCTTCGACCGGCGGGTAGACGTTGTGCTGGGCATACTGCTCGCCGACAAACGCGCCCAGCGCCTCGGTGGCGGCGGGGTCGAGGAACGGCGTCAGTTCCGCACGCCAGGCGGTGGGGAGCAGTTCGGGCAGCTTCACTTGATCTCCGGGTTGCAGAGTTTGTCGAGGCGGGCGGCCCAGTCGCCACCATGGGGTACCAGGTCGATCACGCGGGTGTCGTCGTCGAGGCGGTCGATGTGCACGGCAAGGTGTTCATCGTTGAGCTGCTCGACCAGGCCCGCCCCCCATTCGACAACGGTGACGGCATCTTCGGCGGCGGCGTCGAGGTCGAGGTCGTCGATCTCCGCTCGCGGGTCGGCAGCATCACCCAGCCGGTACGCGTCGGCGTGCACCAGCGGCACCTCGCCGCCTCGCGCCGGGTCGGGCCGGTGCACGCGGGCGATGACGAAGGTGGGCGAGGTGATGGCGCCGAGCACTTTCAGCCCGGCGCCGATGCCTTGCACCAAAGCGGTCTTGCCGGCGCCGAGGGGGCCAGTCAGCAAGAGCAGGTCTCCTGCGCGCAGGAGACCTGCTAGTCGCACACCGAAAGCTTGAGTTTCATCCACAGTGGCTAGTCGGTGCTTCATCCGTGTCGCTCCAGGAAGGACAGCAACGCGGCGTTGACCTCATCCGCCTTTTCCAACATCACCACATGACCACTGTTGTCGATCTTCATGAGCTCCGCGTCCGGCAGGCGTCGGAGAATATCCTCCGAGTGCGCCACCGGCGTCAGGTAGTCCTTGTCCCCGACCAGCACGAGGACCGGCACTTTTTCCAACGCCGACAGAGCCGGGAACCGGTTGTGCGTATAGAGGGTGCGCAGATATTTGGTGAGGGTCTCGACCGAGGTGCGGGAGTTCATCTGCTCGACGAAGGTCACCAGCGACGGGCTGGGCCGGGAGTCACCGAACCCGTAGCGGCGGGTCAACAGCCAGGCGAGGTCGGAAGAGGCAACCCGGGCGCGGTCGATCACGGTCCCGCCGAGCCGCGCGGCGCCGCCCCACACCGGGATGAACGGGGCACTGGCGCGGGCAACCAGGGTCGGCAGGCCGATTTTCGCCTTGTCGATCAGACCGGCCGAAGTGGACATGAGGACCACGCCGGTGACCCGTTCGCCGAACCATTCCGGGTATTGCTCGGCGAACGCCATGACAGTCATGCCGCCCATCGAGTGCCCTACCAAAATGATGCGCCCGTCCGGCACCGCCTCGTTCAGCACGGCGGCCAGCGACTTTCCGAGCGCCGCGATGTCGTAGTCGCCGGACTGCAAGCGGCTCGACCGGCCGTGACCCGGCTGGTCGTAGCAGACGAGTCGGTATTGACCCTGCTCCGTGAGGGCCTGCCGCTGGAAATAGAACGTGCCCATGTCCAGGGCGAAACCGTGCACGAAGACGATCGTGGGCCTGTCACCGGCCTGCCGAGGCTCCACGATCTCCACGTGCAGTTTGGTGCCGTCTGCTGCGGTAACGGTGAGCTCGGAGTCGTGCGGCTGCTCACCGAATTCCTCGTCCGCATACGGGTCGCCGGGTGCGTTCACCGATCGGCGGACGAGAGCTCGCTCGACGGCGAATGCCGTGGCGAGCCCGGCCGCGGCGACACCGATGACGGCACCGGCGATGCCGACCTGCTTCGCGCGGCGGCGCGGTCCGGACCGCCCGGACCGAGACGTGCCACGGGCGGACGGTTTGGCGGAACTCATCCGGTCTCCTCGGGGGAAGAGCTGACGTGGTTGCTGCCGGATGCTTTACCCGCTGATCCGACATAGACGCGCGGCACTCTGGATCCGCCGAACCGGGTCACGATCTCGTAGTTGATCGTGCCGGTCGCCTCGGCCCAGTCGGTGGCGGTCGGTTCACCGGCGTCGCCCGAGCCGAAGAGGACCGCCACGTCGCCTACCGCGATCGGGTCGTCGCCGCAGTCCAGGACAAACTGGTCCATGCTGACCCGTCCGGCGATGCGACGCACGGCGCCACCGAGCAGCACCGGGCCAACGTTGGAGGCATGTCGCGGGACACCATCGCCGTAGCCGAGCGGCACGAGGGCGAGGGTGGTCTCGCGGGCGGTGTGATACGTGTGACCGTACGAAACGCCTTGGCCGGCCGGGACCCGCTTGGTGAGGGCGACCCTGGCCCGGGCGGTCATCGCGGGGCGCAGCCCCGGGGGCGGCGGGCCGGGCAAGGGCGACAGGCCGTAGACCGCCACACCGGGCCGAACCAGGTTGTAGTGGGTGTCCGGGCGGGTGAGCATGGCGGCCGAGTTGGCGATATGGCGGTAGCGCGGCTGCACTCCGAAGCGCTCCGCGACCGCCAGCGCCTCCTCGAAGCCGGCCAACTGGTCGTCGATCGTCTCGTGACCGGGCAGGTCGGCGCACGCGAAATGGCTCCAGATCCCGATGACCTCGAGGTCTCCGCCTGCCTGCGCCTTCGCCGCGGCCTCCACCAGGGCGGACCAGTCGGCCGACGTTGCGCCGCCGCGGGACAGGCCGGTATCGATCTTGAGATGCACCCGGGCTGCCCGCCGGGCGTGGCGAGCGGCCGCGATGACCTCATTGAGCTGACCGAGACTGCCGGCATTGAGATCCACATCCGCTTCGACGCCCTCGTGCAGCGGCATTCCCGGCGCATGGAGCCAGGCCAGGACGGGAGCGACGATCCCGGCCCGGCGCAGAATCAGGGCCTCGTCGAGGGTCGCGACGCCGAGCCAGGTGGCACCGCCGGCCAGGGCGGCACGGGCCGCGGGCAGCATGCCGTGTCCGTAACCGTCGGCCTTCACGGCCGCCATGACTTCAGCGGTGGTGCCGGTCCGCAGCATCGCCACGTTGTCGCGAATCGCGTCCAGATCGATCCGGACCTCGGCCTGCCACATGTTCACCACCCTACTGACCGGGTCCGACAGAACCACGTCACCGCAGGTCCGCCAGCACCGAGCGCAACGCTGCGGCAACATCCGGCGCGGTCACCGGCCCGTCGACCGCGGCGTGGCGTCCAGCCAGGCCATGCACGTACGCGGCGGCCACAGCCGCTCGCTCAGCGGGCACCCCCGCGGCGAGCAGGGAACCCAGCAGGCCTGCCAGCACGTCACCCGATCCGGCGGTGGCAAGGGCGGCGCTGCCGGTCGGATTGGCCCAGACCTCACCGGCCGGCGTCGCCACGATGGTCCGATCGCCCTTGAGGAGCACCACGGCGTTGATCCACGCGGCGAGGCGACAAGCGGCACCAACTCGGTCGGCGCCGGGTGCCTGCCCGGACAGTCGGGCGAACTCCCCGTCGTGCGGAGTGATCACCAGCGGTGCGTCCCGCCGCAAATCCGTCGCGAGCTGCCCATCCACCAGCAGGTTCAGGGCATCGGCATCCAGCAGGACCGGCAACGACGAGGCCAGGACGCTTCGCAGTTCCGTACGCGCATCGGCTCCCGTGCCCAGCCCCGACCCGCACACCCAGGCCTGCACTCGGCCGGCGTCGGCGACCCGCTCGGTGGCGATCACTGACGGGTGTTGCCGCAGCACCTCGGGTCCGGCGCTGCCGGCATAACGCACCAGGCCAGCCGGCCCGGCCAGCGCCCCGGCAATCGACAGCACCGCCGCGCCCGGATAGGTCGCGGACCCCGTCGCCACCCCGACCACGCCGCGGCTGTACTTGTCTGACCCGGAATGCGTGCGGGGCCACCACGCGGCGATATCGGACACGTCAGGGACGCGTACGGCAGGATCAGCTCGCAGCGTCGCGCCCAGACCGATGTCCACCAGGTCGACGTGGCCCGCCAGGGCCGCGGCGGGCCCCACGACGTGCGCGGGCTTGAGACAGCCGAACGTCACCGTGACGTCGGCGTGCACCGCGTCGCCCGGCACGTCACCTGTGTCCACCGCCACACCACTCGGCACGTCCACCGCCACCACGGGCGGCCGTCCGCCATCTCGCGCCTGCAGACTGCTGAGCCGAGCGACAAGGGCGGCCGCCTGATCCCGCAATCCACCGCTCACGCCGATGCCCACGATGCCGTCGACCACCAGATCGGCGCACACCGGCAGGTCGGTGATCGCGCGCCCACCCGCGCGACGCAGCGCGGCAAGTCCGGCGGAATGCGCCCGATTCGGGTCGAGAAGCACTGCCGACACCGCGGCACCACGCCCGGACAGCAGCGCTCCCGCGAAGAGCGTGTCACCACCGTTGTCACCACTGCCCACGAGCAGCACGACGCTCGCGCCATAGACACCGCCGCTCTCGCGCAGCAGCAAGGCGCACCGACGGGCGAGTCCAGCCGCGGCCCGTTGCATGAGAGTGCCGGCTGGCAGGGTCGCCATCAGGGCTTTCTCTGCCGAGCGTACGTCCGCAACCCGCCATGCCTGCCGCATCCGTGCTCCCGTCTGTCAGGCCTCGGCGACCACCATGGCCGAGGCGATGCCGCCGTCGTGGGACAGCGACAGATGCCACCGATTGACGCCTCGCTCGGCCGCCACCGCCGCGACCGTACCGGAGACCGTGAGCCACGGTCGGCCATCCGGGTCCGAGACGATCTCGCAGTCGTGCCAGCGCAGCCCGCCAGGCGCGCCCAAGGCTTTGGCTACCGCTTCTTTCGCTGCAAAGCGGGCGGCCAGCGACTCCGGCGAGCGCGGGTTGCCGGACGGCGTCGTCCGTTCCGCATCGGTGAAGAGCCGATCCGCAAGCAGCGGCGTGCGTTCCAGTGCGCGGGCGAACCGTTCGACCAGCACCACGTCGATCCCGACAGACACGATCACACAGCCAACCCTATCGGTGCGAGTTATCCACAACGTGCTGTCGGAGCCGCGTTATCCACAGGCTGGATTCGGCCGGTTCCCGCTTTCCCTAACGTCGTCGGCCCGAGCCTGTCCCGGCTCGCGAACGGCCAAGGGAAGGTTGCCGATGACACAAGAGTTCGAGGTCACCACGGAAGGCCTGCGCGCCTGGGCGGAAAAGCTGATCAGAGCGGGCGATCGGCTGCACGCCGATCCATTGCCGCCCATTCCGGGTCCGCCCTGGTCAGCCTCTGCCGCGGGTACGGGCGCAGCCACAGCCGCCCAGCACACTTTGGCAGCGATCGCCGACGACCTCATCGCCACAGCCCGAGCCGCAGCCGCCACAGCCGGCGCTTATGACGACACCGACAATCGAGTCGCTGACCGCTTTCGGGCATTGCGATGAGCGTGCTGCAGGCGACCGACCCACGCCACTGGAGTGTGATCGCCTCGGCGTGGCGAATCCTGGCTTCCACAGCTGGAATCTGGTCCGCCGAGCTACGGCAGCTCTCCGCTGCCTTACGGACGATCTGGCAGGGCAGAGCGGCGCTTGCCGCCGGCGACCAGCTCCTCCGGATTCTCCGCCGGCTGGACCTCTTCCGGCTGGACTGCTGGGCCGCTGACCAGGCGCTGAGCGAGTTCGCCGCAGCGCTGGACCGAGCCCGGCGCAGCAATGATCTCGGCATCGCCACCGCAGCAGACATCCGGGCAAGCAAGACCCTCCGGGAGGTGTTTCGGATCCCCGCGCAACCGCCAGGCACCGATCCACCTGCCTGCACGGCAACGCCAGCCGAGGTGAACCGGTGGTGGAACGGCCTCGACCCGGCGCATCGCGGCTGGCTGCTCGTTACCGGACCGGGCTGGATCGGCTCGCTGGACGGCATTCCCGCCGCCGCCCGGGACCGCGCCAACCGGCTGTTGCTCAACGAGCTGCGAGGTAGCGGCGCACTGGCTCATCAGCTAGCTGAGGGGGACGGGCTGCGGGCGTACCTCCTGCAGATCGATCCCACGGGTGACGGGCGGGCGGTGCTTGCGCTGGGCGATCCCGACTCGGCCGCTAACGTCGTCACCCATGTGCCAGGCATGACGGCCGACCTGGCCTCGGTCGGAGGCGAGCTTGCCCGCGTGGCGCGGCTCTCGGCCCAGGCGGGTGAACTGTCACCGGGCGTAGCAACCAGTGCGATCCTGTGGCTGGGCTACGACGCTCCGGACCATCTGGGCGAGGCGGTAAGCCGAGCGCAGGCCGACAGAGGAGCTACCGCCCTGCGCTACTTCCAGGAGGGGCTGCGCGCGACTCACGAGGGTCTGACCGCTCGACAGACCGTGCTCGGGCACAGCTACGGGTCGCTAGTCGTGGGCACCGCCGCGGCCGAGCCCGCATTCGACGCCGATAGCGTGGTCTTCGTCGGCTCGCCGGGCGTGGGCGTGGATGCCGCGGCGCACCTGCACGTTCCGTCCACCGAGGTGTGGGCCACGACTTCCCTGACGGACCCCATCCAGTGGGCCGCCGTGTCACCCCGCAGCCTGGCCGAGGATGCACTCCTCGCCCCGGCCGGTCCGGCGGGTGCTCTGCTCGCATTCGGTCGACCGGAGCGCGACCTCTTCTTCGGCAGAAACCCCGCCGACCCTGCCTTCGGCGGGCGAACATTCGCGGCCCAGGCCAGCGCCGGGCACCTCGGCTATTGGGCCGAGGGTGGCCCGGCGCTGGACGCCTTGGCGCACATCGTGGTGGGGAGCACCGATGTCATTCCACGGTGACGGACTTCGCCAGGTTGCGCGGCTGGTCAACGTCGTGGCCGCGAGCGGCGGCAATCTCACAGGCAAGGACCTGCAGCGGCACGGTGGTCATCAACGGCGCGAGCAGGGTCGGCGTCGGCGGCACCGGGATCAGGTGATCGGCGAAGGCTCGAACGTCCTCGTCACCCTCCTCCGCGATCACGATCGTCCGGGCGCCCCGGGCCCGAACCTCCTGAATGTTGGAGACGACCTTGTCCCGCATGACGCCGCGCCCGGCGGGGGAAGGCACCACGCACACGACCGGGGTGCCCTGGTCGATCAGCGAGATCGGGCCGTGCTTGAGCTCGCCGGCGGCGAAGCCCTCGGCGTGCATATAGGCGAGTTCCTTGAGCTTGAGCGCGCCTTCCAGCGCCACCGGGAAGCCCACGTGCCGGCCGATGAACAGCAGGGTCGAGGCGGTCCGCAGGTCCCGGGCCAGCGCTCGGACCTCCTCCATGCGGTCCAGCAGGGTGCGGAGGCTGTCCGGGGTGGCCTGCAGCTTCTCGACCACGGCGGCGACCTCGTCGGCGTACATCACGCCGCGCACCTGGGCCAGATGCAGGCCGATCAGGTAGCAGGCGACGAGCTGGGTGAGGAAAGCCTTGGTGGAGGCGACAGCGATTTCCGGGCCGCCATGGGTGTAGAGCACGGCGTCCGACTCACGCGGGATGGTGGACCCGTTGGTGTTGCAGATGGCGAGGACTCGAGCCTTCTGCTCCTTGGCGTGCCGGAGCGCCATCAGGGTGTCCATCGTCTCGCCCGACTGGCTGATCACGATCACCAGGGTGGAACGGTCCAGGATCGGGTCGCGGTAGCGGAACTCGCTAGCCAGCTCCACCTCACAAGGAATGCGCACCCAGTGCTCGATCGCGTACTTCGCCACCATGCCCGCGTGGTACGACGTACCGCAGGCCACGATGAACACCTTGTCCACATCCCGCAGGTCCTGGTCGGTAAGCCGCACCTCGTCCAGGATGATCTCGCCGCGTTCGCTCAGCCGGCCCAGCAGCGTGTCGGCGATGGCCTGGGGCTGCTCGGCGATCTCCTTGAGCATGAAGTAGTCGTAGCCACCCTTCTCGGCGGCGGACAGGTCCCAGTCGACGTGGTATTCCTGGCCGGTCGCCGGGGCGCCATCGAAGTCGGTGATCTCGATGTCCGCTCCGGTGATCAGGACAACCTGGTCCTGACCCAGCTCGATCGCCTCGCGGGTGTGCTCGATGAAGGCGGAGACATCACTGGCGAGGAAGTTCTCCCCCTGCCCGCGGCCCACCACCAGCGGCGAGTTACGCCGGGCGGCAACCACCGCGTCCGGCACACCAAGGTCGATGGCAAGCAGCGTGAACGCGCCCTCGAGACGGCGCACCACGCGGCGCATGCCCTCAGCCAGCAGCTGCGGGCCGTCAGCCGCACCGGAGTCCCGCAGCGTACGCATCTCGGCGGCGAGCAAGTGAGCCGCGCACTCGGTGTCGGTGTCACTGACGAACTCGGTGCCGTTGGCTTCCAGTTCGGCGCGCAGCCGAGCGAAGTTCTCGATGATCCCGTTGTGGATCACCGCGACCCGCCCGTCAGCCGACAGGTGCGGGTGCGCATTCCGGTCGGTGGGTCCGCCGTGCGTGGCCCAGCGGGTGTGCCCGATGGCGGTCTTCCCGGCCGCGATCCCGTCGCTCGCCCGATCGGCCAGCGCCTTTTCCAGATTCGCCAGCTTTCCGGCCCGCTTCTCGGTCAGGATGACGGAGTCATCGATGACAGCCACGCCGGCCGAGTCGTATCCGCGGTATTCCAACCGGCGGAGCCCGTCGAGGACGATTTGCAGCGCCGGACGATTGCCGACGTAACCCACGATCCCACACATGAAGGGCAGCCTAGCGGACAATTGCTCACGGACGCTGCTCGAGAAGCATACTTTCGCGCATCGTACGTGAGCGAAACAGCCGTTCGGTCAGCCGTGCGCGGACTCCCGTCCAGGTCACGAGCAACGCTGACCCGACCGGGTGATCCAGGTCTGGCTTGGCAGGCGTACCGTCGGCCGTACGCCTGCTCTGGAGAGACGATTGAGCTATCCACCGCCCACGGATCCCACTCGCCCGCTGCCCCCGGAGGAGCCGCCCTCGGGCGAGCCCTGGTCGTCACCGACCGGCGATCCCCTGGCGCCCACGCCGTTCGAGCCGCCGACCGTCGCGCAGAGCCAGCCGCCCACCGCGCCCTCCAGCGGATCTCCCTTCGCCCCGCCGAGCGGGCCGCCTGCCGCCAGCTATGGCGAGCCACCCACCACCCCCTACGGCGGCGAGCCACCGACCACGCCATACGGCCAGCCGCCGGCAGCGCCCTTCAACGAGCCACCCACGACGCCCTACAGCGGATCACCCGCCGCACCATTCAGCGGGCCACCCGCAGCGCCCCACAGCGGGCCACCCGCAGCGCCGTTCAGCGGGCCACCCGCAGCGCCGTTCAGCGGGCCACCCGCAGCGCCCCACAGCGGGCCGCCGGCTACGCCGCAGTTTCAACCCGGTATTGCCTCGCTGCCCGAGCCGCCGGCCAGCGCACCTCCCGCCATGTATCCGCCGACTTCGCAGTTCCCGGCGGTCGATCAACCGCCGTCCCAGCAAGGCGGCTACCCGCCGCCTGGTGGATTCGCGCCGCCTGGTGGATTCGCGCCGCCGCCGGCCTACGGGCAGCCACCCGGGTACGGCGCCCCTCCCCCGCCGCCACCGAAACGCAACAACACCCCGTTAGTCGCAGTGCTGATCGCGGTGACGCTGCTGCTCTGCGCGGGTGGGATCACCTCGGGGGTGCTGCTGGTCAACCGGGCCACCGACAAGGCCGAAGAAGCGATCAACAACCTCCCCACGCCACCCAGCCTGACCGTGCCACAGGTGCCCACCGAAGTGCCGGAAGTGCCGGGCCTGCCCACCGACTTGCCCGAACTACCGACCAACCTCCCGCAACTGCCCGGCGAGGGCACGGAGATCGAGGTCGAGTACGAGGTCACCGGCGACGGTCCGGTCGAGATCGTCTACATGGAAGACCTCGGCAAGGAGCCGAAACGAGTCAGCGACGCCAAGCTGCCCTGGCGCAAGACGGTCAAGCTGCGCGGCTCGTCGCTCGTTTCCGTGGTTGCCGTGCGCGGGAACATCACCGACGGGTCGATCAGTTGCAGTGCCAAGGTGAACGGCGAAGAGGTGGCACAGAAGACGAGCACCGGCACCTTCATCACCGCCACCTGCTCCAAAGTGATTTTCTAGCGGAAGGCCGTAGTCTGACGCGCGTGACGATGTCGACCTCCGCGGATCCGCTCGTCGGCCGCATGCGCCCCTTCGGCACCACTATCTTCGCCGAGATGTCCGCGCTCGCCGTCCGGACCGGCTCGGTCAACCTGGGACAAGGCTTCCCCGACACCGACGGGCCGCCGGAGATGCTGGCCGCCGCAGCCGAGGCGTTGCGGTCCGGCGCCAACCAGTACCCGCCGCTGGCCGGCATCCCCGCGCTGCGGCAGGCGATCGTCGCGCACGAGGACAGGTTCTGGGGGCTTGGTCGGGACCCGAACACCGAAGTTGCGGTCACTGCCGGGGCTACCGAGGCGATCGCGGCGACCATTCTGGCGTTGTGCGAGGCCGGCGACGAGGTGGTGTGCTTCGAGCCGTACTACGACTCGTACGCGGCGTCGATCACGCTGGCCGGTGCGGTGCGGCGGCCGGTGACCCTACGGCCCGGTGCCAGCGGGCGGTACGACTTCGACCCGGACGAGTTGCGGGCGGCTTTTGGTCCGCGTACCCGTCTAGTGCTGCTGAACACGCCGCACAACCCGACCGGCAAGGTCTTCACGACGGAAGAACTGACGCTGATCGCCCAGCTCTGCCAGGAACATGACGTGAATGCCGTCACCGACGAGGTCTACGAGCACCTCGTGTTCACGGACACCGCGACACCGCACGTGCCGCTGGCGACCTTGCCGGGTATGCGGGAGCGCACGCTGCGGATCTCTTCGGCGGGCAAGACGTTCTCCTGCACCGGATGGAAGGTCGGCTGGGCAACCGGCCCGGCCGCGCTGGTCTCCGCGGTGCTCCGGGTCAAGCAGTTCCTGACCTTCGTCAACGCCGGGCCGCTGCAACCAGCCGTCGCGGTGGCTCTCGCGCTCCCCGACGCCTACTTCACCACATTCCGCGACGGTCTCCAGGCCCGCCGGGATCGCCTGGTCTCCGGGCTGACCGACGCCGGCTTCGGGGTGCTGCCGTCCGAGGGCACCTACTTCGTGACGGCCGATATCACGCCGCTGGGCGGTAAGGACGGGGTCGATTTCTGCCGCTCACTTCCCGAGCAGTGTGGTGTCGTGGCGGTGCCCACCCAGGTCTTCTACGACCACCAGGATCAGGGCCGCCACCTGATCCGCTTCGCCTTCTGCAAACGCGAAGACGTCATCGATGAAGCCGCACAGCGCCTCCGCACCCTCGCCAGCAGCAGCTGAGGCCCGGTCGCCCGCAAAGCCGCCCAAGCCCGAGCCACCCGAGCTCGACCGCCAAAGCCCAGCTGTCCGCAACGCCGCCTGAACCCGGAGGCCAAGCCCCGGCCGCCCGCACAGCCGCCCAAGCCCGAGCCACCCGAGCTCGACCGCCAAAGCCCAGCTGTCCGCAACGCCGCCTGAACCCGGAAGCCAAGCCCCGGCCGCCCGCAAAGACGGCAGAGCCCGGCCGCGACAGCGGCCGGGCTACCAAAAACTCAAGCGCGGAAGCCGCATCAGGCAGGGCTGGCGGACCGTACCTCGTCGGCGACGCGCTCGGCGACCGTCCGGGCCTGTTCCTGAGTGGCCGCCTCGACCATGACCCGGACCAGAGGCTCGGTGCCCGACGGGCGGAGCAGCACCCGGCCAGTCTCGCCCAGCTCTGCCTCAGCCAGCGCCACCGCGGCCTGGACGGTCGGGGCCTGGGCGCCTGCCTCACGGTCCTGCACCGGGACGTTGATCAGTTCCTGCGGGAGTTTGTGCATGACCGCGGCCAGGTCCGCCAGGGACTTGCCGGAGGCCGCCATCGTGGCCATCAGGTGCAGGCCGGTCAGGACGCCGTCGCCGGTGGTGGCGTAGGCGGGCATGACGATGTGGCCGCTCTGCTCGCCGCCGAGGGCGAGGTTGCCGGCGGTCAGCTCTTCGAGGACGTAGCGGTCGCCGACCTTGGTCTCGAGGAGGCGGATGCCGGCCTGCTTCATGGCCAGCCGCAGGCCGAGGTTGCTCATCACCGTGGCAACCAGGGTGCCGTCGGTGAGCGTGCCGGCCTCGCGCATGGCGAGGGCCAGGATCGCCATGATCTGGTCGCCGTCGACGATGTCACCGGCGGCAGTGACGGCCAGGCAGCGGTCGGCGTCGCCGTCGTGGGCCAGGCCGAGGTCGGCACCTTCGCGGATGACGGCCTCGCGGAGCGCCTCCATGTGGGTGGAGCCGCAGTTGTCGTTGATGTTGAGGCCGTCGGGGTCGGCGTGAATGGCGACGACCTCCGCGCCGGCCTGCTCGTAGGCGGCCGGGCCGACGTCGCTGGCGGCGCCGTTGGCGCAGTCGACGACCACCTTGACGCCTTCCAGGGTGTGCGGCACCGAGGCGAGGAGGTGCTTCACGTAGTGCTCGGCGCCGTCCAGCAGGTCGTGGACGCGGCCCACGCCGGCGCCGGTGGGGCGGCCTACCAGGCCGTGCCCGTCTTCGATCGCCGCTTCGATGCGCGCTTCGAGCTCGTCGGGCAGCTTGTGGCCGCCCGGGGCGAAGAGTTTGATGCCGTTGTCCGGCATGGGGTTGTGCGAGGCCGACAGCATGACACCGAGGTCCGCCTGCGCCTGACCGACCAGGTACGCGACCGCGGGCGTGGGCAGCACGCCGACCCGGACGACGTTGGCGCCCGCACTCGTCAGGCCCGCCACCACGGCCGCTTCCAGCATTTCGCCGCTGGCGCGGGGGTCCCGGCCGACGATCGCGAGCGGCTGGTGGCTGCGGTCGCTTTCGATGAGCACCCGGGCGGCCGCGACCGCGACCGAGAGGGCCAGTTCCGGGGTGAGCAGCTCACCGTTCGCGAGCCCACGTACGCCGTCCGTACCGAAGAGTCGCCCCATCGTGGTCGTTCCTTTCGCCGGTCCGATCCCTCAAGTAAAGGCCGACCGGTGCGTAGTTCGGGCAGGGAAATGCGAAACGGCCGGGCGCGCCCCCAGCGAGGGGGCGCACCCGGCCGTCCGGTCAGACGTGGTGCAAGGCGAGCGCTGCGATCAGCGCTTCGAGTACTGCGGGGCCTTGCGGGCCTTCTTGAGACCGTACTTCTTGCTTTCCTTGACCCGGGCGTCCCGGGTGAGGAAGCCGGCCTTCTTGAGCGCCGGGCGGTCATCGGGCTCGTTGGTGATGAGCGCACGGGCGATGCCGAGGCGGAGGGCGCCGGCCTGGCCGGTGATGCCGCCGCCGCGCAGGTTCGCGATGACGTCGAACTGCTCGGCCTTCTCGGCGGTGTTCAGCGGCTCGCGGATGAGCTGCTGGTGCACCTTGCTCGGGAAGTACTCCGCGAGTTCGCGGCCGTTGCAGGTGATCTTGCCGGTGCCGGGGACGAGCCGGACCCGGACGATGGCCTCCTTGCGGCGGCCCACGGTCTGGATCGGACGGTCGCCCGGGCGGGGAGCGCGCACCACGACCGGCGCGGCCTCGACGACGACGGTCTCCGCGGGGGTTTCCACCGTCTCGGCGGGAACCTCGGCAGCGGCCTCAGCGGGGGCCTCGACGGTCTCGACGACCTCGGGCTCGGCGATGTCGGACATGCTGTTTCCTTCGCCCGCGCTCACTGCGCGATCTGCTTGATTTCGAACGGCACCGGCTGCTGCGCGGCGTGCGGGTGCTCGGCGCCGGGGTAGACCTTCAGCTTCTTGATGATCTGCCGGGCGAGCTTGTTGTGCGGGAGCATGCCCTTGACGGCCAGCTCGACCGCGTGCTCGGGGCGCTTGGTCAGCAGCTCTTCGTAGCCGACCTGCTTCAGGCCACCCGGGTAGCCGGAGTGGCGGTAGGCGACCTTGGTCTGGCGCTTGTTGCCGGTCAGCGCGACCTTGCCCGCGTTGATGATCACCACGAAGTCGCCGGTGTCGACGTGCGGGGCGAAAATCGGCTTGTGCTTGCCGCGCAGAAGGGTGGCGGCGTGGGTGGCCAGGCGACCCAGAACGACGTCAGAAGCGTCGATAATGTGCCACTGACGCTCGATCTCACCCGGCTTCGGGCTGTACGTACGCACAGAATTACCTTGTCTCGTCGTCGGTCTGGGGAGCGCGCGCCTGTTCGCCACCAACAGCAGGTGTCGAGCACGAACATCGAGCGTACCCGAAGGGGAACGCTCGCAGCTGTCGCACAACAGCAGGCAACAATACCCGCCGGCGCAGCGCGCGGTCAAAACGGGCTAGGAGGCCCGTCAGGCCGACGGACCGCATAACTTATCGGCCCCAGGATAGGCCGTGACCCCCGGCACGCCGACGCCGGGTGACGTGATTCCACCCACGGGAGTCCGCGGAGGGCGGCATCGGGGGCGGGCGGGCGCTTGACGGAATCGAAACATACGGGACTTGGGGGCGAAATCACCCACCGCCACGATGCGGTGATGGCGAGTGGTGCGGCGACCTCTTTGTCCGGTTACACGGTCGGCGTCACGTCGGACCGCCGCCGAGCGGAGCTGGCGGACCTGTTCACGCGTCTGGGAGCCCGGGTGATTTGCGCGCCCGCTTTGCGTGTGGTCTCCTGCGCCGACAGCGCTGAGCTGCGTACGGCGACACGGGACTGCCTCGACACACCACCCGACATTGTGTGGGACGGCTCCGGCGACGGGCTGGGTGGCTGGCTCAGCGCCGCGGAGAGCTGGGGTGTCGCCGAGCCGCTGCGTGCCGTACTGATGCGCTCGTGTCTGCTCACCCGCGGCGACCTCGACGACCACCTCGACGACCTCCTGGCCCGGGGTGTGGCGGGCCTGACCGTCGCGATGCAACTACACGGGGAAAGTCAGCCGGAGGCCGCGGAAGTGCTGCGGACGGCCGGCGCGCGCGTGATCGAGGTCCCGGTGTTCCGGTGGGCGCCGCCGGCCGACCAGGCGCCGCTGTTTCGGCTGGTCGATCTTGTCGCCGCCCGGTTGGTGGACGCGGTGACCTTCACCTCCGCGCCCGCGGTGACCGCCCTCCTGCGCGCGGCCGGGCCGCGCGCTGCCACGGTCCTGGAAGCGCTGCGCGGGGACGTGCTCGCGGCCTGCGTCGGGCCGGTCACCGCCGCGCCGCTGCGCGAGCGCGACGTGCCCGTGGTGACGCCGGCACGTGCCGGGTCGGGCGCCCTTGTGCGTACGGTCGAAAAAGCGCTGCCCGGCCGAGCGCGCACGATCGACGTGGCCGGACACCGACTGACCCTGCGCGGCCATGCCGCGATCGTCGACGGCGAACTGAAGCCGCTGGCGCCCGGCCCGATGGCGGTCTTGCGCGCACTCGCCGCGACGCCGGGCCGGGTGCTGTCCCGGGCGGTACTCCTCCACGCCCTGCCCCGCGGCGCTGACGAGCACGCCGTGGAGATGGCCGTGGCCCGATTGCGCGCCGGGCTGGGTCTGCCCGGCGTGGTGCAGACCGTGGTGAAGCGCGGCTACCGGCTGCCGGCCTGAGACGGGTCCTAGCCCACCGCGGCCGGGAAGCCTCGACCCTGCTCGGCCACCAACGTGCGCATCGCGTGTTCCACGACGCCCACCAGCACCGACTTCACCGAGTCCCGGTGTCGCGCATCGCACATGATCAGCGGCACGTGCGACGAGATCGCCAACGCCTCCCGCACCTCGTCCGGCTCGTACTGGGGCGCGCCGTCGAAGCAGTTCAGCGCGACCAGGTACGGCAGGTGCCGGTTCTCGAAGTAGTCGAGCGGCGCGAAGGCATCGGAGATCCGTCGGGTGTCCACCAGCACGGCCGCACCCACGGCACCCCGGATCAGCTCGTCCCACATGAACCAGAAGCGGGTCTGTCCGGGCGTACCGAAGAGGTACAGGATCAGGTCCTCAGCCATGGTGATCCGACCGAAGTCCATCGCCACCGTGGTGGTTTCCTTGCCTGGCACCTTGGAGGCGTCGTCGATGCCCTGCCCGGCCGAGGTCATGACGGCCTCGGTGGTCAGCGGCTCGATCTCGGAGACCGCACCGACCAGCGTCGTCTTGCCGACGCCGAAGCCACCGGCGACAACGATCTTCGCGGAGGTGATCTCCTTGGGTTGCGCCCCCGCTCGCTCAGAGCTTGCGAAGTCCACTCAACACCCTTTCCAGCAGATCCATCCGCTCCGTGAATCCACTTTTGGGAGCGGCGCTGTGCAGCGACAACATCCCGTCGGCGACCATGTCGGCGACGAGAACTCGGGCGGCGCCCAGGGGGAGCCTGCTGTAGACCGCTATCTCGGCCAACGACTGCGCCCGTGGCTCACACAGCACGGCTATGCGGTACTTGTCGTGCCCGGCGAACCGGGCTTCCTGAACAGCGGCCTGGCTGGCTACCAGCACCGCCTCGATCGGTATTTCCCGGCGCGGCTCGGTCCGGCCTCTGGTGACCGCATACGGTCGGACCAGGTTGCCGCGCGGATCGTACGGCTGTCCCATCGAGCGATCACCTCCTGCCAGGCTGTCCGCGGTCGGTCGGTCAGACCTGGCCGGCGACGACTTCACGCGGAGCCGGCACCAGGGCGGCGCCGACCCGTTCGACCAACAGGGCCATTTCGTAGCCGACCTGGCCGACGTCACAACTGCGAGCTGCCAGGACGGCCATGGACGAACCGTCGCTGATGGACATCAGGAACAGGTAGCCGCTGTCCATCTCGATGATTGTCTGCTGCACCTGGCCGGCATTGAACATTCGCGACGCACCGTCGGTGAGGCTGACCACGCCGGAGGTGATCGCGGCAAGCTGGTCGGCCCGGTCCCCGGGCAGATCCCGGGAGGAGGCCAGCAGCAGCCCGTCGGCGGAGACCGCGACCACGTGGGCGATGCCCGCGACGCTGTCGGCGAAGTTGCTGAGCAGCCAGCCCATGTCCTGCATGGTGGGGGGCCTGGTCACTGTCCGTTCTCCTTAGGAGCAGGGGCGAGGGCGGCAGCTTCTTCACTGCCGGCCGTACGCCCGCGTTGCACACCCCGGTGGTACGCGGAGAGAAGCCCGCGGACCTCGTCTGGGCTGCGCCGGTTCTGGTGATGAAGGTTGCTTTCCACGCCGCCCGGCACCAGCTGGGCCTGGGGCACCCGTTTGGGGAGCCCGGAGCGGGTGGTGTCGGTGACGTTGGGTTCGGCTGCTGCCATGGCCCGTTGCCAGCCCTCGTCGGCGGCTGTCCGCCAGGCGTCCTCTGCTGACCGACGCGGGCGCGGAACGGCCTGCCCGCTGTTCTCCGCACTCTCTGCGGCCGGGGCCGAAGCCGAAGCTGGGGCCGGGGCCGGGGCCGAAGCCGAAGCTGGGGCCGGAGCCGAAGCCGAAGCGGGGGCCGGAGCCAGGGCTGGAGCTGCAGCCGGGGCTGGCGCTGGGGCCGGAGGTGCGACGGGAGCGGCGACAGCTACCGGGGAATTCGGCGGGGGCGCGTAGCCCGCGGTGGGCAGGCCCCAATCCTCGATCGGTCCATCGTGACCCTTGAACCAACTCTGTTGCATCTGCAGGAAGATAGGCGCGGCTTCGGGCCGCTCGTCACGCGGTGCCGACACGGGAGGCGGCGGTGGCGGCGGCATCGCGGCGAGCGCAGCTCCCCACCCCCCGCTCGCCTCCGGACCGCGCGCGGGAACTAGCGGCTGCATCTCGGTCCGCGCGTCCCACTCCGGCGTCCGTTCCGGCTTGGAGGCACCGGGTTGGGGGTCCTCTGCGTTCCACACCGACTTTCGCGCCGGCTCCGGTTCGACCGGCTGGGCGATCCGGGTGGGCAGCGGCGGCCGGTCTTCGGCACCGCGCTTGGGCAGGGCGGGCCGGTTCGGGGTGGGAAAGCCTTCGCCGCTGGCGGGCCGCTGCGACGGCAGCAGCGGCAGCTGGGGGTGGACCGGGATCGCTGGCTGCTGTGGCTCGAAGTCGGGCAGGTCGGCCACCGACGTCCGGGGGTGCCCGTCGCCGTTGCGGTGCCCCGGGTCCAAGGCGATCGCCGGCAGCGTCGCCGTGACCGCCGGTCCCCGGCCCAGCGGCATCGGGTCGTTCCAGCCCACCGGCGCGGCATCCAGCGGGCGTCCACCGCGGGTCGGTGGATCGCTGGGGCGGAGACCGGGCAGCACCACAATGCTGTTCGGCAGGATGATCTGGGCGACCGTGCCGCCTTCGAGGTTGGCGCGCAGTTCGACGCGGATGCCGTACCGGGCGGCGAGGCGGCTCACCACGGCGAGGCCCATCAGCCGGAACGCGGCCACGTCGACGTCGGGGGTGTCGGCCAGCCGTCGGTTGAGGCCGTCCATCTGCTCTTCGGACATGCCGAGGCCGCGGTCTTCCACCTGGATGACCACATAGTCGCGGATGCGGCGGCCGTCAGCGACCACCACCGAATTGGGTGGCGAGAAGCGGGTGGCGTTGTCCAGCAGCTCCGCGACGAGCCGAACCACGTCGTTGACCGCGATGGCGGCGATGGAGATGTCGGTGTCGACCGTGCCGAACTCGATGCGGTTGTAGAGCTCGACTTCGGACTGCGCGGCACGCAGGGCGTCGACCACCAGCGCGTCTTCGCGGCGCGGGGCGCTGGAGTCGGCCCCGGCCAGGACGAGCAGGTTCTCGTCGTTGCGGCGCATTCGGGTGGCCAGGTGGTCGAGCTCGAAAAGCTGGGCGAGCCGCTTGGGGTCCTCCTCGCCGCGCTCGATCTGGTCGAGCTCGCCGATCATCCGGTCGACCAGGGTTTGCGAGCGGCGGGCCAGGTTCAGGAACATCGCGGAGACGCTGGTTCGCAGGGCTGCCTGCTCGGCGGCGACGCGGACGGCTTCCCGGTGGACCACGTTGAAGGCCTGGGCTACCTGCCCGACCTCGTCACGGTTGCTGAGCCGGATCGGGTCACGCACCTGGCGGACGATGTCCTCCAGTCCGCTGTCGCCCAGGTTGCGGACGTCGCGGAGCCGGGAGACCGCCTCGGGCAGGTCGCGATGGGCCACCGCGAGGGCGCCTTCGCGCAGTCGGCGCAGCGAGAGGTTGAGCGAACGCGCCAGGACGACGGCGAGCGCCACCGCGATGATCAGGGTCAGCAGCACGAGGGCGGCTTCGATGGCGGCCTGCCGGGTCACCGCGCCGCTCTCCCCCGCGGCCTGGTTCAGCGCCTGCGATTCGAGTCGCTGCTCGGCCCAGCGCATCAGGTCCACGACGGAACCCATGGACTGGATGATGTCGAGTGGTGGCACCGACGCGCCCCGCAGCAGCTGGGTGGCGGTCTGATCGGCGAGGTTGACCGCGTCGCCGGTGACCGTGTTGTCGACCAGGGACTGCTGGTCCGGGGTGGCGACCAGGGCGAAACCTTCGAGCGCTTCCTGCTGAGCGGTCTGCGTGGCGGTGAGGACGGACAGCTGTTCATCGCTGGTGTCCCCGGCTACGCGGGCGGCGTACGCCACGGCTTCCTGCTCCGCGGTGCCGGCCTTGGCCCGGGTGAAGGCGGCGACGGCGCGCAGGCTGTCGGCGACGGCACCCTCGCCCGCGTACTGGCTGAGGACCTCGCCGTAGCCGACCAGGTCGGTGATGACGACGCCGTAGCGCAGCACCGCCTCGGCGACGGCGATCTCGTCGCGATCCGTGATCTTCTTTCGGGTCGCGTCCATCGTGCGCAGATGGTCGTCGATGCGGGTGAGGCGGGCTTGCAGCGCGGGCGGCGGGTCACCCTGCGCACGGCGCGCCACGGTGTACTCCTGAATGCGCCGATCACTCTCAGCGATGACCGTGTTGTAACCGTCTGCTGTGGCCGCCCGATCGGCCAGGTATGCGGCTGCCGCGATCCGTTCCTGGTGGAGCTTGTGGGTCAGCTCGGAGACGTTCGTGGACAGCCGGGTCAGGTCTTCCACCTGGCCGGAGTCGAGCGCACGACCACCGACGTCGACGAGCCGTACGGCGGCGAGCGCCAGCACCGCGAGCAACGGAACGAAGAGGATCAGGCCGAGCTTGGAACGGATGCGGGCGTCACGCAGCCGGGGGAACCACCGCCGTCGCGTGCCCCGAGCCGGCACACCGCCGCGTTCACTTTCGTCATTTTCGCTGCTCAACGCCGAGTCGAAGCTGGCGGAGTCGGGATCGGCGACAGCGCTCGGGGTACGGGTCGCGGCCTGGGCCGAAGATCCGGTGCTCACGACATCTCCTCGCTGATCGTCCCCGCGTCTCTTCGCCCGTACGATCGCCGTCGCCCGGGCCCGGCCGAGCGAGGCGGCAGAGCACGTGCCACATGCGGCACGGCCGCGATTTCATCAGAGTCGGCAACCGTTTGGGAAGTGCGAGACCTCCCGGAAACAGCGTTCACGAAAGCCCGGCAATCTCCGGTGCGGGTCGACAAGCGACAGTGCGTAGGCGTTGACGTGCGCGAATGTAACCGGAACGGCGCCTGTTGCCGGCACAGTGACGATCGTCCATCAAGATTCCAACCACTATGTGGGATGCGCATCCCGCGAACCACGCCGGGTGCGGCTTGACCAGCAACCTTCACGTTGGCAAGGTTTGGCGCGATGGGACGGACGGGCTGTCCGTGTTTTCCCGGTCCACTCCGGACAACATCGCGTTTGCCGGGACTTGTCGTCCCGTCTCCGCCCCTCAAGGAGGCACCCCCAGTGAGGCTCCCCCGCCGTCTGACGGCGTCCGTCACCGCATCGGCGCTCCTCCTGACCGCCGTTGCCGCCTGCGACTCCGGCAGTGCCACCCCCAGTGAGAAGACCGATGTGATCATCGGCGCCGACCTGGCCTCGGGCTCGGCGATCGACGCCGCCTACGCCCGTGCACTGCAACTGCGGGTCGAACAGGTCAACGCATCCGGCGTGCTCGACAAGCACAATCTGGTGCTGCGCGTTCAGGACAACAAGTCCGACCCGACGGCGGCACTTCGGAACATCAGCATGCTCGCTGACGATCCGGCCGTCGCCGCGATCATCACCGGCGGCTGCAACGAATGCGTGGTCGGCGCCGCCAAGACGATCAACGACAAGCGGGTCCCGACCATCGCCCTCGCCGCCGCCGACGAGGTCAGCACCCCCGTCGAGGAGCGCCGGCACCTCTTCAAGCTCGGCCCCAACGCGAACGACAGCGCCGCCACCCTCGTGGCCGAGTTGTCCCGTACCGGCACGAAGCGGGTCGCGCTGCTGTATTCCGACGATCTCTATGGCAAGGGCGGCCATGTCCGCATGGCGGCGCAGCTCGACCGGGCCGGGATCAAGGTCGTCAACCAACTGCCGGTCAAGCCGACCGCCACCGACGTCACCCAGACCGTCGGCACCCTGACCGACACCGAGCCGGAGGCCCTGGTCGTCTGGACCGGCCCGGACCAGGCGACGCTGGCAGCGGTCAGCGCCAAGGCCGCCGGCTTCCAGGGCCGGCTGTACTTCGACGCGGCAGCAGCCGGCGACCTCTTCGTGCCGCAGGAGGCCGCGGCGGCGACGAGCGACGCCACCATGGTGTTCACGCAGATCCTCGCGATCGACGACGTCATCGCCACGACTCCGGCCAAAGCCGCCCGTAAGCAGTGGTTCCGGGACTACACCTCCCGGTACGGCAGCTACTCGGGAGTGGCCTCGTTCGGCGCCGATGCGGTCACCCTGATCGCCGACGCGGTCGCGAAGGCCGGCGGGGACCGCAAACGGATCCGCGACATCCTGGAGACCACGCAGACCGATGGGCTGTCCGGCCCGATCCGGTTGACGCCGGACAACCACTCGGGCCTGATGCCGCAGGCGCTGACCCTGCTGGTCGCCCGCGCCGGTCGCTGGCGGTTGCTGAGCTGACCCGGCTAGGACAGGGGGCGCTCGACGGGGTAGCGCTGGGCAAAGCTGATGCCGTCGAGATCCCGTACGCCAATGGCAAGAGCCGGGCCCAGGCACTGGGCGTAGGTGAACGCACCGACGACCGATCTTTTCTTCGGCGGGATGCTCGCCCAGTGCAGGACCTGCATGCGGTGCGCCGTCGGCGGCCACGAAATCTTGATCACCTGGACGCGATCCGGCAGTCCTGACTCCCACTGCAGCACGTTGAGCGGGTCGACGTCGTCGATGGTTCCGGCGAAGCCCTCCAACGCCGCGACGATGACGCAAGCCTGGTACCGGGCTTGCTGGTAGCCGGCCGGATCACGGTCGGCGGGCGGTAGGACGATGACGATGCGGGATTGCAGCTGATGCAGGTTGATCTGCTCGATCTCCCACCCGAAGGAGGCGCGTAGGTCCTGGCCGGGGTGCAGAACCAACACAATCGAATGAGCACGCCGGATGAGCCCGAGAATCGACGGCTGCCAACCGTCGTGCGGTGCCCGCAGATAATCGGGCCCCGGCGGGGCCAGTGCCCGGTCCGGGTCCACGAGGGCCACGGTCCGCATCCCCGTTTCGGCACGGACGACCCGGGCCACGATTTGTTCCAATGTGGCGGTTGGGCTCATTCCCGCGAAGCTGAAGACCCGCTTGCCGCGGGAGTCACGGACCACGGTTTCACCGTCGCTGCCGAAGGGCCGCAGGAGCAGCGTGAATTCCTCTCTGGAGGCGAGCAGTCCGGGCAGAGCTTCGCTGCAGGCAGCGGTATGCGCCGAGCGCTCGTAGCGGCCCCACCGCACCGCGACGGCCGCAATGCCGGTCAGCAGCAGGCTTGCTGGCAGCACGAGGAAGCCGTAGTCGGCCTCGGCCCAGAGCAGGAACGACAGCGCGGCCAGCACGATCAACAGGCCCACGATGCCCCAGCCGAGGGTTGACCACAGCCGAACCAGAATGATGCGCATCAACCATCCTCCGCGGTCGTCGTCGCACCATATCCGCTGGGCCAGCCGGCGACCCTGGACTGTCAGGTTGCCGCCAGAGTGACGTCTCAAGACCACCAGATGAAGGAGAAAGGTACGCGTGAAGCGCGCGCTGATCGTCGGCATCGACAGTTACCCCTCCCAGCGTTCCCTGACCGGTTGCGTCGCGGATGCGGTCGCCCTGCACGCGCTGCTGGCCAGGCACGCGGACGGCACACCGAACTGGGACGCCTTGTTGATCACGAGCGACAATGCTCTGGAGATCACCCGCGACAGCCTGCGCCGTGCCCTGACCCGGCTGTTCGGCAACGCGCGCGACGCCGATCTGCTCTTCTACTTCGCCGGCCATGGCGGCCAGACCCCGTGGGGTGCCGACCTGATGACTCAGGACGCCACCACGCACAGCCTGGGCGTCTCCATGAACGATCTCGTCACCCTGGCTAACGACTCCCCGGCGCGCAGCATCACGATCGTGCTCGACTGCTGCTTCAGCGGCGACATCGGCAACAGTCCAGGGTTGAGGGCGGCCGGGGTGGCCGAGAACTTCCGCCTGGACCGAGCGGTCCTCCGGGAGAACCTCACCATCATGGCCGCCAGCCGCGCCACAGAACCGTCCCAAGAGTCCGCCGGGCACGGTGTCTTCACCCGCATTCTGCTCGAAGGTCTCGACGGCGGCGCCACCGATCACCGTGGCAACGTGACGGCCCTGAGCCTGTACGGCTACCTCAGTCCAGCCTTCAGCGCCTGGCAACAGCGGCCCGTGCTGAAAACGTCGCTGACCGAGCCCGTGGTGCTCCGGGTCGGTGCGCCGTGGCTCGACCTCGGCATGCTGCGCGACCTGCCCCGCCACTTCCCCGCCGAGGACCATCGGCTGCAGCTGACGCCCGCGCATGAGGGCGACGGCCGGCCGCTTCCTCCCGACGATCGCGGAACGTTCGAGCAGCAGCAGTTCGACTATGTCGGCCGGCTCCGCAACGCCCACCTGGTCACCACTGACGACCTGCGTGATCATTACTGGGTAGCCATGGACAGCGGCTACGTCTATCTCACCCCGCTGGGGCGCCACTTCTGGCGGCTGGCTGACCGAGGGATCCTCTGATGCGTATCGGCTTCACCGGGCACCAAGGTCTCACCGGCGCCACCCGCCGAGCGGTCACCGCCGCTCTCGCCGCTTTCCTCGCGGACCTCGCTGACGACGACCTCGTCGCAATCACCAGTCTCGCCGAGGGCGCGGACCAGATCTTCGCCCTGACTGTCCTGGCCGCCGGCGGGCGGCTGCACGTCATCGTGCCCAGTCTGGGTTACGAGCACACCTTCACTGACGAGCAGGCGCAGCGAAACTACTTCGCCCTCCTGAGCCAGGCCAGCGAGACGACCTCCCTACCCTTCGCGGCTCCCAGCGAAGACGCCTACCTCGCCACTGGTCAGGCCGTCGTCGACCGCTGCGATCGTCTCGTCGCGGTGTGGGACGGCCGTCCGGCAGTCGGGAAGGGCGGCACCGGGGACATCGTCATCTACGCCGACGAACTGGGCGTCGACCGCCACATCATCTGGCCGGCCGGCGCGCGGAGAGGTTGACCCTCAACGGACTGAGGTGGTGGCGCGGACCCAGGGCAGTGCGAGGCGCTCGATCAACACGAGCAGGTAGTAGAGCACGATGCTCACCAACGCCAGCAACGTGACGGCGGCGAACGCTGTCGAGGTATCGCCCTGGCCGCTGGTCTGCACGATGATCATGCCGAGGCCGGTTTCGCCGTACTGCATCTCGCCGACCACGACGCCGATCACCGCGAGCGGCATGGCGACCTTGAGCCCGACGAAGATCTGCGGCAGCGCGGCCGGCAGCCGGACCCGGCGAAAGATCTGCGACCGCGAGGCGTCCATCGCGCGGGCCAGGTCGACCAGGTCCACCGGGGTGCTGGTCAGGCCGGTCGCCGTGGAGAGCACGATCGGGAAAAAGCAGACCATGAACGCCATAGCCAGAATCGGCGCCGAGCCATAGCCGAACCAGATCAGCATCAGCGGCGCGAGAGCCACCTTGGGCACCGCGTTGAAGGCCACCAGCAGCGGCGAGAACATCCGCTCGACCGGGCGCCAGGCGGCGATGGACACCCCGATCAGCACGCCGACAGCCACGGAGAGGCCGAAGCCCAGAACGGTCGACTGGGTGGTGTGCCAGGTCTCGCTGAGCAGCACCTCGCGATAGCGCCCGAACCCGTCGGACACCTCCGCGGGGCTGGGCAGCACCACCGGGTTGATCTCGAGGGCGGCGGTCACCGCCCACCACCCGGTCACCGCGACGACCAACCCCAGAAGCGGCCACCACACCACCGAGAACGTACGGCGGGGCGCGAGCCCCTGAGCCGGTTCAGTCAGCACGTCGTCGTCTCCTCCACCCGGCCGCGGGACACCCGGTGGGCGGGCATCCCGCGGCTGGGGGTAGCCGGATCAAGCGTTCGGCACCAGGTCGAACGTGATGACCTGTTCGGGGGTCAGTCCGGCGGGGATCTGTCCGGACCCTTGCAGGATCGCGATGCTGCGCGCGACCCGCTGGCTGTCCAGGGCGCCGACCGGCACACCGGCGGCCTCGGAACGCACGAACGGACCCATCAGCGTCAGCTCGGCGGCGGCGGACTCCGGCACGGCCGTGGCGACGTACTTCTTCAGGATCGTGCCGGCTTCGCCCGGGTTGGTGATCGAGTCCTGCAAGCCCTTGAGCAGCGCCTCGGTAAACTTCTTGACCTTCTCCGGGTTGTCCTTCGCGTACTGCGAGGACGTGATCAGCACATTGCCGTAGAGGTCCTGGAGGTAGTCGCTGTACGGCAGGAGCACCGCGGTCTTCTTCGCGATGCCCTCGATGGTGGGCTTGCCGACCACGAACTGCCCGATGCCGTCCGCCTTGTGCTGCGCCAGCGTGCCGAACAGCGTCTGCGCCGTGCCGTTCACGAAGGTGACCTTGGTGGCGTCCACGTTGGCTAATTTCGCGTACGTGGGGAACAGGTTGCGCACGACGGAGCCGGGAGTGTCCGCCAGGGTCTTGCCTTCGAGGTCCTTGGGGGAGTTGATCCCGTAGCCCTCGAGCGACATGATCGCCGCCATCGTGCGCTGCTGGATCGCCGCCACCGCGGTGAACCCGGAGATCTTGGGCGCGCCACTGGCGCCGCCTGCGGCGAGCAGGCCGCCGGTGAGGTCGATCGGGGTGAACTGGGCCTGGCCGCCGACGATCGCCTTGACGTTCTCGCCGCTGCCGTTGCCCGGCTTGATGTCGACGTCGAAACCGGCGGCCTTGAAGTAGCCCTTCTCCTTGGCCACATACGCGTAGCTGTCGCGGCCGAAGGTGCCGAACGACGTCAGGTAGGTGACCTTCTCCAGCGCCTGCGAGCCGCTGGCCGCGCCCTTGTCGTCCTTGTCGTCACTGCATGCGGCAGTGGCGGCAAGGGTCGTGGCCAGCGCGGCGGCCACGAGCGTGCGGGTGAATGTCCTTCTGTGCACCGTGTTCCTTCCCAACCGAGGGGGTGTTGAGGCGGGGGTGAGACGACCTCGCGCACGTCAGCGTAGGGGACCAGACATCGATCAACGATGACAGGTGTGTATCGAAGCCACCCTTGTGGACAGCCTGTCCCAGGCAGCGGATCATCTATGGCTACAGTGTCAGCGCATTGACCTGACTTGATTCGAAGGCGCGCACAGATGATCCGTCTCTCCAGTGTCTCCCGGTCGTTTACCGGCCGTTCCGGCACCGTGGACGCTGTGAGCGGGATCGATCTCGACGTTGCGGAGGGCGAGTTCGTCGCCGTGCTCGGCCGCTCCGGCTGCGGAAAGTCCACTTTGCTGCGCATGATCGCCGGACTGCTCCCGGCCACCACCGGCGAGGTACGCGTTTCAGGCGACCGGGTGACGAAGCCCCGCCGTGACATAGCCATGATGTTCCAGAAGCCGGCCCTGCTCCCCTGGCGCTCGGTGCTCGACAACGTGCTGCTGCCCGTGCAGATCTTCGGCGGGAAGAAGGCCGCTCACCGGGCGCGCGCCCACGAGTTGTTGACCATGACCGGCCTCGCCGGTTTCGAGCGTCGGCTCCCGCACGAGCTGTCCGGCGGCATGCAGCAGCGGGTCGCGCTGTGCCGCTCGTTGATCGCCGAGCCGCGGGTGATGCTCATGGACGAGCCGTTCTCCGCCCTGGACGCCCTCACCCGCGAGGAGTTGTCGGGCGAGCTGCAGCGCGTCCACATGGACCTGAACACGACGATCGTCTTCGTCACCCACTCGATCGACGAGGCCGTGCTGCTCGCGGACCGGGTCGTGGTGCTCAGTCCCCGGCCAGGCCGCATCCGCGAGATCCTCGACGTCAAGATCCCCCGCCCCCGCACGCTGGGCCGCGGCGCCCACCTCACCGAAGTCGCCCAATGCAGCGCCGAGCTGCACGAACTGCTGATGGCCTAGGGAAATCATGCGCGTCTGCCTGTTCGTCGAGCCGCACCGCGGCGCCACCTACGACACTCAGCTCCGGTTCGTCCGGCACGCCGAGGACGCCGGATATGAGGGGTTCTTCCGGGCCGACCACTACCAGGCGATGGGCGCGGACCCGGGGCTGCCCGGGCCGACCGACGCCTGGATCACCCTCGCCGGACTGGCCCGCGAGACCTCCCGGATCCGGCTGGGCACGCTCGTCAACTCGGCGACCTTCCGGCTGCCGGGGCCGCTGGCAGTCATGGTGGCCCAGGTGGACGCGATGAGTGCCGGCCGGATCGAGCTCGGGATAGGCGCCGGCTGGCTGGAACGCGAGCACACGTCCTACGGAATCCCCTTCCCGCCGCTGGCCGAACGCTTCGACCGGATGGGCGAACAGCTCGCGATCATCACCGGGTTGTGGGCCACGCCGGACGGCGAGACGTTCTCGTTCGACGGCAAGCACTACCGGCTGCTCGACGCGCCCGCGCTGCCCAAACCGGTGCAGCGGCCCGGCCCGCCGGTGATCGTCGGCGGCCGGGGGCCACGCCGCACCCCGGAACTGGCCGCCCGCTTCGCGGACGAGTTCAACATGCCGTTCAAGACCGTCGCGGAGACGGCTGCGGCATTTGATCGGGTACGCCAGGCCTGCGACACGTACGCCCGCCCCGCCGACCGCCCACTGACCCTGTCGGCGGGTGTCGTCGTGGCGATCGGGCGTACGGACGCCGAGGCACAGCGCCGCGCCGCACCCCTGCACGTGCCGAGTGCACTGCCCCCGGAGGACCCTGTCGTCGGCTCGCCGGACGCGCTGGTGCAACGCCTCGGCGAACTGGCGGAGATCGGCGCCAACCGGGTTCACCTGCGCATCATCGATATGTCCGACCTGGAGCACGTCGACCTGATCGCCGGACACGTCCTTTCCCAGCTGTAGAAGATGACGCTGAGTAATGGTCGGAGTCACCCGATCGGTGTCGTGCGAGCGATGTCACCCGCGCGCGCCTGAGGTCAGCCTTAAGAAGCGGTGACTGCACTGGCGAGTCGCCCCGGACCTTCCGTAACGTGCGCGGCATGGCATTGCGCACCTGGGCCAAACTGCTGTCCGCGACCCTCGGCGTGGGCGCGTTGGCGGCCGCCAGCCAGCTCGGCATGGCGTACGGCCTGGGCATCGTGCGCCTGACCCGGGTCGTCGACGTGACCGCGCGTGATCAATGGCTCGCTCAGCTTGCGTGGATCGCCTGGTTCCCGATGACCGCGGCAGTGGCCGGCGCCCTGGCCGGCACGGCCTGCATCCGCCGCTGGGCGCCCGGCTTCCGCGGCGGCGCCGGCACCGAACTCGCCATCGCTGCAGCCGCGGCGCTCGGCGCTGCCGTGGTGGTGCCCCTCACCATGCAGCCCGCCCGCACGGCACTGGTCGCCGGCGTGAACCCGGTGGTGATCATCGCCATCTGCGCAAGTCTGGGCGCGGTGGTCGGCATCTTCGCCGCATGGGCCGCACTCGCGCAGGCGGTTGCCCGGTGGAGCCTGATCGCGCTCGGTGCGGCGGTCTGGTTGGTGGCGCTCGTATCCGTGGTGCCGTCGCTGGCTCCCGGTGACCCGCTGCCCGCCGTACGACTGGGGGTGTTGGACGCCGGGTTCCTGGCGCCCGCGGTCACGCAGCGAACCGCCCTCGCCACGATGCCCGCCCTGGCGCTGCTGGCCGGCGCCGGCCTGGGCTGGGTGGCACGCCGCCGCGGCCTGCCGACCCTGACCATCGCGCTGGCCGGGCTCTCCGGTCCGGCGCTGCTGACCCTCGCCTACCTCATCGCCGGCCCCGGCTCCGGCTCGGACCGCTACCAGGTGGTTCCTTACTGGGCGGCGATGGTCGCCACGGGAGCCGGCGTGCTGGGTTCGGTGCTCGCCGCGGTCCTCCGCCGCCCGTCCGGCTCGCAAGCCGACGAGGACGCCAGCGAATCGGACGGCCTGTTCCTCGACGAGACCGGCCGCGACGACGCCGCGGAGACTTCATCGTCGGCCGCCAAGCCACCGCTGCCCCAACGCACCAGCCACCAGGAATCAGCCATCGCCGCGGCCGCCGCCGCCCATCCGGCGCCCGCTCCGTCCCCCGCGCCCGAGCCATCCCCCGCAACCGATCCGTTCACTGCGCCCGGCCCGGCCGCCGTGCCGAGCCATCGGCCCGCGGGAAAAACCCCGACAGCGACGGCGACCGCTTCCGTTCCGGCGATGCCGCCCCTTCAGACCCCGGACCCGCTGCTGCGCGCGGCTGACACCGCGGTCTTCGACGTTCCCGGCAGCCAGCAGTCGGACCCACTGCTTCGGGCGGCTGACAACGCCGGTTCCGACACCCCCGGCAGCCAGCAGCCGGACACCTTCGACGGCTTCGGGCGGCACGCCGCGGAAGCCCGCCCACCGGCGCAGCGCAAGGCCACAACGCCTCGCAAAGCCGCCGCGCCACGGAAAGCCACCGCGCCCCGCAAGGCCACTGCACCGCGCACGGCCGCCGCGCCCCGCAAGGCCACCGAATCCCGCAGTGCAGCCACGCCACCCGCACCGCGATCCCCGGAACCAACCGCGGTGAGCCGGCCCCTCGCGCAGCCAACCCCGACCAGCGCCCCACTGCCGAACCCGCAGCCCCTGACCCCGCCACACCCGCCCCTGCCGAGGCCGGGCGCAACGCCGCCCAGTGGAAGAGCAACCCCGCCCGCCGGAAGCACCCCCACCAGCGGCAGAGCAACCCCGCCCGGCCCAGCGGCAGCCCCGGCCAGCGCGGCGTCGACCCAGCCCGGCCCGGCGGCAACCTCGACCGGTGCGCCGGCAGCGAACGGGCCCGGCGGCGGCCGCGGCCGGAACAAGCCCGGCCACCGCAGGGACGAAGAGATCGAGGAGTGGGTCAGCGGCCTCGGAAAGTGATCAGGCGGAGGTTGGCGTAACCGGCAGGTAGACCCGCCCGCCCGAGTTCAGGAACTCCTCGCTCTTGTTCTGCATCCCCTGAGCGGCATACTCCTTGAGCTCCTGGCTGATCTTCATCGAGCAGAACTTCGGCCCGCACATCGAGCAGAAGTGTGCCGTCTTCGCGGGCGCGGCGGGCAGCGTCGCGTCGTGGTACGACCGCGCAGTGTCCGGGTCGAGCGCCAGGTTGAACTGGTCCTCCCAGCGGAACTCGAACCGTGCCTTGGACAGCGCGTCGTCCCACGCCTGCGCACCCGGGTGTCCCTTGGCGAGGTCGGCCGCATGCGCAGCGATCTTGTACGCGATGACGCCCGCCTTCACATCGTCCCGGTCCGGCAGCCCCAGGTGTTCCTTCGGCGTCACGTAGCAGAGCATCGCGGTCCCGAACATGCCGATCATCGCGGCGCCGATGGCCGAGGTGATGTGGTCGTACGCGGGAGCGATGTCCGTGGTCAGTGGCCCGAGGGTGTAGAACGGCGCACCCGCGCACAGCTCCTGCTGCAGGTCGACGTTCTCTTTGATCTTGTGCATCGGCACGTGGCCCGGGCCTTCGATCATCACCTGGACGCCGTGCTCCCAGGCGATGTGGGTGAGCTCGCCGAGGGTCCGCAGCTCCGCGAATTGCGCATCGTCGTTGGCGTCGGCGATCGAGCCGGGTCGGAGCCCGTCGCCGAGGGAGAAGGTCACGTCGTAGCGGGCGAGGATCTCGCACAGTTCGGCGTAGTTCTCGTAGAGGAAGTTCTCCCGGTGGTGCGCCAGGCACCAGGCCGCCATGATCGAGCCGCCGCGCGACACGATGCCGGTGACCCGGTTGACGGCCAACGGCACGTACGGCAGAAGCACGCCGGCGTGCACGGTCATGTAGTCGACGCCCTGCTCGGCCTGCTCGATCACCGTCTCGCGGAAGATCTCCCAGGTGAGTTTGACCGGGTCGCCGTCGACCTTTTCCAGCGCTTGGTAGATCGGGACGGTGCCGATCGGGACCGGCGAGTTGCGGATGATCGACTCGCGGGTCTCGTGGATGCGCTTGCCGGTGGACAGGTCCATCACCGTGTCGGCGCCCCACTTGGTGGCCCAGGTCAGCTTGTCGACCTCCTCGGCGATGGAGGACGTGACGGCGGAGGTGCCGATGTTGGCGTTGACCTTCACCAGGAACTTCGCGCCGATGATCATCGGCTCGATCTCCGGGTGGTTGATGTTGGCGGGCAGCACGGCCCGGCCGGCGGCGATCTCCGCTCGGACGACTTCGGCGTCGACATCTTCGCGGATGGCGACGTACTCCATCTCGGCGGTGATGATGCCCGCTCGCGCGTAGGCGAGCTGGGTGGGCCGCTCTCCTGCCAGCGGCGTACCGGCACCGGCGACCGGGGCCACATCGCCGCGGGCCGCGATCCACGGTCCGCGCAACGGCGGCAGGCCGACCTCCGGATCACTGCCCGGGCCGGACGTGTCGTAGAGCCGGACGGGTGGGTTGTCGCCGGTCAGCTCGACCTCCGCGAACGGCACCCGCAGGTCCGGCCGGGATCCCTCGACGTACACCTTGCGCCTCATGTTTCCTCCCCAATCATGATTAACCGGGCACACTCGGGCCGCGAAGAATCGCTGCCAGTGCCGGCCAAACTCAGGCGAAATGCTGCAGTGGCCCCGGTCCCGCGCCGAGCTTCCAGTCGCGGCCACCGGCCAGCGCCCGCGCCACATAGGACTTGGCGAACGCGACAGCGTCCGAGATGTCGTCACCGTGCGCGAGCCGCGCAGCGATGGCCGAGGAAAACGTGCAGCCGGAACCGTGGTTGTTCAGCGTCGGCACGGGCTCGCCGCGCAGCTCCGCCGTCCGACCGCCGGTGCACAGGAAATCAACCGCAAGCTCACTGCCGGTGACCACCACCGCCGCCGGCCCCCGCTCCACGAGCGCGACCGCCGCCTGGGCCATCTCCTCGGCCGTCTCGACCCGGCGACCGAGCAGGGCGCCAGCTTCGTGCCGGTTCGGCGTCAGCACCCGCGGGTACGCAAGCAGCGGCGCCACAGCCGCAACACCCGACAACCGACTGCCGCTGGTCGCCACCAGCACCGGATCCACGACCAGGTTCGGCAGCTCGGCGGTCCGTGCGGCAAGCAGCTCGGCCAGCGCCGGATCCCCCACCATCCCCACCTTGACCGCCGCCACGTCGAAGTCGGCGAGCACAGCGTCGAGCTGGGCCGCCACGATCTCCGGTGGCACCGAATGGATGGCGGTGACCCCGAGCGTGTTCTGTGCGGTGATCGCGGTCAACACGGAGACGCCATAGGTCCCCAACGCCGCGAACGTCTTAAGGTCGGCCTGAATACCAGCTCCGCCGCCGGAATCCGACCCGGCAATGGTCAGCACGACCGGCGGCGTGCAGCCGTCGCCTTCGTCACGACCAGCCAGCCGCCCGGCCGCAGCAGCCGGCGATGTGCCGCCGCGGCCGGTCATGCCGCCACCGCTTCCGCCAGGATGCGGGTGGTCCGTTCCGGATCGTCCGAGCGCATGATCGCGCCGAGCACCGCAATCCCTGCCGCACCCGCCTGCACACAGGCCTCCGCCCGCTCGGCCGAGTCGATGCCACCCAGCGCCAGCCAGGGCCGCCCGTCACCGCGCTCAGCCGCCAGTGCCGCTGCCCGCTCGACTCCCAGCGCCGGACCATAACCGGGCTTGCTGTCGGTCGGGAAGATCGGCGACAGCGTGACGTAGTCCTCATCAGACAGTTGTTCGACTCCATGCCACGAGCGTCCCACGAGCGGGACCTCCGGCGGCCGGTTGTCCACAGAAGACAGATGAACCGCGTTGCCACCCAACGGATCCGCGCCCGCCACGATCACCCGATCAGCGCCGGCGACGCTTCTGAGCTGCGCGGCGAGGGCTGCGCGTTCGGCGTACGGAAGATCCTTGTCACGCAGGACGACCCACGCGGCGCCGCCGCGGACCGCGGCTCGGACCACCTCGGTGAGCGGCCCGGCGGCAAGCCGGCGGTCCGTCAGGACGACGACGCCGGTCGGGGTCACCACTGCGGCAGGCCTTCGTCGGAGGTGGAGGCCTGCGCGTGGTAGCGCTTAGGGATGCGGCCGGCGCCGGCGGCGAGCCGGCCGGCTTCGACCGCGTGCCGCATCGCCGCCGCCATGCGCGCCGGATCGGCCGCCCGGGTGACCGCCGACGCGACGAGCACGGCGTCGCAGCCGAGTTCCATCGCGAACGCCGCGTCGGAGGCGGTGCCGATGCCCGCGTCCAGGATCACCGGGACGTCGACCGAATCGCGGATCAGCCGGATGTGGTGCGGATTGCCGATGCCCAGCCCCGACCCGATCGGCGCGCCCGCGGGCATCACGGCCGCGCACCCCACATCGGCCAGCCGCCGGGCCAGGATCGGGTCGTCACTGGTGTACGGCAGCACCCGGAACCCGTCGCCCACCAGCCGTTCGGCGGCCCGCAGCAGCTCGAGGCCGTCCGGCAGCAGGGTCCGCTCATCGCCGATCACTTCGAGCTTGATCAGGTCGGTCTCGAAGGCGTCCCGGGCCAGGTGCGCAGCCTTGACGGCGTCCGAAGCGGTGTAGCAGCCGGCCGTGTTCGGCAGGATGCGCAGGCCCAGCCGGTCGAGCAGGGGCAGCAGGCCGGGGCCGGCGGCGTCGACCCGCCGCAGCGCGACAGTTACCAGCTCGGTGCCGGAGGCCACGATCGCCGCTTCCAGCGCGGACAGGCTCTCGGCGCCGCCGGTGCCGAGGATCAGCCGGGACTCGCCAAACAGCTCCGACATGTCAGCCGCCCTGCGCCGCGGTGAGCACTTCGACCCGGTCGCCGTCGCTGAGCTGGGCACCGGACCACCCGGACCGCGGCACAACCTCGCCGTTGACCGCTACCGCGACGCCGCGGCGCGCCTCGGTGACGGTGGCGACGAGTCCCTCGACGGTGCTACCTGGGTCGACGGTGCGGCCGGCGCCGTTCACGGTGACTTTCATGCAAACCTCCCCGGGGAGAAAGCGGCGGGCGGTGCAGAGTGCTCGATCACGAGGTCGGCAATCAGATCGGCGGTCACCGGGGCCAGCAGCACCCCGTTGCGGTGGTGGCCCGCCGCCACCACGACGTCATCGCTGATGCGGCCGAGCAGCGGAGCATTGTCGGGAGTGGAGGGACGGTGCCGCACCACGCTTTCCGTCAACTCGAACTCGGCCAGGTCCGGCACCAACTCTGTGGCGGGACGCAACAGCTCCAGCACCGCCCCGGCCGTCACTGTGGCGTCGGCGCGTTCTTCCTGGGTGGCACCGATGACGATGTCGCCGTCCGTGCGCGGGACCACGTACACATGTCGGCCGTCGACCTGCCCGACCACGACGTGCCGCAAGAGTCCCGGCTCGCCGCGCAGGCGCAGCACCAGGCCTTTCACCGGTCGGATGGGGAGGCCGGTGAGAGCTGCGGTGCCGAGGCCAGCGGCGACGACGACGGGACCCGGCGGAACCTCAGTGGCCTGGCGGTGCACCACTGCTGGGCCGAGCGCGGTGCGCAGCGCAGCCAGCACCCGCCGCGGGTCGACTTGCTGGTCGTCCGGCAGGTAGGCGCCGCCCCGCAGCCGCGGCGTCAGAGCCGGCTCCCGATCGCGAACCTCGCTGGGCGGCAGCCGGTGCACGCCCATGCCGTGCTGCTCGCGGTACGCCCACAGCCGCTGCGCCTCGGCCAGATCATCGCCGGTCAGCGCGACGGCAAGCGTCCCGTGGGTGTCCAGTCCGACGTCGATCCCGGTCTCCCGGCGCAGCTCGGCGGCGAAGCCGGGCCAGCGGGCAGCCGACTCGATCATCAACGCGGTCAGCGCTTCCTGGCCGAACGACGACTCGCCCGCCGGCGCCAACATCCCGGCCGCCGCATACCAGGCACCGTCGTCGGATCCGTTGTCCAGCACGGTGACCCGCAGGCCACGTTGCTGGCAGCGCCACGCTACGGACAGGCCGATGATCCCGCCGCCGACGATCGTCAGGTCGGTCACGGCAGGGCCTTGAGCAGCCGCGCAACGGCCTCACCCGGATCGGCGGCGGTGGCGACCGCCCCGACGACCGCGACGGCCGCGGCCCCGGCGGCGATCAGGCCGGCGGCATTGTGGAGGGTCACGCCGCCGATCGCGACGACCGCAGTGCCGGGCACCGAGCGTGCCACCGCACCGATCTTCGCCGGGCCGAGCGGGTCGGGCAGACCGGACTTGGTAACGGTGGCGAACGCTGGGCCGACCCCGAGGTAGGTGGCGCCGGCACGGACCGCTGACCGGGCTGCCACCTCGTCCCGGCAGGTCGCACCGAGCACCGCCCGCGGACCGAGCACCTTGCGGGCGGCGGCGACCGGCAGATCGTCGGCGCCGACGTGCGCGCCGTCCGCGTCCGCGGCCAGCGCCACGTGCAGTCGGTCGTTGACCAGGCACAGCACGCCGGCCGGGCGGCATTCGGCGACGACCTCGGTGGTGAGCGCGTACGCGTCGCGGTCGGTGGCGTCGTCCTCGACCCGGACCTGGATCGCTAAGCGGTTGACCAGGCCGAGCCGCTCGGCAGCAGCCACCGCGGCGACGACCACGGCAAGTGGATCACGCCCGGGGCGGGCATCGGTGATGACATGTAGACACGGAAAGCCGGGGTCCACAACGCACTCCTCCCTGCGCCGGCATGACCCGGATCAGGTTCGACGGTCGGGGGCCGCGACAGCCCCCCTCTCAGCCCGGTGCACCGGACTCCCGTGGGGTTGGTTCCGCCGCCGACACTAGCTCCGCAGCGGCGTCGGAGTAAAGCCCGTCAGCGGACGTCCCAGACCGGCTCGGGGGTTTCGACGACCTCACCATCGCCTTGGAAGAGCACGAAACGGTCGAAGCCGCGGGTGAACCAGCGGTCGTGCGTGACCGCGATCACCGTGCCCTCGAACGCCTGCAGGCCCTCCTCCAACGCCTCCGCCGACGCCAGGTCCAAGTTGTCCGTCGGCTCGTCGAGCAGCAACACCGTGGCCCCGGACAGCTCCAACAACAGCACCAGGAACCGGGCCTGCTGACCGCCGGACAACGTGCCGAACCGCTGATCCCCCTGCGCCGCCAGCTCATACCGGTTGAGCGCCTTCATCGCTCCTGCCCGGTCCATTCCGGACCGATGATCGTCGCCCCGCCAGAGGATCTCGACCAGCGTGCGTTCCAGCAGCTCAGGCCGGTCATGCGTCTGCGAGAAGTGGCCCGGCCGGACCCGGGCACCGAGCCGCGCCATGCCGTTATGCGCGACATGCGCCAAAGGCGCGCCGTCGACCGGCTTGTTGTCGGCCTCCGGCGCCGTACCGCCCGCTGCCAGCAGCCGCAGAAAGTGCGACTTGCCGGTGCCGTTGGCACCCAGAACGGCGACCCGGTCGCCGTACCAGATCTCCAGGTCAAAGGGGAAAGTCAGGTTCTCCAGCTCCAGGCCGTCGCAGACCACGGCCCGTTTTCCGGTACGCCCACCGCGCAGGTTCATCTTCAACGACTGTTCCTTCGGCGGCACGGGCGGCGGCCCCGCCTCCTCGAACTTGCGCAGGCGCGTCTGCGCGGCCTGATAGCGCGAAGCAAGCCCGTCGTTGAACGCTGCCTTGTTCTTCAGCGTGAACACCAGCTCGCGCAGCTTCTCGTGCTCCTCGTCCCAGCGCCGCCGCAACTCCAGCAGCCGGTCATGCCGGTTGGCGCGCGCCTCGTGCCAGGAGGCGAAGCTGCCGGGATGGGTCCACGCGCCACCGCCCTCCACCGCCACCACCCGGGTCGCGGTCTGCGCCAGCAACTCCCGGTCGTGCGAGACGAACAGCACCGACTTCGCCGACTCCCGCAGCCGGGCCTCCAGCCACCGCTTGCCGGGCACATCGAGGAAGTTGTCCGGCTCGTCCAGCAAGAGCACCTCGTCGCCGCCCCGCAACAGCAGGTCGAGCGCAAACCGCTTCTGCTGGCCGCCGGACAGCGTACGCACCGGCCGGGACCGCACGTCCTCCCACGGCTTGCCGAGGATCGCCACGGCCACGACGTCGAACAGCACCTCGGCGTCGTACCCGCCTGCTTCGCCCCAGCCGGTCAGGGCGTTCGCGTACCGCAGCTGCGCCTTCTCGGACTCCGGTGCCGACTTCAGCGCGGCGTCCGCGGCAGCCAAGGCGCTGCCCGCCGCCCGCAACGGCGGCGCGACCAAAGACAAAGCCAAATCCTCGAGGGTACGGTCGTCGCCGATCATCCCGATGAACTGGCGCATCACCCCGAGCCCACCGGAGCGAGCCACCGAACCGACCGGCACGGCGAGGTCCCCGGCGACCATCCGCAGCAGGGTCGTCTTGCCCGCCCCGTTCGGCCCGACCAGCGCTACCTTCGCGCCCTCACCCACCCGAAACGACACGTCGGCGAAAAGCTCCCGCCCGTCCGGCAGCACGAACCCGACCCCGGAGACATCCACGTAGCCCACGGCGCCATCCTTGCCGAGAAGGCCGCGCCGGTCAGCCGGTTTTCCCGGCGATTTTCAGCACCCGGAACCCGCGCTGGCTCGCGATGCGTTCCACGTTCCAGCCCAGCCCGGTCAGCCAGGTATGCAGCGAGTCCCCGCCGAGGTTGCGATTGATCACCAACCAGCCCACGCCGTCGGGTGCGAGCCGGCCCAGCCAGCGTTCCGTCATCGCGTGCAGTTCGGCCTTGCCGACGTGGGTCGGCGGGTTACTCCAGATCTGGTCGAACACCACTCCGGCCGGCACGTCATCCGGGGCACTGACGCGAACCCGATCACCCAGGCCCAACGCCTTGGCGTTCTCCATGGTCAGCTCGCGGGCGCGGGCGTTGACGTCGATCGCGTACACGGTTGCGGCAGTCGCCTCACTAGCCAGGACGCAGGTGATGGGGCCGTACCCGCAACCGAGGTCGAGAAAAGTGCCGCCACTGCCCGCAGCAGGCAGCTCGGCTTTGCGCAGCAGCACCGCCGTCCCGGGGTCCAGCCGCCCGGCGGAAAACACCCCGCGTGCCACCGTCAGGTCGTACGCCCGCCCCGCCGCCGAGAATTCGATCCGTCCCCGGGTGCCGGGCGCGGCCGGCTCGGCACTGAAGTAATGGTCGGCGCTCACCCCGCCAGTGTCCCGCGCCCAACGAGCGCCGCCGCACCGGGGTGCCGCACATTCTGTGCGTTCATCGATCACGGTGCGCTTCTAGCGTGACGGCATGCTGCGCGTCCCCCGCCCCCGCTCCGCCCATCGCGCGAACCCGGGCAGCGCGACACGACCCACCTCCGCCCAGCACCGGCAGGCTGGAACCGGCACCCCGCCCAGCTCGGCCGCCGGTCGCCCCACCTCGGGCACCCGCACCTCGCACCGGCACGCCTCGTCTCGTCGCACAGTCACCCTGCCAGTCCCACTGACCGACTGGATCCTCGAAACAGCCCGAGGTGTCCTCGCCGCCAGCCCCACCCTGCCCGCACTCGGCATCCTCAGCCGCCCCCGCGGTCTCGACCCGCGCAGCCGCACCCCCCGCGATCCCGCCCGGCACAGCCACAACCCCCGCGATCCCGCCCCGCACAGCCACAACCCCCGCGATCCCGCCCCGCACAGCCGCACCCCCCGCGATCCCGCCCCGCACAGCCACAACCCCCGCGCTTCCGAATTGCCGCCGCGCAATCTTGATCCGGCCGAGTTCGGCCCCGGGGACCTCACCGCCGACGTTCTGCCCCCGCGTGACCTCGCGGCACCGGACCGGGAGGCAGCGACCAGGCGCCTGTGGTCGCGGCCGCCTGGCCTGCGCAATGCGCGGACCGCGCCCGGCATCTATGGACGGCCGGCGCCGGCTGTGCAGCCCGACCCGGGCGTCCGGCGCAAGAGTCCGGACCGTCCTGCACGGCCGCGCGTCCACGGTGTGCCGCCAGCTCCGGCCGCGCGCCGGCTGCCACCGGAACCTCAGCAAGCCCTGCAGTTGCTGCTGAGCGGCCTCGGCGCGCTGATCGTCACGTCGATTGTGGTGCTTACCGGGTTCTTCGTCATCGCCGAGGAACGGCGGAGCCCCTCCGACTCGTCTTCCGCACCCCCCGGAACCGCGGGTGGCGCACGGGTCGCTGGGCAGGCGTTCACCGGGCAAGACATCTTCCCGGCCGCTGAGGTGCAGCCGGGGCCGAACGGACGTCCTTACCGAATTTCCCTCACCCACGTCGACACCGAATGCGCACTCGGCACGACCGGCGAGCTTGGCGGCATGCTCCGGGAGAGCGGCTGCAACCAGGTGGTTCGGGCGGCGATGGTCGCACCGTACGCCGACTATTCCGTGACTGCAGGCGTCCTCGACCTGCCCGACGCGAAGGCCGCCGCCCGGTTCAGCGACGATGCTGGGCTGCTGGTCGAATCCGGGCGCGGCGGATTCGCGCCGCTGGGCGGGGCGCAGGGTGGGCCGGCCGCCGCGGCACCGGCACAGTCCGGCTGGCAGGCCGTGGGGCATTACCTGGTCTACTGCGTCATCTCTCGGCCGGACGGCAACCTTGTCACCGACGATGACCCGCACGCCGCTCGGATCACGAAAGATCTTGTCGAGAACTACCTGACCGACCGGATCGCCGAACTCAGCATGACGAGATGACGGACGCGCGTCAGGCCGCGCCGGCAACGGATGGTACGGGTGCTTGGGCGGCGCACCGCCGGCCACGGCAGGGTCAGGCGCGCAGGTTGCGGGTGGTGTCGGCGCGCTGGGCGTACTCCGATTCGTCGGGATAGCCCACCGCCACCAGGGTCAGGCCGTGGGCCGGGGCCACGGTTACTTCGCTGGAGCGCTCGCGCCGGGTGAGCAGCTTGGCTGGCCACGCCGGATCGCGGCGGCCGTCGCCAACCGACAGCATCGCGCCGACCAGGCTGCGGACCATTGCCTGGCAGAAGGCGTCGGCCTGCACCGTGGCCGTCGCGACCCCGTCCGGCTCGCGGCGCCAGTCGAGGCGGGTGATGGCCCGGATGGTGGTGGCGTGTTCCTTGCGCTTGCAGAAGGCGGCGTAGTCGTTCAGGCCCACCAGTCCGGCGGCGGCCTCGTTGAGCCGACCCAGGTCGAGCGGACGCACCCAGCCGAGGGTGTCGTGGCGGCGCAACGGATCAGCACCGCAGACCTGGTCAGCGACCCGGTACTCGTACCGGCGGAAGGTCGCGGAGAAACGCGCGTCGAAGGTGGCCGGCACCGGCGTCACGGCCTTGACCCGGGCGTCCGGGGGCATGAGGGCGGCCAGGCGGCGCAGCAGCGACGTGGACAGTCGTTCCCAGGTCTCCGTCGGCAGCTCGATGTGGCACACCTGGCCGGTGGCGTGCACGCCGGCGTCCGTACGCCCAGCCACGGTGAGGCCCAGCGGCACGTCGGCGCCGGCGAGCGTGCCCAGCGCCTCGGTGAGCACCCCGGCCACGGTACGGCGGGTGGGCTGGGCGGCCCAGCCGGAGAAGTCCCCGCCGTCGTAGGAGATGTCGAGGCGGAGGCGAGTCGTGTCGGTCAAACCTGGTCCTTCGTTCCGCGCCATCGCAGGAGGCGGCAACCGTACTGAAGAAAGCGAAACGGCCCGGCACCCCACGAAGGGTGCCGGGCCGCTCGGTGCCTGATCAGGCCTTGGTGTCTTCGCCCTCGGCGCCCTTGTCGCCAGACGCGTTCACCGGCGGCTCGGCGTCCTGGTCGGCCTCCGGAGCCTCGCTCTTGGCAGCGGCCGGGGTCTCGTCCTCGCGGGCGAGCGCCTCGACCTTGTCCTGCTGCGCAGCGGCCTTGCGGGCCGCCTTCTTGGCCGGCGCCGTGTTCGCCGCGACCTGCAGCTCCTCGACCAGCTCGATGACGGCCATCGGAGCGGCGTCACCCTTGCGCGGGCCGGTCTTGGTGATGCGGGTGTAGCCACCCGGCCGGTTGCCGTAGCGCGGGGCGATCTGCTCGAACAGGGCGTACACGACGTCCTTGTCCTTGACGACCGTCAGCACCCGACGACGAGCGTGCAGGTCACCGCGCTTGGCCTTGGTGATCAGCTGCTCGGCCAGCGGGCGCAGGCGCCGCGCCTTGGTCTCGGTGGTCTTGATCTTGCCGTGCCGGAAGAGCTCCGTGGCCAGGTTGGCCAGCAGCAGCTTCTCGTGCGCCGGGCTGCCGCCGAGGCGGGGACCCTTGGTGGGCGTAGGCATTTCCGGTTGCTCCTAATTCAGGCCGAGCGAGATCAGAGCTGCTCGGTCTCGCGGTAGTCGTCGGTGTCGTAGTCCACGTCGCCGAACGAGTCGACCACGTGCGCCGGGTCGAAGGACGGCGCGCTGTCCTTCAGCCCCAGGCCCATTCCGGCGAGCTTCATCTTGACCTCGTCGATCGACTTCTGACCGAAATTCCTTATATCCAGAAGGTCGGCCTCCGTCCTCCCGATGAGTTCACCAACTGTGTTGATGCCCTCGCGCTTGAGGCAGTTGTACGACCGGACGGTGAGGTCCAGCTCTTCGATCGGCAGGGCCAGATCGGCTGCCAGCTGCGCGTCCTGGGGGGACGGTCCGATGTCGATGCCCTCGGCGGTCTCGTCCAGCTCGCGGCAGAGACCGAACAGCTCGACGAGGGTCGAGCCAGCCGACGCCAGCGCGGTACGGGGCGAGATGGAAGCCTTCGACTCGACGTCGATGATCAGGCGGTCGAAGTCGGTGCGCTGCTCGACACGGGTCGCCTCGACGCGGTAGGTCACCTTCATGACCGGCGAGTAGATCGAGTCGACCGGGATCCGGCCGATCTCGGCGCCGGCGCTCTTGTTCTGCGCGGCCGTGACATAGCCACGACCCCGCTCGACGGTGAGCTCCATGTCGAGCCGGCCCTTGCTGTTGAGGGTGGCCAGCTTCAGGTCGGGGTTGTGCACGGAGACGCCGGCCGGGGGCTGGATGTCACCGGCGGTGACGTCGCCCGGGCCCTGCTTGCGCAGGTACATGCTGACCGGTTCGTCGTGCTCGGAGCTGACGGTGAGCTCCTTGACGTTCATGACCAGCTCGACCACATCCTCCTTGACACCGGGGATGGTGGTGAACTCGTGCAGTACGCCGTCGATCTTGATGCTGGTGACCGCCGCGCCCGGAATGGACGACAGCAGGGTCCGCCGCAGCGAGTTGCCGAGGGTGTAGCCGAAGCCCGGCTCCAGGGGCTCGATGGTGAACCGGGAGCGGGTCTCGCTGAGCGACTCTTCCGAGAGGCTCGGGCGCTGGCTGATGAGCACGCTGTTCTTCTTTCTGTCAGGCCACCCACTATTTGACGGCCATCTGATGGTGCCCGGCGTCCACACGGACGCCGGGCCACCGTTGCTACTTGGAGTAGAGCTCCACGATCAGCTGCTCCTGGACCTGCGTGTCGATGACGGCGCGGGCCGGGAGCGAGTGGATCAGGATCTTCATCTCGCTCGGGATCGGCTCCAGCCAGGCCGGCACCGGACGCGAACCGGCCTGGGCCTGCGCGACGACGAAGGGAGTCATTTCCTTCGACTTCTCGCGGACCTGGATGATGTCGTGGTCCTTCACCCGGTACGACGGGATGTCGACCTTGACGCCGTTGACCTTGAAGTGGCCGTGCTTGACCAGCTGGCGGGCCATGTCGCGAGACGCGGCGTAGCCGGCCCGGTAGACGACGTTGTCGAGCCGCGACTCGAGGATCTGCAGCAGCACCTCACCGGTCTTGCCCGGCTTGGTGACAGCCTCCTCGTAGTAACCGCGGAACTGCTTCTCGAGGACGCCGTAGGTGCGACGCGCCTTCTGCTTCTCGCGGTGCTGCAGGAGGTACTCGGTCTCCTTGGTCCGACCACGGCCGTGCTGACCGGGCGGGAAGGGACGCGACTCGAACGGGCACTTCGGCCCGTCGCACTTGCTGCCCTTGAGGAACAGCTTCATCTTCTCGCGGCGGCAGCGCTTGCAGTCCGCCCCTGTGTAACGAGCCATGTTTCGATCTCTCCCTTAGACCCGGCGACGCTTCGGCGGACGGCATCCGTTGTGCGGCTGCGGCGTGACGTCGGAGATCTGTCCGACCTCGAGGCCAGCGGCCTGCAGCGAACGGATCGCGGTCTCCCGGCCGGAACCGGGGCCCTTGACGAACACGTCGACCTTGCGCATGCCGTGCTCCATGGCCCGACGCGCGGCGGCCTCGGCGGCCAGCTGAGCGGCGAACGGAGTCGACTTGCGGGAGCCCTTGAAGCCCACCTGGCCGGACGAGGCCCAGGAGATGACAGCACCGGTCGGGTCGGTGATCGACACGATGGTGTTGTTGAAGGTGCTCTTGATGTGCGCCTGCCCGTGGGCGACGTTCTTGCGTTCCTTGCGCCGGACCTTCTTGACTGCGGCCCCTGCGCGTGCCTTCGGTGGCATAAGTCAGTGCGCTCCTATTACTTCCGACCGGGCTTCTTCTTACCGGCAACCGTGCGCTTCGGACCCTTGCGGGTGCGAGCGTTGGTCCGCGTGCGCTGGCCCCGAACGGGGAGCCCACGACGGTGGCGGATGCCGGCGTAGCAGCCGATCTCAACCTTGCGGCGAATATCCGCAGCGACCTCGCGGCGCAGGTCGCCTTCAACCTTGAAGTTGGCCTCGATGTAGTCGCGGAGCTGGACCAGCTCCTCGTCTGTGAGGTCCTTGGCGCGCTTGTTCAGGTCAATGCCGGTCGCGGAAAGCGCCTCAACGGCGCGGGTCCGACCGACCCCGAAGATGTAGGTGAGCGCGATCTCCATCCGCTTTTCGCGGGGCAGATCGACGCCGACGAGTCTTGCCATAAGTGGGCGTACTCCTCAGGTATGTCACGGAGGTCTGTGCCCGCATCCATCCCGCCTGCCCGGGCGGGCCCCGGCCTCCGACCGGGGGTGAGACCGCGCGCCATCACGAGTGATGACACCGCGGCCGGAACGAGCTTCTTCAGTGGTGCGGATCTGGCAGTGCGAGTGGCTGGATCAGCCCTGGCGCTGCTTGTGACGCGCGTCGGTCTTGCAGATGACCATGACGCGCCCGTGCCGCCGGATGACCCGGCAGTTGTTGCAGATCCGCTTGACGCTCGGCTTGACCTTCACGGTTTGCCTTAACTCTCAGTCAGACGGGATGTGGATCCCCGTGACCCTGCTACTTGTAGCGGTAGACGATGCGCCCACGGGTCAGGTCGTACGGCGACAGTTCGACGACGACCCGGTCCTCGGGAAGAATGCGGATGTAGTGCTGCCGCATCTTTCCGGAGATGTGCGCCAGCACCTTGTGACCATTCGCGAGCTCCACCCGGAACATGGCGTTCGGGAGAGGCTCGATCACTCGGCCTTCGATCTCGATGGCTCCGTCTTTCTTTGGCATGTCCTCCGCTACCTGACATCGGGTTCTTGGGGCAGGCTCACAACGTTCATCCGGACCCACGTTCGGTCCGGACCAGCCGCGGCTCCGGCGCCTGTCAGAAGCGCTTGCAAGACATGCCGGAGTGGACGCTGTGCGCCAGCAAGCCAGTGTACGCGCGCCCATGCATCGACACCAAACCGAGGTGGCCGTAACCCGGGGTCGGGTGTGTCGACGATCGACAAATTCGGTCAAGCGGGCAGTTTCGGGCGAGTTCGTCAGCCCTTACGGCCCCGGAAGTGCGCGACGGTCGCCCAGATGAACGGAATCAACATCCAGCCCGGCCAGAAGTACTGCCACTCCCCCGACCCCAGCGACGACATCGCCCAGATCACGACGCAGATGAGCACCACACCGGCGTAGCCACCCAGCCAAGGCACCTCTGCGGCCTTGCCTTTACCGGTCGGCACCACCGGCACGGCGGTCGGCTCGTGCGGCGCCAACTGGGCGCGCTGGGCGGGGATGGTGCCGGGGAGGTCCGTGGTCAGGCCGTCGAGCTCGCCGAACGTCTTGGCGGCATACACCGCTTGGAGGCGCTCGTCGTACTCGTGCAGATCGAGGCGCCCCTCGTCCAGCGCCGACTTCAACCTGTCCGCGACGACCTGACGGTCCGCGTCGCCCGCGCGCATGTCTTCCCCAGCCATGCGTTCAGCATGCCAGGCCGGGTCACCACGCGCGGCCCCCGGATAACGCGAGTCTTACTCGGCCAATGCGGGCTGCCGTGCGGTCACCAGCTCGCCGAGGCGGGCACGGCCGCCATCCGGCGCCGTCGTGACCCACACGCCGTCTTCAAGAAGTGCCATGGTGTGCTCCACGTGCGCCGCCATCGAGCCATCCCGGGTGACCACCGTCCAACCGTCACTCAGCTCCTGGGTGCGCGGCGAGCCCATGGTGATCATCGGCTCGATGGCGAGACACATGCCGGGCACCAGGCGAGGGCCCTTACCGGGCTTGCCGTGATTGAGCACGTGCGGGTCCTGGTGCATCTCGGTGCCGATGCCGTGGCCGCCGTACCCGTCGACGATGCCGTAACGGGCCGCCGCCTTCCGCACGGTCTTTTCCACGTTGAAGGAAATGTCGGTCAGCCGGCCGCGGCCGTTGGCAGCGCCCCGGGCGGCGGCAGCGATGCCCGCCCACATGGCGTCCTCGGCTACCTCCGCCATCCGCAGCAGGGCCGGGTCGGTTTCTCCCACGCCGATGGTGATGGCCGAGTCGCCGTGCCAGCCGTCCAGGATCGCCCCGCAGTCGAGCGACAGCAGATCGCCTTCCCGCAGCACCTGCGAGGCGCTGGGGATGCCGTGCACGACCTGCTCGTTGACCGACGCGCAGATCGACGCCGGGAACCCGTGGTAGCCCTTGAACGACGGCACCGCGCCGTGGTCCCGGATGACCTGCTCCGCGATCGCGTCAAGGTCGCCGGTGGAGACACCGGGGGCAGTCGCCGCCCGCATCGCGTTCAGCGCGGCGGCGACGACCAGGCCGGCGCGGCGCATGAGCTCGATCTGCTCCGGGGTCTTGATCTGAATGTCCTGGGCGCTGCTACGGGGCATGGGCGTCAGCCTAAAACAGCGAGGGCGCCGCCGAAGCAGCGCCCTCACACCGAACTTCTATGCGTACGTTGTCAGCCGCTGTGGGCTCTATCCCCCGTAGGAGCGCAGCGCGTCAATCGCCCGCACCGTGACGTCCTCGACCGGCCCGGTGGCGTCGATCCCCACCAGCTTGCCCTGGGCGCCGTAGAAGTCGACCAGCGGTGCCGTCTTGTCCGCGTACTCGACGAGGCGGTTGGCGATCGTCTCAGCCCGGTCGTCGTCCCGCTGGAACAGCTCGGACCCGCACCGGTCGCAGAGGTTCTCCTTGCTGGTGGGGTCGAACTCGACGTGCCAGATTTTGCCGCAGCCGCGGCAAGTCCGCCGGCCCGAAAGCCGGCGGATGACCTCGTCGTCGTCGACCACGAGCTCCATCACCAGGTCCAGCGCGGTGCCCAGGTCAGCCAGGAGCTTGTCCAGAGCCGAAGCCTGCGGCACCGTACGCGGGAAGCCGTCCAGCAGAAAGCCGTCGCCGGCGTCCGGCTCCGCGAGGCGATCCCGAACCATGTTGATGGTGACTTCATCCGGGACGAGGTTGCCCGCGTCCATGTAGCGCTTCGCTTCGAGCCCCAGCGGGGTGCCCTGCGAGACGTTGGCCCGGAAGATGTCACCGGTCGAGATCTTCGGTACGGCGAGATGGGCGGCGATGAACTCAGCCTGGGTCCCCTTGCCGGCCCCCGGAGGGCCCACCAGTACCAGCCGCACCTACATCGCCTCGCTTCGGTGAGAACGAGCCTCGCAAACCTTGAACGCGAGAGCCCCCCGGCTCCGCGCCGCCACTACCGGAGGAACCCTTCGTAGTTGCGCTGCATGAGCTGGCTCTCGATCTGCTTCACCGTCTCCAGACCCACACCGACCATGATCAGCACCGCGGTTCCACCGAAGGGGAAGTTCACGTACTGGTCCTGGTCGAGCCAGATGAAGAAGAAGTTCGGCAGGACGGAGATCAGACCCAGGTAGAGCGCACCCGGCAGGGTGATTCGGCTGAGGATGAAGTCCAGGTAGTCGGCGGTCGGCTTGCCGGGCCGGATGCCCGGTACGAAACCACCGTACTTCTTCATGTTCTCCGCGACCTCGGTCGGGTTGAACGTGATCGAGACGTAGAAGTACGTGAAGAAGATGATCATCAGGAAGTAGGACCCGATGTAGATCCAGCTCGTCGGGTCGACCAGGTTCTGCTGAATCCAGATCTGGTAGCCCTTGAGCTGGTCCTGCGGGAAGAACCGCAGGTACAGGTTCGGCAGGTAGAGCAGCGACGATGCGAAGATCACCGGCACGACGCCGGCCTGGTTGACCTTCAACGGGATGTACGTCGAGGTGCCGCCGTACATCCGCCGGCCGATCATCCGCTTCGCGTACTGCACCGGGATGCGGCGCTGGGCCTGCTCGATGAAGACGACCGCGGCGATGACCAGCAGGACGAGCGCAATGACGAGCCAGAACTTGCCCCAGCCGTTGGCCTCCTTGATGCCCCAGCCTTCGCTGGGCAGGCGAGCCGCGATCGAGGTGAAGATCAGGACGGACATGCCGTTGCCGACGCCACGGTCGGTGATGAGCTCGCCCAGCCACATGACCATGCCGGTACCCGCGGTCATCGTGATGACCAGCATCGTTAGCGTCAGCCAGTACGGCAGGCCGGTGTCGCGCGGAATGATCGCGAGGGTCGGGTTGTCCTGCGGGCAGGCACCGCCGAAGAGCTGGCCCGAACGGGCGAGCGCGACGAACGCCGCGGACTGCAGGACCGCAAGGCCGAGCGTCAAGTAGCGGGTGTACTGGGTGATTTTCGCCTGGCCGGACTGGCCCTCCTTGCGGAGCTGTTCGAGGCGCGGGATCACCACTGTCAGGAGCTGCAGGATGATCGACGCGGTGATGTAGGGCATGATGCCCAGCGCGAAGACCGACAGCTGAAGAAGCGCACCGCCGGAGAAGAGGTTCAGCAGGTTCAGGACCCCGCCGGCGTCGGCGCTGTTCATAGCGTCCATACAGTTACGGACGTTGGTGTAGGAGACACCGGGGCTGGGCAAAGTGGCACCGAGCCGATAGATCCCGATGATCGCTACTGTGAACAGCAGCTTTTTGCGCAGGTCAGGCGTCCGGAACGCACTGGAAAAGGCGGAGAGCAACTTCTTCCTCCTGCGCGAGGTGGCCGCCTGAAACCGGCGGATGGGGGTAGGCATCGGTCCGGACGACCGATATACCTGGCTGGGAACGGACTTTAACAGCCCGACGTGCCTCTCGTGAGGCACGGTCGCCGCTTGTGCAACACCCGGGGACGAAGAGCTACGCGGCGGGGCCGGGAACAATGTCGCCCGGCCAGACGAAATGCCTGGTCAGACGCCACAACGGGGGCGCTAGCCGGGCATCGGTTCGATACCCGGGCCAGCACCCCCGGCAAGCCTCACAGCTCGGTGGCGGAACCACCGGCAGCTGCGATCTTTTCCTTGGCCGACTCGCTGAACGCGTGCGCTGAGATTTGCAGCGACACGCCGTTCAGGTCACCCGAGCCCAGCACCTTGACCAGCTGGCCGCGACGAACCGCGCCGGCGTCGGCGAGCTCGAGCGGGCCGATCTCGCCGCCGTTCGGGAACAGCTCGGCGAGCCGGTCCAGGTTGACGACCTGGAAGACGACCTTGTTCTTGTTCTTGAAGCCCTTCATCTTGGGCAGGCGCATGTGGAGGGGCATCTGCCCACCCTCGAAGGCCGCCGAGACGTTCTTACGGGCTCCCGTACCCTTGGTGCCCCGACCGGCGGTCTTGCCCTTAGAGCCCTCACCGCGACCCACACGGGTCTTCGCGGTCTTGGCTCCGGGCGCCGGGCGCAGGTGGTGGACCTTGATCGCCATTACTCGACCTCCTCGACACTGACGAGGTGGTTCACGGCGAAGATCATGCCCCGAATTTCGGGACGGTCCTCCTTGACCACCACATCGTTGATCCGCTTCAGCCCAAGCGACCGCAGGGAGTCCCGCTGGTTCTGCTTACGGCCGATGGCGGACCGGAGCTGGGTGACCTTCAAGCGTGCCATCAGTGCACCGCCGCTTCCGCACGCGCCGCCAGCATGGCCGCAGGCGCGACGTCCTCGACCGGGAGGCCACGGCGGGCCGCAACGGCCTCCGGGGACTCCAGGCCCTTCAGGGCCGCCACCGTCGCGTGCACGATGTTGATCGGGTTGGACGAGCCGAGGCTCTTCGAGAGCACGTCGTGGATGCCCGCGCACTCAAGCACGGCACGCACCGGGCCACCGGCGATAACACCGGTACCGGCGGAGGCCGGCTTCAGGAGCACGACACCCGCGGCGGCTTCGCCGGTGATCGGGTGCGGGATCGTCGCACCGATCCGCGGCACCTTGAAGAAGTGCTTCTTGGCCTCCTCGACACCCTTGGCGATAGCCGCGGGCACCTCCTTGGCCTTGCCGTATCCGATGCCGACGGTGCCGTCACCGTCGCCGACGATCACGAGGGCGGTGAAGCTGAAGCGACGACCACCCTTCACGACCTTCGCGACACGGTTGATCGCTACGACCCGCTCCAGGTGCGGGGTCTTCTCGACGGGCGCGTTACCGCGGCCGCCCTCACGGCGGTTGTCGCGGCGGCCACCTTCGTTGTTACCGCCGGACCCGCCGCCTCGGCGCTGCTGACCAGGCATAGGTCTTCCCTCCTAGAACTCGAGTCCGGCTTCGCGGGCAGCATCGGCAAGCGCGGCGATACGCCCCGCGTACTTGTTGCCACCGCGGTCGAAGACGACCTTGGAAACGCCCGCGGCCTTCGCGCGCTCGGCGAGGAGAGTGCCGACCTTGGCGGCCAGGGCACTCTTTTCACCCTCGGTGCCCCGCAGGGAGGCGTCGAGCGTGGAGGCGGAGACGAGCGTGTGACCCTTGAGGTCGTCGACGATCTGCGCGGTGATGTTGCGCGTAGACCGGGTGACGACCAGACGGGGACGCTCGGCAGTGCCGCGGACGTTCTTGCGGACCCGGAAGTGCCGACGCGCCTTGCCGACGGCGCGCTTGGAGGCGACACCGCCGCCATTGCGGCGCTTGAGCAGCGTGGCGGTCACTTCTTACCTGCCTTTCCAGCCTTGCGGCGGATGACCTCGCCCTGGTACTTGACGCCCTTGCCCTTGTAGGGCTCCGGCGGGCGGATCTTCCGGATGTTCGCGGCGACCTCGCCGACGAGCTGCTTGTCGATGCCCGCCACCGAGAACTGCGTCGGCTTCTCCACCGTGAAGGTGATGCCGGCCGGCGCGGGGATGTTGACCGGGTGCGAGAAGCCCAGGGCGAACTCGAGGTCCTTGCCCTTGGCAGTCACGCGGTAACCGGTGCCGTTGATCTCCAGCGTCTTCTTGTAGCCCTCGGTGACGCCGACGATCATGTTGGCGACCAGGGTACGAGAAAGACCGTGGAGCTCCTTGGCCTTGCGCTCGTCATTGGGGCGGTTGACGCTCAGCTCGCCGTTCTCCGCCTTCTCGACCGTGATCGGCTCGGCGACGGTGTGCGAGAGCTCGCCCTTGGGGCCCTTGACCTTGACGGTCTGCCCGGTGATGGTGACGTCGACGCCGGCCGGGACCGGGATCGACTTACGTCCGATTCGCGACATGTCAGAGTCTCCGTTACCAAACGAAGGCGAGGATTTCCCCGCCAACGCTCCGCTTGCGGGCCTGCCGGTCGGTCAGCAGCCCCTGGGACGTCGAAACGATCGCGACACCCAGGCCGCCGAGCACCCGGGGGAGCTCGTCGGACTTGGCGTACACCCGGAGACCGGGCTTGGACACGCGCTTGATGCCGGCGAGGCTGCGCTCACGGTTCTGGCCGTACTTCAGTTCAACGACCAGCCGCTTGCCGACTTCGCCTTCAGCCGGGTCCTCAGCCGTCCAGGAGGCGATGTAACCCTCAGCCTTGAGGACCTCGGCGATGTTCGCCTTGATCTTCGAGAAGGGCATGGTCACCTTGTCGTGGTACGCCTGGTTGGCGTTACGCAGACGCGTGAGCATGTCTGCGATCGGGTCCGTCATCGTCATGGGTATTCGTCAACCTTTCTCGCCGGGGTTCCCAGGAGGCCCGGGCCTACGGCGAAGCGGTATTACAAGCTTGGGTTACCAGGAAGCCTTGGACACGCCGGGCAGCTCACCACGGTGGGCCATGTCCCGCACGCAAACCCGGCACAGGCCGAACTTGCGGTAGACCGAGTGCGGGCGTCCGCACTTCTGGCAGCGGGTGTAGGCCCGAACGGCGAACTTCGGCTTCGCGGCCGCCTTGATGATCAGCGCCTTCTTAGCCATGCTCAGTTCTCCTTGAACGGGAAGCCCAGGAGCTTGAGCAGCTGCCGGCCCTCCTCGTCGGTCGTGGCGGTGGTGACCACCGTGATGTCCATGCCCCGGGTCCGATCGATCCGGTCCTGGTCGATCTCGTGGAACACCGACTGCTCGGTCAGACCGAACGTGTAGTTGCCGTGCCCGTCGAGCTTGCGCCCGTCGAGCCCGCGGAAGTCACGGATACGCGGCAGCGCGATCGACAGCAGCCGGTCCAGAAACTCCCACATCCGGTCGTTGCGCAGGGTGACCTTCGCGCCGATCGGCATGCCCTCACGCAGCTTGAACTGCGCGATCGACTTGGTGGCCCGCCGCACCAGCGGCTTCTGGCCGGTGATGGTGGTCAGGTCCCGCACGGCGCCGTCGATCAGCTTGGCGTCGCGGGCAGCCTCGCCCACACCCATGTTCACGACGACCTTCACCAGGCCGGGAACCTGCATCGGGTTGCCGTACTTGAACTGCTCCTGAAGCGCCGGGATGACATCTCCGCGGTACTTGAGCTTCAGCCGGGGCAGAGTCTTGGTCTCGGTGGCGGCAGTCATCACAGGTCCTTACCGGTGCTACGAGCGATGCGGACCTTCTGGCCGTTGTCGTCGATGCGGAAACCGATGCGGGTCGGCTTGCCCTGGTCGTCCACGATCTGCACGTTCGAGATGTGGATGGGGGCTTCCTGCGTGACGATGCCACCGGTCTTGGAACCGCGCTGCGTCGTGCGGATCTTCTCGTGCTTCTTCATGCGGTTGACGCCCTCGACCAGGACCTTGTCCTGCCGAGGGAAGGCCGCGATGACCTTGCCCTTGGCGCCCTTGTCCTTACCGGCGATGACGACGACCGTGTCGCCCTTCTTGATCTTCACGGTCAGAGCACCTCCGGCGCCAGGCTGATGATCTTCATGAACCGCTTGTCGCGCAGCTCACGGCCAACCGGGCCGAAGATGCGCGTACCGCGGGGGTCCCCACCGTCCTTGATGATGACGGCGGCGTTCTCGTCGAAGCGGATGTACGAGCCGTCGGGACGGCGCCGCTCCTTGGCGGTGCGAACGATGACCGCCTTGACGACGTCACCCTTCTTCACACCGGCACCCGGGATGGCGTCCTTGACCGTGGCCACGATGACGTCGCCGATGCTCGCGTAGCGGCGGCCGGAGCCGCCCAGTACGCGGATGCACAGGATTTCCCGGGCACCCGTGTTGTCGGCGACGCGCAGTCGCGACTCCTGCTGGATCACGTCTGTCTCCTATGTCTGCCAGTTCTCCGGAACAGCTGCGCCGAAGCTTGGCGGAACGATGGGCGGCTGGGCCGGCTTGCACCGGCCCAGCGCACTCACTTGGCCTTTTCGAGGATCTCCACGATGCGCCACCGCTTGGTACGCGACAGCGGGCGGGTCTCCATCAGGGACACCCGGTCGCCCACGCCACAAGCGTTCTGCTCGTCGTGCACCTGGAGCTTGCGGGTGCGACGGAGAACCTTGCCGTAGAGGGCGTGCTTGACGCGGTCCTCGACCTCGACGATGACGGTCTTGTCCATCTTGTCGCTGACCACGAGGCCCTCGCGCGTCTTGCGCTGTGCCCGCGGCTCAGCAGCAGTGTTCTCACTCATGCTGTCACCTCAGTCGGCGCGGCCGAGAGCCCCAGCTCACGCTCACGCATGATCGTGTAGATCTTCGCGATGTCCTTACGGACCACCTGCAGCCGACGGTGATTGTCGAGCTGCCCGGTCGCGCCCTGCACGCGAAGATTGAACAGCTCCGCCTTGGCCTCCTTCAACCGCGAGATCAACTCCTCTTCGGAGAGTTCCCGCAGCTCGGCTGCCTTAACGCCCGCTGCCATCAGCTTTCACCCACTTCGCGTGTCACGATGCGGCACTTCATCGGGAGCTTGTGGATCGCGCGACGCATCGCTTCGCGCGCGATCGTCTCGTTCGGGAACGACATCTCGAAGAGAATGCGTCCCGGCTTGACGTTCGCCACCCACCACTCCGGCGAGCCCTTACCCGAACCCATGCGGGTTTCGGCGGGCTTCTTGGTCAGCGCCTGGTCCGGGAAGATCGAGATCCAGACCTTACCGCCACGCTTGATGTGCCGGGTCATGGCGATACGAGCCGACTCGATCTGGCGGTTGGTCACGTACGCAGGCTCGAGGGCCTGAATACCGAATTCACCGAAGACCACGCGATTGCCGCCCTTGGACGCGCCGTGGCGGTCCGGGTGGTGCGGCTTGCGGAAGCCCTTCGGGGGCTTACGCGGCATCAGCATGTGTCAGCCCTCCTGCTGCGTTTCGGCCGCAGCCGGAGCAGCGGCGGTGTCGGTCGACTCGGCGGCCTGAGCCTGCGCGGCCCGCCCGGCCTCGGTGCCGCCCGCGGTCGTGCCGGACGAACCGGAACGGCCGCGACGCGGACGCTCGGGACGGTCGCCACGCTCACGGCGCGGACGCGCGGGCGCCTCGGGAGCAATCTCGCGACCCGGCACGGCGTCGCCCTTGTAGATCCAGACCTTCACGCCGATGCGGCCGAACGTCGTGCGGGCCTCGAAGAAGCCGTACTCGATGTTGGCGCGCAGGGTGTGCAGCGGAACGCGACCCTCACGGTAGAACTCCGTGCGGCTCATCTCCGCGCCGCCGAGGCGGCCGGAGACCTGCACCCGAATGCCCTTGCAGACCGGGTTCTTCATCGCGGACTGCATGGCCTTGCGCATCGCCCGACGGAAGCTGACCCGGCTGGACAGCTGCTCGGCGACGCCCTGCGCCACGAGCTGTGCGTCCGACTCCGGGCTCTTCACCTCGAGGATGTTGAGCTGGACCTGCTTGCCGGTGAGCTTCTCGAGCTCGCCGCGGATGCGGTCGGCCTCCGCGCCCTTACGGCCGATGACGATGCCCGGCCGGGCGGTGTGGATGTCGACGCGGACCCGGTCCCGGGTGCGCTCGATGTCCACCTTGGAGATGCCGGCGCGCTCAAGGCCCTTGGACATCATCCGGCGGATCTTGACGTCCTCGCCGATGTAGTCCTTGTAGAGCTTGTCCGCGAACCAGCGGCTCTTCCAGTCGGTGGAGATGCCGAGCCGGAATCCGGTGGGGTGAACTTTCTGACCCATTACTCGGCACCTTCCGTGCTCTGGGACTCGGCCGGCTTGGCCTCGGTGGCCGGAGCCGCCTTGGCCTTCGCCGCCTTGGTCGCCGCGGGCTTACGGCCCGAAGTGGTGGCCTGGACGGCCTCCACCGCGACGGTGATGTGACAGGTGCGCTTGCGGATCCGGTACGCCCGGCCCTGCGCCCGCGGCCGGAACCGCTTGAGCGTCGGACCCTCGTCCACGAACGCCTCGCTGACCAGGAGCGCGTCCGGGTCGAGCCGCTCGTTGTTCTCCGCGTTCGCAATCGCGCTGGCGAGCACCTTGTAAACCTGCTCACTCGCAGCCTGCGGCGCGAACTGCAGAACCGTGAGAGCCTCCTTCGCGGGCAGACCGCGGACGAGGTTGATCACACGGCGCGCCTTGTTCGGCGAGATGCGCACGTGGCGCGCAATCGCCCGCGCGCCCGGAAGCGCCGGAGCGTCGCCCTTAACTGGCATCGCTGTAACCCCTTGTTCTTATCCGTGGACTGCTTAGCGGCGGCGGCTCTTGCGGTCGTCCTTCTCGTGACCCTTGAACGTACGGGTCAGAGCGAACTCGCCGAGCTTGTGCCCGACCATGGCCTCGGTGATGAACACCGGGACGTGCTTGCGCCCGTCGTGCACGGCGATCGTATGCCCGAGCATGTCGGGGATGATCGTCGAGCGCCGCGACCAGGTCTTGATGACGTTCTTCGAGTTCTTCTCGTTCTGGACTTCCACCTTCTTGACGAGGTGGTCGTCGACGAACGGGCCCTTCTTCAGGCTGCGAGGCATCTTTTAACTCCCGTTACCCGCGCTTGCGGGTGGCGTAGCGGCGGCGAACGATCATGCGGTCGCTCTCCTGGCCCTTGCGGCGGGTACGGCCCTCCGGCTTACCAGCCGGGTTAACCGGGTGGCGACCACCGGAGGTCTTACCCTCACCACCACCGTGCGGGTGGTCGACAGGGTTCATGGCGACACCACGGACGGTCGGGCGCTTGCCCTTCCAGCGCATGCGGCCGGCCTTGCCCCAGTTGATGTTCGACTGCTCGGCGTTACCGATCTCGCCGACCGTGGCGCGGCAGCGCACGTCGACACGACGGATTTCGCCCGAAGGCATACGCAGCGTGGCGTACACGCCCTCACGGCCGAGGAGCTGGATGCCGACACCGGCCGAGCGGCCGAGCTTGGCGCCACCGCCGGGACGAAGCTCCACGTTGTGGACCGTCGTACCGACCGGGATGTTGCGCAGCGGCAGGTTGTTGCCGGGCTTGATGTCGGAACCGACACCCGACTCGACCTTGTCGCCCTGCTTCAGGTCCTTCGGCGCGATGATGTAGCGCTTCTCGCCGTCGAGGTAGTGCAGCAGCGCGATGCGGGCGGTGCGGTTCGGGTCGTACTCGATGTGAGCGACCTTGGCCGGCACGCCGTCCTTGTCGTTGCGCTTGAAGTCGATGATCCGGTACTGCCGCTTGTGTCCACCGCCCTGGTGCCGCGTGGTGATGCGGCCGTGGACGTTGCGACCACCCTTTTTGGGCAGCGGGGCGAGCAGAGACTTCTCCGGCGTCGACCGGGTGATCTCGGCGAAGTCCGCCACGCTGGAGCCGCGACGGCCCGGCGTGGTCGGCTTGTACTTACGGATACCCATGATTCACAACCCCTTAGCTGACCGGGCCGCCGAAGGCCTCGATGCGGTCACCGTCAGCCAGCTTCACCAGGGCACGCTTGGTCGCCTTGCGCTGACCGAAGCCCGTCTTGGTGCGCTTGCGCTTGCCCTGGCGGTTGATGGTGTTAACCGTCAGCACACGGACATCGAAGATCTGCTGAATCGCGATCTTGATCTCGGTCTTGTTGGCGTCCGGGTGGACCAGGAACGTGTACCAGTTCTGGTCGAGAACGCTGTAGCTCTTCTCGGAGACCACGGGCGCGATGATGATGTCGCGCGGGTCGGCGATCGTGCTCACTTGTTCCCCTCCTCGGAGGCCGCTGCGGGAACGCCGAGGAACTCCTCGAGCGCTTCCTTGGTGAAGACGACCTCGTCCGCGACCAGCACGTCGTACGTGTTGAGCTGACCGGCCTCGATGAGGTGCACGGTCGCCTCGTTCCGCAGCGACAGCCAGTTGATCTCGTCGTAGCTGCTCAGCACGACCAGCACCTTGGCGGACTGGGTCGCCTTGCGCAGCGTGGCGATCGCGGCCTTCGTGGACGGGGTCTCGCCGGCGACGAACGCCTCGACCACGTGCACCCGACCGTCGCGGGCCCGGTCCGAGAGGGCGCCACGCAGAGCGGCGGCCTTCATCTTCTTCGGGGTCCGCTGGCTGTAGTCACGCGGCACGGGACCGTGCACGACGCCACCGCCGGTGAACTGCGGCGCGCGGATCGAGCCCTGACGGGCGCGACCGGTGCCCTTCTGCTTGTACGGCTTCTTGCCGCCGCCGGCGACCTCGCCGCGGGTCTTCGCCTTGTGCGTACCCTGCCGGGCCGCCGCCAGCTGAGCCACGACGACCTGGTGCATCAGCGGGATGTTCGCCTGCACGTCGAAGATGTCGTCGGGCAGCTCGACTGAGCCGGCCTTCGCGCCCTCGGCGTTGATCACGTCAACCGAGCTCACTTGGCACCACCCTTCTTCTTCGCCGCCGAACGGACCAGGATCAGCGCGCCCTTGGGGCCGGGAACGGCACCACGGACGAGCAGCAGGTTGTTCTCGGTGTCGACCGCCTGCACCGTGAGGTTCTGCACGGTGAAGCGCTTGCCGCCCATGCGGCCCGCCATCCGGGTGCCCTTGAACACTCGGCCGGGGGTGGCGCACGCGCCGATCGAGCCGGGCGAGCGGTGCTTGCGCTCGACGCCGTGGCTCGACTTGAGGCCGTGGAAGCCGTGCCGCTTCATGACACCGGCGTAGCCCTTGCCCTTGGTCTTACCGGTGACGTCGATCGGCACGCCGACCGGAAACGCCTCAACGGTGACCTCTTGGCCGAGCGCGTAATCGCCCGCGTCGGTGGTGCGCAGCTCCACGATGTGGCGGCGCGGTGAAACGCCCGCCTTCGCGAAGTGTCCACTCTCCGGCTTGTTCGCCTTGCGCGGGTCGATCTGGCCGTACGCCAGCTGCACCGCGGAGTAGCCGTCCGCCTCAGGGGTGCGGACCTGGGTCACGACGCACGGGCCGGCCTGCACCACGGTTACCGGGACGACCTTGTTGTTGTCCCAGACCTGGGTCATGCCGAGCTTGGCGCCCAGGATGCCCTTCACTTGCCTGTCCATTGTCCGGTCCCTACAGCTTGATCTCGATGTCGACGCCAGCCGGCAGGTCGAGGCGCATGAGCGAGTCGACCGTCTTCGGAGTCGGGTCGATGATGTCGATCAGACGCTTGTGCGTGCGCATCTCGAAGTGCTCGCGCGAGTCCTTGTACTTGTGCGGCGAACGGATCACGCAGAAACGGTTGATCTCCGTGGGCAGCGGCACCGGGCCTGCGACCTGCGCCCCGGTCCGCGTCACCGTCTCGACGATCTTCCGTGCCGAGGAGTCGACGACCTCGTGGTCATAGGCCTTGAGCCGGATGCGGATCTTCTGTCCCGCCATGGTGGCTTCTGTTTCCTTCTCTCGATGCCGCTACGTGCGAAAGCGGTGGCCCTCGCATGCCCGCAGGACCGTTGATCCTGCGTTGTCCGACCCCCGCGGTCGGGCGTGTCGCGCTGTGGAACCAGGCTCCGCCCCAAGGATCTGGAGCGGTCATGCCCGCGGAGCAGCTCCAGGGGAGCAACCCCATCCGTCGGGATCGGGGCGACCGGCGGCGCTTACACACGCCGGACACCGGGCGAGGGTGGCTAGCTGCCAAACTGCCGAGGCAGTCACATTGCTAAGGCCGCCAACCACCCTGCGCGGACGCAACCTGACTAGTATGCCGTATCGATCGCGGCAAAGCTAATCGGGGTCACCGTTGGGGGTCGCCTCCGCCCACTCTTGAGTCGCACATCACTGCGCGAGGGAGTCGGCGGAGGCGATCCTCAATCAGACGTTGATCTTCGTGACCGTTCCGGCGCCGACGGTGCGGCCACCCTCACGGATCGCGAACTTCAGGCCCTGCTCCATGGCGATCGGCTGGATCAGCTTGACCGACATGGAGGTGGAGTCGCCCGGCATGACCATCTCGGTGCCCTCGGGCAGCGTGACGACGCCGGTGACGTCCGTGGTGCGGAAGTAGAACTGCGGGCGGTAGTTCTGGAAGAACGGCGTGTGACGGCCGCCCTCTTCCTTTGACAGGATGTAGACCTGGCCCTCGAACTCCGTGTGCGGAGTGCTGGAGCCCGGCTTCACCACGACCATGCCGCGCTCGACGTCCTCGCGCTTGATACCGCGCAGCAGGAGGCCGACGTTCTCGCCCGCGCGGGCCTCGTCGAGCAGCTTGCGGAACATCTCGATGCCGGTGCAAACGGTCTTGGTCGACTTCTCGCGGATACCCACGATCTCGACCTCCTCGTTCGGCTTGAGGATGCCGCGCTCGGCCCGGCCGGTGACGACCGTACCGCGACCGGTGATCGTGAAGACGTCCTCGATCGGCATGAGGAACGGCTTCTCGGTCTCACGCTCGGGCTGCGGGATCGCGGTGTCGACCGCGTTCATCAGCTCCATGAGCTTGCCGGTCCACTCCGGGTCGCCCTCGAGCGCCTTGAGCGCCGAGACACGCACGACCGGCAGGTCGTCGCCCGGGAACTCGTAGGTGCTGAGCAGCTCGCGGACCTCGAGCTCGACGAGCTCCAGGAGCTCCTCGTCCTCGACCATGTCGCTCTTGTTCAGGGCGACAACGATGTACGGAACGCCGACCTGGCGGGCCAGGAGCACGTGCTCCTTGGTCTGCGGCATCGGGCCGTCGGTCGCGGCAACCACCAGGATCGCGCCGTCCATCTGCGCAGCACCGGTGATCATGTTCTTGATGTAGTCAGCGTGGCCGGGGCAGTCCACGTGCGCGTAGTGCCGCGCCGCGGTCTGGTACTCGACGTGCGCGATCGAGATCGTGATACCACGGGCCTTCTCTTCAGGCGCCTTGTCGATCTCGTCGAACGGGGTGTACGGGTTCAGGTCCGGGTATTCGTCGTGCAGTACCTTCGTGATGGCCGCAGTCAGCGTCGTCTTACCGTGGTCGATGTGACCAATGGTGCCGATGTTGACGTGCGGCTTAGTCCGCTCGAACTTCGCCTTCGCCACTGGTGTCCTCCTGTGGACTGGGGTTTCTTCTGTCGCCCGGCACGCCCGATAAGGCGATTAGGACTCTGTCGACTGCTCGTGCGCGTGCGGTCCTCGACGGACCGCATGCGCCTCAACGCGTCAGGCGCCAGTGGCCTTAGCGATGATCTCCTTCGCCACGCCCTGCGGAACCTCGGCGTAGGAGTCGAACTGCATGCTGTAGCTAGCCCGGCCAGCAGTCTTCGACCGGAGGTCGCCGACGTAGCCGAACATCTCGGAGAGCGGCACGAGGGCCTTGACGACGCGGGCGCCGTGACGCTCCTCCATCGACTGGATCATGCCACGGCGGGAGTTGAGGTCGCCGATGACGTCGCCCATGTTGTCCTCGGGAGTGGTGACCTCCACGGACATCATCGGCTCGAGCAGCGCGGGGTCGGCCTTGCGAGCCACTTCCTTCATCGCCATCGAGCCGGCGATCTTGAACGCCATCTCGGAGGAGTCGACCTCGTGGTACTGGCCGTCGACCAGCGTGAACTTCACGCCGACCAGCGGGTAGCCGGCGAGGACGCCGTACTGCAGGGAGTCCTGCGCGCCGTGGTCCACCGAGGGGATGAACTCCTTGGGGATGCGGCCACCGGTCACTGCGTTGACGAACTCGTACGTGGGGCCGTCAGCCTCGAGCGACAGCGGCTCGACGTTGACGACGACCTTCGCGTACTGGCCGGAGCCACCGGTCTGCTTCTTGTGGACGTAGGTGTACTTCTCCACCGTGCCGCGAATGGTCTCGCGGTACGCCACCTGCGGCTTACCGATGTTGGCCTCGACGTTGAACTCGCGGCGCATGCGGTCCACCAGGATGTCCAGGTGGAGCTCGCCCATGCCGGCGATGATCGTCTGACCGGTCTCCTCGTCGTTGAAGACGCGGAAGGTCGGGTCCTCCTCGGCCAGGCGCTGGATCGCGGTGCCCAGCTTCTCCTGGTCCGACTTGGTCTTCGGCTCGATGGCGACCTGGATAACCGGCTCCGGGAAGGTCATCGACTCCAGGATGACCGGCTTGGCCGGGTCGCAGAGCGTGTCACCGGTGGTGGTCTGCTTCAGACCCTGGACGGCGATGATGTCGCCGGCCTGCGCGGTGGTGCGCTCCTCACGCTTGTTCGCGTGCATCTGGTAGATCTTGCCGATCCGCTCTTTGCGGTCCTTGGTGGAGTTGACCACCTGGGTGCCGGTCTCGAGCGTGCCGGAGTAGACCCGGACGTAGGTCAGCTTGCCGAGGTGCTTGTCGGTCTGGATCTTGAACGCCAGGGCCGAGAAGGGCTCGTCGTTCGAGGGCTTACGACTCATCGGCGTCTCGCCATCGGTCGCGGTGCCCTCGATGGCCGGGATGTCCAGCGGCGACGGCAGGAACTCGATGACGGCGTCGAGCATGGGCTGCACGCCCTTGTTCTTGAACGCCGAGCCACAGAGAACCGGGTTGGCCTTGCTGGCGATCGTGGCCCGCCGAATGGCGGCCTTGATCTCGTCCTGGGAGACCTCTTCGCCTTCGAGGTACTTCTCCATGACCGCGTCGTCCACGTCGGCCAGGGTCTCGATGAGCTTGTCGCGCCACTCAGCGGCGGACTCGGCGAGGTCGGCCGGGATCTCTTCGACCGCGTAGTCCTCACCCTTGGCGGTCTCGCCGCGCCAGGTGAGGGCGCGCATGCCGATCAGGTCGACGACACCGATGTGGTCGCCTTCGAGGCCGATCGGGATCTGCAGCACCAGCGGGGTGGCGTTGAGCCGGTCGATCATCATCTGGACACAGCGGAAGAAGTCCGCGCCGGTCCGGTCGAGCTTGTTGACGAAGCACATGCGCGGGACGTTGTACTTGTCCGCCTGCCGCCAGACGTTCTCCGTCTGCGGCTCGACGCCGGCGACACCGTCGTAGACCGCGACCGCACCGTCGAGCACACGCAGCGACCGCTCGACCTCGACCGTGAAGTCGACGTGGCCAGGCGTGTCGATGATCTGGATCGTGTGACCCTTCCACTCGCACTTGGTGGCGGCGGAAGTGATGGTGATACCGCGTTCTTGTTCCTGCTCCATCCAGTCCATGACGGCCGCGCCCTCGTGGACTTCACCGATCTTGTACGTGATGCCGGTGTAGAACAGGATGCGCTCGGTCGTCGTGGTCTTACCAGCGTCGATGTGCGCCATGATGCCGATGTTGCGAACCTTGGCGAGCGCGTCTGCGGCAGCCACTGCAATCCCTACTCTTCGTCGTCAGGTCGACCTTGAATTCCGCGGATTCCGCGGAAAAGGCCGATGAAACCAGCGTCCCGGCCCGGCGGTCGCCGGGCCGGTAACGGGGGTCTTACCAGCGGTAGTGCGCGAAGGCCTTGTTGGACTCCGCCATCTTGTGGGTGTCCTCGCGCCGCTTGACCGCAGCACCGAGGCCGTTGCTGGCGTCGAGCAGCTCGTTCTGCAGCCGCTCGATCATGGTCTTCTCGCGGCGGGCCTTGGAGTACTGGACCAGCCAGCGCAGGCCGAGCGTGGTCTGCCGCGGGGTACGGACCTCGACCGGCACCTGGTAGGTCGCGCCACCGACACGGCGGCTGCGGACCTCGAGGGTCGGCTTGACGTTGTCCATGGCGCGCTTGAGCGTGACCACGGGGTCGGTGCCGTTCTTCTCGCGGCAGCCCTCGAGGGCGCCGTAGACGATCCGCTCGGCGAGCTGACGCTTGCCGCCGACCAGGATCTTGTTCACCAGCTGGGTGACCAGCGGCGAGTTGTAAACCGGGTCCGCAACCACAGGGTGGCGCGGAGCAGGGCCCTTACGCGGCATATCAGCTCTTCTCCTTCTTCGCGCCGTAACGGCTGCGGGCCTGCTTGCGGTTGCGGACACCCTGGGTGTCCAGCGAACCGCGGACGATCTTGTAGCGGACGCCCGGGAGGTCCTTCACACGACCGCCACGCACGAGCACGATCGAGTGCTCCTGCAGGTTGTGGCCGACGCCCGGGATGTACGCGGTCACCTCGATCTGGCTGCTGAGCTTCACACGAGCGACCTTGCGCAGCGCAGAGTTCGGCTTCTTGGGGGTGGTGGTGTACACGCGCGTGCACACGCCGCGCCGCTGGGGACTTCCCTTCAGCGCCGGCGTCTTGGTCTTGCTCGTCTTCGCCTGGCGGCCCTTGCGGACCAGCTGCTGGATCGTGGGCACCGGGTTTCTCCGCTCCCTTCGGCCGCCGTTTTCTAGCGGCCGCACCGTCTCGTTATGCCTTGTGTGCAGGCAGTCCCTGGCGGGACTCCCACACCCGCGGTCGGGCGTGTCGCCCAGCTCACGGTTTCCCGGCGCGTCCGTTCGAACACGCGGCGGGTTGTTTGTGTCGGGCTCGTCAAGCCCGGCGTTGCTGCCCTGATCTTCTTGTTCGTCTTGCCTACGACTAAGGGCGCACGCACGACTTGCCCGGGCGAGCCCAGGCACGAGGAAGAAGATTACCCACCACATCCCCACGGGTCAAAATGACCCCCACGAGACACGGTCGGATACCTCCGCACGTTCAACTGTACCGGGCGGGCTATCGGTCCTGCCGAGCGATCCTCCGAACACTGCGAGCCAGCTCACTAAGACGCCCCCAGCAGGGCGCTGACGGCGACCGACAGGACGGCGATCCCCGCTCCGACCGCACCGCACGAGCAGCCCGCCACCGCGACGCCGCGCCCCTTGAACCGCAGCCGCCCGCCCTGTCCTGAACTTCGGATCTGGCGCATGGCGAGAACGCCGGTGACGATCGCCCCGACGCCGAGCAGCCCCGACAGCAGCGCAAACGCCCCGGCGGCTAACACGCCCCAGCCGTCCTCAGCACCAACGGCGCCGAAGCAAAGCACCAGGAGGGACACCAGAATCGACGCGATCCCCGCAATCAACGAGCCCGTGGCCTGCCCAGACATCGCCGGCACGACCTGCAGCTGGACCAGGCCGTAATCGGTGCCGGCGACCCGGTCGACCCGGCCCGGCGTCCACGCGCCGTCGTGCGGTGGCGGCGGCACGGCCGGCGTTGGTCCACCGGACGGGTAATACGTCATGGGCCCAGCTTGTCACCCGCACGGGCGAGCCGCAGCCGCGCCCGGCGTCAGTTGGTGCCGGGAGCGAAGTCCTGACCCGGCGCGCCCGCGAGGTGCAACAACGCGGCGATCACGGTGATCACGAGGGTGGTAACGGCGAACACGATGCCCACCCAGGCCATCCGGCGGCCGCGGTGCAGCCACTTACCCCCGGTCAGGTAACCCTCGGCCACCCACTGCTCGCGATGCACCTGCCGACCAAGCAGCAGCGCCAGCGTGGCGGGAATCACTCCGCCCACCAGCGGGCCGGTCAACAAACCGGCCAGCCCAAGGGCAAAAACGGCGCGTGCCTTCGTCGAAGGCACCGGGTCGGGGTCCATCGGGTGGCGCGGCGGCGCGGTGAACACACTCACTCCCCCATCCTTACCGGCATCCCCCCGCTCGAGCACCCCAGTCAGCCCGGTTTTCGCCTTTCCTGCCAGCAGGATGGCTCGCTGACCGGACCTCTCACAGCGGGCAACTGTGATGTAAATCTCAGAAAAATTGCCATTCTCAAACCCAGCGATAGCCGTGTCCAACGTGCGGCAATCCGCAAAGCAGTCCGGTCTCGACACAGGACCTCGCAGACGCCTACAGGTGACCGCAGGCCGACGACGACCGAACGGATACGCCCAACAGCATTGACTCAAACCCTTACCAGCCAACGGTTTCAGGCCTCAGGAAAGTGCGGCATCGGCTTCGGCTTGGCGCATTGAGATCACGTGCTGAACGGCCTGGCGATTACATTTTCCTGTGCAGGAAATCGCATTACTGTCCATTCCAGCGCACAGAATTTCCATTTCCTGGTCGGCGCCAGCACCTGGTCGACGTCTCCGTCGGCGCTCCAGCAGACACCGAGTCGGTGTCTCACCAACGGATGAGGCGAGACACAGCCCACTGCCGCGAGCGCAAGACTTGCAACACTCGCGGTACACCGCACTAGCGGACTACCGATCCTTCAGCGCAGCGCAGTCCGTGGCGGGTCAACCCGCCCATCTCCCCCGGTCCCTCCGTTGGCCGCAGGCTCCCTGAGAGCCGCTCTGCCGCACTATCCTCCGCAGCTCGGCCTTCTCCCGCCGCAAGAGCAGATCGACCCATGAAACACGGGTGGGGCGGCCGCTGTCAGCGACCGCCCCACCCGTGGTGCGTTGTTTAGCGGTACGACCCGAAGTCGAAGTCGTCCAGCGGCACAGCCTGCCCGCTGGCCGGCCCGAAGCCGTAGTCGGTCTCGGGGTACCCGGTCATCGAGTACACCTTGGCCTTCGCCTCCTCGGTCGGCTCGACCCGGATGTTGCGGTACTTGGAGATACCGGTACCGGCCGGGATGAGCTTACCGATGATGACGTTCTCCTTGAGGCCCACCAGCGAGTCGCTGCGCGAGTTGATCGCCGCGTCGGTGAGCACCCGGGTGGTCTCCTGGAAGGAGGCCGCCGAGAGCCAGGAGTCGGTCGCCAGCGAGGCCTTGGTGATACCCATGAGGACCGGACGACCGGCGGCGGGCTCGCCGCCCTCGCCCACGAGTCGGCGGTTCTCCGACTCGAAGAGGGCGCGGTCGACCAGGACACCCGGCAGGAACTCCGCGGCACCCGAGTCGATGACCGTCACCCGCTTGAGCATCTGGCGGATGATGATCTCGATGTGCTTGTCATGGATGAGCACACCCTGCGAGCGGTAGACCTCCTGGACCTCATTGGTCAGGTGGACCTGGACCGCGCGCGGGCCCATGATGCGCAGCAGCTCGTGCGGGTCGATGGTGCCCTCGGTCAGCTTCTCGCCGACCTCGACGTGACCACCGTCGTGCACGTTCGGCCGCAGCTTCACGCGCTTGGAGATCTTGTCGTACACGATCTCCTCGCTGCCGTCGTCCGGGATGACGACGATCTTGCGCGAACGCTCGCCGTCCTCGATCCGGATGCGGCCCGGGGTGTCGGCGATCGGCGCCTTGCCCTTCGGGACGCGGGCCTCGAAGATCTCCTGCACACGGGGCAGACCCTGGGTGATGTCCTCACCCGCGACACCACCAGTGTGGAAGGTACGCATCGTCAGCTGCGTACCCGGCTCACCGATGGACTGGGCGGCGATGATGCCGACCGCCTCGCCGATGTCGACCGACTTGCCGGTCGGCAGCGACCGGCCGTAGCAGGCCGCGCAGACGCCCAGCTTCGACTCGCACGTCAGGACGCTGCGCACCCGGACGTTCTCGACACCGGCGGCGACAAGCTTGTCGACCAGGATCGAGTTGAGGTCGTCACCACGCGACACCACGCGGTTGCCCTGCGCGTCGTCGATGTTGTCGGCCAGGGTCCGGGCGTGCACGCCGGTCTCCGCGTGCTTGTGCACGATCAGGGTGCCGTCGGCCTCCCGCTCGCCCACCGCCATCGGGATCGCGCGCTCGGTGCCGCAGTCCTCCTCGCGGATGATGACGTCCTGCGACACGTCCACCAGACGTCGGGTCAGGTAACCCGAGTCGGCGGTCCGCAGCGCGGTGTCAGCGAGACCCTTACGGGCACCGTGCGTGGAGATGAAGTACTCCAGAACGGTCAGGCCCTCGCGGTACGACGAGGTGATCGGGCGCGGGATGATCTCGCCCTTGGGGTTGGCCACCAGACCACGGATCGCAGCGATCTGCCGGAGCTGGAGGAGGTTACCGCGAGCGCCGGAGTTGATCATCACCCAGAGCGGGTTCTCCTGCGGCAGCGCCGTCTCCATCTCCTTGGAGATTTCCTTGGTCGCGTTGGTCCAGATGTCGATGAGCTCGCCGCGACGTTCCTCGGCGGTCATCAGACCCCGCTGGTACTGCTTGTCGATGCGGTCCGCCTCGCCCTGGTAGCGGGCGATGATCTCCGGCTTGCGCGGGGGACCGATGACGTCGCCCATACCGATCGTCACACCGGACCAGGTGGCCCAGTGGAAGCCGGCCTCCTTGAGCGCGTCCAGGGTCGCGGCCAGGGCGACCTTTGGGAAGCGCTCGGCGAGGTCGTTGACGATCGCGGAGAGCTGACCCTTGCGGATCTCGTAGTTGACGTAGCGGTAGCCCGGCGGCAGCGTCTCGTTGAAGATCACCCGGCCCAGGGTGGTCTCGACGAGCAGCGGCTGGTCCTGGGTCCAGTCCTCCGGAGCCTCCCACGGGGCCTTGCCGGCACCGTTGTCGACACCGATGACCTCGCGGAGCCGGATCCTGACCGGCGCCTGCAGGTGCAGCTCGCCGTTGTCGAACGCCATCCGTGCCTCGGCGTCCGAGCTGAACACCCGGCCTTCACCCTTCGCGCCCGGCGTCAGGTGGGTCAGGTGGTACAGCCCGATGACCATGTCCTGGGTGGGCATGGTGACCGGCTTGCCGTCGGCCGGCTTGAGGATGTTGTTCGACGAGAGCATCAGGATCCGCGCCTCGGCCTGCGCCTCGGCGGACAGCGGCACGTGGACCGCCATCTGGTCACCGTCGAAGTCGGCGTTGAACGCCGTACAGACGAGCGGGTGGATCTGGATCGCCTTGCCCTCGACCAGCTGCGGCTCGAAGGCCTGGATGCCCAGGCGGTGCAGCGTCGGCGCGCGGTTCAGCAGCACCGGGTGCTCGCTGATGACCTCTTCGAGGACGTCCCACACGACCGGGCGCTGGCGCTCGACCATCCGCTTGGCCGACTTGATGTTCTGCGCGTGGTTGAGGTCCACCAGACGCTTCATCACGAACGGCTTGAACAGCTCCAGCGCCATCTGCTTCGGCAGGCCGCACTGGTGCAGCTTGAGCCGGGGGCCGACGACGATGACGGAACGGCCGGAGTAGTCGACACGCTTACCGAGCAGGTTCTGCCGGAAGCGACCCTGCTTGCCCTTGAGCATGTCGGAGAGCGACTTCAGCGGGCGGTTACCCGGACCGGTGACCGGCCGGCCGCGGCGACCGTTGTCGAACAGTGCGTCGACGGCCTCCTGCAGCATCCGCTTCTCGTTGTTCACGATGATCTCGGGGGCACCGAGGTCGATCAGACGCTTGAGGCGGTTGTTCCGGTTGATCACCCGGCGGTACAGGTCGTTCAGGTCGGAGGTCGCGAAGCGGCCACCGTCGAGCTGCACCATCGGGCGCAGGTCCGGCGGGATGACCGGGACGCAGTCCAGGACCATGCCCAGCGGGGAGTTCCGGGTGTTCAGGAACGCGGCGACGACCTTGAGCCGCTTGAGCGCACGGATCTTCCGCTGGCCCTTGCCGGTGCGGATGATCTCGCGCAGCAGCTCGGCCTCGGCGTCCAGGTCCATGTTCTCGAGCAGCGCCTTGATCGCCTCGGCACCCATGCCGCCGGTGAAGTACTCACCGAAGCGGTCCCGCAGCTCGCGGTAGAGCAGTTCGTCGGTGACGAGCTGCTTCACGTCGAGCTTGCGGAAGGTGTCGAGCACCTCGTCGAGGCGGTCGATCTCGCGCTGGGCCTTGTCCCGGATCTGGCGCATCTCGCGCTCGCCGGCTTCCTTGACCTTGCGGCGCACGTCGGCCTTGGCACCCTCGGCTTCGAGCTCCGACAGGTCCTGCTCGAGCTTGGCGGCGCGCTTCTCGATCTCGGAGTCACGGCTGTTCTCGGACTGCCGCTTCTCGGCGAAGATCTCGTTCTCGATGGTGGACATGTCGCGGTGACGCGCTTCGGCGTCCACGCTCGTGACCACGTACGAGGCGAAGTAGATGATCTTCTCGAGGTCCTTGGGAGCCAGGTCGAGCAGGTAGCCCAGCCGGCTCGGCACACCCTTGAAGTACCAGATGTGCGTGACCGACGCGGCCAGCTCGATGTGGCCCATGCGCTCACGGCGGACCTTGGACCGGGTCACCTCGACGCCGCAGCGCTCACAGATGATGCCCTTGAACCGGACCCGCTTGTACTTGCCGCAGTAGCACTCCCAGTCCCGCTGCGGACCGAAGATCTTCTCGCAGAAGAGTCCGTCCTTCTCGGGCTTGAGCGTGCGGTAGTTGATCGTCTCGGGCTTCTTGACCTCGCCGTGCGACCACTGCCGGATGTCGTCAGCGGTAGCAAGGCCGATGCGCAACTCGTCGAAGAAGTTGACGTCGAGCACTTGGACTATCCCTCGTGTTTCGTTGCTCGGATAAATTCCAGGCGGCGGGGGCGCCCCGGGCGGTGGTCACACCACCCGGGGCGCCGTCCGTCAGATCTCTTCGACGCTGCTGACGCCCTCGTTCGGGCGCCGGGACAGGTCGATGCCGAGTTCCTCCGCGGCCCGGAAGACCTCGTCGTCCGTCTCGCGCATCTCCAAGGCCACACCGTCGCTGGAGAGCACCTCAACGTTCAGGCACAGCGACTGCAGTTCCTTGAGAAGCACCTTGAAGGACTCGGGGATACCCGGCTCCGGGATGTTCTCGCCCTTGACGATGGCCTCGTAGACCTTCACGCGGCCCAGGACGTCGTCGGACTTGATGGTGAGCAGCTCCTGCAGCGCGTAAGCGGCGCCGTAGGCCTGCATCGCCCAACATTCCATCTCACCGAACCGCTGACCACCGAACTGCGCCTTACCACCCAGCGGCTGCTGCGTGATCATCGAGTACGGGCCGGTCGACCGAGCGTGAATCTTGTCGTCGACCAGGTGGTTCAGCTTGAGGATGTAGACGTAGCCGACGGAGATCGGGTCGGGCAGCGGCTCGCCGGAGCGACCGTCGAAGAGCTGCGCCTTGCCGTCGCCGTTGACCAGCCGCTTGCCGTCCCGGTTGACGAGCGTGGACTCGAGGAGACCCTTGATCTCCTCCTCCTGCGCGCCGTCGAAGACCGGGGTCGCGGTGTTCGAGTCCGCGGGGGACTCGTGCGCCTCGATGGCCCGCAGCTGCCGCTTCCAGTCGGCGTCGTCGCCCTCGACCGACCAGCCGGTCTTGGCGATCCACCCGAGGTGGGTCTCCAGGACCTGACCGATGTTCATTCGCGAGGGCACACCGAGCGGGTTGAGCACGATGTCGACCGGGGTGCCGTCCTCCAGGAACGGCATGTCCTCGACCGGCAGGATCTTGGAGATGACGCCCTTGTTGCCGTGGCGTCCGGCGAGCTTGTCACCGTCCTGGATCTTGCGCTTCTGGGCGACGTACACCCGGACCAGCTCGTTCACGCCCGGGGGCAGCTCGTCGCCGTCCTCGCGGGAGAACGTCCGGACGCCAATGACCGTGCCGGTCTCGCCGTGCGGCACCTTCAGCGAGGTGTCCCGGACTTCCCGGGCCTTCTCACCGAAGATCGCGCGGAGCAGCCGCTCCTCCGGGGTCAGCTCGGTCTCACCCTTGGGCGTGACCTTGCCGACCAGGATGTCGCCGGGCACGACCTCGGCACCGATCCGGATGATGCCGCGCTCGTCCAGGTCGGCGAGCATTTCCTCGCTGACGTTGGGGATGTCGCGGGTGATCTCTTCCGGGCCGAGCTTGGTGTCACGGGCGTCGACCTCGTGCTCTTCGATGTGAATCGAGGTGAGGACGTCCTGCTGCACGAGGCGCTGCGACAGGATGATCGCGTCCTCGTAGTTGTGGCCTTCCCAGCACATGAACGCGACCAGGAGGTTACGGCCGAGGGCCATCTCCCCCTCGTCGGTGCACGGACCGTCGGCGATGACCTGGCCGGCCTCGACCCGGTCGCCCTCGAAGACGACGGGCTTCTGGTTGACGCAGGAGCCGGCGTTGCTGCGACGGAACTTGTGCAGCAGGTAGGTCCGGCGGTGGCCGTCGTCCTGGTGCACCGTCACGTAGTCGGCACACAGGTCCTCGACCAGACCGCCGACCTCGGCCACGACCACGTCACCGGCGTCGACCGCAGCGCGGTACTCCATGCCGGTGCCGACCAGCGGCGCCTCGGCCTTGACCAGCGGCACTGCCTGACGCTGCATGTTGGCGCCCATGAGCGCGCGGTTCGCGTCGTCGTGCTCGAGGAACGGGATCATCGCGGTCGCGACGGAGGTCATCTGCCGCGGCGAGACGTCCATGTAGTCGACGTCGGTGCCGGGCACGTAGTCGACCTCACCGCCCTTACGGCGGACCAGGACGCGGTCCTGGGCGAACGTTCCGTCGGCGGCGAGCGTGGCGTTCGCCTGCGCCTTGATGAACCGGTCTTCCTCGTCCGCGGTCAGGTAGTGGACCTCGTCGGTGACGACGCCGTTCTCCACCTTGCGGTATGGCGTCTCGACGAAGCCGAACGGGTTCACCCGCGCGAAGGTCGAGAGGGCACCGATCAGGCCGATGTTCGGGCCTTCCGGGGTCTCGATCGGGCACATCCGGCCATAGTGGGACGGGTGCACGTCGCGGACCTCGAAGCCAGCCCGCTCGCGGGACAGACCACCGGGGCCGAGCGCGCTCAGCCGGCGCCGGTGGGTCAAGCCCGCCAGCGGGTTGGTCTGGTCCATGAACTGCGACAGCTGCGAGGTGCCGAAGAACTCGCGGATCGCCGCCGTGATCGGGCGGATGTTGATCAGCGTCTGCGGCGTGATCGCCTCGACGTCCTGCGTGGTCATGCGCTCGCGGACGACGCGCTCCATGCGGGACAGGCCGACCCGGACCTGGTTCTGGATCAGCTCGCCGACCGTACGCAGGCGCCGGTTACCGAAGTGGTCGATGTCGTCGGGCTCGTAGCCTTCCTCACCGGCGTGCAGCCGGCACAGGTAGTCCACGGTCTTGACGATGTCTTCCTCGGTCAGCGTGCCCCGGACGATCGGGACATCGATGTCGAGCTTCTTGTTGAACTTGTAGCGACCGACCTTGGCGACGTCGTACCTCTTCGGGTTGAAGAAGAGGTTGTCGAGCAGGGTCTGCGCGTTCTCCCGGGTCGGGGGCTCGCCAGGGCGGAGCTTGCGGTAAATGTCTAGGAGGGCCTCGTCCTGCCCCGCGATGTGGTCCTTCTCGAGCGTCGTCATGAGCAGCTCGGACCAGCCGAACCGCTCGCGGATCTGGTCCGCCGACCAACCGACCGCCTTCAGCAGGACCGTGACGGCCTGCCGACGCTTGCGGTCGATGCGAACACCAACGGTGTCGCGCTTGTCGATGTCGAACTCGAGCCAGGCACCCCGGCTCGGGATGACCTTGACGCTGGAAAGGTCGCGGTCGGAGGTCTTGTCCGGCTCCTTGGTGAAGTACACGCCCGGCGAGCGGACGAGCTGACTCACCACGACGCGCTCGGTGCCGTTGATGATGAACGTCCCCTTGGGGGTCATCATCGGGAAGTCACCCATGAACACCGTCTGGCTCTTGATCTCGCCAGTGGTGTTGTTGGTGAACTCCGCGGTCACGAACAGCGGTGCGCAGTAGGTCAGATCCTTCTCCTTGCACTCCTCGATCGAGGCCTTGACCTCGTCGAAGCGCGGGGAGGAGAAGGACAGCGACATGGTGCCAGAGAAGTCCTCAATGGGACTGATCTCTTCGAGGATCTCTGCGAGGCCCGACAGGGCATGCGGATCGTCCGTCGATCGGGCCTGCCACGCCTCGTTGCCAACCAACCAGTCGAAGGAATCCGTCTGGAGGGCAAGGAGGTTGGGGACCTCAAGTTGCTCGGTGATCCTGCCGAAAGAGATACGGCGGGGAGCGTAAGCGCTCGACGTACGACTGGTCTTCGCAGGGCGGGAAGCTGCCAAGATGCGTCCTTCCGAGGACCGGTGCTGCTGATGCGGCTGAGCTGCTGGTGCAACTGTCTGCGCTGCTAACCGCTGGTTACCGCTCTGGGCACTCCAATGAACCCCCAGGAAGTCATCCGGATGGATGTCCCTGCAGGGCTCAAGGCAGAAGGCAGCGCAAACTAGCAGTGTAGCCGCTCGGCTAACCGCTGTCCAGCCCACACCGGAGGAAGCCTGCGGAACGTGCCCCGAAGGTCGCTGACCTGCGCTTCCAAGGTCAGTGCCTCGTGCGGGGCCGCTCAAAACGCGGCGTATCTTCCTCGGTGCCAGTCTGCGGGACCCGGCATAAGCAGGCATACCCACAGGTCGGCTGTCGCAAGCGCGGAAACTTGCTGATGTCAGCGTGCCTGTCGTCGGACACACAGTCAAGGGTTGCGCCGCGGGTCGGACCTGTGCCGTCCCTTGCCGGACGCGGCATAGTCGCCCGACCGCGGGAATTACTCCTGGTCAGGGCAATTGTCCGTCGGGTGTCCGACCCCTGGACAGCGGCCCGACGGGCCGGCACCGCCTACCGGAAAACGCACAGGCGAGGACCCATTCCGGGCCCCCGCCTGTGGCGAGAAAAGCGTGAAGCGTCAGGTCACTTGAGGGTGACCTTGGCGCCCTCACCCTCGAGCTTGGCCTTGGCCTCCTCGGCCTTCTCCTTGTTGACACCCTCGAGGATCGCCTTGGGGGCGGCCTCGACGGCGTCCTTGGCCTCCTTGAGGCCCAGGCCGGTCAGCTCGCGCACGACCTTGATGACCTGGATCTTCTTGCCACCGTCGGCCTCGAGGACGACGTCGAACGAGTCCTTCTCGGCCTCGGCCGGGGCAGCGTCGCCGCCCGCGCCACCGGCAGCCATCATCGCGACGGGAGCGGCGGCGGTGACCTCGAAGACCTCTTCGAACTGCTTCACGAACTCGGAGAGCTCGATCAGGGTCATTTCCTTGAACGCGTCGAGCAGCTCGTCGGTGCTGAGCTTCGCCATATCAGGCAACCTTTCTTAGCTTTGGTGAATGTAAGTCGAAGTCCGCGTAAGGCCGGATCAGGCCTCGGCGGAACCGTCCTGCGCGCGCTTGTCCTGCAGTGCAGCCGCCAGGCGTGCGACCTGGGCCAGCGGGGCCTGGAAGGTGCCCGCAGCCTTGGTCAGGTTGCCCTTCATGGCGCCGGCCAGCTTGGCCAGCAGCACCTCGCGGGACTCGAGGTCGGCGATCTTGCCCACCTCGGCGGCCGTGATGGCCTTGCCCTCGAAGACGCCGCCCTTGATCACCAGGACGGGGTGGGCCTTGGCGAAGGCCCGAAGGCCCTTGGCCGCCTCGACCGGGTCGCCGCTGACGAAGGCGAGCGCGGTAGGACCGGCGAAGAGCTCGTCGAGGCCCTCGATGCCCGCGTCGGTCGCAGCCCGCTTCGCGAGCGTGTTCTTCGACACGGAGTACTTGGTCTCGTTGCCCAGCGATCGCCGCAGCTCAGTGATCTCGGAAACCGTGAGACCGCGGTACTCGGTCAGCAAGGTTGCCGAGGAGTTCCGGAACTGCTCGGTGAGCTCGGCGACGGCAGTGGCCTTATCGGCCCGGACCGGCTTGTCCGCCATGTCCCTCCTCTCTCAATGCTCAAGATCCGCTGGAACTGTTCGCGGACCCGAAACACGAGAAACGCCCCGGCGCAGGGCGCACGGGGCGGACATGGGCGTAACGAGACGCCGGCATGAACACGAGCCGTTCTCCCTGCGCGGGTCGCCCGCCTGCTGCGGGACCTTCGGCCACAACCCCCGTCTTGAAACGGTGACTGCGACGACCAGCGGTCTATGGGTGGAACTTCAACACCGAAGAGTACGCGTACCCGCCGCACACACCAAATCGGCCCCCGAACCCGAGGGACCCCGGTCTGGCTTCGGCGTCACTAGCATCGTCGACATGGCGACGCGGCTAGTGCAGATCAACATGAAGGCCCACGACGAATCAGCGCTGGGCAGCTTCTGGGCAGCGGCACTGGGCTGGAACCTCAGCAGCGAAGGACCGGGCGTCACCAACCTCGAACCAGCGGGCTTCAGCTACCCCGACCCCGTCGCCGTCTGCATTGATCTCATCGCCTCCCCGGAACCCAAGGCAGGAAAGAACCGGGTGCACGTCGACCTCGCCACCACCTCGGCGGCCCAGCAGGCGGAGACGGTCGCACGGCTGAGGGAGCTCGGCGCGACACTCGCCGACGTGGGCCAGGGCGATGTCCCGTGGACGGTCATGGCCGATCCGGAAGGCAACGAATTCTGCGTGCTGGACTCGCTCCTGCCGGAAACCGGGCCGATCGCCACGGTGGTGGTCGACTGCCGGGATCCACGAGCCATGGCCCAATTCTGGGGTGCCGCAATGGACTGGACCCTGCACAAGGTGACCGACCACCATGCGGTGCTCCGCTCCGCCCAGGGCGTCGGTCCTTATCTGCAGTTCCTCCGCACACCCGACATGAAGACCGGGTGGAATCGCGTCCACCTCGACGTGCGGCCTTATCCGGGTGACGACCTGACGGTCGAGGCAACCCGACTGCGGGCACTCGGCGCCACCCCCATCGACCTTGACCCGGTCGAGGTCGCGTGGACGGTCATGGCCGACCCGGAGGGCAACGAGTTTTGCCTCCTCGCTCCCGGCTGATCCTCCGACCGGCAAGGTCAAGCACGGTGCCGACGCAGCCACAGGTACGTCCCGAAGACCGCCCCACACCACGCCAATGCCCAGGCGGCGAGGAGGCAGAACGTCCCGAAGGCAGGCACGGGCACCCGGCCCAGCGCGCGGGCGAAGGCCAGCACCGGCGGCACCAGCCACGGCGCTACAGAGTCGCGCAGGCCCAGCACGATGCCGAGGACCGATCCGACCGCGAGCACTGTCACGCCGGCCCGGACCGTCCGCGTCACCGCCCGGCTGCCTAGCGCTCCCAGCCCCACACCGGCGGCGAGTGCCACCAGGTGAGCCAGCAGACCGAGGACCGCGCCGGTGGCCGTCGAGGGCTCAGCCGACCCGGGCTCGGGCCCTCGAATGGCACCGAACGGGAGCGGAGCGATCAGGGCCGCCGCAGTGAGCAGCAATCCGGTGAGCAAAGCGGTCACCGCGCCGGCAAGGGACTCCCGGATGGGCCCCACCGCAACCCGGGCGAGCCGCCGCTGCACGTCGGGCTCGGTGTCGAGGACGACCTTGGTCAACCAGGCGAAGACGGGAAAGAGCACCGCGGCGGAGTAGCCATAGGCGGCCGCTGCCGTGGACTGCCCGCCGCCATGCAGAACGCCGAGCAGGACCAGACCTGCCAGCAGCGGCGGCAAGGCGCGACCGCCCCGGACGAAACCGGCCAGGCGCATGCGGACCAGCGCGATCACCGCGGCTCCTCTCCGCGCACGTGCGGCTCGTCCACACCCGCCGACGACTCCGCCACGTCCACGAGCGACTCCGGCGCACAGATAGGCGACTCCGACTCGCGGATAGGCGACTCCGACTCGCGGATAGGCGACTCCGACTCGCGGATAGGCGACTCCGACTCGCGGATAGGCGACTCCGACTCGCGGATAGGCGACTC